>JAKATL010000064.1 GCA_021827985.1 bacterium
CGGGCGCAGAAACCGGTCAGCACCTCCTCCATGTCCCGGACCAGGTCGTCCTCCACCTCACCCTCGTCAAGCACCACCAGCCGGCGCCCCTGGGAGAGCAGAGATGCCTCGACCAGCTCCGCGTTCATCCGGGCCAGGCGGTCTCGATGCTCCACCACGACGGTCGTCACCTTGGGGTCCGCGAGCAGTCGTCTCAACTTGGGGCGGTGCCCGTTCATCCCGGAGCCAACCTCGGACTCCACCCGCACCACCGGCTGACCGGCCTTGGCCGCCCACTCTGTGAGCCTTGCCAGCTGTCGCTCCAGGTCGGACCTCTGGTCGTGCGAGGAGACGCGTGGGACGCAATTGATCCTCTGGAGGTGACGTTGGTCCGGGAACTGGCAGCCACCCGGTAGGGACAGCACCAGGTTACCGGACCGGGGATCACCAACCCTCGGTCCGTGCCCCTTCGTGAGGAGACGACCGGGTGATCGGTGCAACTGAAGCGGTACCCAACCGTGGCGATCGAGTCGTCGCCGTCCCGACGCCGCCCAAGGCTTGGCGGTGCACGTGATCGCCGCAGAGCCGGTGTACGACTTCGGAGAGGCTGCGGCACCCCTCCTCGGTGAGGCGCCGATGGTTCGCGGTCGAGAGGCATTCTTCACCTGCCCCTTCTGCGGCAAGCCCCAGCGCAAGCGCAAGTTCTCGATCAACGTCAACACCGGCCTCTGGTGCTGCTGGTCCTGCGATGAGCGCGGGTCCTACAGGATCCTGACGGCCCGACTCGGACAACAGGGGGAAGCACCCAGCCCCAGATCCAGACCACGCGCAGAGGCTGATCCACCGCCAGCTTTGGCTTCACCTGAGGCGCGTGATCGGGCCTACTCCACGCTCCTTGCAGCGCTCGCTCTGGACGAGCGTCATCGAGGCGATCTCCTCATCCGGGGCTTCAGTGACACCGAGATCGAGGCTGGTGGCTATCGAACCCTCCCTCAGATCGGGCGACAGCAGATCGGGGCCCAAGTGGAAGCGACGCTGGGGGAGACCACCATGGACAGCGTCCCTGGGTTCTATCGCTCCGGAGGGCACTCTGCGCTTTCGGGGCCTGCTTGCTCCTCCCTCCTCATTCCCGTGCGCGATGAGCAGGGGCTCGTCGTCGGGATCCAGGCCCGCCCCGACGCCCAAAGGAGCGGCGGCAAGTACCGGTGGTTGTCCAGCGTGGGGCTTCCAGGCGGAACTCCTGCTCGGGCCGAACTTCACTTTGCGTGGCCCACGGGGCGCCCGGACCGCAGCCTCAGGACCGCCTGGATCACCGAGGGCCCGCTCAAAGCTCAAGCGCTGGCCTGCCGGTTGGGTGTCCTGGCTGTGGCTGTTCCAGGGGTCGGACTCTGTCGCACCACGGTCCTCGTTCACCGCCTCCGGGAGCTGGGCATCGAGTCGGTAGTCCTCGCCTACGACGCCGACGCCGCAACCAAGCTGCCGGTGGCCAGGGCCACTGACGAGATGGCCGATGGCCTCCTTCTCAACGGATCGGAGGTGTCGATTGCCACCTGGGACCTCGCCTGGGCCAAGGGGGTCGACGATCTGCTGTTGCTCACACAGGAAGTTCCTTGTCTGGTCAACCTGCGGGACTGGCGGGAGGGGCTGCCGGAGTCAGTTCGCACTAAGCTGCCCCGACATCGAGGTGCCGTCGACATCCCTGCCGAAGAGATGCCCCCGCCAGCGCCGCTGGAGCCGATGGTGTCCCTATCTGACGCCCGTTCCCAGCTTGGCGAGAGGATCTTCGCGGCGTTGCGAAGACCCTACGCGAGGAGCACTGACGTCTTCGCAGATCCTCCGGGCACCGGGAAGACCGCTGCCTGGCTCGACCGGATCATCGCTCTACGTCGCGACGGGCAGTGGCCGCTGGTCGACCACTGGCTCACTGACGACTGGGGTATCCGACGCAAGGTCACGGTCCCAATGCGGGTGGTCGCCCTGTTCCCCAACCGCCAGGCCATGCAGGAGGCGTACGACAGCCGTCCTGAACTGGCCGAGTTGGTATGCCTGCAGGAGGGCCGCACCCCAAACCCGGACAACCTGTGGCACTGCGCCAACTTCGAGGCGGCCCAGCAGCTGGGGGCGCGGCACCACTCAGTCCGCCTTGAGGTCTGCCCAGACTGCCCATTCTTCGAGGGCTGTCCCTATCTGACGTCGCTAGAACGGGCGCGCAATGCGGACGTCGTCTTCGCGGTCCATCAGAGCTTCCTCAACGCCGCGGACGAATTGGGAGCGGACTGGGAGGGTGATCGCAAGCCCGCCCACACCGTGATCGTCGAGGAGGAGTTCCTGCCGGAGCTGGTGGAGCAGGTCCCGCTGAGTCTCGGGTGTCTTGCCGAATGGTCCGAGGGCATCCGCCGCCGCCCCGAAATGGCCCAAGCCGGGCAACTCGTCGATGTTCTCTGCCAGGCGCTGGCCCACGTTCCTGACTGTCCGAACGGCGACCCCGTCGCAGCCTTGCCTCTGATGATCGAGGCGGCTAGGGCCGTCGGAGTCGATCTGAACGGCCTGGTCAAGGCAGTGGATTCCGCCCGAGACCCAGAGGATCGTCGCTACACCCTATGGCCCTTCGAGAAACCGTCGGTCCGTCAGATCTCAGGCTCGACCGAGTCGGTAGTTCCACTGCGGGCGTTCAGCGACCTGGTCAAGATCCTCCGTGAAGAGTTCGCCGACCCCCAACGCTTGGAGCGAGAGACCCGGCTCTGGCTGGGTAGCCAGCGGTCGCCCAGCGGTCGCCGGGAACCGACCCTGCTGCTGGAAGTTCCCCGGCGCCAGGTGATTGGGCACCTGCGCCGGGCCACCGTGATCAACCTCAACGCCACGCCGAACCGGAGCCTCTTCGAACTCGTCTTTCCACGGGTTCGGTTCCACGAGAGCCAGGTTGCCAGCCCGATGATCATCACCCAGGTCGACAACTCCCTCTACGCTCGCGCCTACCTCCAGCAGCGCGATGGCAAGGCGCTTTCCACGCTTCAGAGCGCGGTTGACGGCATCGCATCCCGTCACCAGCGGGTGGCGGTTTTCTGCCCCAAGGCCCTGGATCCCGGTGCGGGCGAGCGGCGCTTCGTCCCGCCGCCTGGTGGACAGGTCACCTGGGGGCACTTCGGAGCCCAAACCCGCAGCCTCAACTCGTACTCCGGCTGCGGTGCGGTCGTGGTCGCTGGCCACCACATGTGGCGGCCGTTCCAGGCGGAGGCACTGGTGCAAGCTCTGCGCTGGAGCAGCCGGAGGCGGAAGTTCGCCGCAGGCCCTGGCACCAGCCGGCGGCGCCCCTACGTCTTCCGCCGACCTGACGGCTCCGGCTGCGGTGGGGTTGTGCATTGCCATGGCGATCCCCTAGTGCAGGCCGCCTTGGACTGGTCGACCGAGGCAGAGATAATCCAGGCCCTTGGGAGGGCGCGGACGGTGAACCGGCCAGAGGGCCAGCCGGTTCACGCCTACTTGCTCACGGCGGCGGTGACCGGGCTGCAGATCGACCGCCTACTCTCGATGAAGGACCTGCTCGTTGACCTGGGGCGGCCGATGGCGGGCCCCGCAACGGATCGTGGGGGACCGCTTTGTGCTGCCAATGCCGCCCGCCACGCGGACGCCAGGGATCGCGTCTGGAAGGCTGCAAGGGAGCTTGCGGGAGAACAGCGACCAGTGAGCTACTCGGCCATAGCCCACCGCGCCAAGTCCGATCGTCGCACCGTTCGCGGCGTCCTTGAGGGTGTACACGCGGGTGAGGAGGCCGTCAGCATAAAGATCTCTATGGACGACGGCCTCCTCACCCGGCCTGTACACCCAGAGTCCAGTTCCATCCACCAGGCGAACACGGATCGCCATCAGGCAGCCGACGCCCGGATCCGGCGAGCAGCGGCGGAACTCTCCGCAGCCGGTCTGACCGTAACCACCTCAGCGGTGATCGCGATGGTAGGCGGCAGCCGGTCCACCGTTGGCCGGGTTCTCGCGGCTATCCGGACTGAGCAGGCTACCCCAGAACACATGGAGCGTGACCGGCGCACCTCTGTGACGCCGCAGCCGGAAGTGACGGCGGAGTCAGACCAGCCTGCGGCTTCAAAGGCCGGACCACCTCCGCGAAGTGCCGCTTCCCGGGCGCAGAACCTAGGAATCCGGGGGGCCAGGCGGCTGGGCTGGCTTCTCGTCTCCGATCCGTTCACAGGGGACTCGTGCGAGGTCCCGGCCCGCGAGAGCCCTGACTGGGTATGGCAGGCGGCCCGCGGAACCCGGCGGGGAGCAAGAGCATCATGATCACCACGCGCGCCGGTGGTGCCGACCGCAGCACGCCCACCCTCCAGGTGGGAGACGGCGTTTCGAACACGACCCCGGCGCTCCAGCCTCACGCGCGCGACGTGGTGGTGCAGATCATCCCGCCCCACCTGGCCCGAGCCATTCTGATCCGCGACCACTACCTGCACTCGATGCCGGGCGCCACCCGGTTGTGCCTGGGCGTGTTCCTGGAGCGCCAGATCCTGGGCGCCATCACCCTGGGCGCTGGCCCGATCAACGCCCACCGGCTGATCGACGGAGCCGAGCGGGATGACGTGTGGACCCTGAGCCGGCTGTGGCTGGATGACTCCCTGCCGCCTAACACCGAGTCCCACGTGCTGGCCGTCGTGGTCCGGTCCCTACGCCGGTTCACAGCTGTCAAAGCCCTCATCGCCTACGCAGACCCGTCGGCCGGCCACGTTGGCACCGTCTATCAGGCATCTGGGTGGCTCTACACCGGGTCCCCTCACTCCTTGCCCCTGCTCGACCTGGGTGATGGGATCCCCCGGCACTGCCGGTCGGTGGGATCCGCCTTCAGCTCCCACTCCGTCGCCTACCTGCGGCGCCGGGGCCTGGCGGTCCGCCAGATCCCCCAGCCCCCCAAGTACCGCTACATCGTTTTCATCGACCGCAGCTGGCGCGACCGGCTGGTACCCGCGGTACTTCCGTACCCCAAGCGAGGTGATCCCAATGAACGTGACTGATGTCCTCCTCGACCAGCTCCGCGAGGCCCCCTGGAACCCCAACGAAGCTGACGAGGCGACCATGAGGCGCCTGGCTGCCAGCATCGGGCGATTCGGGACAGTGCTGCCCCTTGTGGTCCGGCCCCTCGGTGACGCCTTCGAGGTGATCGGTGGCAACCAGCGATTGCGCCTCTATCGAGGCCGCGGCGTCACCGTGGTCCCCTGCGTCGTGGTGGAACTCGACGAGTTTCAGGCGAAGCTGCTCGCCCAGGGGCTGAACGCGATCCACGGCGTTGACGATCTCAATCGAAAGGCGGACTTGGTCCGAGACCTACTGGCCAGTCTCCCCGAGGACGAGGTGTCGGCCATCCTCCCCGACAGCCTGGAGGCGCTCCGCAGCCTGGCGCACCTCGGAGATCATCCGGGATCCCTGGCGGCCCGACTTGGGAACTGGTCCGGGCAGGAAGGGCCAAGACTGGAACGGGTCAGCTTCCCGTTCACACCTGCTCAGCGGGAGATCGTCGAAGAGGCCATCGCCCAGGCGATGCCCCGCGTCCGAGCTGTCGAGGAACCCAATCGCCGGGGCCTCGCTCTGGTCGAGGTCTGCCGAGAGTGGCTGCAGGACCGGCGGCCACAACCTGTTGTGTCGATCGAGGCGACACAGACCACCAGCGAAGGAGTCCCCTCATGACAACCTCGGCCATCGCCTGTCCGATCTGTGGCGGCGACATGAAGATCAGCGTCACCACCAATAGGAACGGGAAGCATGCCATCGGGGTCCACTGCCCAGCCGACGGGCGGCACTTCCGGGGGTTCATCAACCACAAGCCCTATGTCGAGGAGGTGCTCGGCCAGATCTTGGATGCTGCCGGCATTCCGAAGTCAGCATCACAGTCGCCCGCTGAGACCCTCCAGAACGGTTCTGGAGACGGCGCCGCGGGCGATGTGACCGTCCGCCCCGAAGCAGGTGCCGTCCGGTGAGAGTCGCCTACTACGTGAGGGTCTCGACTGATGACCGCGGGCAGACAGTCGAGAACCAGCGGCTGCCACTGCGGGAGTTCTGTGCCACCCAGAGCTGGGCCGAGGTCACGGAGTACGCCGACGAGGCCAGCGCCAGCGACCTGCGCGGGAGAATCCAGTGGCGACAGCTGCTGGACGACTGCGCCCGGCGGAGGGTCGACCTGGTGCTCTGCTGGCGGCTTGACCGCTGCTTCCGCTCGGTCTTGGACGCAGCCCAAACCCTGGAGAGGCTCCGGCGCTGGGGAGTCGGGCTGCGATCCTACTCGGAGCCCTGGCTGGATACCACCAGTCCGTTCGGAGAGGCACTCTTCCACATCACGGTCGCCTGCGCCCAGCTGGAGCGCCAGGTGCTGGCTGAGCGGACCCGTGCCGGGATGGACCGGGCTCGGCGGCAGGGCAAGCGCGTCGGCCGGCCGCCGGCCACTGCCCGGCCAGGGTTCGCTGACCGGTGGACCGAGGTCAGGGATGAGGTCGCTGCCGGGGTTCTGACGCATGCGGCGGCGGCCCGGCGGCTGGGGATCGGGCACGCGACGCTGCTGCGGCTCCTGGCCCGGCCGAGCTGGCATAGCAGTGAGGGCCTCGCAGCTCTGGAACTAGTAGTTGGCCGCCGCGACCCCGTCCTCCAGCGCGTTGCTTCAAATGGAGCCACGGCGTTGCAGCCGTAGAGACGCCTCTTTTGTTTGGGGGAACTAATGGCGACGGTAACCCCAGACCAATGGACATGAAGGTACGGATCGGACACCATAATAGTGGTGCACTGTGATACAATGAAGGAGTGGATGGCAGCCTTGGCCAAGTCGAGTTGCCTGAATTACTGGAGGTTCGGCCACTCCC
>JAKATL010000026.1 GCA_021827985.1 bacterium
TAGTGCACCCCCTGTACTTCGGCCCACTGCTTCAGGTTCACGCTCACCATGGTAGCAGACTAGAACATACATATGGGGCACAGAAGGCTACTGATCGGAGGCAGCTCCCAACCCCAGGTCGCCGGCCATCCGGGCGGTGGTCTCGCAGCAGTGGTCGGTGGCGATACCGCAGATGGCCAGACGGGATATCCCCCGCTCCTGCAGCCAGTGGTCCAGGTCCGGCCGGCCGTAGAAGGCCGAGTGCACCTTCTTGGTCACCAGGAGGTCGGGGTCCCCGGCCACCTTGAGCCGGTTTCCCTCGGTTCCCGCGGCCAGCGGGGAGCCCTCCTCGTCGGAGTCGTGACGGACGAAGACCACCGGGAGCGCCAGCCTTCTCCAGGCTCCCAGCAGACGGTCGATGTTCCGCTCCATCTCCGGGTTTCCCGGGCGGCCCCAGCTGGGGTCGTCAAACCCCGCCTGGACGTCGACGACGACGAGGGCCCGGCCGGCCCCTGGGGCCTCCACTGGACTACCTCCCGACCACCCCGGCGATGAGCTCCGGGTCCAGCCCGGGGAATCCGCCGAGGTACTCCCGCCGCTCCTGGCGCAGCCGCTCGACTATCGCCTGGTACTCCTCTAGCCGGCCCTGGCGCTGGTAGAGCCGCCGGGGCTGGAGCAGCTCCTCGTCGTCGATGCCGGGCACGGAGCTGGCCACCTCGTAGCCGAAGTCGGGGTCGGCCTCCCAGGTGATGGTCCCTTCGGCGATCGCCTTGACCACCGCAGAGGAGTGGGGGATGCGCACCTTCTTGGCTCCGGGCTGGCCCGCGTCCCCTCCCACCGAGCCGGTGTTGAGGAGGTAGACCTGGAAGCCGCCGCTGGCGTGGAGCTCCTTGAAGCGGTTCCCCTGCTGGGCGTGCAGGAGGGGGAAGAAAGGGTTGGTTCCCGGCACCCGCAGCGCCCGACCGGCCTCCGCGGCCCCCCCGGCGGCGGTTCCCTTGGTCTCCCCGAGCATGAAGTAGCCGGCGGCCTGCTCCAGGGGCAGGCGGGCCACCGCCGGGATGATCCCGTCGTTGCGGTTGAGGATCAGCAGGCTGCTCACCGGAGGCGCCGTGCGCGCGTCCTGGAACCAGCCCAGGGCGGACATGGGGAAGACGGCCCGCCCGTTCTGGGTGTAGCTCTCGTCGAAGAAGTCCACCGGCCCCCCGACCTCCTTCTGGGAGACGTTCTCCAGGTAGGCCACCGGGGAGGTGACGGCACCGTAGATGGTGGGCTCGTCCTCCTGGGAGAGGGCGTAGGTCTTGGCGAAGCAGCCGTTCTCGGTGCCGTAGACTCTGCCGTCGGGCATCAGGGCCACGAAGTCGTCCTGCACCGGCTTGCTGTCGTTCTGGCGGGTGAAGGTGGTGGTGGTCTTCCCCGTCCCCGAGAGCCCCACAATCAGCAGGGTGCGCTCCCCCCCGGTGGTGGGGATCACCTTGCAGCCCGCGTGGAGAGCCAGCCCGCCACGGTCATAGACCAGCCGGTTCCACATGCGCAAGAGACCCTTCTTGGACTCCCCGAAGTAGTCCGAGTTCAGGACCCGGGTGAGACCGCTCTCCAGCTCCACGGCGATGAGCCGGTTCTGGGGGTAGCCCTCCGCCTCCAGCGCCGGGGTGTACACCACGGTGAACCAGGGTTCGAAGTTGGCCCCGGACTCACCATCCTTGAAGAGGAGATGGTCCTGCATCCCGGCGATGTTGGCGTAGGCCTGGTCCATCACCAACCGGGCCGGGCAGCGGAACTGCTCGTCGTTGCCGATGTAGCCGTCGATCACCAGCACCTCGCGGTCGCGCAGATAGCTCTCCTGCAGCTCGCTGACCCGCTCCCACTCCGCCCGGGAGATGGTCTTGCTGGAGGTGACCGAGGGATCGTCGGAGACGATGTAGGTGGACTCAGTGCTCCGGGCCAGCACCTTGGTCTGGACGTTGTAGTTGTCGTAGGCGGTGAGCCGGGCGGTGGGCATGGCCGCCGTCAGCCGGCGCAGCTCCGCCTGGGGGGGGTTGTAGGTCACCTTCCTCGCGGTGGGGATGTACCGACTGGCAAGCTGGCTCATGACCGCCTTCGCCTCCTCATCTCCGCTCGAACTCTCGGCCGGCAGGTTACCGCAGCCGAAGGGTGGCCCGGGTTCCCGGATCGGGGACCGCTCTCCCCGGCCCCAGGCGCCGTGTACGATGCTGCCACGTAGGACCCAGGAGGTGCAGATGGCGCGATCGTCCGCGGATGGAGTGGGTGCCACGGTGGGGGCGGTCATGACCCGGGCGGTGATCACCTCCAGCCCCGACGCCACCATCGAGGAGGTGGCGGAGATCCTCAGCCGCCACCACATCACCGGGATGCCGGTGGTGGACGACCACCAGCGGGTGGCCGGGGTGGTCAGCGAGATGGACGTGGTCACCAAGTCCGGCCGGCTGGTCAAGGACATCATGACCCCCGAACCCGCCACCGTGGGGGAGGAAGTCCCGCTTCATGAGGTGGCCGACCTCCTGATGGGCCGCCGGATCCGGCGGCTCCCCGTGGTCCGTCACGGCAAGCTGGTGGGTCTCATCTCCCGCACCGACCTGGTCCTCTTCTTCGCCCGGCATCAGTGGGCCTGCTCCGCCTGCGGCGCCACTCAGCGCGGCCTCCAGCCGCCGGCGGCCTGCCCGGCCTGTGGGCGAGGGGAGTTCACCCTGGAGACCGCCCCGCACGGCATGTGACCGCTCAGGGCTGGGAGCGGTGCAGCAGCTTGCGCAGATCGTGGACCGCGTCCACCCAGCGGATGGTTCCGCTTTGCGAGCGCATCACCACCGAATGAGTCGTCACCTTGTCGCCGGCGAAACGCACACCGCCCAGCATCTCCCCGTCGGTGATCCCGGTGGCCGCGAAGAAGATGTTCTCGCCCCCGGCCAGCTCGGCGGCTGAGAAGACATGGGTCTCGTCGTACCCCTCGGCCCGCACCAGGCGGCGCTCCTCGTCGTTGCGGGGCCAGAGCCGGCACTGCATGTCGCCGTCGATGCAGCGCACGGCGCAGGCGGTGAGCACCGCCTCGGTGGCCCCTCCCACCCCCATCAGGACGTCGATCCCGGTGCGCTCCGGCAGGGCGGCCATGATCCCCGCCGCCACGTCGCCGTCGCTGATCAGCATCACCCGCGCCCCCGCCGCCCGGACCTCGGCCAGGAGGCCCTCGTGGCGGGGCCGGTCCAGCACCACCACGGTGAGGTCCTCCAGGTGGCGTTCCTCCGCCTCGGCCACCCGGGCCAGGTTGTCCGCCACCGACAGGCGGAGGTCGATGGTCCCCTTGGCGCGGGGGCCGACCACCAGCTTCTCCATGTAGAAGCAGTGGGTGCGAAGCAGAGTGTCGCGCTCGGACAGGGCCACGGTGGCGATCCCCCCCGGCAGACCGCGGGCCACCAGGCGGGTCCCGTCGATGGGGTCCACGGCCACGTCGACCAGGGGTGGGTTGCCGTTGCCCACCTCCTCCCCGATGTAGAGCATGGGGGCCTCGTCCTTCTCCCCCTCGCCGATCTTCACCACCCCGGCCATGTCGACGTAGGCGAGGCTGCGGCGCATCGACTCCACCGCGGCCCGGTCCGCGGCGATCTTGTCGTCGCGGCCCATGAAACGGGCGGCCGACATCGCTGCCCCCTCGGTTACTCGAACCAGGTCCATGGCCAGATTGCGGTCGGTGGGGCTGCCCGGGTCGGTGGTCAGGATGTGGATGGCGCTCAGGGGATCCTTTGCCACGGCGCGGCCAGGATAGCGGCTGGGGGGGGCGCCGGGGGTGATGCGATCATGAGAGGATGAGAGAGTTGCCGACCCCCACCCGCTTCGCCTACGACGAGAAGGCAAGGGCGCTGCTGGTCGAGTGGCGGGGCGGCGGGCGACAGCGGATCGCCTTCGCCGAACTGCGGAGGGCCTGCCCCTGCGCCTCCTGCCGCGGCGAGCTTGGTGCCCCCGGACGCTTCGAGACGGATCCCGAGCTCCACCCCGGAGAGGACGAGCTCGCCGACATCGCCCTGGTGGGCAACTACGGGCTCAAGGTGGTCTGGGCGGACGGCCACGACACCGGCATCTACCGCTTCGAGCAGCTGCGCGAACTGGGACAGCTCAGCTAGGACCCGGGGCGGCCCTCCCGGCCGCCTCCAGCAGCGCCCCCAGCCGCGCGGCCACGATGGTGGGCTTGAAGGGCTTGATCACCACCTCCCGGGCGCCGGCCGCCCGGGCCATCTCCTCCCCCCTGGGGTCCCGCTGCTCCGGCATCAGGACCACCCCGGCGGGAGGCTCGGAGCCGGATGCCAGAAGCCTACGGCAGAGATCCCGGCCGTCCTCCTCCAGGGTGACGTCGCAGAGCAGCAGGTCGACGCCCCCCGCGCGGCACAGCGCCTCCGCCTCGGCCGCCGACCGCACCCAGGTCACGAGGTGGCCCTCCTGGGTGAGCTTGAACTCCAGGATGCGGCCGATCATCGGCTCGTCCTCCGCCAGCACGATACGGGCCGGGTCCACATGTCGAGTTTAGGTGGCGGTGGCTTTGCACTTCCGGGGCACCAATTTCGGTCACCGGTGCCACCATAGGGGGCGGCGAAACAACCCGGCTGCCGCGAGCGTTGCAGGGGGTGAGGGGTGCGGGGAGGCTCACCCCTGCCCACCCCAGACGCACTCCAAGCAGCCCTCTACCGGATGCCCTCCATGCCCCGTGGCCGCCACCGCCTCATGAGCCACCCCCGCCGGAGCCCTCTGGCCCCGGTGTCGAGGCTCGGCCCGGCGATCGCGCAGGCGGCCCCGGGCATCGATCCCGTGATGATCGCGGCGATCGGGGTGCTGGCCGTTCTGGGGGTGATGAACCTGGTCGCGGTGGGGGACTCCTCCCTCGCCCTCCACCAGAGCGTGGCGGTGGTTCTGGGGCTCCTGGTGATGCTCTGGGCCTGGCGCACCCCGGGCCGATGGTGGCCCTGGCTGGGGAGGCTGGCCTACGCCGGCTCCGTCCTCCTGCTTCTGGGCGTGGCCGCGCACGGGGTGGAGGCGTACGGGGCCAAGCGGTGGCTGGACATCGGCTCCTTCGTTCTGCAGCCGTCGGAGCTCGCGGAGCTGGGACTGGCGCTGGTCTTGGCCGAGGTGATGTCACGGCGGGGCTGGCGCGAGCGCACCCGGGTGGGGATGGCCCTCCTGCTCACGATGATTCCCGTGGGCCTGACCCTCCTCGAGCCTGACCTCAGCACCTCGGCTCTCCTCGTCCTGATCGCGTTGGCTGCCCTGGTCCTGGGCCGGGTGCGCTGGCGGGTGATCGGGGGGCTCGGGGTTCTGGGGTTGGTCCTTCTGCCGGTGGGTCTGCACTTCCTGCGGCCCTATCAGCTGGCCCGACTGCACAGCTTCCTCTCCGGGGCGGGCGGCTCAGGCGGCGGCTTCACCCTGGAGCAGGCCCACATCGCCATCGCCTCCGGTGGGCTCCTGGGCATCGGCCACTCCACGATCGCCCACCTCCTGGCCTCCTACCTCCCGGCCCGAGAGACCGACCTCGCCTTCGCCAGCCTGATCGAGCAGTACGGTCTGGTGGCCGGGGCCTTGGCGCTGGGCGCAGCGGCGCTGCTCACCTGGCGACTGGCGTCCGCGGCAGCTTCGGCCCGAACTCCCCAGGTGGCCCTCATGGCGGGGATCATGGCGGTGCTGGTTGGCGGGGAGGTGGTTCTCTCGGCGGGCGGGAACCTGGGCCTTCTGCCCCTGGCCGGAGTCCCGATCCCCTTCCTGGCCTACGGCGGCACCGTGACGGTGGCCCACCTGGCCGCCTTTGGGGTGATCCTCGGCGGTCGCGGGGACACCGAGCGCCGCCGCCTCTGGCGGCTTCCTCCCCGCCTCCGCCAGCGCCCCCGGCTGGCCCGGACCCTGGCCACCTGCCTGGCGGCGAGCCTCCTGCTCCTAGCAGGGGTGGCCTATCACTTCCAGCAGGCCGACGGCAGCCAGGCCCGGCAGGCGGCCCTCACCGAAATGACCCGATGGATACCCATCACCCCGGAGAGGGGGCTGATCGAAGACCGCCACGGCACCGTGCTGGCGGCCGACCCGGCCGCCGACCAGGTGGTGGCCGTACCGCAGCTGGTGCCGCAGGAACGCTGGTCCCAGCTGGCGGCCCTGCTGGGGCAGCCGCTTCCCCAACTTCGACGGGAGATGGCCGAGCCCACCCATGGCGGCTGGGTGGTGACCCTGGCCGCCCAGCTGCCCACCGTTCGCGCGCTGATGCTTCAGGCCGCCTCCGTCCCCGGGGTCATCGTCGAACCCGCGCTGGGGAGGGTCTACCCCTACGGCGCCGTGCTCGGCCCCATCCTCGGCTACACCGGGGTGGAAACCCCCCAGCAGGTCAAGCAGCTGGGTCTTCTCCCCTATGGGGCCCAGCTGGGCCAGGCGGGGCTGGAGGCCCAGTACGACTCCGTGCTGCGGGGGACGTATGGGTGGCAGGGGATCCTGGTCAACGCCCTGGGGGTCCCCGTCGGCTGGGGCCGGACCATCCCCCCGGTGAACGGCAGGACGCTGGTCACCTCGCTGGACCTTCCGCTGCAGGAGCTGGCGACCCAGCTCCTGGAGAAGGCGATCTCGGGTGCCTACCCTGGCTCCCAGCGGGGGGACGAGGGGGCGGTGGTGGTTCTCGACCCGCAGAACGGCCAGGTGCTGGCGATGGCCAGCTGGCCGGCCTACAACGACCAGATCTTCGAGGCGCCCCGGGACTCCGCCGCCATCGAGCAGCTCCTCAGCGCGCCCGGGAGCCCGCTCCTGGAGCACGCCACCCAGACGGCGATGCCGCCGGGCTCCAACTTCAAGCTGGTGGTCTCCTCCGCGGACGTCTATCACGGGGCCATCCCTCCCTCCGAGGTGATCCCCACCGGCTACACCTTCACCTACGACGGGCACACCTTCGACAACTGGGAGACCCTTCCGCCCCAGGACCTGCCGGAGGCCATCGCCTGGTCCAACGACGTCTACTTCTACAAGCTGGCGGTTGCTCTGGGAGCCCAGAACCTCATCGGCACCGCCCAGACCATGGGGGTTGGCCAGACCACCGGGATCGACCTTCCCGGCGAGAGCCCGGGATACCTCGGAACCCCCAGCTCGGTGGCCAGCCTGGGCGAAACCTGGTACCCCGGCTCTACCGTGATCCTGGGGATCGGGCAGGGCTACGTGACCGCAACCCCCATCCAGGACGCGGTCTGGACCGCCGAGGTGGGGACCGGATCCAAGATCACGCCCCGGCTGGGGATGGCCCTGGAGGCCGACTCCTCCCTCACCCCGCTCCGCGCTCCGGCGCCTCAGCCCCTGCCCTGGGCTGCGGAGCTGGGGCCGGTGCGCCAGGGGCTCCGCCTGGCGGTCACCCAGGGGACGGCTGACATGCTCGACCCCCTGAACGTGGACGCTGGGGGGAAGACCGGGACCGCCCAGGACCCCACCGCCCCCAACGGTGGGCCCGACGCCTGGTTCACCGCCATGGCCCCGATGTCCTCGCCGCAGGTGGTGGCGAGCATGCTGGTGCGGGGTGGCGGGCAGGGTTACTACACCGACCAGCCCGCGGTCGCCCAGCTTCTCAAGTACTACTTCGCCAACCAGGCGGCGATCACCTCCACCACCCCCGGGCCCATCGCTGGCCCCACTGCCGCCACCCCGCCGGCCCCGCCCTCACCGCCTGGGCACCCGGCGCTGGCGGTGGCTCCGGGGGCCGACCAGGCGGCCCGGCTCCGGGCGGCCGCCGGCCACCTGTGAGCCGTGAGCGTCAGGCCTGGGGCGGGGCCCCCTTGAAGGCGGCCAGGATACGGGGGGTGGAGAGTGCCTTGGCTGCCCCCTCGGCTACGCAGGTGAGCGGTCGCTCCGCCAGGGTCACAGAGAATCCAAGGGCGTCCTCCAGATGGCGCTGGAACCCCTCCAGCAGTGACCCTCCGCCGAAGGCCAGCACCCCCCCCTGCATGATGTCGCCCACCGCCTGGGGTGGCAGCCGGTCCAGGACCTCGGCCAGCGCCTCCACGATCCCGTCCACGGTGGGGCGGATGGCCAGCGCCGCCTCGTCGGGGTCCAGGGTCTGCATCCGCGGCTTGCCGGTGAAGACGTCACGTCCCTCGACCACGATGGGGTTGGGAACGGAGTCCACCTTGCGCAGCCGGATCTTGATGTCTTCCGCGGTCAGCTCGCCGACGATGAGGTGGTGCTCCTGGCGGAGGTACTGGTTGAGGGCGGCGGTCATCTCGTCTCCCGCCACCCGGCAGGAGCTGGCGGCCAGGATGCCTCCGAAGCAGATGGCGGTGACCTCGGCGGTACCCCCGCCCACATCCACCACCATGTGCGCCCTTGCCTCCAGCGGGTCGATGCCGCAGCCGATCGCCCCCGCCACCGGCTCGGGGATGAGGTCAGCGTGCCCGATCCCCGCCTCCTCCAGCGCCTCCACCAGGGCCTGCCTCTCCAGCCCGGTCGCTCCGGCCGGGACCCCGCAGATCGCCCGCGGGCGGAAGCGCTCCCAGGGGCGGCGCGTCACCTGGTGGATCACCACATTGATGAATCCCTTGGCGGACTGCAGGTCGGTCACCACCCCGTCCCGGATCGGCCGCACCGTGGCCATGCCCACCGGCGTCCGCCCGGTGAGCTCGCGGGCCTGGCGGCCGACCAAGATGGGGCGGCGGTTGCCGTCCGCCCCCAGGGTCACCAGCATCACCGAGGGCTCATTGAGCAGGATGGTGCCGTCGCGGCGGCAGACCACGGTGTTGGCGGTCCCCAGGTCGATGCCCAACTCTGCCGACAGCAAGCCCATCCCCGTCACCCGCCTACCCGAACCTGAACGCAACCCTGCCCCAAGCCTACCCCTCGCCTACCAGCAGCAACGATGCCTGAACTGAACTCGTTTCGGGACGGGACGAGAATCTCGCTCGTCGGCAGCCCCGAGGAGCTGGCAGGCGGCTCCCTGACGGCTGGCGGAAGGAGTTGCGAGCTAAGCCACCGCCGGCTTACCTCCACCCGGCAGGCACAGGAGCTGGTGGAGCGGCTGCGGGTGGCGGCGAGCGTCCCCGGGGCCCTGACCCTTCCTCCGGAGGCCGCGGCCGCCGAGGGCTCGGAGGTGGTCTGCGCCTTCCGGGCCCGGCGGGGAGCGGACCTGCGTTCTGTTCTCCGGTTGGTGCCGCTCACCCTGGAGCAGGCCGCCCTCCTCGGCGACGGGCTGCTGGCTGCGCTGGCCGCCCTCCACCGCCGGGGGGTGGTCCAGGACCGTCTCGATGCGGAGCGGCTGCTCCTCGGCCCCGACGGCCGCCTCCGCTTGGTGGAGCCGGGGCTGTGGGCCCCGCTCGAGGCCCATCCCCCAGGCCGCGACCTCGAGCGTGCCGGGCGGCTCCTCGAGCGGATCCTGGGGTCGGTCACCGGGGCCGCCCGCAGAGACGGGTCGGAACTCTCCCAGCTTCGCTCTGTGGCCGAGGGACTCGGCACCGCCCAGGGGGCGGCCGCGGCCGGATTCTCGCTCGCCGCCTGGCGGTCGGCCCTGCCGCTGGATCCCCGCCGACGCCAAAGGGTGCGGAGCCAGCTTGGTGCTCTTGGTGCCAGCCTGCCGCAGTCGCGCCCCGCGACCCCTCGCTCGTCGTCGGCCCCGTCGGCGCTGGGACAGGAGGAGTCCTCGGCCCCGGAGCTTCCGGCCGGCGCTGCGGCGATGCCCCTGGGCTCAGCCCCAACCGGCCGGCCCCCGGCTCACATCCCGCCGTTCGCGGCCCCGGCGGGTCGGGCGCTGCGGAGATCCCGCACCCTGGCTGTAGTGGGTGCTGCAGTGGTCCTGGTCTCGTTAGGGGTGCTGGCGGCGCGTCTGGGCGGCCTCCCGGCCTCCTCGGCCCCCACGCCCCGCGCCCCGGCCTCCACTCCGGCGCCGTCCGTCTCCAGCTCTCCCTCCGCAGGCCCGTCTCCCACGGCGACGCCGCCTCCCACGACGGCTCCGCCGGGGGAGATACCTCTCCTCGGGCCGCCCTCCGCCCCCCCGGTCCGGCAGGTCGCCCTGACCGCCTCGTGCCCACCAGGAGGTGGCCCCTGCCAGTTCAACGTCACCGCCCAGCTCGGTGCCCACCCCTCCGACTCGGTGCGCTGGGAGCTGGACGAGGTCAACCGGTGCACGGGGGACGTGGCCACCGTCGCCAGCGGGGTGGTGAGCGCCCCCGCCTTCTACACCTACGTCGAGGCCCAGCCCACGGTCACCGTGCCAGCCAGCGGTGCGGTGGCGATGATCGCCCTGGCCGGGGCGGGTGGGCTGGCGGCTTCACCCCCCCTGAGCCTGGGTCCGGCCCCGGCCAGCTGCCCCAGCTGATCCGCGATCTCCCGTCACAGACCGGAATCGGCCCTGCTACGAAGGGCTCGGATCTGCCGGTCCGCGGCCAGAATCTGGCCTCGTGGAAGGGAAACCCAGGATCTGGAGGTCGCTGGCTGCCCTGCTGGCGGCCGGGGCGATGGCGGTCCTCGCGGTCTCGGCTGCCCCGGGCAGCGGGGCGCGGGCGGCCACCCCCACCTCATCCCGGGTCACCTCGCTCAAGGAGATGGTCGCCCAGGCCCGGGCCCAGGAGCAAACCCTGCTGGCCGAGGTGCAGACGCTGCGGGGGCGCCTGGCCCGGGAAGGGACCGAGATCGGACGGGCTCGGTCCCAACTGGCGGCCCTCGTGGCTGCCGAGTACACCGGGAGCCCAGGGGGGATCCTCGGCGTCATCGGCAGCTCCTCCCTCAACAGCGCCCTGGACTCCCAGATCGTGCTCTCCCGGCTGACCCAGGGGGAGCAGGCGGAGATCGCTCGGCTCCGGGTGGAGATGCACCGGCAGCAGGCGGACGAGGCGACCCTGGTCGCCCGTCAGGCCCAGGCCCGTGTGACCGAGGCCCGCCTGATGGCGGAGGAGATCGCCGCCGCCTACCTGGCGGCCAACCCCCCCGAGCCTCCGGCCAGCGTCCAGTCCAACCGCCAGCCCTCGCCCGCTCCCACGGCGGCGGGCCGGCCGAGTGCCCCGGCAACTCCCGCCCCACCTTCCTCGCCGACCCCCGCCCCGCCTCCCGCGCCGACGCCCACCCCCGCACCCAATCCCGGGCCGGCGTCCGGCCCCTTTTCCACCAGCACCAACCTGACCCTGCCCAGCGGGATCACCCTCCAGCAGATCCAGGAGTTCCTCCAGGGCACCCCGCTGGAGGTGGACTCGAGCTTCTTCCTGCAGGCCGAGGCCACCAACCACGTGTCGGCCATCTACCTGGTGGCGGACGCGGTCCTGGAGACCGGGTTCGGTACCTCGCAGCTGTACCTGCAGAAGCACAACCTCTTCGGCTTTGACGCCTACGACGCCAACCCCTTCGGCGATGGGGCCACCTTCCCCTCCGACCAGGCCTGCATCTCCTACGTCTCCTGGTACGTCTCGGTCTACTACCTCACACCGCCGGGATCCCAGGTCCCCAACTACCCCGGGCAACCGGGGACCGTGGCCACCGGGAAGTACTACAACGGCCCGACCCCCGCGGGGATGAACGTCGATTACGCCTCTGATCCCCTCTGGGCCAGCAAGATCGCCGCCATCGGAGACCAGCTCCAGCAGATGCCCACCTGAGGGACGGCCAGCAGGAACCCGCGCGCCGATCCGGCTAGCACCGATACGCTCAGCCGGTGAGCGCCCCCTCGATTCCCCCGCTCCGCTCCCTCTTCTGCCTCTCGGACGGCCGGGGAGCGGCACTGCTGGACGGGTGGGGCAGGTGCTGGTTCTGGAGCCCCCCCGGCTTCGACGGCCCGCTTCGGCTGGCGCGCCTGCTCGACCCCCAGGGAGTCTCCGTGGGCATCCGCCCCCGCCTCAGCGGAGCCCCCGAGAGCCGCTGGCTGGCTCCGGGCCGGGTGATGGTGGCCAGATGGGGGGAGCGAGCCCGGCTCGAGGTGGCGGTGGTCGGAGGCGGGCCGGGAGGGCCGGCCCTGTGCTGGCATCTCTCCGGCGAACCCGGCCTGGAGGCGGTGCTGGAGCTCCAGGACCCCTCGGCGGGCTCCGGCTGGCGCCCAGCGCCCTATGGGGCGTTCCTGCCCCCCGGGCCCTGGCCCGCGGGACCCGGCGGGCCGCTCCGCCTGGACATCGACCCGGCCGGACCCGCCCCGGGGTCACCGGTGCCGGTGCCCGAGGAGGGTCTCAGCGCCACCCTGCGCCTGGGCGCGGATCCGGGACCGCTGCCGGAGGACCCCGTTCGCTCCCTCCTCGCGGAGGTGGCCGGATGGCAGCGGTCCGTGCTCCCCTCCATTACCGCTCGGCTGGCGCTGGCTCCCACCTGGGCACGCCGGGCGGTGGAGCGCTCCCTGGAGCAGCTGCATGCCCTTCAGCATCGGGAGAGCGGCCTGCTGGTGGCCGCTCCGGTCACCTCCATTCCCCAGTGGCCGGGCAGCCCGCGGGCATGGGACTACCGCTACGCCTGGCTGCGTGACAACGCCGACGCCGGGGCGGCCCTCACGCTGGGAGGCGACCTGGAGGGAGCGCGCCATCTGGCCCGGGGGCTGGCGGTGCTGCTGCGTCAGGGAAGTCAGCCGGTGCGGCGGCTGGACGGCGGTCCCCTTCCTCCTGAGCGATCACTGCCCCACCTGCGCGGATATCTCGGAGCGGTGGTGAGGGTGGGCAACGGGGCGGCCCAGCAGGCTCAGGTGGACACCCTCGGCGAGGTGTGCCGCTTCGCCCACCTGCTGGAGGGCGCGGGCGGATGCCCCGAGGAGCTGCTGGAGCAGATCCCCCACCTGGCGGACGCGGCGGCGATCGGTTGGCGCCAGCCGGACCACGGCATCTGGGAGGTCCGCAGCCGGCGGCGTCACTACCTGCACAGCAAGATCCTGGCCTGGGTGGCGCTGGACCGGGCCCTGGACCTGGCCCAAGAGGGGCGCATCGAGGACTCGGGCGCCACCCGCTGGGCGGCTGCCCGCAGGGAGCTGGAGGAGGCCGTGGCGGGACGCGGCATGGGGCCAGCAGGCGAGCTGACCATGGCCTTCGGCGAGGGCTCAGCCGACTCCGCCACCCTGGCTGCCTACCTGGTCGGGTACCCCCTCCCGGAGGGGGGCCGCCGGGCGGGCACCCTGGACTTTGTCCTTGGCCAGCTGGGAGCCTTTCCCCTGGTCGCCCGCCACCGGCCGGAGCGGGACGGAATCCCCTATCCCTGCCTGCCCTTCATCTTTCCCTCCTTCTGGGCGGCGGTGGCCGAGGCGGCCTGCGGCCGGAGGGAGTCGGCGGTGGCCCGCTTCCGCTCCCTGGTGCGCCTCGCCGGCCCCTCCGGCCAGCTCTCCGAGGTGGCCGACCCGGCAACTCGGCGGATGCTCGGGAACTATCCCCAGGTCCAGAGTCACGCCGCCCTGGTGGAATCCGCCCTGGTCATCTGGGGGGCCGAGGCGGATCCTCGCCTCGCCGCAGGGAGTCGCCACCGACTGGGGTGACCGCCGGGAGCTTAGACTAGCCATCGAGCGACCGCTGCCCCGTTCGTCTAGTGGCCCAGGACACCGCCCTCTCAAGGCGGAGATCAGCGGTTCGAATCCGCTACGGGGTACCAGCTCCCCAGAGGGCAGCAGCAGATGGCAGACGTCCCACGTCCCCTCGGCGCCGTCCCCGTGGCCGCCCACGGGCACCAGATCGCCGCCGGCCGTCGCACCGTACTGCCGGCAGAGAGCCAGGAGGCGGAGCGGGAGCTGGAGCAGGCGCTGGCAGCGGGCCCGCCCGGTAACCTCCCGGCACTGAAGGCGGTGTGCGCTCAGCACCCCGATTTTCTGGACGGGTGGGCCCGGCTGGGCCAGGCTGTGTACCTTGCCGGAGACCCGGTCCTGGGATACGCCTGCGCCCGGGCCGGGTACCACCGGGGGCTGGACCGGCTCCGCCGGAACGGATGGGGCGGCAGTGGGGAGGTCAGGTGGGAGGACGAGACCAACCGCGGCTTCCTCCGCTCCCTCCACCTGCTGATGGTCTGCGCCGCCGCCCTGGGGGAGGCGGGGGAGAGAGAGCGCTGCCGTTCCTTCCTCCTCGACCTGGACCCCCTGGACGGTATCGGGGTGGGCCGGTCGCCCGAGCTCGCGGACGGGCAGCTGGTGACCTCCGACCGCCTCCCCTGAAGGGACCGACCCCCAGGTGGCCCCGGCCCCTCACCCAGCCCGTGACCTCGCCCCCCTCTGGTCCCGGCTGAGGAGGGGGCCGGTCTGGGTCCTGGTGCGCGCCCGCCCCGGGCTGGGCCGACTGACCGAGGCGCTGGCATTCATGGCGCTGCTGGGCGCAGCCGGCGCCCCGACCCGACTCCTCACCTCCCCTGAGGCGGCGGCCTATGCCCGGCGCATGGCGCTGGGCCCGGTCTCCGAGTTCACCCTGGAGGGCGGTCCGGACCCGCAGCAGGCGTTGATCGACTCCCGTGACCTCCAGCGGCTCCTCTCCTCACTTGGCCGCGCCCGCCCGGCCGCCCTGGTGGTGCATGGCTACCCGCTGCTCCTTCCCCTCCTGCGCCGGGCCTTCCCGGGTCAGCTGGTGGCGATGGCCAACCTCCACGACCTGAGCAGCCCCGGGCACACGGCCGGGGCCCGGCTTCTCGCCGCCCGCCTGCACTCCGCAGCCGACCTGGTTCTGGTGGGCGAGCTCCGTCGCGGGGTGAGGCTTGAGCGGATGGGCCCCACCTTGATCCTGCGGCTGCCGACGGTGGTGCGGCCCGAGCTGCTCGCGGCCCCAGCCACCTCGTCCGGGCCACCGGTGGCGGTGCTCGGCGGTGGGAGCCGCGGTGATCACCGGCTGGAGGAGTCCAACCGCCAGATCCTCGACCGGTTGGAGGCCGCGGTGGCCGCGGGGGAGCTCCCGCGCTGCCTGGTGTTCCCCGGGGACGATGTCGACCCTCAGCGGCACCCCCACCTGCAGGCCGGCTCGGACCGCGCCGGGTATGCCCGCCACCTGCTCGCCGCCAGCCTGGTCGTCGCCCGGGCGGGGCGCAGCTCCATGGCCGAACTCCTGGCCCTCGGGCGTCGGGGGGTGGTGATCCCAGCTCGCTCGGACACCCTGAGGGGGCTGGAGCAGCTGGCCAACGCCACTCGGGCCGCGGCGCTCTCGCCCACCATCCGTGTCCTTGAGCTCGGCGAGCTGGGTGGCCTGGGGTCGGCGCTCGACGAGGTCCGGCGCGCCCAGCCGCGGAGCTGGAGCCCCGGAAACGCCTACCTCCTGGAGCGGCTCACCGGAATCGGCTGAGCGACCTCAGCGCGGCTCGGGGATGGGCACCCGCCCGCCCCGCGGCGGCTCGCCCTTGAAGCCGGCGGCGGTCCGGTGCCCCCCGCCTCCGTACCGGGCGGCGATCTCACTCACGTCCATGCCTTCGGGGGTGGAGCGCAGCGACCAGCGCGCCACCTCGCCGGCCCCCTGCCACCAGACCGCGGCGAACGGCTGCCCCTGGGCGAGCCGGTCCCCCAGTTCGCTCTGCAGCACCGGGCTGTTGACCGTCGGCACCTTCACCCCAGCGATCTCCACCGGGCTGGCGTGGGCCGCCACCCGCTCCACGGTGCGCTTCTGGTAGGCCAGAAGCGCCCGGCCCTCGGCCCGCAGCTTCCCCACGTCCAGCTGGTCCCAGGTTTGGAAGTCGAAATCTCGTGCCCTTAGCGCCGCCGAGACCTCCTCGGACTCGGGCAGCTCGTTGCGCCAGAGGTCCCGGTCCTGAACGTAGCGGAGCAGCTCGGGAGCGGGCTCCTGGTGGAAGTGTTCCCAGGCCATCATGGCGCCGCTGCGTTGCATGTCGAAGTGACAGAAGGGGAGGTCTCCCAGCTCCAACTGGGCGGAGACGTGGTGGTCGAGGACGATCAGCTCCACCGCCCGATCGGCCAGGGCGATGGTCGTCTCACGGTCGTACGCGAAGTCACAGATCAGAACCCGCCGCCCGTCCACTGACGGAGGCGGCTCCCCGTGGCTGACCCCGCGGTAGTCCGCGCCGTCCTTCATCGCCTTCCAGGCGGCGAAGGCGGCGCCGAACCCGTCCGGGCAGTCACCGTGGTAGAGGACCAGGGGACGTCCCGGCGGCTGGGCGAGCGGGGATGGGGAGGCAGTCACCAGCTAACCGTAGATGAAACCTTCGACTCCCTGCAGGGTGTAGATCTCGCGCTGGTCCGCCAGCCCGTATCCGTAGAAGTTGTCCTCCTGGACGACGAAGGTGGTGGGCCCGAGGACCGCCACCACCCAGGCGACGTGGCCGTAGTAGTAGTCGTAGATCCCCCCGGGATCGAAGACCACCATGGAGTCCACCCTGGGGGTGGAGCCCACCGCATAGGGGGTGCCCATGGAGTAGTCCTCCTGGATCCACTGGTCCGCGTTGCCCCGCGGCTGCCAGGGCACGCTGGTCTGCCCGGCCACGAACCAGGTGCACTGACCCCATGGGTACCCGTCGGGATAGGCCGGGGCCGGGGCCGGGAAGGTCTTGAGGATGGTTCCCTCCTCGGCGCTGGCGGGGCCGCCGTAGGAGTTGATCGCCGCCTCTTCCGCCTGGAGCGTCTGGATCTGGGAGGCGATCTGCTGGATCCGGGCGGCGATCTGCCCGGCCTGCCCGGACAGCGAGCTGGCCTGGTTCTGAAAGCTCAGCTCCTGAGCCTGGAGCTGGTTGGCGGCCGCCTGGAAGGACGCCACCAGAGCGGTGACCTTCTGCTGCTGGGCCTGCTGCGCCGCCTGGAGCGTCCGCAGCTGGGCCTCCTCGCTGGTGAGCTCCTGGGTGAGCGAGCTGAACTGCTGGCCCACGGTCTGGAGCTGCAGCGTGGTGTCGAAGAACTGGGTCACCCCGGAGCTGTCGGCTATGGCCGTCGAGATGTTGTTGGCGCTGCCGTGCTGGTACATCTCCCGGACCAGCTGGGCGAGCTGGTTGCGGTCCAGGACTATCTGGGCCTGGGTCTGGCCGATCCGGTCGTTGGTCTCGGCCAGGGCCGCGTTCGCCTGGGCCAGTTCGGCCTGCCCCTGGGCGAGCTTCGCCTGGGCGGCGGCCACCTGCTGCTGGGTGGAAGCGGCCTGTTGCGCTGCCGAGGAGGCCTCCCCCTGGATGCCTGCCAGTTGGCTGCGGAGAGCGCTCTCCTCTGCCTGCAGCTGGGCGATCTCCGCCCCGAGGTTGCTGGCTCCTGCCGGCCTGGCCACAATCGCCGCCGCGCCCAGCACCAGCGTGCTGAACAGACCCAGTTGGGCGGTCAGGCGCAGCAGCCGCGATTTCAGTGGTCGAGACATGGGGAGGGACGAGAGCAAGTTTGTCTCGCCGCGATCCTAACAGCGATCGCGGCGGGCCGCAAGAGCGGTGACGTACCGGCGACGGGATTCCGGTAGAACGTCAGCTTCCGTCGCCGCGGGAGACGGCTTCAGCCGAGCTTCTTCTCGGCCGCCGTGGGCGCCGGCAGCCCGAGGAGATCGGGGGGAGGCCCCCCGGGCTGCCGGCTGCGAGCCAGCAGCCGCAGCCAGAGCGGCGCCTCCCTGCTCCGGCGCGGAGCCGGGGGCTCCGCCATCCACCTGGTGCTGACGACGCGCAATTTCCACCTGCCCGGCCAGCGCCTCGTGACCCACATCTCGGTGCGCTCGACCGAAGATGCTGGTGCTGCCCAGACGGGCCCCGGCTCCGTCCGGGGACGGGAGAGCCACCAGACCGCGAGCCGGGCCAGCAGCGGGAGCGCGGCCACCAGCACCGCACCCGCCGCCCGGGGACGAGCTCTCCGGCTCTCAACCAGCTCGGCCCGAATCGGGCGCGGAGAGGATGGGTCCACCCGGGCGACGATAGCAGCGCCGCGGCTCTCTTCGTGTAGGCTGCTGGCGATGCAGTCCGCCCCGCCCGAGGTCCGGCTGCGGCCCCTGCGGGTCACCGAGCTGCTGGACACCGTCTTCACCCTCTACCGGCGCAACTTCCTCCTCTTCCTGGCGGTGATCGCGGTGGTGCAGGTGCCCTATCAGGTGGTCAGCTTCCTGGTCACCGCGATCGTCGGCCCGGCGGGCGCGCCCAAGCTCACCGCCGGGCAGCGGCTGACCTCGGCTCAGCTGCACAGCGAGATCCACTTCCTGGTGGGGACCGGGGTGGTCCTGGTGGTCTTGCTGGTGCTGACCGCCGCGGTGGTGGTCCCCCTCCAGACCGCCGCCTTCACCAAGGCGGTGGCCGATCGCTTCCTGGGGCGGGTCGCCAGCCCCACCGCCTGCTACCGCTTCGCGGTCCGGCGCTGGGCTCAGCTGGTGCTTCTCGGGCTGATGATCCTGGGGCTGGTGGCGGGAGCGGTGTTGGTGGTCATCCTGGTGGTCGTCGTCCTTTCCGCGGTCCTCAAGGCGGTCGGGGTGCTCCTCTCGGTGCTGGTCTCGCTGGCGGCGCTGGTGGGTGGAGTCATCGCCTATGCCCGCCTCTCGATCGCCACCCCTGCGCTGGTGCTCGAGGGGCTGTCTCCCGCGGCGGCGATCCGGCGCAGCTGGGATCTCACCTCCGAGCAGGTGGGCCGGGCGTTCGGGGTGATCCTCTCCCTGGCCATCGTCGAGGCTCTGATCGGCATTGTGCTCGGGACCCTGGTGGGGGTGCTCTCAGTCCCCTTCGGGATCAGCAGCCCGCTGGGGCTGGCGGTCCGGGACCTGGGCCAGCTGGTGGTGTCGCTCCTGGAGGCGCCCATCCTCGCCACCGGCCTGACCCTGTTCTATTTCGACCTTCGGGTGCGCAAGGAGGCCTTCGACCTCGAGCTCCTGGCCCGCCAGGTGCTGGAGGGCAGTTCGGAGGGATGAGCGCCGGGCGGCACCGAGGAGTCCCCAGGTGAGCCCCGTGGCCCCGATCGCCGGCCAGCCTTCTTCGGCCCAGGTGCGGACCCAGCTGGCGCGGCTGTACCGCGAGCCCCAGCTGAGCGGGCTCACCACCCGTCATCCCAGTCACAGCTCCCTCCTTGACCAGTTGGGCCAGGCACTTCTCCACCTCCTGGGCGCGATCTTCCGGGCCGGAGGCGCCCGTCTCTGGATCGCTCTCGGAGCCCTCCTGCTGGCCGGGCTGGCCGTGGCGACCATCCTGGTACTGCGCCGGCCGCGGGGGGAGCTGGCGCCCACGCCCACCGCGCATACCCAGCTGCCCGATCTCGCTGACCGGGGTCAGTCCCCGGAGAGCCTCTTCCGGCTGAGCGAACAGCTGGCCCGGGAGGGCAGACCGCGAGAGGCGGTGCGGGTCGCCTTCCAGGGGGTAGTCGCGGCGGGGACGGCGTCCCCAGCCCTCCATTTCGAGCCCAGCTGGACCAACTCCGAGCTGCTCCGGGCAGCTGCCCACGACTCCGGGCTCGAGGCGAGCCTCCTGCCGCTTGTCTCCGACTTCGATCTGGTCGTGTACGGCGGCCAGCCGATCGACCCCGCCGACTGTCGTGAGTTCACCCGCTCCTGTCGGCGTACGGCGCGGCTGCTGGCGTGACTCGGATTCCCCTCCGCCCCTACCTGTCGATCCTGGCGCTGGTGGCCCTGGGGGGAGTGGCCGCCGTCGCGCTGGCGCCAGCGCCCGCCCCTGACAACGCCAACCCCAGCAGCTGGTCAACCGGGACAGGGGGGAGCTGGGCGCTGTACCACCTCTCCATGAGCCTGGGCGCCCGGCCGGAGCGGGTCACCGGGTCCGATCTTCCCGCCTCTCTGCGGGCGGGAGCGACCCTGGTCGAGTACCAGCCCACGGTGACCTTCTCCCGCGCGGCCGCGCGCGCTATCGTGACCTTCGTCCGGTCGGGAGGGCGGTTGGTCCTGGCCGGCGGCGCGACCGCGGTGGTGAGACCCCTGCTCTCCCAGCTGGGGCTGGATGCGACGGGCCGTCTCCTCGCGCGGGCCCTGAGGGAGCGCCTTCCTCTCGGGGGATCCGCCCCGCTGCTGGTTGAGATGGGCGCCGGCCCGGGGTATTCCGCCTCCACCCCCGCCGCGCTGCCGCTCCTTGGCGGGGAGCCACTGCCCGCGGCCGAGGTGCTGGCCCTGGGAGGGGGGGAGGCGATCGTGCTGGACTCCGGGTTCCCACTGTCCAACCTCGGTCTGAGGCGGGCCCAGGACGGCCTCTTTGCCGCCAGAGCCCTGGGCCTGGCGGGTGGCGGGACCGTTCTCTTCGACGAGATCCACCACGGCTACCAGCTGGGGGACGGTACCGCGGCCCTGCTCTGGGGCACCACCCTGGGCGCTTCCGGCGTGGTGCTGGCCGCGCTCTGCCTCCTGTTCCTGGCGTCCGCAGGGCGGCGGCTGGGCCGTCCGCTGCCCACGGCCCAGCTCCTGGCCCGGCGCGGCACCGAGGACCACCTGGAGGCGGTGGCCAACCTGTACTCCCGGACCGGAGACCGCCGGGCGATCGCCGAGCGCTACCGCTTCGAGCTGGCGGCCGCCATCGCCGCCGCCCCCAGCTCCTCGGGAGACATGGGGACGGACGGCCGCGTTCCTGCTGGGGAGCTGCTCCAGGCTCTGGAGGATGCCTCCAGGGAGGGGACGGACGGCCCCACACTGGTGGGACTGGCGGAGAGGTCGACGCGGGCGGCCCGGGAGCTCGCCGGCTTCGGCCCGCTGAGAGGGAGCTGAGATGACCAGAACGGCGGAGGTCTTCGCGGAGGTGGAGCGAGCTGCCGCGGACGTATTGGTGGGTTCCATGGATCCGCTGCGCATCAGCCTTCTCACCATGGTGGTGGGTGGGCACGTGCTCCTGGAGGGCCTTCCGGGCACCGCCAAGACCCTGATGGCACGGACCCTGGCCCGTCTCACCGGTGCCAACTTCGGACGGGTCCAGTTCACCCCCGACCTGCTGCCGGCCGACATCGTCGGCAGCGTGGTGTACGACCAGCGGCTGGCTCGTTTCGAGGTCCGGCCCGGACCGGTGTTCACCGACGTCCTCCTTGCAGACGAGATCAACCGCAGCCCCGCCAAGACCCAGGCGGCGCTCCTCGAGGCGATGGAGGAGCGCCAGGTGACGCTGGACGGCCGATCTCACCCGCTGGGCGATCGCTTCATGGTGCTGGCCACCCAGAACCCCATCGAGCTGGAGGGCACATTCCCCCTCCCTGAGGCCGAGCTTGATCGCTTCATGGTCAAGGTGGCGGTGCCATCGCTGGGGGTCGAGGGTGAGCTGGAACTGGCCCACCGGGTCGACCAGGGCTTTGACGCCAACCGGTTGGCGGAGATCCTCACCTCACCACCCCCGGCCGGGCCGGAGGTGCTCATGGAGCTCCGCCGCGAGGCGGCCGGGGTCAGCTGCTCTGAGGAGGTCCGCTCCTACATCAGCTCCATCGTGGCGGCCTCCCGGGAGGCGCCCGAACTCGCCTTCGGGGCCAGCTCGCGGGCCACGGTGGCCCTGGTC
This sequence comes from bacterium, assembly GCA_021827985.1. Taxonomy (GTDB): domain Bacteria; phylum Chloroflexota; class Dormibacteria; order Aeolococcales; family Bog-877; genus JAJYXT01. The sequence continues at coordinate 21,259 of JAKATL010000026.1, forward strand.
CGGCTGGGCAAGGCTCGGGCCGCCGCTGCGGGCCGCCAGTTCGTCACCCCCGAGGATGTCAAGGAGCTCTGCATGCCGGTGCTCCGCCACCGGCTCCAGCTCCGGCCCGAGGCCGAGATGCAGGGGCTGGACGAGTCCGCGGCCGTGGGGAGAGTTCTGGCCCGGGTGGCCGTCCCCCGCTGAGCGTGACTTCACGTGCCTTCTGGATGGGGCTGGTCGGGGTGGGTCTGCTGCTGGCCGGCACCGCGCTCTGGCCCCTCACCGTCCTGGGGGCAGGCTGGCTGGTGGGGCTGGTGGCGGCGGCGCTCCTGGACTGGCTGATGGCGCCCCGCCGCTGGATGGTGGACCGGCGACTGGCGCCCGCCCTCTCCCTGGCCGTGCCCAACCCGGTCGAGTTGCGCATCCGCTGCGAGAGTCGCCGCCCCGTGAGCGTCCGGTGCCGGGACGAGACCGAGCCGGACCTCGCAGCCCAGCCGCAGCTGCTGGAGCTGCTGGTTCCGGGTGGCGGGGAAGGAGTTGCGCGCTACAGCTGTCTCCCGCGCCGGAGGGGAGCCATGCAATTCGGACGGGTGGTGCTGAGGGCGCCGGGGCCCCTCAATCTGTGGCGCCGCCAGTGTGCTGTGCCGCTCTCCACGGAGGTCTCGGTCCTGCCGGCGCTGCACGCGGTGGGGAGGTGGGAGGGGCGGGCGCGCCGCTCGGGGTCCGACCCCCTGGGGAGCCGGGGCTGGCACCGCTACGGCGAGGGGACAGAGTTCGCCGCCATTCGCGACTACGTGGTCGGGGATGACCCCCGACGGGTGAATTGGCGCGCCACCGCCCGGCTGGGGCGCCCGATGACCAGCCAGTACGAGCCCGAGCGGTCGCGTCCCATCTGGCTGGTCCTCGACTGTGGGCGACTCATGGCTGCCGGCGACGGCGATCTGAGCAAGCTGGATGTGGCCCTCTCCTCAGCCCTCCTGCTGGCCTGGGTGGCCCTGTCCAGGGGCGACCGGGTGGGAGCGCTCGCCGTGGCCTCAGCCCCCTACCCGGTCGTCCCGCCTCGAGCCGGTCGGGCCCACTACCGCCGTCTCCAGGAGGGGCTGTCCCGGCTCCGCCCCGAGCTGGTGGACCCCGACTGGGGCCTCGCTGCGCTGGAGCTGCGTCGGCGGCAGGGGCCTCGCGCCCTGATCGTGAGCTTCACCGACCTTTCGGACCCCGAAATGGCCTCGCGGCTGGCGGCCGCGGTGGGCCGGCTGCGGCCCCGCCACCTTCCCCTGGTGGTGACCCAGAGAGACCCGGTCCTGGACCGCGAGCGGACCCAGCTACCCGAGGGCGCCCGTGCCGTGTACCGGAGGGCGGCTGCCCTCCGGCTGCTGGAGGAGCGGCAGCTGGCGCTGGACCGGCTGGTGGCCCTGCAGGTCCCCACCGTTGACAGCGGCGCGGACGGGCTGGGTCCGGCGCTGATCGACCGCTACCTGGACCTCAAGGCCAGGGGGGCAATTTGAACTAGCCAGCCACCGCCACCGGCTGCATCTGCTCCAGCCGGGTGATCACCTCCCGGGTGATCTGGGACGGGGTGGAAGCACCGGAGGTCACTCCGACCCGGCGCACACCCTGGAACCACTCCGGGCGCAGGTCGTCGGCGGTGTCCACCAGGTACGCCGGTCGGTTGGCCAGCTCCCTCACCACCTGCACCAACCGCTGGGAGTTGCTGCTCCGGGCGCTCCCCACCACCACCACCAGGTCGCAGGACGCGGCCTGCTCCACCGCCGCCTGCTGCCGCTCCTGGGTGGCGAGGCAGATCTCGTTGTGAACCTCGATCTCCGGGAACCGCTGCCGCAAACGGTCGATGATGGCGCTGGTGTCCCACAGCGACAGGGTGGTCTGGGTGGTGACCGCCAGGGGGCCGGGAGCCGGCTCCAGCTGGTCGACGTCCTCCACGCTCTCCACCAGGTGGATCTGATCCGGGGCTTCGCCCAGAACCCCCTCGGGCTCGGGGTGCCCCCGGCGTCCGATGTACACCACGGTGTACCCCTTCCGGCAGAGGTCCCGGACCAGCTCATGGGTCCGGATCACGTCGGTGCAGGTCGCGTCCACTACGTTGAGTCCTTTGGCCAGCGCCCGCTCCCGCACCGCCGGGGAGACGCCGTGGGCGGTGAGGACCACCGTTCCGCTCTCGACCAGGTCGAGCGCCTCCAGCCGCGAGCGGGCATCCACCAGCCGCACCCCGAGGTCGGAGAACTCCCGAGTCACGTGCTCGTTGTGCACCAGATGACCGAGCATGGCCACCGGCTCGCCGGGATGGGCTGCCGCGGTCTGGCGCAAGGCCCGGATCGCCTCCACCACTCCGTGGCAGTAGCCCCGGGGCCTGATCTTGACCACCTCCACGGCTCAAGCCTAGCAGTTGCCTGAGATTGCCCTGCCGGGAGCCGGACGCCGCCCGGCCAGCAGGAGCCATGAATAGAGAGCGAGCCCGGTCCCGGCCCCCACCGCCAGCTTGGCGGGGTCGGGGAGCGTCGAGGGCGTGACGAATCCCTCTATGAGGCCGGCGATCACCAAGAGGCAGGCCGCTCCCAGGGCGAGCTCGACCGCCGGCCGGGCCACTCGCGCCAGCGCCTCCTCCCGGCTGCGCAGGCCCGGGCGGAGCACCGCGTCTCCGAGGCGGAGCCCGGCCCCGGCGGCGGTACAGATGACGGTGAGTTCGATGACTCCGTGGGGGACGATGAGGGACCAGAACTGGAGGTCGAGGCCGGCGGAGTGGCTGGCGCCGGCCAGGACCCCGAGCTGGAAGCCGTTGGCCAGCAGGAGGGCCACGGTGGGGATCCCCAGGAGCAACCCCAGGACACAGGCCAGCGCCGCCACCCGGATGTTGTTCTGGATGATGAACGCCGAGAGCTGAGAGCCCAACTGCCCGCCCACGGCCGCGGGGTTGCCCAGATGGTGGGCGGCCAGGCTGGCCTGGTATCCGGTGGGGAGCAGACCGGTGAGGTCGGGTCGCAGCCCCACCGCGGCCCATCCCGCCACCACACCCGACACCAGGCATCCCGCCGCCACCGCCACGTAGCCGCCGAGGTCCCGGAACAGCCGGGGCAGCCCCACGGCGAAGAAGACCGGGAGCTGCCGGAGGCCGCCCCGAGGCTGGTGGTAGAGCACCGGCTGGGCGGTGGCCAGCAGCCGTTCCAGCTCGGAAACGAGCTCGGAGCCTGGGTAGTCCCGCCGGGCCAGCGCCAGGTCAGAGCTGAGCCGCTGGACCAGGGATGAGAGCCGGTCCACCTCCGCCGCCGACCGACCCCCAAGGCGCCTCCCCCCCAGCTTCCGGGCAAGCCCGATCAGCTCTTCCCAGTCCGGGGTCTCCCGGCGGCGGAACTCCTCCTGGCTGATCACCGGCTCGATCGCTCCCGCCCGGCGCTACCATGCCCGCCAGCTGTGCTGCCACGGTTCGAGTACCGCACCCCGGAGAGCATCACCGTCTCCCAGCCGGTGGCCGGGATCGGCTCGCGCGGGCTGGCGGCGGTGGTGGACACCGTGGTCATCCTGCTGATCATCCTCGCCTTCCTGGCTGGCGCGATCGCGGTGTCCGGCTACACCCTGAATGCCGCGCCGGCGGGCGGTGCCCTGATCATCCTGGTGGTCGTGGCCTCCGTGGTCCCGGTGGCCTACTACGTTCTCTGGGAGGTGGCGACCCGGGGCCGTTCTCTGGGCAAGCTGATCTTCAGCCTCCGGGTGGTGGACCGCTCGGGGGTCCCCCTCAGCCCCGCCGACTCGCTGGTGCGCAACCTGGTCCGGATCCTGGACTTCCTCCCCTTCCTGTACGGGATCGGGGTCTTGGCGATGTTCGCCGGCTCCCGCCCCCGGCGGCTCGGCGACCTGGCGGCCGGTACCCTCGTGGTCCACGACCGCGGCCTGCGCCATCTGGAGCCCGGCTTCTACACCGGGCCCAGCCCTCGGCTGCGCCGCGCGGACCCCGGGCCGCCGATCCCCGGGGCGGAGTCCTGCGGACGGCGCGAGTTCAGCCTGATCGAGGATCTGCTGGCCCGTCCGGAGCTCTCGCCGCGTCGCCGCCAGGAGGTGTCCCTGGACCTGGTCCGGCTCCTGGAGCGGCGGCCCGGGGTGGCCTGGCCAGGGCCTCTGGACCAAGATCCCCTCGACCTGCTGGAGAGGCTCTACCTCCAGATCCGGCAGCGGCTCATCGACCCCGCCCCAACTGGGGAGCCCGCTCCACCCGCCGAACCCTGAGCTCGCGCTCTCTGGGCTCGCGGCGGCGAGCGGGGGGTGGCGGGTCGCTGGGCTCCTTGAGGTTGCGCCGCACCGTGACCGGGCGTCGGGACGCCTCCACCACGGCCTCCAGGAAGGCCCATACCCGGTAGGCTCCGTAGCCGGCCAGCAGAAGGAGGGTCACCCCAGCCACCAGGTTGAGCAGGCCCGCCAGCGGCGGGACCACCACCGCCAGCGCCGCGCAGGCTCCCACCAGCGCCAGACCGGATTTGAGTCTTCGGAGGACCACGCCCCTTGAGTCCGCTCAGGGGAGCGTCGGCGTCCGGGCTACCATCTGGAGGTGTCTTTCTCCGCCCCCCGCCCCGATGGCGGGCTGGGGCCCCACCCCCACCGCAGCTGGCTGCATCTGCTTCCCCAGGACCCGGACCAGCGGCCGGTACCGGACGCGGACAGCCGAGCCCGGCAGATTCTGGTGGAGGAGAGGCTGGCGGTTCCGGGGCCGGAGGCTTCGCTCCTACCAGGGCCTGAGTTCGCGGGTGCGCTGGGAGCTCGGCCCGGCGCCCTTCCCATGGCCGGCATGCCGCCCCGCGGGGAGGTTCGGGTGGAGTCGGGGGTACTGCGCTTTTACCCCGATCCCGGGCCCGACGGTTTCGACTCCCTGCCCCTGCGCTCCTACCGGGCGCCCTGCCCCAACTGCGGGAGCGAACTGGACCTCTTCTCGCTTCGCTTCCCCCACCCCGATCCCCACACCGCCAGCTGCCCCGCCTGCGGCGCCGCCGTCTCCCTGCTGGCGGTCGAGTTCACCCCGGAGCTGCCCCGCGCCTGGATGGAGATCACCTTCGGCGACCTGGACCACCGCCCCACCCTCCGGCCGCACCCGGTGTTCTCGCGGCTGGAGCGGGCCCTCGGGTTTCGGCTGCGCGAGGTCCACGTCAGCCTCTGAGGCCGGCTCAGAGCTCGCCCACGGAGAGGCGCCTCACGGCACGGCTCCACCTCCGGGCCGCGGCCTCGGCGCTGGACTCATAGTGGGTGGCCACATTGAGCGCCCCCGGGACCCGGAGCATGAGGTAGAGGCTGGCGAGGGCGTACAGCATCCCGGCCAGCCCGCCCCCCCTTGTGAACGCCAGCTGCACCGCCACCCGCAGGACCAGCAGCTGGGCGAACTGCATGAACAGCGAAACCACCAGGAGCCTGCCCCACTGCCGGGCGAAGCCCCGGGTCTCCGGCAGCACGGTGCAGTAGGCGGCCAGGGGGGCGGCGGCGCACAGGACAGCCAGCAGGGTGTAGCGGACCACGTAGCTCAAAGCCAGGATCACGACCGCCACCACCAGGGCGGCGGCGAAGAGCAGGAGGAAGAGGTTCTCCCCCGCGGACTGCACCCCCTGCTGGCTGAGGGGAGAGCTCCAGGGGAGGGCGCTCAGGGAAAGCTGGGCGCCGCCGACCACCACCGCACAGAGGGCGTTGTTGAGATCGATCAGCTGCTGCAGGAGGGGCAGGCTGACTGTGGCCAGTGCCACCGCCACAAGACACCGGGGGAGCACCTGCTGAAGCTGGTGGCGGGCCGCTCCCAGGTCCGCCACGGTGCGCAGCGAGCTGTACAGCAGTATCCCCAGCAGCAGTGCCCCGCCGGCGGCGGCCAGCAGGTGGTTGAGGGTGGCCAGGCCCGGCGTCCCCGTGAAGGGCGACTGGGTCCTCCCCCCGGCGGCGTCGTAGGTGCCGAAGAGGTAGGTCTTGAGGGCCGCATCCAGCGCTCCCCGGGCGCTGCTCACGAATTCGGAGAGGATCCCATTGAAGAGCCCGGCCAGAACCCCCAGAGGGTTGATGCCGAACTGGGGAGTTCCGGGCATCACGGCACTCGGTCAGCCCAGCCCGCGCGGCACCGCGGAGAGCAGGACGTGGGTCAGGACCCCGGCCAGCTCCACCCCCAGGGTTCCGATGGCGATCCGCCCCAGCCAGCGCTGGGCCTCCAGGGCGCTGTGCGGGCTGGGGGCGACCACCCGCCAGATGAAGGCGCAGACGAAGGCCAGGGTGCCCAGGCTGGCGATCAGCTCCTGCCCCAGCAGAACCCAGGAATTGAGCAGCGAGACCAGTTGGGCCATGGGGTTCCTCCACGCTTGCCTTTGAACCCCACATAGGTCCGGCTGAGCCCCGGCCCTGGCGCCTCAGCCGGCGTCCGCCTCCCAGGCCGGCTCGCCCGAGCTGACGACCACGGTGACCGGACCGTCGTTCACCGACTCGACCTCCATATGGGCTCCGAACTGTCCCTCGGCCACCTGCGCCACCCCCAAGCGGCCCAGCTCCTCGGCGAAGCTGCGGCAGAGCGCGACGGCCGTGGTCGGCGCCGCCGCCCCCAGGAAGGAGGGCCGGTGGCCCCGACCGGTGGCGGCATAGAGGGTGAACTGGCTCACCACCAGCGCCTGGCCACCCGCCGCCAGCAGGGAGCGATTCATCCTCCCGTGGTCGTCAGGGAAGACGCGGAGAGTGGCCACGCGGCCGGCCAGATGGCGGGCGACGTGCTCATCGTCACCGGGCCCGATTCCCAGGTACACCAGGAGCCCAGGCCCGGTGGCCCCCAGCTCCTCCCCCTGCACCCTGACCGCCGCCCGCTGGACCCGCTGGACCACGGCCCTCAAGGTCAGCCGATCGCCTGCAGGCCGCGGTAGATCCTCATCGCCTCCGCCTCCGCCTCCAGGAAGCTGCCAGCCGCGGCGCGCATCCCCTGGAGGGCAAAGCCCCACTGTCCCGTCGGGGTGTGCGGGCCGGGAAGGGTACGGCCCCGGTAGCGCGGGGGATAGAAGGTGATGGTAGCCTGAGGCAGCCGCTTGAAGATCGGCCCCGCGACCATCAGCTCGTCGATGGTGCGCGGCCCACTCACCCTCCCCTCGATGAACTCCAGCCGTCGCTGCTTGCGGATGGGGTTGTCCAGGTCTTCGATGAGCACCCTTCCCCCCTGCTCCTCGGTCATCCGCAGAAGCCCGAAGCAGACGGCCAGGGCGTCAGTCTCGTCACCTTCCACCTTCACGAAGCCGGCGCCCAGGATGGGGTCGGGGGTTTCCAGCCGCAGGTGGCGCAGGTATTCCGTCTGGAAGAGGCCGCGGGAGGCATCCGTGGCCAGCCACATCCCCCCCTCACGCCAGCTCCGGGTGGCCGCGAACAGGCGAACCGCCTCCTCCCACCCGGCGACGGTGGCACGTCCGGAATTGAGCAGTCGGTAGCGCACCACCCGACCCATGGGGCGATTCTATCCCCGGTCGCCGTTCGCCCCCGTCTCGGACGCCTCCACCCTAACCCTGGCCTGGGTGGCCCCGGCCAGCATCAGGAACTCGCCCCGGCGGCACCGCTGCAGCCACTCGCAGTCCTCGTCGCTCAGGTGGAAGCCGGTCTTGAGGCGCTGGACCCCGGGCCCGGTCGTCGACCCAACCAGCAGGGTCGCGGAGTTGGCGGCGACCAGCTCGCCGAAGCCCTCCATGGCAAGGTCGCGGGGCGCCTGGGTCAGCAGCAGCAGGGAACCGGAGTACTTGCGCAGCCGCCGGGCCATCTGCCCCATCAGCTCGGCCAGTTGGGGCTGGGCGGCGAGCAGGCCGGCCTCGTCGATGATGACCTGCTTGGGAGCGGGGTCCCGCTGGGCCCAAGCCCAGAGCCATTGCGAGACCAGCAGGGCGGCGCCCGCCCGCCATCGCTCGGGGAGATCGCGCAGCCCCACCCCGAGCGCGCGGGTCACCTCCGGGCCCCGGCCGGGGCGGCTGAAGAGCATTCCCCCCTGCCCCTCGACCCACGGACGCAGCCGGGCCGCCAGGCTGCGCCCGTGGGGATCTCCGGCCATCACGGGCAGCAGCTCCGCCAGCACCGGCGCCGAGTCGCCGGCGCCCCGCCGAGGGGCCGCGCACGCCTCCAGGAAGGCGCCCGCCTCAGGGGGAGAAAGGGGGCCCGCCAGCAGGTCCACCAGCTCCCGGGCGGCGAGCTCGCCCTCCCCGGGGTTGGCGGCCTCGAAGACGTTGAACCCGAAGCCACCTCCCCGGGCCAGGTCCAGGTACGTACCACCCACGGCCTCGCACCACTCCCGGTGCTCGTTCTCCGGGTCAACCACCACCGTGACCGTCCCCGCCCGCGCCTGGGACACACCCACCAGACGCGCCAGGTAGGACTTCCCCGCACCCGACGCGGCGATCACGCAGCAGTTGGAGTTGGGGGCGGCGGCCGAGGCGGCCAGCTTCAACCCCACCGGGCCCTGAGTGCGCAGGTGCCGACCGATCCGGCAGCTCCCCGGCTCCAGCTCCCCCGGGCCGTCCAGCCAGGGCCAGAGGGTTGCCACCTCCGGGGTGGTGAGCAGCCGGGTGAAGGCACGCCGGGGTCTCCGCCATCCCCCCGCCTCCAGCAGTGCCGGGCCCTCGTCCAGCCAGGCCGGCGCCAGCTGGGCCCGCATCCCCAGCGCCCGGCGTCGGAGCCGGGCCGTGGCTGCCCGCACCTCCCCGACCGGGCCCCCTCCGACCGCCATCGACACCGCCACCTCGAACGCTCGCCCCTCCCCTCGGGCAAGAACCTCGCGAAGGCGGTTGGCGGCCGCCCTCTCGACCGCCAGCGCCGGGTCAGGCATCCCCCAGTCCGCCTCCAGCTCGCGGGCTGCCAGCTCCCGCAGCCGGTGGCGGAGTCTCCGGTCGGCGGTCCCGGCCTTCACCGGGGAGATGCTCAGGGTGAGGTCCAGGTCCTGCGGCTCGCCCACCAGCTGCCACAGCCACCCGGGCTCGACCGGCACCCGTGGCAGGGTGGTGAGCCGGAGGCACTCCACCCAGGCCCCCGCCCAGGCGATGCCGGTGACCCGCTCCGCGATTGGCCCCTCCACCAGAGGTGGGAAGGCGCCTGGGCCGCGCACCGCAGCCCCGCAGAGCCTCTCCAGCTGCGCTGTCGCCTGGGCCGCCAGTTCGTTGCTGGCCGACCACAGCCAGACGGACCGCCGGCGCCTGCCGTTGGCCAGCCGCGATGCGACGGTGAGGCGGACCGGGGCCTCCAGCTGATCCAACCACGCCTCGAACCCGGCCAGAAGCTGGGCTCGGGGGGCGGGGCGGGTGTCCAGAATGTCCGGTGCGGCGATCTCTATCGCCCGCTCGGCCTCGGCGGAGTTCGCGCCGGCTATCCGGCATCCGTCCAAGTGGACCGTTCGGCCCGGCCGGCGAGGGAGCGGATCCAGTAGGCGCCGAGCCGCTCGACCCAGCCCAGGGCCGAGAGCTCCAGCAGCCTGGCCCAGGCCAGGAGCGACCCCGGCCCCAGCACCAGCCCGGCCAGGAGCACCCTCGGCCCCAGGGGGAGCGGGGCTCGAAGCGCCGCTGCCCCTCCCACCAGGACGAGGCCTAGAAGGGCCAGCCGGGCTGGTGGCAGCCCGAGGGCCATCGCCTCCTCACGCCCGCCGTCCGGAGCCAGGATCACGTCTCACCAGGCTGGACCGGCCGCGGCCCCGCCGTGACGCCCGCACTCCCGAGGCCCCCGCAGCTGATCACCTCCATCGCCGTCCACCAACGTCCGCCGCGCGGCGGACGTTGGGCTCAGGGCCGGTGGAGCTCGAAGGTGAAGCCCGCCGTCTGAGAGGGAAGGCGGGGCGCCTTGGTGACCCGAACCGTGACCCGCTCAGCCCGCGGGAGCGCCAGCACCGCCTCCGCGATGGCTCCCGCGAGCGCCTCCAGAAGGTTGAACTCCGACCCCTGAACCACCCTCCGGACGGCCGCCTCCACCAGGGAGTAGCTGAGGGTGTCTTCCAAGCGGTCACTGGCCACGGCGACCGACAGGTCCGCCTCCACCTCCACATCCACCTCCACGTGCGACCCCAGCTCGCGCTCGGCGGAGTGCGCCCCGTGCCGACCGAAGTAGCGAAGCCCGCGGAGGACCAGCCGCTCTCGGCCCAGAGGGTCGGAGCTCAGGGAGCCGTCCCCGCAGGGGAGTCCACCGCCTCGATGGACTCGATGTGCAACACCTCGCGGCGGTTGTCTCGAGTGGGGAAGAGAACGACCAGCGTCTGGGAGAGCGCCGCCACCACCTGGCCCACATCGCCGACCTGGATCCCTGAGATCGGCTCGCCGGTGCTGTGCCGGACCACGTCGGTGACGCGCACCCAGCTGCCCGGAGGCCAGCGCATCTCGGGCGTCAGCTCCTCGGGGGGCAGATCCTCAGCCGAGACGTTGCTGCGGCTTCCGCCCCACGGCCGTGGAGGAGCGGGACGCGGTGCAGGACGGGCGACCGGCGCCGCCTCCTCGAGCACCTCATCCTCGAGGGAGTCATCCTCGAGCGGTTCCTCGGCGTCCAGCCCGCCCGCGGCGGGTTCCAGCTCCGCGTCGGCGTCAGGGGGATTGGTCATGGCTTCCTTGCATCGGGCGGGCGCCTGAGGTACCCCAGCCTAGCATGCCGACCTTCGGCGCTCGATCAGCCGGCGACCAGCGTGGTGATGCGCCAGGGCGTCTGGGTGGCGTCCAGTCCGATCCGCAACTCGACCGGGTCGGCGGCGGTGGCCGGTGCCACCCCGGAGGCGAGGAATCCCGTCCGGTCCCGATACCGGACTCGGAGCCAGACGCGCTCCTGGGTGCTCTCCTCCAGCACCTCGACCTGGAGGCCCTCCCGGAACGGACTCACCTGGATGCCAGCCATCTGGTAGGCGTGAAAGCGCGCCTGAACCTCACTCAGGGCGTCCCCGGTGAGGGCCAGGCCGAGTCGGGCCAGGTTGCCGGTGGCGGCGGCCTCGTCCACGATCGCCAGGGCGCGTTGCAGCGCGGCGCGGGCGCGTTCGGCCAATTGGGGTGAGGTCGGGCGCCGTCGGAGAGGGTTGCTGGGCATGACTTCCTCAGCGCCGGCGGGGACGCAGCGGCCTCAGCATGTCGGTGGGCTCGTACGCAGTCTGCGGCGGTCCTCCCGCGTCTATGACCTGGGGTGCGCCCGGCGCCGGAGTGGGGTCCAGGGAGACCGGGGGCGGAGGTACCTGCACTGGGGTCTCCGCGGCCCAGTCATAGGTGGGCGCGGGGGGAGGCGCGCTGGCCGGAATCGGTGGGCGAGGGGCGGCGGGGGCTGCCTCGACCACCGCCGTGAGCTCTCGGGGAGGGGGAAGAGGCGGTCCGGACCGGCCCAGGAGCATGGCCGGAAGTGTCTCGAGGGCCGGCAAGACGACCATCCCCACCGCCTCCGCCATCCAGCGGACGGTTTCCTCTGGCCACGCTGAGCCCTCAGGGATGACGAAGCACCGTGAGGGGGAGAGCCGTGAAAGCTGGCCGAGAAGGGCGAACCCGGGGAGGGCCGAGCACACCAGGGAATCCGGGCCGGAGCCCGAGTCCAGGAGAGAGCGGACGGCCTCCACGGAGGTGACCGGATCCTCAAGCTCGGGCTCGGAGTCGGGTCCGATGACGTCGAAGTTGGGCAGCAGCCGACGCACCCGCTCGGCGAGCTCTGAGCCCCCCACCACCACGACCTGCCCCATCAGACCTGATCCGTGTTGTCCGCTCGGTGTCTCAGGAGATCACCTCCAGATGCACCGTGGCACGATCGAGGGCGGCCTCGTCGACCACCACCCCGAGTCCGGGCCCCTTCGGGACCGGCAGGGTCCCGTGGGGGGAGAGGCGGAAGGGGGTCTCCAGGATGTCCTGGTGGTAGTAGCGGTCGCTGGCTGACGTGTCCCCGGGCAGGGTGAAGCCGGGGAGCGAGGCCAGGGCCAAGTTGGCCGCCCGCCCGATACCGGTCTCCAGCATCCCGCCGCACCACACCGGCCAACTCTCGGCAAGGCAGGCGTCATGGATGGCGAGAGCGGGAATCAGTCCGGCCACCCGCCCCGCCTTGATGTTGAGGATCCTTCCGGAGCCGAGGCGAAACGCCGCCCGGAGGTCCGCCATCGACTCCACGCTCTCATCCAGGCAGATCGGCGTCTCCAGCTGGGCTTGCAGCGCCGCATGGTCCACCAGGTCGTCATGCGCCAGCGGCTGCTCGATCATCATGAGTTCGAAGCGGTCCAGCTGGCGGAGCCGCTCGAGATCGGAAAGGGTGTAGGCGCTGTTGGCATCCAGCATCAGAGCGGTGGCGGGAAAGGCCCGCCGAACCTCGGCTGCCAGCTCGATGTCGTATCCCGGCTTGCACTTGAGCTTGATGCGCCGGTACCCCTCGGCCAGGTACCCCTCGATCATCGCCAGGGTGGCCGGAAGGGACGGCTGGATGCCGATGCTGACCCCGCTGGGGATCTCCTCCTTGGTCCCTCCCAGGATGGCCGCCAGGCTCATGCCGGCCATCTGTCCCGCCAGGTCGAGGATGGCCATCTCCGCTGCCGCCTTGGCCATGTTGTGCCCCCGTACCCAGTTCCAGCGGGCGGCCAGCTGGGCCGGGGTGGAGGGCTCGGCACCGACCACCGCGGGGAGGATGTAGCTGCGCAACGCCTCCAGGGAGGTCTCCCGGGTCTCGTACGAGTACCCCGGCTCCACGCCCGCGGCGCACTCCCCCAAACCGCGCAGCCCCTCCCCGTACAACTCCACCAGCACCGCCTCCCTGCGAGTCTGCGTGCCGAAGCTGGTCGTGAACGGTGAGACCAGGGGGAGTGCGACCACCCGCAGCCGTGCGCCCTCCAGGCGCAGGGAGGGAAGCTCAGCGATCACGAGCTCACCCGAGAGGCACCCAGCTGCCACACACAGCCGGCGACCAGGGCAGCCCGCTCGGGGAGCGACCCGAGGTCAGCCCATTCTCCCGGGGCGTGAGCCGAGCCTCCCACGACCCCGAGCCCATCAAGAGTCCGGACACCCAGGGCAGCGGTGAAGTTTCCATCGCTTCCGCCTCCCACCGTGACCCCCTGGATCGGAGGCGAGCCGAGCCAGCTGCCGACCTCTCGGGCTATGGCGAAGAGGCCAGCTGCGGCGGAGGTCTCCAGGGGTGGGCGGTTCGGGCCCCCGCCCAGCTCAAGGGTGGCATCCGGGTTTCGGGGCTTCAGCAGGCGCAGCCCCCGGTCGACCCGCGTGGCCTCCGCTGAGGTGGCGAAGCGGACGTCCACCTCCAGCTCGGCCAGCTCCGGTACGACATTGACCCGACCCCCGCCCCGGAACACCGTGGGGGTGACCGTGGTCCCCAGCCTCGGGTCGGCGAGGTCCGCCACCCCGTCCACCAAGCGTGCCAGCTCCGCCACCGCGTTGACTCCCAGCTCCGGCTCCAAACCCGCATGCGCCGCTCGGCCGTGCATCCGGAGGCGGTACGTCCCTACCCCCTTCCTGCCGACCTTGAGCGCGCCCTCTGCCGGGGGCTCAAGCACCAGCACCGCGCTGCTCTCCCGGGCGGCCTCTTCGATGGTCTGCCTGGACGCTCCGCTTCCCACCTCCTCGTCACCCGTGCAGAGCAAGGTCAGCCTGCCTGGGGCCTTCCCGTGCTCCGCCACCGCAGCCATCGCCGCCAGCCCCACGACCACTCCCCCCTTCATGTCGAAGACCCCCGGCCCACTCATCCTCCGGCCTTCTCGGCGCAGGCCGCCGGGGAACGCCCCCACCTCCCAGACGGTGTCCAGGTGGCAGAGGAGGAGCACCGCAGCGCTGGGGTCCCCCTCCAGAGTCAGGCTCAGGTCGGGCACGCCGCCGGGGGCCTCCCGGGAGACCCTCACCCCGGGAACCCAGCGCGTCGCCAGCTCGACGACGAGATCCGCGCAGCGGCCGATGGCTCCTGGGTCCCCGCTCGGGGACTCCAGTGCCACCAACTCTCCCAGAGCATCCGCCCAGGCCTCGCCGCGCTCTTCCATCCAGGAGCGGAGGCGCTCGGGCGGCAGCGGAGCTTGGATCTGGGCCACGGCCCGATTCTATGCCCGGGCGGTCTCCTCAGCGCCCCTGCCGCTTGCCGGCGGCGCTAGGACCGGGAGCGCGCGCCGCCCCCGGCTCGACCAGGGTCGGCACAGGCCGCTCCGGTTGCGGAGGCGGATGGCCGAAGAGGGCTCCCACCAGGATCATCAGGCCAGCCGCCTCCGAGCGCAGTCGCGAACCCCGCCAGCTCGCGCTGAGCAGCCAGCGCGCCAGCAGCCCTGAGATCACCTGGCTACTTGCAGACCCACTCCGACGACTCCCCGATGGAGAACATCTTGGCGGCGATGTCAGCCTGCTGGGTGGGGTTCCAGATGTCCGTGCCTCCGTGGCCGTAGAAGGTGGCGGGCATGAACTGGAAGAGGCCGCTGGCCCCGGAGTAGCGGTTGACGTCGGTGGGGTCGAGGCCGGACTCGCACTGTGCCACCCCGAGCAGCCAGGTGTAGGACACGTTGTACTTTTGGGCGGCGGCCCAGATTATCTGCTTGATGGTCCCGATGGGCGGCTCCGGTACCGGCTGCCAGAAGGCATTGCCATAGGGGAGGGAGGGCTGGGGCGGCGGGGGCGGGGTCACCTTGGTCACCGATAGCGGCATCGTGATCTGGTAACCGGTGCTGCTGAGGAGGTTGCGGCCCTGACCTGCGACCTGGGCCACCAGCGCCGGGGCGGGGGATTGGGGGCCAACCGCCTCTCCGGTGCTGAGAGCTCCCAACACTGGGGCGAGTGCCGCCAGGCAGAGGGCGGCGGCTCCCCACCGCAGCCTCGAGGCCAGCCTGGGCCAAGCCCGGCGCTGCGCGGGCGCCGAAGGCGCCAGCGTCAGCTCAAGCGGGGCCGTATATGAAACCCAGGTACCCTGCGCCATCCTGAATCCATCTGTAGTCGACTCGATCCCACCCGCCACCCGGGACGCCGTAGAAATTCATCTCCGAGACCTCGAAGGACCCCGGCTTGACCGCCACCACGTAGGCCACATGGCCGTATCCCCAGCTCTCACCCGGAACGTCGATGCCCCACACCACGATCGACCCCACCTCGGGCGTCTGCCCCTCGGCATATCCGGCCGCCGCGGCGTTGGCCCACCACTGGTAGGCGTTGCCGCCCCAGGTCACCTTCCGCTGGGTGGCGACCCACCACGTGCAGTCGCCGAAGGCGAAGGACCAGCTCCCGGTGCCAACTGCCGGCTGGGGCGTGGTCAGCTCGGCCAGAAGCTGCTGGGAGCGCTGACCCAACTGCGCCTGGGCGACCATGGACTGGCTCTCGTCCGCCCGCAATTGCGCGGTGGCGGCAGCCACAACCTGCTGGTCGTGCTTGATAGTCCCCACCAGCTGAGCGACCTGGGAGGCCACCGCCGACGGGAGGGCGGTGCTGGCCAGGAACTGGGCCAGGTTGGGCGCGGCCAGCGCCTCCGCCACCTGCTGGCTGCCGCTGCCGTCCACGTAGGCGGTGGACACCAGGTTGGTGAGCGCGACCTGATCTCCCGCCATCTGGCGCTGCAGCGTCGCCGAGGTCGCCTGATCCGCAGCCAACTTGGCGTTCAGCTGCTTCAAATAGCTCTGCTCCGACTCAATCTGGGTCAGGAGCGCCATCACCTGGCTCTGAGACGCCAGGTCGCCCTGGGCTCGGAGCTGGTTCAGAAGCTGGGTCAGTTGGGCCTGGTCACCGGCGAGTCCCTGCTGGGCC
>JAKATL010000002.1 GCA_021827985.1 bacterium
GGTCACCACCCCCACCCCTCTCCAGCAACGCGCCTTCAGCCTCCTCGGCATTCCCATCACCGTGTAGCCAGACGACACCACCACACGGTGATCTCGACTGATCTCACCCCAACTCAGGAACTTCCGGTTAAGGAGCGCGTCCTCTTCCTGGGAGAGGAGGTGGACGACCGGGTCGCCAACCTGCTGGTGGCGGAGATGCTGTACCTAGAGAGTCAGGATCCCGAGAGCGAGATCCAGCTCTACATCAACTCGCCCGGTGGTATGGCCTACGCCGGCTTCGCCATCTACGACGTGATGCGGCAGGTGAGCTGCCCGGTGGCCACCACCGGTATCGGGATGGGGATGTCGGCCGCGGCGATGATCCTCTGCGGCGGGGCGGCTGGCAGGCGAGTGGCGCTCCCGAGCAGCAAGATCATGATCCACCAGGGACCGCGGGAACTCGCGGTGCCCCCCGCGACATGGAGATCCATCTGCGCGAGGTGCTGGCCAACACCCGGCGGATGGCGGAGATCACCGCCCACCCCTCCGGCCGACCGCTGGAACAGGTCGAGCGGGACATCGACCGGGACTACTTCCTCACCGCGGCATTTCCGCTGCCCGTGACAAGGGGGCCGTGGCAGCCGCCTCCCAGTAGGACGAGGAGGCGCGCCGGCCACCGGTTGGAGGCGTCCCACGGACCGCTCGCCATGGCGTCCCCTTGATGGCTCCCGAGCGCTCTGGTGGCCCGCCCGCTATGCGCCCCCCTTGCCGGCCGCTCCGGCCCGTGCCACCGCCAGCGATCAGGAGGGGGGCCGCCCGTGCCGGGCCAGATAGGCGGCGGCCTCGGCTCGCCGGGCCACCTCCAGCTTGTCCAGGATGGTGGACACGTAATTCTTGACGGTCTTCTCGGCCAGGTGCAGCTCGGCGGCGATCTCCCGGTTGGTGCGCCCGGCCGCCACCCGGCTCAGGATGCGCTCCTCCTGGGCCGAGAGGCGGGCCAGCCGCTCGTCGCGAAGCCGGCTCCTGGCCTCCCGCCACTGGTCGAGGACCGTCCTCGTCAGGGCCGGGTCCAGCAGGCTTCCCCCCGCCCCGATGGCCCGGACGGCGGCCACAATCTCCCCACCCCGGATCTGCTTCAGGAGATAACCGGTCGCGCCGGCCATGATCGAAGCGAACAGCGCCTCGTCGTCCGCGAAGGACGTGAGCATGAGGACCTTCGTCCCGGGCCTCCGGGCCCTGATCTCCCTGGTCGCCTCAATCCCGCTCCCCGATCCCAGGCGCACGTCCATGAGAACGACATCAGGGCTGGTGCGGTCGGCCTCCCGGATCGCTGCTGCCTCGTCCCCGGCCTCGGCGACGATTTCGAACTCCCCCGAAGCGCCCAGGACCGCGCGGAGGCCATCGCGGACCAGCTCGTGGTCGTCCACCAGCATCACGCGCAACCGACGGGGAAGCGGTTGGTCAGCCATGGGGCACCACCAGCCGTAGGCGGGCGCCCTGGCCGGGTACGGAGGTGATCGCCAGCCTGCCCCCAATCCCTCGAGCTCGATCCCGCATGTTCTGCAAGCCCTGGCCGCGTCCCCGCGCCTTGCGGACGGCGAAACCTCGGCCGTCGTCGGAGATGGTGACCACCGTGGACCTCGCGCCAGCCCGGACCCGGACCCGGCAGCTGGTGGCCTGGGCATGACGGCCGACGTTGGACAGTGCCTCTCTCGCCAGCTGTAGCAGCTCGCCCGCCTGAGCGCCGAGCCGCTCCTCCACGTCTCCCTCCACCTCCACCACTGTGCGGACGCCGCACCGATCCTGGAAATCCGCCCCCAGACGAAGCAGGGCCTCGGACAGGCGGCTGGAGCCCAAGATTCCGGGCCGGAGCCCGAAGATGTACTGGCGCAGGTCGCCGATCACCTGATCGAGCTCCAGCACCGCTCTTTCGAGCCGCTGGCGGGTGACCTCGTCGGCGGCCGGAGCCACAGCCTGCAATCCCATGCCGACGGCGAAGAGGGACTGGATGACCCCATCGTGGAGCTCCCGGGCGATCCTCTCCCGCTCGTCCAGCAGGGCCAGCCGCTGCCGCTCCAGCTGGCTTTGCTGGAACTCCAGCGCCACGGCGCTCTGGGCTGCCAGCGCAGCGAGCATCTCGACCACTTCTGATTCCGGCGGCGGGGCCCCGGCTGGCCCCAGGGCCAGGAGTGATCCTCGGTTCGGGCCCCCTTCCCCGAAGGGCAGGACCGCCAGCGGCGCCGTCTCTGGACCTCTGCCGGGCCGGGCCGTGGTCGGGACCTGGATCACCAGCTGGCTCCCCCGGCGGATCGCGCTGACGACCGGATCCCGGGGGCCGGCGCCGAGCCTCCGGGTGAGGGTCCGGGCATGAGGACCAGCGGCGGCCAGCACCTCGGGTACCGGGCGGCTCCCGCCGTCCGCGCGAACCAGCAGGGACGACCCACCACCGACCAGTTCCCGACTGTGCGCGGCCACCAGCCGCAGGACAGCGGACGGCTCGCTCCCGGCCAGTGCGGCCTGAGCCACCTCCTGTAGCGCTCCCAGCCAGAGCTGTCGGGCCACTGCCCGCTCGTAGAGGGTGGCATTGGCGATGGCGACTGCGGCCTGGCCCGCGAGCACCTCCAGTGCCAGCTGGTCCTCCGCAGTGAAGGGGAGCCCGCCGCGCTTCTCGGTGAGGTAGATGCTGCCGAAGACCGTGTGGCGGACCACCACGGGCGCTCCCAGGAAGGTCCTCATGGGCGGGTGATGGGGCGGGAATCCCACTGACCTGGGGTCCGAGCCGATGTCCTCCAGGCGCAGTGGCGGCCCGGGACGGAGCAGGGCCCCGAGGATCCCCCGCCCCTCTGGCGGGCTGCCGATCCGGCGTCGCTCGCCGGAGCTGACTCCGTGGGTGATGAATTGAGAGATCCCCCCACCCGGGCCGAGAACTCCAAGCGCCCCGTAGCGAGCCTCGGTGACCCGGCAGGCGAGCTTCACGATCCGCTGCAGCAGTGACGACAGGGAGAGCTCGGAGGTGAGCGCCAGGCCCGCCTCCAGCAGCAGGTCACGGCGATCGGGGCTGGCGCTGGCCACTGGATAGAGCAGAACTGTAGCAGCGGGGCAGGGCCGAAGGTCCCGAAATTGGCGGGACCTTCGGCCCTGCCGCTTCTAGGGGATATCCCCTACCGTCACCGGTGGAATCCCTCGAGTGCCACAGGAGGTGCATCCCACAATGGCCCTGCCGCTGAAGGAACTCCCGGTCCGCGACCTACCCAGCCGGGTGCGCCAGCCCTCCCGAGCGGGGCTGGAGGCCCATTTCGGGCCGACCGATCCACAGGTCGACATCTCCCGCGATCCCAGGGTGCGGCGCCTGCTGCGCAGCCGCCCCTTCCAGTTCATGCTGATCCTGCCCAACCAGATCATCTTCTGGCTGGTGATCGTGACTGGCCTGGTGGGCATCCTGGCGCCCACCCACAACTTCGCCACCGTGATCACCTGGTACATCTGGTTCTGCGCCGTGTTCCTGCTCATGGTGGGGATCGGCCGCGGCTGGTGCGTCATGTGTCCCTTCGGCGGCTTCGCTGAGTGGGTACAGCGCCACACGTTCTGGAAGCGTCACGCCATCTCCATCGGCCTTCACCTGCGCTGGCCAGAGCGGCTCACCAAGTGGGCGCTGCTGCCCTCGGTGGCCATGTTCCTCGGCCTCACCTGGTTCGAGGAGTACTTCAACATCGCCGGTCCCGGCGATCCTCGGTTCACCAGCTTCCTGGTCTTCTTCGTGATCGGCTCGGCGCTCATCACCTTCCTCCTCTTCGAGCGGCGCACCTTCTGCCGCTACCTCTGCCCGCTCACGGCCCTGATCGGGACCGTGGGCTCCACCGGAATGGTGGCCGGGATGCGCACCCGCGACCGGGAGCGCTGCCTGACCTGCCCCACCAAGGACTGCATGCGGGGCAGCGAGCGTGGCTACCCCTGCCCCTGGTACGAGTGGCCGGGGAGCGCCACCTCCAACCTGATGTGCGGGCTGTGCACCGAATGCATCAAGAACTGCCCCTACGACAACGTTGGGGTCTACGTCCAGAAGCCGCTCACCTCGGTCGTGGCGCCGGTGCGCCGCCGGGTCGATGTGGCCTGGGCGGTGGCCATCCTGTTCGGGCTGGTGATCTTCCAGCAGGTGAACGCGCTGCCCTTCTACGCACCTCTGGACCGCTGGCTCAACCTGCACACCGGGTTCCCCGGCTACCCCAACCCGGTCGACTACCTGGCGATCATCGGTTTGGTCGCCCTCCTGGTGGCCGCCTACGCCTTCGGGGTGCGGGAGCTCTTGGCCAAGCGCAGCGTCGCCCTGGTGAGGTCCCTGCGCCGCGTGCCGGGAAGGGCCGGCTCCTTCACCAGCTGGTTCGCTCCTCTCGCCTATGGGTTCATCCCCCTCATGGCTGCGGACTACCTCGCCCGCCAGTTGCCGCGGTTCTGGTACCACGCGCCCCGGATCGTCCCCGCCATCTCGGATCCCTTCGGGTTCGGCTGGAACCTCTTCGGGACGGCCCACTCCTCCCTCTACAACCTGCACCTCCTGACCCCGCAGGGGGTGGTCATCAGCCAGGTGGTGGTCACCGCCATCGGCACCCTGGGCGCCGCGTACGCCACCTGGCGGATCTCGGGGCGCGACCTGGCGCCCCTCACCTCCCGGTTGGCCAGCCTGAGGCTGATCGGCACCTCCGCGGTGGTGGTTGCCGGCCTCGGTGTGGCGGCTCTCTACGTGGCCATGGGTGGGATCCAGTGACGCCCGCGGGAGCAAGGTGGGGGAGCCTCAGATGAGTGTCGATCTCCGGGAGGGAACCGGGTCCGCGCTGGCAGCTCCGGCCCGGCACGCTGAGGTGCGGGTGGACAGCGAGCGCTGCGTCGGCTGCCAGGAGTGTGTCGTGCGCTGCCCCACGGGGGCGCTGGATTTGGACCAGGAGCGGTGGATCGCCCGCGCCGACGACCGCCTCTGTGTCGGCTGCCGGCAGTGCCAGCGGGTATGCCCCTACTCCGCCATCTTTGTAAAGGGCCCCACGGTGGTCGGGCCGCGGCACGTGTCTCTCACCCTGTATCCCAGCCGCCTGCGCGGCAACACCACTGAGGTGAGGCGGGGGTTCAGCACCTGGAAGGACGCCCTGCGCGAGGCCGATCGGTGCCTCGCCTGTCCGGATCCGACCTGCCTCGAGGGATGCCCGGCGCACAACGACATCCCCCGCTTCATCGCCGCCATCCGGGAACGGGACCTGCAGGGAGCACACGCGGTCCTGCGCGAGACCTCGGTCCTGCCGGACATCTGCAGCCGGGTCTGTGACCAGAGCGTCCAGTGCGAAGGGGCCTGCACCTGGGCCCTGGCGGGCGGGGAGCCGGTGGCCATAGGGCTGCTGGAAAGGTTCGTCACGGAACGAGCGCCGGTGCCCCCTCCCCAGGTGGGAGTGCCCACCTCCAACCCGCTCAAGGTGGCGGTGGTGGGTTCAGGGCCTGCCGGCTGCGCCGCGGCCTGGGAGCTGCTGGAAGCGGGGGCCAGAGTGACCATGTACGAGAAGGACGCCGAGCCAGGCGGGGTCCCGAGATGGGGCGTCCCCGACTTCACCCTCCCCAACGATGTCGCGCGTCGGCCGGTGCTGGCCCTCCAGGAGGCGGGACTGGAGCTGAGGACCGGGTGCTCTGTAGGCGTCGACGTCACCCTGGCCCAGCTGCTGGAGGAGCACGACGCACTCCTCCTCGCCCACGGAGCGAGCATTCCACTGATCCCGCCGGTGCCGGGAAGGGAGCTCTCTGGAGTCGAGGACGCCACCACCTTTCTCTGGCGGGCGAAGCGGGCCCTGGAATCGGGGACCACGTTGCCCGAGCTGGGGCCGGGAGCGCGGGTTCTGGTGGTCGGTGGAGGCAACACGGCCATGGACGTGGCGCGCAGCGTCCGCCGCCTGGGAGCGGAGGTGACCGCTGTGGAGTGGATGGATGAGCGGTTCACCAGGGTGAGGCGGGATGAGCTGGCCGAGGCCAGGGAGGAGGGGGTCGAGGTCCGTTTCTCCACAACCCTCGAGCGGCTGGAGGGTGACGCCCTGGGGGTATCGGCGGCCTGGCTGCGCCCCACGGTGCAGCGCCGGGTCGGCGACCGCCCCAAGATCGCGGGTGGCAAGCCGGAACGCCTCAGCGTGAACCGGGTCGTCTTTGCCCTGGGCTATAGAGTGGACTCAGCGGTCGCGGCGTCCCTGGTCAACCTACCGCTGCCGCCGGTCGACCTCAGAAAGGCGATTCCGCCCCGCCGATGGCTGGCGAGCGGGATCCTCGCCGGAGGTTCGGTGGGGCCCCTGGCCCTGGCCCGCGAGGTGACGCTGGCGGCGGCCGAGTCGCCTGCGCAGCGGAGTGGGTGGCTGAAAGCCCGCCGCGGTTCGGCGGGGAACGTCCCGGGAGGGAGGGCGGGGTGGTGGACCTGGCTCTGGAGGGAGCAAGGGGTGGTGGGACTGGATGCCGCCGGGGCCCCGAGGGGGGAGAGGGTGTGGGCCGTGGGGGACGCTCTGGTGGGGCCCTCCACCGTGGTCGGCGCCATGGCCCAGGGACGCGAGGCGGCGAAGGCTATCCTGGCCGGCTGCCGGCCCCGGGCGGAGTCCCCCATGTGAGCGCGGCCACCGAGCCGGGGTCCGGGGTGCCACCGGTACCGACCTTCCGGGAGATCCTGGGATCGGTGCTGAGACCGCCGCTCCGAGACCACCGGTTCTGGGTGATCCAGGCGCTCATCCTGGCCATCGTGTCCGGGCATCTGGCCCTGGACCTGCGCGGGGCCAGCCTCCCCGGTGGCATACCCGACTACCCGACAGTGGGGCTCTTCCTTCTGCCCGTGATCTATGCCGCGCTCCGTTTTGGCCTGGGCGGCGCCTGCGCCAGCGCCGCCTGGGGGACGGTCCTCATGCTGCCTGACCTGGTGGTCCTGGACTCGCGCTTCGACCTATGGGGTGATGGCACGCTGCTGGCCATATCCTGCGTTGTGGCCGTGGCCGTTGGTCAACGGGTGGAGCGGGAGGCTTCCGCCCGCCGGGGGATGGGTGCCGCCCTGGCCGCCCACCGGGCCGCTGAAGCACGCTTCCGGGCAATTTTCGAGGCCTCTTCAGTGCCGGCGCTGGTGGTGGACGCGAGCGGCCGGCTGCGCCAGAGCAACCCCGCCGCAGCAGAGCTGTTCGGGAGCCGGCTCGAGCAGGGCGGCCTGGCGGAGTTGATCGGAAGGGAGTCCAGCGCGAGCCTCCTCGGTGGCTCACCGCCCTCCGAGCTGGTGTTCACCTCAGCCTCCCAGGCGGAGCTGGTGTTGCACCCCCTGCTGACCAAGCTGCGCGATGAAGGAGCGGGTGACCTGTTCCAGGTCGCCTTCCAGGACGTCACCAAGGAGGCCGAGCGCCAGCGGTTGACGGCGGCGTACGCGGCCCAGGCCAGGCAGGCGCAGGAGGACGACCGGGAACGCCTCGCCCGGGACATCCACGATGAACCTCTGCAGACGCTGATCTACCTCGCCCGGCGCCTGGAGGCCGTGGGCCACCGGGAGGGTCAGCCCGAGTCGTCGCGTGATGAGCTGGAAGCCTTGCGGGTGGGGATCCTGGGCGTCGTGGCCGAGTTGCGCCGGTTGGCCGACAGTCTCCGCCCTCCGGCGCTGGATGATCTGGGCCTGGAGACCTCCCTTCGCCAGCTGGCCAAGGCCTTCGCCGCCCGCACCGGACTGGGCACGACGGTGTCCACCAGGGGCACGGAACTTCCCCTGGACCGGGAGCGCAGGACCGATGTCTACCGAGTCGTCCAGGAAGCGCTCGGCAACGTGGAGCGCCATGCTGCATCGACGAGGGTGTTGGTGAGGATCATCTTCACCCGGACGGCCCTGCGGGTCCTGGTCGTCGACGATGGCCGGGGCTTTTCCCTGGACTCCCCGCCCCCCGGCCGGGGAATGGTGGCGATGCGAGAGCGTGCGGCGCTGGCGGGGGGTCGCGTCGACATAAGGTCGCGTCCCGGGCACGGTACAGCCGTCCGAGTCACGGTGCCGATCGGCGGCGCCCGCGAGTCTGTGAGCGGGCCAAGAAGGGAGCCACCGCTGGCACCTGCCGCTGCCCGCAGACCTCCGCTGCCCACTTCTCGCGACGCCATGGGCGGCACGGACTTTGCCATCGCGGCCCAGGCCTGAGATGTTCCTGCGCTACTACTGTGAGCTGGCCCAGGGCTTCGAGGCCACTGCGGACCGCCTTCTCGAGGCGCCCGAGAGCTGGCTGCCGGTGCTTGCCAGCAGCGCCAGTGCCCGGGCCGAACTGCTGTTGGCAGAGGTCGGCTTCGGCCTGGTGGGTCGGCGGGTGGGAAAGCACGTGCGGGTCCGCTTGGGAACGGCGATGAGATCTCCTGGCCGGCTGGTGCTGCCGCTCACCTGGCTGGCCACAGGCCCCTCCTCCCTGTTCCCCGCGTTCGAAGGAGAGCTGGAGGTGGGAGCCATGGGAAGCGGGTGGAGCCAGCTGGTGATCAGCGTGAACTACAGGCCGCCCCTGGGCGCGGTGGGCAAGACCTTCGACCGCCTCGCCCTCCACCGGGTGGCGGAGGCCACCATCAAGGACTTTCTGGATCGGGCTGCCATCCGCCTGGCTGGTGAGGAGCGGGCCCTGCCCGACAAAGGTCCGCTTCCCTCACGGCGGCAACCGAGGCACCGGGCGGCGGCCTCTCCCTGAGGCGGTTGGGGAGGTGCCCAGGCTACTGGAAGAGTCGGATCGCCGCCGCGCCCCGGGTGGTGAACGGCCCCGCCACCAGCCAGTCGCCGGCGTTCCCCTCTTCAAGCATCTGCACCTGGACCACCCGTGGCGGGGCGCCCGGGTTGGTCACCTCCACCTGGCAGGTGACCTGATTCAGGTTGATCACCCGGCAGCTGCCCACCTTGTAGCTGGCGTGAGCCGCGTTCACGCCAGCGAAGAAGGGGAGGAAGGGGGTGGCCGCCTCGGCGGGGTTGGTGAGCAGCGTGTAGGCGTAGACCACCGAGTGGGCCCTAACGTCTGCCAGGAAGCCGCGCAGAGCCAGACGGGCAGCGGTGGCCGGGCTGGCGCAGGCGGCGAGAAGCAGGCCGGCGGTGACCACGAGCCCGGCGGCCGCCCCGGGGCGGCGCCAGCTAGCCGGTGACGACCACACGGCCCAGCATTCCCGGGTGGAGGGTGCAGTAATAGTCGTAGACGCCGGGGGAGAGGAACTGGACGGCCCACTTGAAGCCGGCCCCCTTGGTGGGAGAGTTGACCAGCTCCTGGTCGATCCACCAGACGTTGTGCTGGTCGTAGTGGTCGGTCCAGACCCACTCCACCACCGAGCCCACCTTCACGGTCAGCGACTCGGGCACGAACTCGCCCACGGTGTTGACGTTGTGGTAGATGATCACCGTGTATTCCGGGTTGGCCGGGGGCTTGGGCAGGACGCGCAGGGAGAGGGCGCTGTTGGGCTGGCTCACCTGGTTGCCGGGCGGGATCGCGAGGTGGGCGTCAGTTGGGTCGCCGACGTCCCCGAAGGCGGAGCAACTCGAGAGCAGGGCCGCCAGGAGCAGGGCGGCCAGAGGCGCGACTAGGCGCCCGCGGCCAAGGAGCCGTAGGGGATGGCGCAGCGGCATGGGCTCAGGATACCGGGCCGCCACCGTCTCACGGCGGGCTGCCGCGAGCCCTAGGCTGATCCGGTGCCCGGTATCCCGCCACCCTCGCCCCGAACCCCCCGCCAGCGGGCTCTGGCTGCGGTCTCCGCTCTAAAGGAGCTGTATCCGGCGGTCTGCGCACTATCCCACTCCAACCCCCTGGAGCTTCTGGTCGCCACCATCCTCTCCGCCCAGACCACCGACGAGAGGGTCAACCAGGTGACTCCGGAGCTGTTCCGCCGGATGCGGACGGCGGCGGACTACGCGGGTGCCGACCTAGCGGAGCTCGAGGAGCTCATCCACCCCACGGGCTTCTTTCGCGCCAAGGCGCGCAACCTGGTGGGCATGGGCCAGGCGCTGCTGGAGCGCTTCGACGGTCAGGTGCCGGAAACCATGGAGGAGCTGGTGCAGCTTCCCGGCGTGGGCAGGAAGACCGCCAACGTGGTGCTGGGTGTCGGATTCGGCATCCCGGGGTTCCCGGTCGACACCCATGTGGCCCGGCTGGCCAACCTGCTCGGGCTGGTGCGAACGCGGGATCCGGTGAAGATCGAGGCCCTGGTCTGCCAGATGGTGCCGAAGGAGGAATGGTCCGGCTTCAGCCTCCGCCTCATCCAGCATGGGCGCCAGGTGTGCATCGCCCGCCGACCCCGGTGCGCGCTCTGCCCCATGTCCAGCTGGTGCCCCTCGGCGGTGGTGGACCCGCAGCGTCCCCTCAAAGGTCCCGGAACTGGGGAGCGCGCCGCTCCCTGAAGGCCGCCCATCCCTCGCGGGCGTCCTCGGTTCCCATCGACTCGGCCTGGGCCAGGCTCTCGATCGCCAGCAGAGAGTTGAAGCTCGCGCCATCCTCAGCCAGGGCCAGGGCGCTCTTCACGTCCCGTACCACGCGGCTGGGCAGGCTGGCGATTCGGGCCGCCACCTCGTTGGCCCGGGCCGCCAGCTCACGATCGGGCACAACTTGGGACGCCAGGCCCAGCTGCTGGGCGCGGTGGGAATCCAGCGGATCACCAAGAAGGATGATCTCCCGCGCCGCGGCCGAACCGCAGGCCCTGGTCAGCATCCAGGTGCATCCTCCGCCCGGGTGGATCCCCAACCGGAGGAAGGGCGCCGCCAGCCGGGCGCTCTCGGCGAGGATCCGTAGGTCGCAGACCAGCGCCAGGTTGAAGCCGGCCCCGATGGCTGGACCGTTGACCGCGGCGATGGTGGGGATGGGAAGTTCGCGCAGGTCGAGGAAAGCACGGTAGTACCCGGCCAGGATCTGCCGGCGGTCGGCGGTGTTCCGGGCACCGGCGGTGAGGCCTCCCAGGTCCGCTCCCGCGCAGAAGGCGCTGCCGCTGCCCGTCACCACCACCGCCCTCGCGCCTTTGGGCCCAGCCTCGGCGATCCGCGCCCGAAGCTCTGTGGCCAGTTCGCCGGTGAGGGCGTTGCGCTGCTCCGGCCGGTTCAGGGTCAGCCGGAGGATCCCCGAGCCGTCCAGCTCGCTCAGCACCCCGGGGGCCGCCCCTTGCTCCTGTTCGCTCATGGGCAAGAGGATAACCACCCCGGCTGGGGCCACCGGGTTCCTTCGTTCTCCGGGCAGGTGTTTCCCCGGGTGTCCTGGGCTGGCGCAACCAGCTAGATTAGGCTCCGGCTCAGCCATCGTGTCCGCCGGTCGCCGGGGAGGAATTTCAGTGGACCAGCCGGCCCCCTATCTGCACTGGGGCTTCATCCTCATCTCGCTGCCCAACCTGGGGCTCGTCGTCTTCATGGTTGTCCTCTTCGTCCTGGCGCTCTTCCTGCCCTTCCCGGGCCGCGCCCGCCGCCGCCGGGCCTATCAGGAGAGCGACCGTGAGCGCTGAGCCCAGGGATGACACGCCCGGCCCTCGGAGCTGGACCGGATCCCTCCGCCGGCTGATCGAGCGCGACCTTCCCATCGAGCACCTCCTGCCCGACCGGGAGCCGGCGTACGTCGGGTCCTGGGTCTACGTCTTCGGCGTGGTGACCATCGCCGCCTTGATCCTCACCATCGCCAGCGGGGTGGTGCTGGCGTTCTTCGGCCCCCAGTGGTGGCACGTCTCCCCCCAGGGCCACTTCTTCAACAGCCTGCACTTCTGGAGCGTGCAGATGTTCTTCGTCTTCATGGTCCTCCACCTCTGGGGACAGTATTTCGGCCAGGGTTGGCGCGACGGGCGCGCCACCACCTGGATGGTGGGGGTCGTGGTCTTCCTGGTGAGCATCGTCACCGCCTTCACCGGCTACCTCTCCCAGCAGAACTTCGACTCCCAGTGGATCGCGGTGAACGCCAAGGACGCGATCAACGCCACCGGGGCCGGCGCCTTCTTCAACGTTCTCAACTTCGGGCAGATGTATGGGCTCCACGTGATGCTGTTCCCCATCCTGATCGTCTTCCTGGTCGGGCTCCACGTCGTCCAGGTGCGGCTCCGCGGGGTGGTGAAGCCCCCCGCTGAGGAGCGGCCATGAAGCGGCGCCAGATCGACCAGGGGACCTACTACCGGGGGGTGCCCACCTCTCCCTACGATCTTGTAAAGGAGATCACCCTGGCACTCGGTGTGCTGCTGGTGGTGGTGCTGGTGCTTTCCGCGGTCCTCTCCTCCCCCGACGTGCCTCCGGTCACCATTCAGAGCTGGGCCAAGTCGGCGCCACTGGACTTCCTGCAGACGGCCACAGCCGAGTTGCAGGGGACCACCATCAGCGCTGACTACGGACCTCCCTACAACATCGACGCGGATGGGCTGGACCCCTCGGACACCGGCGCCTCGGTCCAGACCTGGGGCCCCTTGGCCCCTCAGCTGTGGGCTGGGGTCCACCAGCCGATAAATCCCCCTGAAACCGACGTCATCGCCCCCCTGCGGCTGGCCAGCGTCGGCCGCCCCGGGCTGGGCGCCGCGCTGGCCAGCTACCAGGCGGCGGGCACCAGCCAGGAGCAGGCTTGGCTGACGGCCTACCAGAAGGCGCTCACCAAGGCCACGGCGACCGGGCCACTGGTGCGGGTGCCGACGGGTGCCTACGGGCCGGTGAACGTGATGATGCAGGCGCTGCTGGCGGACGGGCGAGCCGGGGCGCTGGACTCGCTCCTGCTCCACAGCGGCCGTTTCTACGTCACCGATTACACCAAGCCCCTGCTCTTCCTCGCAGATGGCGGCTATTTCCCGGGCCTGGCCCAGTCCCAGAAGCTGACCGGCAGCCAGTGGGGGATGATGAACGAAACGGGGCGCTACCCCGGGCAGGCCTGGCTCTGGCTATACACCCTCTGGTACCAGATCCCGCCTTACAGCACGGCCCAGAACGCCGACCTCCTGGTGGTGCTCACCATGGGCCTGCTCACCACACTGCTGCTCTTGGTCCCCTTCATCCCCGGGCTTCGCGACCTGCCCCGCTGGCTGGGACTCCATCGGCTGGTCTGGCGGGAGCACTACCGCCTGGAGCGTGAGGCTCGGCGCCCCGGCGGTGAAGGAGGCGGCTCGGCGGGGCGTTGATATACTCGCCCCGAGCTGGGGCTTGAGACCGGTGGGCCACGAGGTGGGAATTGTCGGATCGCTCTGGGCCGCGCGTCGTGATCCTGGCCGCCGGTCGCGGATCCCGGATGGTGTCTGCGCGGACCAAGGCGTTGCACACCGTGGGCGGGCTGCCAATGGTCGAACACCTGCTGCGCGCCGCCGCGGGGCTCTCGCCCGCGTTGCCATTGGTGATCACGGCGCCGGACCAGGCGGAGTTGGATGAGTTCCTCAACGGCCGGGCCGAGGTGGCCCACCAACCGGAGCCCAGAGGCAGTGGAGACGCCCTGCTCGCCGCCCGAACGCAACTCGAGGGGGATGGCTCCTTCGTAGTCGTGCCGGTGGACATGCCCCTGCTCACCGCCGGGACCCTGCGCCGACTGTGGGAGGCGGGCTCGGCAACCCGGGAAAAGGGGGTGCTCCTGACCTGCTTCACCGAGACGCCGCAGGGCTATGGGCAGGTGCGGCGGGGGGCGGACGGCGAAGTGGCGGAGATCGTGGAGTGGGCGGATGGGCCGGCGGTGGCGGCGAGGGTGGAGGTCAGCTGCGGGGTGTACTTGTTCCCTCAGCCCGGGGTCTGGTCGGCGCTGGAGCGGGTCACCACGGACAACTCCCAGGGGGAGAGGTATCTGAGCTGGGCCCCCCAGCTCCTTCCCGGCGGGTGCCGGACGGTGGAGCTTGAGGACATCTCTGAGATGCTCCAGGTGAACGACCGGCTGCAATTGGCGGAAGCTGAGCGGGCGATGCGTCAGCGGACCCTGAGGCGGCTGATGGTGGGCGGGGTGACGGTCCGGGACCCCGGGTCCACCTGGGTCGACTGCGATGTGGAGGTGGGCCAGGACACGGTCCTGGAGCCCGCCACCGTCCTCCGCGGCCGGGTCCGGGTGGGGAGCGGTTGCCAGATCGGTCCCTTCGCCGAGCTGGTCGACTGCCAGCTGGGTGACGGCTGCCGTGTTGAGCGCTCCCAGCTCCGCCTCTGCAGTCTGCGGGAGGGCGTTCAGGTGGGGCCCTTCAACCGCGTCCGCCCCGGCACCGAGCTCAGGGAGGGGAGCCATCTCGGGACCTTCACCGAAGTCGTCAGGAGCTCCATCGGCCCGGGGAGCCAGGTGCCCCACCTCAGCTACGTGGGGGATGCGGAGCTGGATGCTGACGTCAACATCGGGGCCGGGAGCATCATCGCCAACTGGGACGGGCTGGCGAAGCACCGCACCGTGGTGGGGGAGGGGGCAAGGATCGGCTCCGACACCGTCCTCGTGGCTCCCGTGTCCGTGGGCCGGCGAGCCTACACGGGGGCCGGGTCGGTGATCACCAAGGACGTGCCAGCCGGGGCGCTGGCAGTGTCCCGAGGTACCCAGCGCAACCTGGAAGGCTGGGTGGAACGGCATCGTGCGGGGGCCCGGCCGGTGGCCGAGGTTCAGGCCGAGGAGGCCGAGTGAGGGGCGCCGACGGTCCGCTGATGCTGCTCTGCGGCACCGCCAATCCCGAGCTGGGCCGGAAGATCTCGGAGGACGTAGGGGTTCCGCTCGCTCCCATGGAGATCACCCGGTTCGCCGATGGGGAATACGACGTCAAGATCGGCGAGTCGGTCCGGGGCCATGACGTGTTCGTGATCCAGCCCACCTGTCCCCCGGTGAACGAGAACTACATGGAGCTGTTCGTCACCCTGGACGCTCTGCGCCGGGCCAGTGCCGCCCGCATCAACGCCGTCCTGCCCTACTACGGCTACCAGCGCAAGGAGAAGAAGACCAGGGCCCGGGACCCCATCTCGGCCAAGCTCATGGCCAACTTCCTACAGGTGGCTGGGGCCGAGCGCATGATCGTGCTGGACCTCCATGCGGAGGCCATCCAGGGCTTCTTCGACATCCCGGTCGACGCCCTGACCGCCAGCAAGATCCTGGCCGCCCACATCCGCAGCCGGCACGGAAGACAACCCCTGGTGATCGTCTCCCCGGACGTTGGGGGGACGGCCCGGGCCCGGGCCATCGCCCGGCTGTTGGAGTGCCCGCTCGCCATCATCGACAAGCGGCGGCCCCGGGACGACGACATCGAGGTGCTGAACGTGATCGGGGATGTCCGGGACAGCCGCTGCGTTGTGGTGGACGACCTCATCTCCACCGCCTCCACCCTGGCTGGGGCCGCGACGGCCCTACGGGCCGGGGGAGCGGTGTCGGTGGACGTGCTGGCCACCCACGGAGTGCTGAGCAACGGGGCGCTGCGCAAGATCGATGAGGCGGACGTCGATGAGGTGGTGGTCACCGACAGCATCCCGCTCAGCCCCGAAGGGCAGCGCAACCCCAAGGTGTCCCAGGTCTCGGTCGCGCCTCTGATCGCCGAGGCGATCGTGCGGATCCACGAGGGCCGGAGCGTTTCCGCCCTCTTCCGCTGAGTCCGGCCCAGGGGCAGTCGGAGACGACTGCTAAACTGCGGCCAGATGGGCCCAGGCTCACCGTCGGACTTAGCACGAGGCAGCCGCCTGCCCGAGGCCCTCTCCCGCACGGGGTGGCTGCCAGGCCGGCGCGAGTCCGCTGAGGTGAAGGGGGCGCCGAGGTGAGCGCCTGGCTGCTGGTGGTGCTGGTGGTGGCGCTCATCGTGGCCTCCCTGGCCGCCACCGCCGAGACCGCCCTCACCTCGGTGAGCCGGGTCCGGCTGCGCGCAAGGCGGGAGCAGGGCGACCATCGGGCGGCTCTCATCGAGCGTCTGCATGCCAACCCCGGAGGCTACCTTTCCACGGTCCTGGTGCTCAACACCGTGGCCCTGGTGCTGGCCTCGTCGGCAGCCACCCTCCTGGCCCAGGACCACCTCGGAGCCAGCACCGCATTCTGGGCTTCCTTGGCTCTGGCGGTGGTGGTGCTACTGGTTTGTGAGATCGGCCCCAAGGCCTATGCCCTGCAGCACAACGAGGTGGTGGCCAACCTGCTCGCCCCTCCCGTGGCCGGGGTCACTAGGGTGCTCCACCCGCTGGTGGCTGTGCTCACCGCTGTGAGCACTCTGCTGACCAGGATCCTTCCGGGTGAGGGCGGCCGGCGCACCCCCTTCCTCACCGAGGAGGAGTTGAAGGCGGTGGTGGCGGCCAGCACCGACGAAGGGGTGGTCGAGGAGGAGGAGCGGGAGATGATCCAGGGGGTCCTGGAGATGACGGACAAGACGGCCCGCGAGGCGATGGTGCCCAGGGTCCAGGTGGTTGCCCTGGCCGCCGGAGCCACGCTCGAGGAGGCGGTCGAGCTGGTGCTGGATCGCGGCCACAGCCGCATCCCCGTGTACAACGAGACCATCGACAACGTGGTGGGCATCCTCTACGCCAAGGACCTGCTCAAGGTCTGGCGGCAGGATCCCAACCTGGAGGTGGGCACCCTGGCCCGCCCGGCGACGTTCGTCCCCGAGGCCAAACGGCTGGGCGAGCTGCTCCAGGAGATGCAGAGGGCCAAGGTCCATATGGCGGTGGTGGTCGACGAGTACGGGGGGACGGCGGGGGTGGTGACCATTGAGGACCTGCTGGAGGAGATCGTGGGGCCAATTCGCGACGAGTACGATGTCCTCGAGCAAGAGGAGATCCAGTTGATCTCGCCCACCGAAGCCCTGCTCAGCGGCTCCACCAGCCTGGACGACGTCAACGAGGTCCTCCATCTGAGCCTCAGCGGCGAGGACTTCGACTCCATTGGCGGGCTGGTGTACTCCCTCCTGGGGCGGATCCCCGTCGTGGGGGACGAGGTGCGGGCCGACGGTGGAGTGGTGCTGCGGGTTGAGGAGGTGGAGCGCCAGTCCATCACCTCGGTGCGCCTCCTTATCGACCGTGGGGAGGAGGCCGCTCCGGGCGAAGCGGTTCCCGCCCATCCAGAGGGGCAGGTCACCGACGGGTCCGGCGGCTAGGGTTGCCAGCGTCCGTCGCGGACGAGGGCGTCGTACTCCGGCGCCGCAACTATCAGGAGGCCGACCGGATCCTGGTCATTCTGACCCGCGACCATGGCAAGGTGAGCTGCCTCGCCCGAGGAGTCAGGCGGCCCCGGGCGCGCAACGCCGCCGGTCTGGATCTTTTGGGGAGGGCCAAACTGCTGCTGATCCCCGGTCGCAGCCTGTACGTGCTCGCACAGGCAAGGCCGGTGGGGGCCGCCGGGCGCGGCGACGATCCCATTCGGCTGGCGTGCGCTGCCCTCTTCGCCGAGGCCGCGGATGGGCTTCTGGAGGAGGGCCATCCGGACCCGATCCTCTTCGAGCTGGTGGGAGAGCACGCCGAGCGGCTCCTCGACATTGGACGGCCTCCCCGGCCCGAGCTGGTGCTGGCTCTGTTCCGGCTGGCGGCGGAGGTCGGATATCTCCCCGCCCTCGAACGGTGCATGGGCTGCGGCCGGCCACTGGAGAACCGGCCGGGCAGCTTCATCCCTGAGCTGGGGGGCGTGGTCCAGCCTCCCTGCCCAGTTCCGGGCGGGGTGAGCTGTGAGGCGGCCACCATCCGGGTCCTCCGCGCCCTCGCCCGTGGCGACTTCGAGGTGGGCCGGCGGCTCCGCTGGGGTCCCCGGCTGCTTTCGGAGACTGAAGCGGTCCTGGTGGCCCACCTGCGCCACCGCCTCGACCGCCGACTCCTGGCGGCGGATGTGCTGGCGCAGCTGGTGGACGCCGGGGCGGACTAGCAGGGCCGCCGCCCCGCAGTGATCAGCCGGAGGACCCAGTGGCGACCAGGAGGTCGGTTCGGTGGTGCCAGCGGTCGTAGAAGCGGCGGAAGTTGATCCGGCTGAGACGGTCCCGCTCGTCTGGGTCGGAGTCCTCCCACCCCCGGTGCTGGTGCATGACCACCGGTAGGTCGGGGATGCGTCGGAGGTGGAGGCCAGCGCCCCGCAGGGCGAGGCTGAGGTTGAAGTCCAGCATCCGGTAGAAGCGGAAGCGCTCGTCAAGGAAGCCGAGCTCCGAGAACCGGCGCCTCAGGGTGGCGAGGCAGTAGCCATCGATGGCGTCCACCTCCACCTCCTCGGAGTCGTAGAACTCACGGAGGTCGCTGCTTCGAGCTCCCCAGCGGCCCACCGCCCCCACGCGAGGATCATCAAGGGCGTTCAGCAGAGGTCCGAAGCAGTCCCCGACCGCCTCCACCCCGGTGTCCAGCATGAGGATGGCCCGGCCCCGAGCGGCCCGCACGGTGAGGTTGCGCGCCGCCGCCTCCCCCAGCTGGTGGTCGGCGTGGAAGGAGCGCAGGCCCGGTTCCTCCTCCTGCAGACGGGAGAGCAGCCTGGACACCTCAGGACCGGCGTCGTTGTCCACCACGAGGTACTCGATCTCATGGCCGGTGCTGTACCGCCGCAGGCTATCGACGCACCGCTCCAGGTCCTCGGGGTAGGGGCCAGCCACGATGCTGACGGAGACCTCGAGGGCGTCCGGGGCCGATCTACCATCGGGGACCTCGTGCGGTGAGGAGATCAGCCCCCGGCGCAGGTCGAGGGCGGTGGCTTTCCGCAGCCGGCCTCCCCCGGGACGGTCCTCGGGGACGGCCCGAAGAGTGAGAAGCTGGTCGCGGGCCCGGTCCGCCTCGGCGAAGCTGGCCGCCTGCCGCAGTCTCGACCGGCTAGTTGCCAGCTCGGTCCAGGGCCCCTCGCCGAGGCGGACCTCGGGACTGCGCTCCAGGGCCAGGCCCAGCAGCCGGTCGGCTGCCAAGAGGCCGGAAGCTCTGGTGGCCGGGCTCATCTTCGGGTCGCTGGCGAAGGTGAAAGTGGCAGCGATCGCGGATGGCAGGTCGAGGTCGTCCTCCATCGCCAACCGCACCGCGAACTCCAGCTCCCGTGCCCGCACCGGGTCTACCTCGCCCTCTCTGGCGGCAGCGGCGCGGCGCAGCCGGCGCAGCCCGTGCTCGGCGGCGGCCAGGGCCGCGAGGGTGAAGTTCAGCCGGGTGCGGTAGCCAACCTGAGCGCAGAGCAGTCGGAAGGCCAGGGGGTCGAAGCCTCGGTCCTCGAGGTCGGCCACGGTGTACACGTTGCCCTGGGACTTGGCCATCTTGACCCCGTCGGCGAGAAGGTGCTGGCCGTGCACCCAGTGCCGGACGAACCGGCCCCCGGTGGCGCCCTCGCTCTGCGCCAACTCGTCCTCGTGGTGGGGGAAGATGTTGTCCACCCCGCCCGTGTGCAGGTCGATCTCCTCGCCCAGATAGGTCATCGACATGGCGGAGCACTCTATGTGCCAACCGGGGAACCCGGGGCCGTAGGGGCTGTCCCAGACCATCATCTGGCGGCCGGGATCGGCCGCCCGCCATATGGTGAAGTCGGCGGGGTGGCGCTTGACGGGGTCGGCCTCGGCCCCGACGCCGTTCAAGAGAAGATCGGGGGTGTTGCCCGAGAGGGCCCCATACCCCGGGTGCCTTGCGGTGTCGAAGTAGACCGTACCGTCCACCTGGTAGGCGAGGCCCCTTTCCAGAAGCCTGGCGATGAGCTCCAGCATTTGGGGCACGTGGTCGGTGGCCCGGGGAAAGACGTCCGCCGGCTCGATCGCCAGCTTGGCCTCGGCCTCGTGGAACTCCTGCTCGAAGTGGTCGGCGATCTCCCTTGGCGTCCTACCCGCCGCCAGGGCGGCCGCGATCACCTTGTCCCCGCCGCGCTCCGCCATCTCCTGGCGCATATGGCCGACGTCGGTGATGTTCTTGACGTGGAGGACATGCCAGCCCTGGGCCCGGGCCACGCGCTTGATCCAGTCGGCCAGCAGGTAGGTGCGCAGGTTGCCGATGTGCACCGACCGGTAGACGGTGGGACCGCAGCTGTACATCCGCAGTGTCCCATCGCGGAGCGGGACCAACGGGCGCACCGCCCGTGTGCGGGTGTCGAAGAGGCGGAGCACCAGGCGATCGTACCAGCCGCCTTCGGCCACCCAAGGAGGGACCAGTTCAGCTCTCCCCCGTTCCGTAGAATGACCCCGTCTTCCTGGGGCGGGTGAGGAGTGGAGTGGCTGATTCGAACCGGCTTGACCTTCTGGTCTCGCTCTGCAAGCGGCGGGGCTTCGTCTTCCCCAGCAGCGAGATCTACGGCGGCCTGAACGCCGTCTACGACTTCGGGCCCCTGGGGGTCCGCCTCAGGCGCCGCATCCGGGACCTCTGGTGGAGAGAGGTGGTGGAACTCCGCGACGACGTGGAGGGGCTGGAGGCGGCGATCCTGATGAACCCCCGGGTCTGGGAGGCCTCCGGCCACCTGGCCAACTTCAGCGATCCCATGGTCGACTGCCTCGGGGAGTGCCACCAACGCTGGCGGGCCGACCAGCTGTCGGGAGACCGATGCCCCAACTGTGGTGGTGAGCTCAGCGCCGCCCGCCAATTCAATCTGATGTTCAAGACCCACATGGGCGCGGTGGAGGACGCCGGAAGTGTCGTCTACCTCCGCCCGGAGACGGCTCAGGGCATATTCGTCAACTTCAAGAACGTTCTCACCAGCTCGCGCCAGCGGGTGCCCTTCGGCATCGCCCAGATCGGGCGCAGCTTCCGCAACGAGATCACCACCGGCAACTTCATCTTCCGCCTCCGTGAGCTGGAGATGATGGAGCTGGAGTGGTTCTGCGCGCCGGAGGACGACGCCACCTGGTTCGAGTACTGGTGCGAGCGCCGCATGGGGTGGCATCGCTCGATCGGGCTTCGCGCCGAGAGCCTGCGCTTGCGGCCTCATGGTGAGGACGAGAAGGCCCACTACGCCCTCGCCTCCACGGACATCGAATATCGATTCCCCTGGGGCTGGGGCGAGCTGGAGGGGATCGCTCGCCGAGGTGACTACGATCTCCGCCGCCACCAGGAGATGAGCGGCAAGGATCTTCAGTACACCGACCCCGCCTCCGGGGCTCGTTTTCTGCCCTATGTGGTGGAGCCGTCCCTGGGGGTGGACCGCACCTTCCTGGCGCTCCTGCTGGACGCCTACAGGGAGGAGGAGGTTCGAGGGGAGACGAGAGTCGTGCTGGGCCTCGATCCCCGAGTGGCACCATTCGAGGTGGCCGTCCTGCCGCTCTCCAAGCGGCCTGAGCTGATGGAGATGGCCAGGCGAGTGGAGGCTGATCTCCGCTCCAGCTTCGCCACCGAGTACGACGAGACCCAGGCCATCGGCCGGCGGTACCGGCGGCAGGACGAGATCGGCACCCCGCTGGCGATCACGATTGACTTCGAGAGCCTTGAGGACCAGGCGGCGACCGTGCGCCGTAGGGACACCATGGAGCAGGTCCGGGTGTCGCTATCGCAGCTTAGGGAGGTCTGCGCCAGCGAGCTGGGGCGCTAGTTCCGGTCCGCCCAGGGAGCCGCGTCCGAGGCGTTGATGCCTTAGCATTGCAGTTGCCACTAAGTGGCATGTGTGCTAACATCCCACCACTTGAGCCTTGGAGGAGCCAGTTGATGGCCAGCCCAGCCGTTGCCGTCCAGACATCTCGGCCCAGCCTCGTCGGCTGGATCCGAGGGTTCAGTCCCGAGCAGCGCCGGCAGGCCATTTTCATGGTGGTCGTCATCGTTGGCCTCCATGTGCTGGGATTCGGGCTGCTCCTGCTGGCGGTGGCCCATCACTACTCCGTGGGTCCCAAGGTCTTCGGGCTAGGACTCGGAATCCTCGCCTACTCCTTCGGACTCCGCCATGCCTTCGACGCGGATCACATCTCGGCGATCGACAACACCACCCGGAAGCTCCAGGCCGAAGGACAGCGTCCTCTGAGCATCGGTACCTTCTTCTCTCTGGGTCACTCGACGATCGTCTTCGCCCTCGCCGTGGGCATCGGTTTCGCGGCGCGGGCGGTTTCCAGCGCGGTGAACAACAGCCATTCCACCCTGCAGTCCTTCGGGAACTTCTTCGGCACCTTGGTATCGGGCGGATTCCTCTACCTGATCGCCGGCTTGAACCTCATGGTGCTGATCGGCATCGTGCAGATCTTCCTGGAGATGAGACAGGGGAAGTACAACGATTCCGAGCTCGAGGCCCAGTTGAACAGCCGGGGCTTCATGTTCCGGTTCCTCGGCCCCTTGGCGCGGTCCATCACCAAGCCCTGGCAGATGTACCCGGTGGGGGTCCTGTTCGGGCTGGGGTTTGATACCGCCACCGAGGTCGCCCTGCTGGTTCTGGCGGGTACCGCGACCTCGGCTGGGCTTCCCCTCTACGCCATCATCTCCCTCCCGCTTCTCTTTGCGGCGGGGATGTCGATGATGGACTCCTTCGACGGGGCCTTCATGAACTACGCCTATGGTTGGGCCTTCTCAAGGCCCCTGCGCAAGGTCTACTACAACATCGCCATCACCGGGATATCGGTGCTGGTGGCCCTCATCATCGGGACCATTGAGCTCATCCAGGTGCTGCGGTCGGAGCTACACCTCCACGGGGGCGTGTGGAACTTCGCCGCCGGCTTCTCGATCAACACCGCCGGCTTCGTGATCGTGGGCCTCTTCATCCTCACCTGGGCCTCCGCGCTGCTCATCTGGCGGTACGGCAATGTGGAGGAGCGATGGGAGCGCGCCGCGGCGGAGGCCAGGGCCCGGGCGGGGCGCGGCTGACCCAGGCCTGGGAGGACGGGCGCTCCGGTAAACTCGGTCGGATGCGGCCTTCCCTTGCCGAAGCCTGAACATCCGGTGAGCCCGGGGCGTGCGGTTCTGGTCACGGGGGCTTCCCGCGGCATCGGCAGGGCTGCGGCCCTGGCCTTCGCCGCGGCCGGGGATCGGGTAGCGGTCCACCACCGCGACTCGCCCCACCTAGCCGAAGAGCTCCTCGGCGAACTCGTCGGGGCGGGTCATGGCGTGGTCTCCGGGGACCTCTCCGATCCGCAGGTAGCGGAGCGGGTGGTCGAGGAGGCCGACGCCCTTCTCGGAGGGCTGGACGTCCTGGTCAACAATGCGGGGGTCAGCCTTCCCCATGACCTCCTGGAGATGGATTTCGACTCCTGGCGCCAGGCGCTGGAGCGAACGCTGGCGGTCAACCTGCTGGCCCCCGCCTATCTCATGTACTTCGCGGCGCGGAAGATGATGGGGAGGGGCGGGGCGATCGTCAACGTCTCCTCTCGGGGCGCCTTCCGGGGCGAGCCCGGGCAGCCCGGGTACGGTGCCAGCAAGGCAGGCCTCAACGCGCTGGGGCAATCGCTGGCGGTGGCACTGGCTCCCCACGGGATCAGCATCGCCACGGTGGCGCCCGGTTGGGTCGCCACCGACATGTACAACCAGGAGCTGAAGCGTCCGCGAGGCGAGGAGATCCAGCGCCAGAGTCCCTTCGGCCGGGTGGCCACCCCGGAGGAGGTGGCGGCCGCCATCTTCTACCTGGCCTCCCCCGAAGCCCGGTTCTCCAGCGGGGCGATCCTGGATGTGAACGGCGCCTCCTACCTCAGGACCTGAGGCGGCGCGTCCCGACTCGTCTGCGGGTGGCCGAGCTCGAACACGCGGTGCAGCGCGCGGAGCGCGCCAGCCAGGTCCCGGCGCTGCACCACCGCGGCCACGGCCAGCTCCGAGGATCCCTGGGAGATGGCAACCACGTTGATGCCTTCCTCACCCAGGGCCCCGAACATCTTCCCGGCGATCCCGGCGGTGCCGCGCATCGCCTCGCCGACCACCACCACCACCGACACCTGGTCCTGAGCGTCCTGCGCCCGAAGGTAGCTCGCCTGCCGGAGAGCCTCCCGGGCGGCCGTCAACTCGCCCGCGGGGACGGCGACGCAGATCACGTCCTCGGCGGAGGACTGGGTCACCAGGAGGGTGGTGATCCGGGCGTCGGCGAAGCGGCCGAAGACCTCGCCGGCCAGACGATTGAGCCCCGCCCCTGGGCTCGCCGTGAGGGTCAGGAGGCCGGCCTCCGCCACCCCGGTCACCGCCCTGGCCCCTCCTGGTCCTGGCGACCTGCGGTGGATCACCGTGCCCTGCTCCTGGGGCCGCATGGTGTTCTTGATCCGGATGGGGATGGCGGCCGAGGCCGCGGGTGGCACGGCGCTCCGGTGCAGCACCTTGGCTCCGAAGTAGGCAAGCTCCATCGCCTCGGCGTACGAGACCTCTGAGAGGAGCTGGGCATCTGGAACCAGGCGGGGGTCGGCGGTCAGCAGGCCATCGACATCAGTCCAGATCCACACCTCGGCCGCGGGGAGGACCGCGGCCAGGAGGGTGGCGCTGTGGTCCGATCCGCCTCTACCAAGCGTCGTCACCTCCCCCCCGGCAGTCCGAGCCCGGAAACCGGTGACCACGGGAAGAGTCCCGGCCTGGAGAAGTGGTAGCAACCGCACTCTGGTCCGCTCCAGAGATTCCGGCATGAGGGGAGCAGCCGCCAGCGGGTGGCCGTCCGTGACCAGCAGTTGAGCGGAGTCCACAGCGGTGGCCGCCACTCCGCGTTGCCTGAGGACCGCCGCTAGAAGGCATGCCGATAGCAGCTCTCCGGCGCTGGCGGCTGCCTCCAGAGAACGGTTGGCCCCGCTCGGGGTTGGGGCCAGCTGACCGCTGCAGGCCCTGTAGGTTGCGGTCACCTCGTCCACTCGCGATACGAAGTCCGCCAGCTCTCTCCGCGCCAGCAACTCCTTGGCCACACCAACATAGGCGCTCCGGGTAGCTCCGGCGGCTGCTTCCAACCCCGGCCTGCCGGCCACCGCGGACTCGGCCCCTCGGAGCAGGAGGTCGGTGGTGCCAGCCATGGCCGACACTACGGCGACCACCCCCACCGGGCTGTCGGCCAGGATCGATGCCACCCGGTCCGTGCCCTGGGAGCCGAGGACCGAGGTACCGCCGAACTTCATCACCGCACGGCAAGGGACACCCATGCGCTATGCGGCTCCCGCAAGTCGGTCCCAATGGGCCTCGAAGGCATCCAGGCTGGGGGCCAGTGGAGCCCCAAGATCGATCTCGCGGTCGAGGCAGTCGAGTGTCTTCAGCCCATTGCCGGTGATGCACACGACGGTGGTCTCGCCGGGTGCGATTGCCCCGACTTCGAGAAGCTGTCCGGTCACCGCTACGGTGACGCCCGCCGCCGTCTCTCCCAGGATGCCCTCCGACTCCGCCAGCAGACGGATGCCGCGGACGATCTCCAAGTCGGTGGCCGAACCGGCGCCTCCGCCGGACCGGGCGATCGCCCGAAGGGCGGCGTGCCCGTCCGCAGGGTTGCCGATGGCCAGGGACTTGCAAATGGTGCTGGGCACCACCGGAACAACGCTCTTGCGCCCCAACTGGTGGGCGGTCGCAATCGGGGAGCACCCCTTAGCTTGGGCACCGAACAGCCGGACCGGGTGGGCTGGCACCATCCCGAGTATCACCAGCTCCTGAAATCCATTGGCGATCCGGGTAAGCTGGGCGCCTCCCGCCATGGGCACCACCACGTTGTCGGGCAGCCGCCACCCCAGCTGCTCGGCGATCTCGAAAGCGACCGTCTTGGAGCCCTCCGCGTAGAAGGGCCGGAGATTGACGTTGACGAATCCCCAGCGGTGGCGCTCAGCGATCTCCGCACAGAGGCGGTTGACCTGATCGTAGGCAGCCGTCACGCGAACCAGGTTGGCGCCGTACACCGCGGTGCCTAGGAGCTTGGCGGGCTCCAGGTCCGCGGGAACCAGCACCCACGCCTCCAGACCCGCGCGGGCAGCGTGGGCCGCCACGGCGTTGGCCAGATTGCCGGTGGAGGCGCAGCCTACCACCTGGAATCCGAGCGCCCTGGCCTCCGCCAGGGCCACCGCGACCACCCGGTCCTTGAACGACAGGGTGGGGAAGCAGGCGGCGTCGTCCTTTATGAACAGGGATCCCGATCCCAAACGCCGTCCGAGGCGGGGGGCCTCGATCAGCGGGGTCCAGCCCACCCCCGCCAGCCGGGGTGCGGAGTCCGGGACGGGAAGCAGCTCGCCATAGCGCCAGATGTCGCGGGGTCGGCGCTCCACGGCATCTTGACTCAGGCGCTCCCCGATGGCCTGGTAGTCGTAGACGATCTCGGTGGGGTAGAAGCAGTCGGGACATAGGGTCACCGCTTCGCGGATGAACTCTCGCTCACAGCTGGGGCAGAGGAGTCGGTAGAGGTTGGACATCACAGGTCTCCTGGATCAGCGGATTGCATCAAGCCGCCCCACGGACGGCAGGCGCACCGGCGCCGGGATGCGGGGCGGGGGAGCTAGCGCTGGGCGCTAGTTGAGGGTCGGCGTGTCCCCCGCGGCACGCTCGCGCATTCGTGCCGTGACCTGGGCGGCCGTCAGCCCATGTTCCGTCGAACTCCGGTGAGTACGGGAGAGACGGTCCTGGGCGAAACGCGCGATGGCCACATGGCAACAATAGCGGCTGAGGAGGTGTCGGCGCAGGTGGCGCTGGACGGTGCCGGTCGTCGGCTGCCAGACTCTAGGCTATGACCGCGAAGATTCCGGTCGCCATCCTGGGGGCCACTGGAACGGTGGGGCAGCAGATGGTGGCCATGCTTGACGGTCACCCCTGGTTCGAACTCGCCGAGCTGGTGGCATCGGACCGGTCTGCGGGCCGGCCGTACGGGGAGGCGGTCGACTGGAGGCTGCCGGGCTCGCCGCCTGAGAGGGCTGGCCAACTCCGGGTCCAGCCCCTGGCAGAGCTCCCGAGGTCGCGGCTGCTGCTCTCGGCACTTGACGCGGCGGTGGCGGCGGACGCCGAGGCCCACCTCGCCTGCCAGGGATATGCGGTGGTGACCAACAGCAGCTCTCACCGGATGGACCCGGAAGTGCCCCTGGTGATTCCCGAGGTCAACGCCTCCCACCTCGACGCGCTCCAGGGTGTCCGAAGCGGCAGTGGTGGCTTCATCGTCGCCAATCCCAACTGCTCAACCATCGGGCTGGTGCTGGCCCTCAAGCCTCTCTGGGACCGCTTCGGCGTGAGCCAGGTCCAGGTGGCAACCATGCAGGCGATCTCGGGCGCAGGCTTGGACGGGCTAAGCGCCGGAATGATTGCCGATAACGTTTTGCCCCACATCCCTGGGGAGGAGGAGAAGCTAGAGGCGGAGCCGCGCAAGATCCTCGGGCGATGGGATGGCAGCTTCTTGCCCGCCGGTCTGGCGGTGAGCGCGGCCTGCCATCGGGTGGCCGTCCTGGATGGTCACCTGGAGGCGGTCAGCGTGAAGTTGAGGTCGGCGGCAACGGCCCAGGAGGTGGCAGACGCTTTTGCCTTCTTTCGAGCTGCTCCGGAGGTTGCCGCCCTCCCCAGCTCTCCAACATTCCCGGTCCAGCTTCACCGCCGGCCCGACCGTCCGCAGCCTCGGCTCGACCGAGGGGTTGGACGCGGGATGACGGTGTCTGTCGGAAGGGTCCGAGAGTGTCCAGTATTGGACTGGAAGTTCACCGTCCTCACCCACAACCTTGTGCGGGGCGCGGCCGGGGCGGCGCTGCTCAACGCCGAACTACTGGTTGCCCGCGGGCAGGTGGGGTCCGCATTTGGGGTTAGCGCGGGCGATTAGAGCCCGGCCAGGCTGGCCATTAGCGGGGCGTGGTCGCTGGGGCGGGAAGCTTCCCGGGCGGACCGATCGACCTCAACCAGGGTCGTTGCCCCGACAAGATCCCGCGACCCGAGCAGGAGGTCGATCCGCATCCCCAGCCCCCGGCGGAAGAATCCCTGGCGGTAGTCCCAGTAGGTATATGAGGGGGTCTGACCCGGAAGGTCAGCCAGATCGACTACCCCGGCTCCAATCACCGCTGTCAACGCTTCACGTTCCTCCTGGCTCACGTGGGTCTGCCCCACGAAGGCCGCCGGGTCGAAGACATCGCTGTCCTTGGGCGCGATGTTGAAATCTCCTCCGATGACGAACGCCCTCCCTCCCGCCAGCTCCATGGCCACCCGCTCCCTCAGTTCCTCGAGGAAGGCCAGCTTGTAGGTGAAGTAGGGGTGTCCGAGTTCCCGGCCGTTCGGGACGTAGACACTGGCGACGCGCAGGGGGCCGCAATCGGCGGCGACATAGCGGGCCTCGACCCGGCCGTCGGGGGCCGCCAGTTCCAGCCCGGTGGCGACCTGGTCCAGGCCGACCCGCGACAGTACCGCCACTCCGTTCCACCTCCCCTCGCCGTGGTCTGCAACCTGGTAACCGGCGGCCCCGACCTCGGCCCGAGGAAAGGCACCCGGCGGGCACTTGGTCTCCTGGACCAGGAGCACGTCGGGGCCGCGCCGGTCCAGCCACTCGATCACCAGGGGCAGCCGGGCCTGGATGGAGTTGACGTTCCAGGTGGCGATCAGCAAGAGAAGAGACCCGGCGGCCGCCTCATCCCACCCGCTCCAGGTCGGAGTTGGCGAACTGTTCGAAGTAGAGGCGGGAGTAGACCCCCTCCTGGGCCAGGAGCTCAGTGTGCGTGCCCTGCTCCACTATCTCACCGTGGTCCAGGACCAGGATCTG
Source organism: bacterium (assembly GCA_021827985.1). GTDB lineage: Bacteria > Chloroflexota > Dormibacteria > Aeolococcales > Bog-877 > JAJYXT01. The sequence goes on from JAKATL010000002.1 coordinate 28,353, forward strand.
GTGCGCAGCCAGGATGGTGGAGAGGCGGTGGGCGATGGCGATGGTCGTCCGTCCCCCCATCAGCTTTTCCAGCGCCGACTGGATGGCCCGCTCGCTGTGGGTGTCCAGGGCGCTGGTGGCCTCGTCCAGGACCAGCACCCTCGGGTTCTTGAGAATGGCCCGTGCCAGCGCTACCCTCTGCTTCTCCCCACCGCTGAGGCGGTAGCCCCGCTCCCCGGTCATGGTGTCGTACCCGTCGGGGAGCTCCATGATCCGATCGTGGATGGACGCCGCTCGGGCTGCCTGCTCCAGCTCCTCCTGGCCGGCGTCGGCCTTGCCGACCAGAAGGTTCTCCCGGATGGTGCCATGGAAGAGGAACGTCTCCTGGGTCACGACAGCGATGGCATCCCGGAGAGTCTCCTGGGTCAGGTCCCGAAGATCGTGGCCGTCCAGGGTGACCCGGCCCTCGTCTACGTCGTAGAGGCGTGCTGCCAGGTAGGTGAGAGTGCTCTTGCCGGCTCCGCTGTGTCCGACCAGCGCTATCAGCTGGCCCGGGCTGGCGTGGAAGGAGACGTCCCGCACCGCGGGCGGAGAGTCCGGCTCGTACTGGAAGGTGACGCCCTCGAACGCCAGCTCTCCCCGGATCGAGGCCGCCGGGATCGCCAGCGCTCCCTCACGGTCCTGGATCTCCACCCTCTCGTCCAGGTACTGGAAGATGCGCTCGAAGAGGGCCAGAGCGCCCTGCAGCTCGACCTGGATGTTGAGCAGCTGCCCGACGGGGAAGAAGAGCTGCGACTGGAAGGTGGTGAAGGCCACCAGCGTGCCCACCGACGCCCCCCCGGTCCGGCCGGCGCCGAGGAAGACCCCAGCCACCAGGTAAACGAGGGCGGGCAGGATGGAGAAGAAGGTGGAGATGAATCCGAAGAACCACCTCCCCACCATCTGCTGCCGGATCATGAGATCGGTGAGCCGGCCGGTCTCGGTGACGTACCTCTGCTGGGTGACCTTCTCCCGGCCGAAGACCTTGCTGAGAAGGATCCCACTCACCGAGAGCGTCTCCTCGGCGATCGCCGAGAGGTCGGCCAGGGTGGACTGGGTGTCCGCGCTGACCTTCCTGCGCACCTCACCTACCCGGGCCGTCACCAGCAGGAAGACGGGCATCAGAACCACCGAAAGGAGGGTCAGCTGCCAGCTGAGAACCGCCATGCCAGTCAGGGTGGCGGCCGCCCTGGTCAGGTTGGAGACGATGCTGGTGGCGGTGTTGGTGATCACCGAGTCCACCCCGCCGACGTCGTTGGTGAGCCGCGACTGGATCTCCCCGGTCCGGGTGGCGGTGAAGAACCTGAGCGGCAGGCTCTGGAGGTGGCTGTAGAGGGCGACCCTGAGGTCCTGCATCATCCGCTGGCCGACCACGGCGTTGAGATAGGTCTGCCAGACCCCGAGCCCGGTGCTCACCACCGGGGTTATCACCATCACCCCTACGAAGATGAGGAGCAGATGGACGTTGCGCTTCAAGATGGCGTCGTCGATGATCAGCTTCAGCATCACCGGGTTGACGATCCCGAGGCCGGCCACCACCACCAGGATCAGAAGCACCCCGGTGACCTTCCACCGGTAGGGGCGGAAGAGGCGGAGCACCCTGAGGATAGTGCTGCGCTGGATCTTCCCGGGAGGGCGCTCCTGCTGGTATCCAGCCATCAGGCGGCGGGGCCCCCCTCCCATGCGCATCGCCATCCGGTCTAGCCTTCCTCGCTCTTGCTCAACTCAGCCCCGGGCGATCTTATCGTTCGGCGCGGAGTCCGGGCAGTTGGCCGGTCTAAACTCACAGCAGGGAGGATTCAAGGGGAAAGGAGGCCAGCATCCATGTCACAGACCGTTGCCAGGACCCGTCCGCGGACCAAGGCCGCCGCCGCCCGCAAGTTCGTGTACGACTTCGAGGAGGGCAACGCGGAGATGCGGGGCCTGCTCGGGGGAAAGGGAGCGGGAGTGGCCGAGATGACCCGGGCGGGGCTGCCCGTGCCCCCGGGGTTCACCATCACCACCGAGGCGTGTCTGGCGTATCTGGAGAAGGGGACCTTCCCGGAAGGGATGATGGAGGAGGTCCGGACTCACCTTCAGAGGCTGGAGTCGACCGCCGGCCGGCGCTTCGGGGACCCCAAGGACCCGCTTTTGGTCTCGGTGCGCTCCGGTGCCGCCTTCTCGATGCCGGGGATGATGGACACGGTGCTCAACCTCGGCCTCAACGAGAGAACCCTGGAGGGGCTGGCCCAGGCCACCGGGGACCTGCGCTTCGCCCGGGATGCCTACCGGAGGTTCGTCCAGATGTATGGGCGGATCGTCCTCGGCATCGAGGGCGAGCTCTTCGATGAGGAGCTGGAGGCCGCCAAGCGCCGCCAGGGGGTGAAGACGGACGCCGAGCTCGACCCCGAGTCCCTGGAGAAGCTGGCGGCCACCTACCGTGTCACCGTCGAGCGCCGGACCGGCAATCCGTTCCCGGAGGAGCCCTGGGAGCAGCTGACCGGGGCGATAGCCGCGGTCTTCTCCTCCTGGAACGGCAAGCGGGCCGTCGCCTATCGTGAGTACAACCACATCCCGCACACCCTGGGGACCGCCGTCAACGTGCAGGCCATGGTCTTCGGGAACATGGGCCAGGACTCCGGCACCGGGGTGGCCTTCACCCGCGATCCCTCCACCGGTGAGCGTCGGCTCTACGGCGAGTACCTGCTCAACGCCCAGGGCGAGGACGTGGTGGCGGGGATCCGCACCCCCCAGCCGATCGCCAGCCTGGAGAGCAGCCTGCCGGAGGTGTACCGGCAGTTTCAGGAGATCGCCGAGAAGCTGGAGCGGCACTACCGCGACGTACAGGACATGGAGTTCACCATCGAGCGGGGGAAGCTCTACATGCTGCAGACGCGCACCGGCAAGCGCACCGCGGCAGCGGCGGTCAAGATAGCCGTGGACATGGTGGACGAGGGGTTGATCACCCGCGAGGAGGCTCTGTCCCGGGTAGAGCCGGAGCAGGTGGACCACCTTCTCCATCGAGCGATCGACCCGAGGGCGGAGGTCAAGGTACTGGCCCAGGGCCTGGCCGCCTCCCCGGGGGCGGCCACCGGGGCGGCAGTCTTCGATGCCGACCGGGCCGAGGAGATGGCCAAGAAGGGGCAGCGATCCATCCTGGTGCGCATCGAGACCAACCCTGATGACGTGCACGGGATGATCGCCGCCGAGGGCGTGCTCACCTCCCGCGGCGGCCGGACCTCGCACGCCGCGGTGGTGGCCAGGGGGATGGGCAAGCCGTGCGTGGCCGGCTGTGACGGGATCCGGGTGGACCTGGAGAAGCGGCGCTTTGCCGCCGACGGGGTGACCATTAAAGAAGGAGACCTCATCACCATCGACGGGACCACCGGCCGGGTGATCCAGGGTTCAGTCCCCATGGTCGAGGCTGGGGTGTCAGGAGATCTCGAGAAGCTTCTCAAGACGGCCGACCAGGTGCGGCGCCTCAAGGTCTACGCCAACGCCGACACCCCTGAGGATGCCCGCCGGGCCCGGGAATTCGGGGCCCAGGGGATCGGGCTCTGCCGGACCGAGCACATGTTCATGCAGCAGGAGCGGCTTCCCCATGTGCAGGCGATGATCCTGGCCCAGGACTCGACCGCCCGCAAGGAGGCCCTGGACCAGCTCCTGCCCTTCCAGCGGGGGGACTTCATCGGAATCCTTGAGGCCATGCAGGGGCTCCCGGTGATCATCCGGCTCATCGACCCACCCCTCCATGAGTTCCTGCCCAGCCACGACGAGCTGCTCGAGGAGGTGACCCGGCTCCGGGCACTGAAGAAGAGCGGAAAGAAGCTGCAGCGGGCGGAGCGACTTCTGGCTGCGGTCGAGGAGCTGCGTGAGCAGAACCCCATGCTGGGACTCCGAGGATGCCGGCTCGGCCTGCTGTTCCCTGAGATCATCGAGATGCAGGTGCGGGCCATCGCTGAGGCGGCATCGCAGCTGCGCCAGCGGCGCGTCCGCGCCATCCCCGAGATCATGGTGCCGCTCGTCGGGCACGCCGAGGAGCTGCGCCGCTCCCGCCTGGTGATCGAGGCCACCCTCAAGCAGGTGGCCAAGGAGCAGGGAGTGCGCTTCGAGACCAAGATCGGGACCATGATCGAGGTCCCGCGTGCCGCGCTGACCGCTGGGTCCATCGCCGAGCACGCCCAGTTCTTCTCCTTCGGTACCAACGACTTGACCCAGATGACCTTTGGTGTGTCACGGGACGACGCCGAGGGCAAGTTCCTGCGCCGCTACGTCGAGGACGGCATCCTGCCCGCCAATCCCTTCGAGCACCTGGACCCGGACGGCGTCGGTCGCCTGATGGGTCTGGCGGTCCAGGAGGGGAGGGGGACGAGGCCGGCCCTGGAGGTGGGGATCTGCGGCGAGCACGGGGGCGACGCCCAGTCGATCGCGATCTGTGAGCGTCTCGGCCTGGACTACGTCTCCAGCTCGCCGTTCCGGGTCCCCGGGGCCCGGCTGGCTGCCGCCCAAGCCCGACTGGCTGAGGGGGGAGCCAGGGACGTCTGACCGGCCTGGTGCCCCAGCCCGCCCTTCAGGCGGTCTGGGGCCCCGGCTCAGGAACCGCCAGGACTGACTCCAGCAGAGGGCGCCACGGAACGGCCTCCCAGCCGCGCTCCCGAGCCACCTCGCGGGCCAGCCGGCACGCTTCATCCACCCAGGCGATCTCCGCGGCGAACTGTGCGGAGACCCGCCAGCCCGCCTCCGGGACGAGGCGCCCGGTCTCCGTGGCCACGGCGTCGCCGAAGAGCCGGACGGCCTCGTGCGAGGCGGACAGGATGTGGGCCAGGTGGCCGTGCTCTGGTTGCGAGGCTACCTCAACCGCCCAGCGGGCACAGGCGAAGGCCCGGTGCCACTCCGACCGCTCGTCGGAACCGAGCTTCGCGGCACGTGCCCGGTAGTGGGCGAGTTCTTCGCTGGGGCCGGCAGTCATGGCGGTGCCGAGGCAATCCAGGAGATGTGCGGCCATGAAGCTGGGTTCAGTGTCCACGCCAAGACTCTACCGCCCACCGCCTCTCCGGCGCCGCCCTCCTCCACCCTGAGGGCGGGCGCGCGTGAACCCCGGGGGGTACCGGGTGATTCCCTGCTGTAGGGCGTGCTGAGGCCGAACCTACGCTGGGATCACCCGATCAAGAGAGCGGCGCCGGAGCGCCGAGGAGGTGACCCATGATGGCTATCGAGCAGTTGACGGCCCTGGAGGCCCAGAAGACGGTCGATGCGCGGGGAACCTCCTGCCCCGGTCCCATCCTGGCGGCCAAGAAGGGGATCGTCGAGGTCAAGGTCGGCGAGGTGATGGCGGTGCTCTCCACCGACTCCGGAACCAAGAAGGACCTTCCGGCCTGGGCGGCCAAGATGGGACACGAGTTCCTTGGGGTAGTGGACGAGCAGGGCTACTTCAAGTGCTTCGTGAGGAGGATGAAGTAACCGGCCATGGCAACCACCATGGCGCCGCCGGCCCCCACGGCGGGAACCACCTTCGGCCCCAAGATCCTGGTGTTCTCCACCAATAACATCTCGGATCCGGGGATCGACCTGGCGGGCAGCTCGCATCTGCACTACTCCCCCCGGGCGATGACGATCGCGGTTCCCTGCAGCAGCGGGATCGCCCCGGAGTGGATCGCCTACGCCTTCGACCAGGGGTTTGATGGGGTCTTCATCGCCTCCGACGGCGAGGAGTGCAGCTACCTCACCGACTGCTCGGAGCGGTCGGCCAAGTTGTTCGAGAGAGCGCAGGCGATGATGGCGGAGAAGGGGTACGCCCCGGAGCGCCTCAAGATGGCGGCCATCTGCTCGGTCTGCGCCGAGCCCTTCGTGAAGTACATGCACGAGTTCGAAGCCCAGCTGCGGGAGCTGGGCCCGGTCGGGGTGGCATAGCCATGGACTACGACGTCCTGGTGATTGGAAGCGGCATCGGGGGGATGGAGTCCGCCCTCAAGCTCGGGGACATGGGCTATCGGGTCCTGGTGGTCGAGAAGGAGGCCTCGGTGGGGGGGAAGATGATCCTCCTCAGCAAGGTGTTCCCCACCCTGGACTGCGCCAGCTGCATCTCCACGCCCAAGATGGCGGCGACCATCCACCACCCCAACATCACCGTCCGCACCTATGCGGAGGTGGAGAGGATCCAGCGCCACCCGGATGGCACCTTCTCGGTGTCGATCCGCCAGAACCCACGCTTTGTCGATGAGGCCGCCTGCACCGGCTGCCAGCTCTGTGAGCAGGCCTGCACGGTGGCCGTCCCCGACCAGTTCAATGCCGACCTGGTGTCCAGGCGGGCCGCGTACATCCCCTTCCCTCAGGCCGTGCCCAAGAAGGCGGTGGTCGAAAGGCCGGGTACGTCGCCCTGCACCTTCGATTGCCCGGCCGGCATCAAGGCGCATGGGTACGTTTCCCTGGCGCGGAGTGGCGAATACGAGAAGGCCTTCAACCTGGTCCTGGAGAGCACTCCCCTGGTGGGTAGCCTTGGGCGGGCCTGCTTCGCACCCTGTGAGGATGGCTGCTCGCGCGGATCGCTCGAGGGCCCCGTGCCGATCCGCCGGATCAAGCGTTTCGTTGCCGACGCCCACTACCAGTCCGAGTTCCCGTTGGGAGTCGAGGCCGGCTCGACCACCGGGAAGCGGGTGGCGATAGTGGGCTCCGGACCGGCCGGCCTCACCGCGGCCTGGCAGCTGCGCCTGCTGGGACACGAGGTGAAGATCTACGAGGCGGGGCCGGTGGCGGGAGGAGCCCTCGGCCTCACCATCCCGAACTACCGGCTCCCGAGCGAGGTGGTGGCGGACGACGTGGGCAACGTCACCGCGATCGGAGTTGAGATCGAGCTCAATCACCGGGTGACCGATCTGGGTGAGCTCACGGACCAGGGCTTTGACGCCGTCCTCGTGGCGACCGGAACGCCGCGCTCGGGACGACTCGGAGTGGACGGGGAGGCCCTGCCCCAGGTGGTTCCGTCCCTGGACTTCCTTGAGGCCAGCAAGCTGTGTCGGGGGATGGAGGTCCGGGGGCAGCGGGTGGTGGTCGTGGGTGGTGGCAACGTCGCCATCGACGCGGCCCGCTCGGCTCGTCGACTGGGGGCCCTGGCCGTGACCGAGGTGTGCCTAGAGACCCGCGCGGAGATGCCGGCCTTCGACTGGGAGGTCGATGAGGCTCTGGCCGAGGGGGTGCATCTGGAGGACGGCTGGGGAATCGCCAGGGTCCTAGGCCACGACCGGGTGGAGGGGATCGAGCTCAAACGCTGCACCGCGGTATTCGACGCCCAGGGCCGCTTCCACCCCGCCTATGACGAGGGCGAGCGCCAGAGCATCGCCTGCGACCTGGTGGTGGTGGCGATCGGGATGGGGCCGGACACCGAATCCTTCGCCCCCCTGCTCGACCGCCGGGGAAACGGGACTCTGGCAGTTGATCCGGGCACCCTGCAGTCTCGGGTCCCCAAGATCTTCGCCTGCGGGGACGTGGTTGACGGCGCCACCATGATCACGACCGCGGTTGGCCAGGGACGCCGCGCCGCCCACATGATCGACCGCTTCCTCAACTCCCAGGAGTTTGACCCGGAGGAGTTCAATCTGCTCCTGCCCCGGGTCGAGGCCCAGGATGTGCTGCGGCGGCAGAAGACGCACAGCCGGAAGGATGCCCTGGGGTCGGGCAAGGAGCTGGTCCTGGATCCCCGCGACTTCCACGAGATCGAGGCTCCCCTGAGTGAGGCCGAGGTGCACTACAGCGCCGGTCGCTGCCTGGACTGTGGGGTGTGCTCCGAGTGCCACGAGTGCGTGAACGTCTGCCCGGCCGATGCCATCCATCTGGACATGCGACCGGAGAAGGTGGAGACGGAAGTGGCGGCGGTGGTGGTCTCCACCGGCTTCAAGCTGTTCCCGGCGGACCTCAAGCCCCAGTACGGGTTCGGTCGCTTCAAGAATGTCATCACCGGGATGCAGATGGACCGGCTGCTGGCTCCGACCCGGCCCTTCAACACCGTGCTCAGGCCCGGTGATGGAAAGGTCCCGGAGCGGATCGCCTACGTGATGTGCACCGGCTCGCGGGACCAGACAGTGGGCAACCCACTCTGCTCCCGGATCTGCTGCATGTATTCCATCAAGCAGAACCAGCTCATCATGGGAGCCCTTCCCCTGGCTGACGTCACCGTGTTCACCATTGACGTGCGCACCGCCGGCAAGGGATATGACGAGTTCTACGTCCAGGCCGAGGCGATGGGAACCACCTTCATCAAGGGCCGGATCGCCGAGATCCGGGAGCTGGACAACGGCGACCTGGTCCTCCGCTACGAGGACATCGAGCACGGTGGCGAGATCCGGGAGGCCGAGTTCGACCTGGTGGTCCTGGCGGTGGGCGTGCAGCCCAACCTGGACACCCGCCAGCTGTTCGGCGAGGGCGAGCTCCAGCACGACCCCTACTACTACGTGGAGGAGGTGGACGAGGACCTCAACCCCGGGCAGACCAGCATCGAGGGGGTGTTCGTCGCCGGCGCGGCGTCCGGGGCCAAGGACATACCCGAGTCGATCCTCCACGCCGGGGCGGCCGTGGCCCAGGCCGCGGCCCACGTCGAGGCCCTGAGGGTGAGGTCATGAGCGAGCGCAAGATCGGCGTCTACGTCTGCCAGTGCGGCGGCAACATCTCCGACTACGTGGACGTGGAGCGGGTCCGCCAGGCCGTGGCCGAAGACCCCGACGTGGTGGTGGCCCGAACCGCGATGTTCACCTGCTCAGACGCCACCCAGGACGAGATCGCCGACGACATCAAGCTCGATGACCTGGACGGACTGGTGGTCGCCTCCTGCTCCCCCAAGCTCCACACCTTCACCTTCCGCGGAGTGGCCCGCCGCGCCGGCCTCAACCCCTACCGCTACACGCAGGTGAACCTGCGCGAGCAGGACTCCTGGGCCCACACCGACGATCGCCTAGGCGCGACCGAGAAGGCGATTCGCCTGGTGCGAGCCGGGATCGCCCGCACCCGTCTGCTCGAGCCGCTCGACCCGACCGTGGTGGAGACCGTTCCCCGGGCGCTGGTCATCGGTGCCGGGATCGCGGGGCTGCGAGCCGCGATCGGGCTGGCGGACATAGGCCTTGGGGTGGTCCTCATCGAGCGCGAGGCGGAGGTGGGGGGGCATGTGCGGGAGCTGGGGACCATGTATCCGCACGACCGCCAGGGGCAGGAGTTGATCTCGGAGCTCCTGGGTGAGGTCCGGCGCCGGGAGGGCATCGCGCTCTTCACCAACGCCGAACTGGTGCGCAAGGGCGGCACCTTCGGGAATTACGAGGTGGACATCCGGACCCGCGGCGACTCCAACATGACCCGCCGCTTCGAGGTGGGCTCGATCATCGTCGCCACGGGATTCGACAGCTATCTCCCGGAAGAGGGGGAGTACGGCTACGGCATCCCCGGTGTCCTGACCCTCCCGGAGTTCAAGAAGCTGGTGGATGCCAGCGAAGGCCCGCTGGTCTACGGGGACCGTCCGGTCCGCTCGGTCGCCTACATCTACTGCGTCGGGAGCCGCCAGGGCGAGAGCGGACCGCACCAGTACTGCTCGCGCTTCTGCTGCACCTCGGCGGTGCACACCGACCTGGAGCTCCGGGCCAAGGCCCCCAAGGTCCACCAGTACCACCTCTACCGGGACATGCGCACCTATGGACGCTACGAGCTCCTCTACAACGATTCCCGGGAGAAGGGCTCCGCCTACCTTAAGTTCGCACCCGACACCCCTCCTGAGGTTCAGCGCCGTGGGGACGGCCAGCTGGAGGTAAGGGTCCATGACCAGCTCGCCAGCCAGGAGGAGGTCAACCTGGACGTGGACCTGGTGGTCCTGGTGACCGGGATGGTGCCCCGCTCGAACCAGGAGCTGATCCAAAGGCTCAAGCTGCCCGTGGGCCGAGACGGTTTCTTCAACGAGATCCACCCCAAGCTCCGACCGGTGGAGACAGTGGTGGACGGGGTGGCCATCTGCGGCGCGTGCCAGTTCCCCAAGACGGCGGGGGAGAGCGTGGCCTCCGGGCTGGCGGCGGTCTCCTGGAGCGCCGCCATGCTCAAGCAGGGGAGGGCCGAGCTGGATCCCCAGGTGGCGACCGTGGATCCGGACCTCTGCACCTTCTGCGGGGTCTGCATGGAGGCCTGCCCGTACGGCGCCATCGGGCAGCAGGAGCTGGGCGGGAGCCGCCAGGTGGCGGTCATCGACCCGGCCACCTGCAAGGGCTGCGGCGGCTGCGCCCCGCTCTGTCCGGAGCACGCCATCAACGTACTCGGATACACCGGTAGGGAGGTGGAGGCGATGATCGAGAGCCTGGCCGCGGGGGTCGCCTGAGATGGTCGTTGAGAGCCGCGACCTGCGCGAGGTGATCCGAGAGGAGCCGCTTCGGCGCCGCGAGATCCTGAGGGCGGTGGCCGACGGTCCACGCACCGTGCCGGAGATCGCCGGAATGATCGGCTGCCCCACCCACGAGGTCATGTACTGGGTGATGGGGATGCGCAAGTACGGGTACCTCGCCGAGAGCTCCGAGGCCGATGATGATGGGCTCTTCCACTACCGGGCGCTGGAGCGGCTTGCGCCATGACCGCCACGCTCCAGCCCGACCTGGCGGAGAGGGTGGGGATGGACCCCGCCTTCAATCCCTCGGCCTGCATGAACTGCGGCATCTGCACCGCCATCTGCCCCCTTGGGCTGCGCCATCTTCCCCGCGAGGTGTTCGCCTACGTGGTCCTGGGGATGGAGGAGGAGGTGCTCCAGCATCAGGAGGAGGTGTTCTCCTGCCTGCTCTGCAAGCTCTGTGAGGTGAGCTGCCCGGCGGGCGTGCACATCACCGAGAACGTGCGGGCGCTCCGGCACTACTTCGACCGCAACGTTTTCCGCCTACAGGGGAGGTGAGGGATGCCCCTGGCCACCTCCGACACCATCGCGATCCTGGCCGACAACCTGCGGCTGCGCAAGTCGGTGCTTCCCATCCCCGCCGCCAATGCCATCCGCTGGACGGAGGGGCTGCACCTGCGTCGGGGCGGGGACACCGTCCTCTACACCGGGCAGATGTACCAGCTGATCCCCTACATCGAGCAGCTGGTGGCCGCGGAGGAGCGGCTGGGGGACTCCTTCCTGGCCGGCTTCACCGGATTTGGTCGCCAGGTGAACCGGGTCCTGAACCTCGCCGGGTTCATGGCCCACCCCAGCTCTGCGGAGCGGTCGGTGTACGACCGGATCCCCCACAACGTGGCCCTGCTCTTGCGTCGAGCCGGGGTCGACTTCGGGTCCCTGTTCGAGGATGACCTCTACTCGGGGGCGCTCATCTACGACCTCGGGGTGGACGAGGTCCTGGCCGCCCACGCCCGCACCGTGTACGAGGTCTTCCAGAAGTACGAGGTGAAGGAGGTCATCACCATCGACCCCCACACCACCAACATGCTGCGCTCGGTCTACCCCACGTTCATTCCCGGTTATGAGCTCAAGGTGCGCAGCTACCTGGAGGTGCTGGCGGAGCGCGGCTTCGGACCCACGCGCAGGCTGGCCGGAGAGGTGGCCATCCACGACTCGTGCGTCTTCGCCCGCTACGAGGGGGTGGTGGACGCCCCCCGCCAGCTCCTGGACCAAGCCGGGCTCACGGTGCGCGAGCCGGCCCACAGCGGCATCATGACCTGGTGCTGCGGCGGACCGGCCGAGTCCCTCTTCCCCAGGCGGGCGGCTGAGCAGGCGGCCCGGCGGGTCGGCGAGCTGCGGGCGGTGGCGGGCCGGGCGGTCACCATGTGCCCGCTTTGCTTCGTCAATCTGGAGAAGGCAGCCGAAGACGTGATCGCCATCGAGGACATCTCCGACTACCTGTTGCGGGCCTGCGAGGGCCCGGAAGGAGAGTCAGATGGACAGCTCTAAGAAGACCCTCATCGTGTTCAGCGGAGATCTGGACCGGGCCATCGCCGCCTTCATCATCGCCACCGGAGCCGCTGCCATGGGCGATGAGGTGACCATGTTCTTCACCTTCTGGGGGCTCAACATTCTGCGCAAGAGCTCGGCACCGCACCACCACAAGGCCCTGCTCCAGGCGATGTTCGGGGCCATGATGCCCCGGGGCACCGCCCGGCTCCGGCTCTCGCAGATGAACTTCCTGGGTCTGGGTCCGCGCCTGATGCGCCGGGTGATGCGCCAGCAGAACGTCATGTCCCTGGAGGAGCTGATGGCCAGCGCGCGCGAGCAGGGCGTGAAGATGATCGCCTGCAAGATGTCCATGGACGTGCTCGGCCTGTCCGAGGATGAGCTCGTCGACGGTCTGGACTACGTCGGGGTGGCCAGCTACCTGGCCGAGGCTGACCAAGCCTCGGTGAACCTTTTCGTCTGATGGAGTTGGGGGGATGAAGATGGCCAAGATGGTTGTCGGGCTGGCGAGCGGCAGCGAGGAGACGCTGCTGGTGGCCTCCACCGTGATCGGAGGAGCGGTGGCTCTGGACCAGCGGGTTGACCTGTACCTTCTCCTGGGCGGGGCCCGAGCCTTCCGCCGGGACGTGGCCACTAGTGAAAGCCCCACCTACGACCACCCGGAACTCCGGGCCGAGATGGAAGCGGGGATTGCCAAGCACAAGATCCCGCTCCCCATGGCTCAGCTGCGCAACCTGAAGGCGCAGGGCGACCTGCACATCCACGCCTGCGCCACCGCCGGCAAGATCTGGGGCGCGGAGCAGCTCTCCGACTTCAGCGACCTCGTTGACGACATCGTGGGCGTCGGCGAGTACGTGATCGCCTGCGCGGAAGCCGACGCGGTCCAGACGCTCTGACGAAACCGGGCGGCGGGACCATCTCGGTGCCGCGCCTCGGCTCGCCGTAAGGGTGGCGAGCAGGGCACGCCAGCGGCTGGCGCCCGAACCGGGATCAGAGCTGGAGCGACTTCGCGGCCAAAAACTCCTCGATCCCGTACCGGCCGAATTCCCGACCATACCCCGACTGGCGGACGCCTCCGAAGGGAGCCTCGGTGCTGAATGCCCCGCCGTTCACCTCAACGGTCCCCGCCCGCAGGCGTTGGGCCACGGCCAGAGCTCGCTGCTGGTCCGCTGACCAGACCGCCGCGGCCAGCCCGTAGGGCGTCCCGTTGGCGATCTCCACAGCATGGTCGTCGCCATCATCACCGATGACGCACAGCACCGGGCCGAAGATCTCCTCCTGGGCGTAGGGGGACTCACCCGGTACCGCTTCCAGGCTGAAGTTCGCTCCTCGTACCGCCAGGCAGAGTGGCTGGCCCAGGTCGGGGCTCACCGGGCGGTCGCCTACACCATCTCCTGCAACCCTGCCCATGACCGGTTCTACCTCGATGCCAGTTTCACCCCGGCATCCCCTCTTAGGGTCGCGGCTTACCAGGATCTGCTCTCCGACCCGGCCGCGCGCACCCTGGCGGTGGACCACAACCGTGGCTTCCTCGCCCCCGCCCTGCTCGACCGCTTCGGCAACCCGGTGGGCTGGCTGCCCCACATCGCACTGGTGACCGAGGACCGGTCCGCCTGGACCAGGGACGGGCACCTGCGCCAGGCGATCACCGACCTTCTGGACCTGGCCGAGGCGGGAGGCGCCAGGTCCATCACCATTGAGGACCTCGGCTTCTCGGAGATGCGCTCGACCGGCCGGGAGCAACACGGCTCCCGGCGCTGGGTCCGCAAGGTGGTCTCGGGGATGCCGACCGGCGAGTTCTCGGATCGATTGGTGGCGATGGCCTCCAGGCGGGGCATCGCGGTGGTTGGAGTCCCCGCCGCTCACTCCTCGATCTGGGGCAGGCAGCACTGGCTGGCTCCCCTCTGGGCACAGCATCAGCAGGTATCCGGGCACACGGCCACGGCCGTGGTGCTCGGCAGAAGGGCACTCGGGCACTCGGCCCGGCGCCGACCACCGGCAAGTCCAGGTGTGACCACATCCGACCGGAGGATCGAAGCGGCGGGGCAACCCGTTGCTGTGGAGAGCTACCACGTGGGAAGCGTCGGCCCGGCGGGTACCGGGTGCCAGGGCCAGTCCAAGCTCCGAAGGCGCCAGGGCCACCACCCACGTGGCGCAAGACCCGAAACGGCGACGGCTTGCTTGGCAGAGTCCAGGTCGGGAAGGACCGCTCGTCCCGACCGGGTGTCGCTTATGGACACTCAGCAGGGACGGTAGGGAAGAGCTTGCCCCCAGCTCCTCTCGCTCGCGGTCGCAGCCGGGACGCCGCTGCGACCGTAGCCCCAGCCCGGTCCCACTCCCGGCGGCAGCCGCCGCTGCGGGCGGCGCATCCCACCTGGAGTTGCTGCGGCTGGCGGCCGCTGTCGCCGCCCACTGACGGTCATGGCCCGCGTGGTTCCTTCCATGCCCGGTGGGGGAAATCGCCCTGTGCCGCGGCCGGTCCCAGCTCCAGTATGCAAGACATGCAGATGCAAGCCTTGCCGATGCATGGTAGGCACGACGGCGGGGAGATGCTGCGGGCGGCGCAGGTTGGGCAGCTGCTCTCCATCGACCGCTCGACGGTCTATCGGATGGCGGAGCGCGGGGGCTTGCCGGCGCTCAAGATCGGCCGCCAGTGGAGGTTCCCCTCTCGCGAAATCGGCCTCCTGCTGAGCGCCCGCACCGGGCGCGGTTCCGAGGTGGTTGCCTCGGGGCGAGCGGCTATGACCGCGGCCACCCGGGCGGCGCTGCCGATGATCGAGCTGGCCGCGCAGCTGCTGGGCGTCATGGTCGTTGCCACGGACATGGACGGCGAGCCGGTAGCAGAGGTCCTCAACCCCTGCCCCTGGTTCAGCGAGCATTCTGATGACCCCGAGCTGCTGGACAGCTGCCTCGCCGACTGGAAGCAGCTGGCCGACGACCCCTGCCTCGACGTCAGCTTCCGCACCGGGCCGCTGGGGCTGGACTGCGCCAGGTCGTTCGTCCGCCAGGGCAGCCTCCTGGTGGGCATGCTGCTGGCGGGCGGCGTCGCCGCCGCGGAAACCGAGGACCGTGCCGTCTACCGGCTCACGTCGGAGGGCCGGGGACGGGTGCTCACCTCTCTTCCACTCATCGCGGGCAGGGTGTCCAGCCTGGTGGCGCCAGCACCCGCAGCGGATTCCAACACGAGGTATATGACCAAATGAAGCGACTTGTGATCCTCGGCGGTGGCACCGCCGGGACCATGGCGGCCAACCGCCTGCGGCGGCGCCTGGACCCGGGCGACTGGAAGATCAGCGTGGTGGATAAGAGCGAGATCCACTACTACCAGCCCGGGCACCTGTTCGTTCCTTTCGGCATCTACCGGCCCCAGGACGTGGTCAAGCCGCGCCGGCGCTTCATCCCTGACGGCGTCGACCTGATCTTCGGGGAGATCGCCCAGGTGGTCCCCGCGGAGAATCGCGTCCTACTCACGGACGGCCAGGAGCTGCCCTACGACTACCTGATCATCGCCACCGGCACCTCCCCGCGCCCGGACCAGACTCCCGGGATGGCGGAGACCGAGTGGCGCAAGAGCGTGCACGAGTTCTACACCCTGGAGGGTGCCACGGCGCTGGGGGAGCGGCTGGCGGACTGGGACGGCGGCCGCATGCTGGTGCAGATCGTCGACATGCCTATCAAGTGCCCCGTGGCTCCCCTGGAATTCACCTTCCTCGCCGACGCCTTCTTCGCGGAGCGGGGTATCCGCGACCGGGTGGACCTGACCCTGGTGACGCCGCTGGAGGGAGCCTTCACCAAGCCCATCGCCTCCAAGCATCTCGGGTCCATCCTCGGCGAACGTGGGGTCAGGATCGAGGGGGACTTTGTGGTCGAGCGCATCGACCCGGACCGCAAGACGGTGGTCTCCTACGACGGGCGAGAGATCCCCTTCGACCTGCTGGTGACGGTACCCCTCCACATGGGTGCCGACTACCTGGCGGCGTCTGGCCTGGGCGACGAACTCAACTACGTCCCGGTGGACAAGTGCACCCTGCTGTCCAAGGCCTATGCCAACATCTTCGCCATCGGCGACGCTTCGGACATCCCGACCTCCAAGGCTGGGTCTGTGGCCCACTTCTCCCTGGAGCTGTTCGAGGACAACTTCGTGAGCCATGTGCGCGGCCGGGCCATGACCCGCCCCTTCGACGGGCACGCCAACTGCTTCATCGAGTCCGGGCACGGCAAGGGGCTGTTGATCGATTTCAACTACGACACAGAGCCGCTGCCCGGAAAGTACCCCCTGCCCGGCATTGGCCCCTTCTCCCTGCTTCGGGAGACCGAAGCCAACCACTGGGGAAAGATGATGTTTCGCTGGGTCTACTGGAACCTCCTGCTACCCGGCAAGCCGATGCCCCTCGAGCCGCTGATGTCGATGGCCGGAAAAGAGGTCGAGGTGCTGCCGTGACTGCCCTCACAGAGGCCCCGGCCGAAGAGCGGCTGGCCAGGATCGAGGCGCTTCTGGCGGAGGTCCGGGAGGAGTTGCAGAGTCGGGCGGTGGCCCGCGAGCGCTGGAGCGAGTTCGCTGATGACCTCGCTCCCCTGGCGGGGGAGGCGGTCTCCCTGCTGACTCGCCATCTCGACGCCGACGCGCGCGACTTCCCGGCGGCGGCGAGCCTCGCGCACAGCCTGGTCAGGGATGCGGACACTCTCGCGGCCGGGATCGATGCGCTTCCCACGCTCATCGGCTTCACCGAAGAAGTAGGCCCCCTGGGGACCGCCGCCATGCAGAGCGTCAATCGCCGGCTCCAGCAACTGGACGATCGGGGGTATTTCGCCTTCATTCGGCAGACCGCGGCGATCGTGGACAACGTGGTCACCTCGTTCAGCGAGGAGGACGTCAAGCTGCTGGGCGAGAACATCGTGCTCATCCTGGCCACGGTCAAGGAGATGACCCAGCCAGAGATCATGACCCTGCTGGGGCGGGCGGCGCGTTCCCTGCAGGACGGGGACTCGGTCACGGCGCCGGAAACGCCCTCCTCCCTGGCTCTGCTGCGACAGCTTCGAGACCCCATGGTCCGCCGGGGGCTGGCCCGGGTCCTGGCCACCCTGCGCGCCGTGGGGGCGGAGTCCCCACCCGCTGACCGCCGATGACACAGATTGGAGGTAGTTGACATGGCCCTGGCCACTATCGCGGGCACCCAGGTCCACGTGGACGACGAGGGGTTCCTGACCGAGTACGACGAATGGACCGAGGGGCTGGCCCAGGTGCTGGCCGCCCAAATCGCGATCGAGCTGACAGAGCCGCACTGGAAGGCCATTCACTTCCTGCGCGAGGACTTCAAGCAGCACGGCGAGACGGCGACCATCCGCCGCATCACCACCGTCGGAGGAATTCCCACTAAGGACCTCTTCACCCTGTTCCCGAAGCAACCGGCCAAGAAGATGGCGTACATCGCGGGTCTGCCCAAGCCGCGCGGTTGCGTGTGACCGCAGACCAGGAGGGATCAATCGTGACGACCGAAGTCGCTCCGGCCCCCGTTCCCAAGTTCGACCAAGGTGACGTCGGGCGCAGGCTGGCCATCATCTGCTCCAAGGGCAACTTGGACATGGCCTATCCCGGGCTGGTGCTTGCCAATGCTGCACTCGGCGAGGGTGTAGAGGTGCACCTGTTCTTTACCTTCTGGGGCTTCGACATGATCACTAAGAAGACCATGGCCCACCTCAAGTTCACTCCTCTCGGGAACACCGCCACCCACATGCCCCAGGGCTTGGGAGGGATCCCGGGCATGACGGCCATGGCGACCAACATGCTGAGAAAGCAGATCGCCAGCATCGGAGTGCCGGATGTGCCGGAATTCCTGGACCAGATCAGTGCGTCCGGTGGGCACCTGTGGGCATGCCGGATGTCCGCCGACATGATGCATGTCGGCAAGGAGGACCTGCGTGACGACGTCGAAGCCATCATCAACGCCTCAGACTTCATCGAGATGACCGCGGGGGCGCAGCTACTGTTCATCTGACCTGAAAGAGTGGATGGAGGGGGAGCAGGCTGGAGGGAGGGGTGGGGGCCGGTGAGCGCGGCCGAGGGCTCGGACACGGGCCACTGATGAGGTTCTGGGGCTTGCGGTCCCCGAACAGGATGTGGGGGGCCTACCGATGCCTGTCGGTCGGAGTCGCCCGACCGGGAATCAGAGCTGAAGCGACTTCGGGGCCAGGAACTCCTCGATGCCGTACCTGCCGAACTCCCGTCCATACCCGGACTGGCGGACCCCACCGAACGGGGCTTCCGTGCTGAAGGCGCCGCCGTTGACCTCCACGGTCCCCGCCCGCAGCCGCCGGGCCACGGCCAGAGCTCGCTGCTGGTCGGCCGACCAGACCGCAGCGGCCAGCCCGTAGGGAGTCCCATTGGCGATCTCTAGCGCGTGGTCGTCCCCATCGTGGCCGATTATGCAGAGAACCGGGCCGAAGATCTCCTCCTGAGCGATCGTCATGCCCGGGTCCACCTCGCTGAAGATGGTGGGCTGGACGAAGTAACCGCGCTCCCGGCCCGCGGGCGGCTCCGCTCCCCCGCAGACCAGCCGGGCTCCCTCCTCAAGGCCGAGGCGAATGTAGCCGCGAACTCGCTCAAGCTGGACCTGTGAGGCCAGCGGGCCGAGCCGGGTAGCCTCGTCCAGCGGATCGCCGGGCACCAACTTGGCAGCCGTGGCGGCGGCCACCTCCTCCGCCTCCCTGATCCGGGCACGGGGCACCACCAGCCGGGTGAGGGCGGTGCAAGTCTGCCCCGAGTTCAGAAAGGCGTTGTACACCGCGAACTTGGCCGCCGTGGCCAGGTCTGCATCGTCCAGGACCACACTGGCGGACTTGCCCCCCAGCTCGAGGGTCACCGGGCGAACCAGAGAACCGGCGAGTTCGGCGATCCTGCGACCCGCCCGGGTGGAGCCAGTGAAGGACAGCTTGTCCACCAGGGGGTGGGTGACCAGCGCTTCCCCGGTGACCTCGCCTCGCCCGATGAGCACGTTGAGTACACCTGCAGGGAGTCCCGAGGCCCCGGCTGTCTCCGCCAGGATGAAGGCTGTGAGCGGTGCCACCTCGCTGGCCTTGAGGACCACCGCGCACCCTGCGGCCAGCGCAGGCGCCACCTTGGCCACCACCTGCTGGAGCGGGTAGTTCCAAGGGGTGATGGCCCCCACCACGCCCACCGGTTCGCGGACCACAAGGCAGTTGCCCAGGTGTTCGCTTAAGGTCATCGAGGTGAGCGCGTCCGCGGTGTGGGCCAGGATCCCCAAGGGGTTGCCTACCTGGATGGAGCGCGAGTGGCGGATCGGAGTACCCACCTCCCTGCTAATAGAGGTGGCGAATTCCTCCGCGCGCTCCTCCATGACCTGGCGCCAGCTCCGGAGCGCCGCGGCCCGCTCATCCGCTGGCACCGCCGCCCAGTCTGGCAGCGCCCCTTGCGCGGCCCGGACCGCGCGATCGACGTCGCTCGGGGACGCCTCCGTCACCTCGGCTAATACCTCGCCGGTGGAGGCTTCAAGGACCGGGATCCGCTCCTGCCCCTCAAGCTCGACGAACTCGCCGCCTATGTAGCCGCGCCGAAATCGCTGGTCGCCCACGGGTGCTGCCATAACCAGAATCCCTCCTCTCCCGGGCGGCGGCCCGAACGTGGGGTCCCCGTGGGCCCGGAAGCCCGGGAGATGGCCGCACTGAGCTGGTTCGAGCCGCCGGCAAGTGTAGCAATCCCCATTTCGCAGTCAGCTCACCGTAGAATGGCCGCAAGCGAGGAGGCAGAATGCGATGCCGAGGCTCCTGGGATCCGACCCGGACGGCGCCGAGCTCGCCAGGGCGCGTGCATTAGCCCCGGCGCCTGCGTTCGGGGAGCACTGCTGAGGTGAGAGTCCCGCGCCAGCTCGCACCCTGGCTGGGCAACCCCGCGATCGAGACCGTCGGGCAGGTGACCGAGCGCAAGCCGCCGGAGCCACGCAAACGGCCCCGGCTTACCTTCGGTGGGCGGCGCCGCCAGCTGCTCGATGCCAGTCTGGCGGCGTTCGTCTCGCATGGTCTCGACCTCACCACCATGGACACGATCGCGGCCCAGGCCGGGGTGAGCAAGCCGTTGGTATATCGCCACTTTCCCAACCGCTTCGAGGCTCTCCTAGCGGTGGTCAACGATCAGGCGGACAGGTTGCTGGAGACGCTGGACCTCGAATCCGGCCCCAGCCTGGCCCAGCTGATCGAGTCATACCTCAGCTATGCCGAGGCCTCGCCGGCGGGCTTTCGCTTCCTCTTCCAGGTGGTCAATGGCAGCCCGGGAGCGGCCCGACGGCGGGTCCAGTCCCTGAGGTTGCTTTTGGAGGAGGCGGTGCTGGGGGCCGTGCTGCGCGAGGCCGGAGCCTGCGCCGATGTCGGTGACGCCGCTCGGGCTTCCGGAGTGGGGACCCTTCTGCTGTCGATCCTGGAAGGGGTCGGGGGATCCCTGCACGACGGCGACGACGCCGCCGGTCGGGCGCTGGCCCTGAGCAAGCTACTCGATCCGACCTGGATACTGGGAGCGATGTCCGACACGCCTGCGAAGGTCCCGGAGTTTACCGACACCCTCTTCCCACCGGGAGTTTGACCGCCTTTCCGAGTGGTCCGGGGCTCTTGGAGCCGGTCGGGCCGACACGTCTCACCGGAGGGCCGGGCTCCGGGAAGACAAGGGCACTGGTCGAGCTGGTGTCCCGGGATCTGGAGAGAGGGGCGGACCCATCGCGAGTGATCGTGGTGCTCCCGAGCCGGGCGGCCGTGCGGGATTTCGGCCGACAGCTGGACGGTGGGCGTCGTGGGGCGAGCCGTCCGCCGTTGGTGATGACCCACGAGCGGTTGGCCCGCTGGGTCATGGAACGCTCGGTCGCCGAGCCGCGCCAGGTCCTCGGACCGGTGGCGGAGTGGATCGCCATGCGTGCGGCGGTGGAGCATTCCCGCCCCGTCCTGGGGGAGCTCGGACAGCTGGCCGACGTCCCGGGGTTCGTAGATGGCCTCCTGGACCTCTGTGGCAGCTTCAGCCAGGCCCTGGTGTCCCCGGCGCTTCTCGCCTCGCGGGTCCGCAGCAGCGACGGCATTCTCGCCCAGGTAACCGTGTTGGCCGCCAACTACCAGCTGGCGCTTGACCAAATGGAGGCGATGGACACCAAGCAGCTGGCCGGAGCTGCCCTCGCCTGCCTGCAAGCACACCCCCATGAGTGGGCGGGGTGGGCCGACCTCCTGGTGGTTGATCAGGCCGAGCAGCTCAGCCCGGCCCAGTGGTACCTGCTCCGGGAACTGGCTGACCTGCTCACCCCACCGCGTCGCTTCGTGGTGGCGGGTGACGGCACGGTGGCTGGCGGCGAGCGTCATGGGCCCTCGGTGCGCTGCTTTGAGGAGCTCTTCCCCCGAGAGATGCACCCTCAAGAACTCTTGCTGCCGGGGAACGGCCCCGTGGTCGAACTGGCGATGAGGTGGGGCGTCACTGCGGACAATCTGGTCACCCCGGCGAGGGCCGCCTCCAGCACGGCCGCATCGCTCCGGATCTGGCGGGCCGCGGACGAGACCGAGGAGGCGTACGCCGTTTCCCGAGAGGTCCGCCGGCTGCGGCTCGAGGAGGGAGTGCCATATGACCAGGTCGCCGTGGTCTCGGCTGGCGGAGCGGTTCTGCTCCCTTCGCTGGTGCAGTCGCTCCGCTCCATTGGGGTCCCGGTGCGGCTGGAGATGAGCCCATGGTCCGGCAGTCCCGTTCTCAGCCAGCTCTCGGCCTGGCTCGAGGCCCTCTGCCATCCCGCCGACGACCGGCGGGTTGTGTTGGCGCTGCAGGCTGATCCGGGAGGGGTGGGTGAGGCTGAGATCCTGCGCCTTCGGCGGTGGGCGGCGAGGAGGCGCACCAGCGTGGCGGGTGCGCTCCGGAGCGCCGAAGTTGGGTCGACCGAGGGCGCCCTGGGGCTGCGCCGAGCGCTGTGGCTTCGGCTCGGTGGCGGCGACCCCGGGCTCGCCGACAAACGATTCACTCCGCCGGAGTTCCTGGGCTTGCTCGGCACCCTAGAGGTGGAGCTGGGAGTCTCCGAACTCGCGCTCCGTGAGTTCTCCTCCGCCTCCGCGCTGGCCCGCGTCAACCTCTCGGTCCAGGATGCCGGGAATGCTCGCGAGCTTTTGGTGCTGGGGCCGGCTCAACTGCGAGAGTGGGCGCACATCCTGCAGCTGGCGGCCCGGCGGTCGGGGTGGGAGGTGGATCGGGTCCCCAGGCCAGACCGACCCGAGGTGACGGTGGTGACGCTGGGCCAGGCCAAGGGGCGCCGCTGGCAACGGGTGTTCCTGGTTGGGGTCGCTGATCGGTACCTGCCTGGTCCCGGACCTACCCGCGAGCTGCTGACCGGGGAGGACAGGCAGCGCCTCGCGGAGTTCGTGCCCGAGATGGAGGAGGTGCTGGCACCCGGGGACTGGGGAGCCCAGGAGCGCCGAAGGTTCCTGATGGGGATCTCCCGTGCTGACGTCCAGCTGACCGTCACCTGGGCTGCTCGGTACGGCGAGGACGAGGTGGGCGGTTCTCGGTTCGCCGCCGCCCTGGAGGGCCTGGGGGTGACCGCCGGCCCGGCGCCATCCGCTAGGAATGTGACCCGGGCAGACTGCCTGGCCCAGCTGGCGGCCATCGCGCAGGGAGCCGGGGGCGAGGCGGGGCAAGCCCTACCGGAGGAGGCCCGTGATCTGGCCGGACTTCTGCGGCCGTGGGACCCGACGGCGCCCGATCCGGCTCCAGACCCGGTCCGGCTCAGCGCCACCAGCCTGAAGAGCTGGCTCGCCTGCCCCCGGCAGTATCACTATCACCGACTTCACCTCTTCGAGCAGGGCACCGCCCAGTCGGTCCTGGGTAGCATGGCGCACCGACTTCTGCAGCTCCTCTACGAGGAACAAGCCGTGTGGGCGGGGGACCCTGATCAGTTCCGGATCCAGGGCCAGAAGCTGATCAGGGAGCAGCTGATGCCGGATGTCCGCGATTACCTCTGCGACCCCCTGGCCGAGACCTCCGTGGACCTCTCTCTGCGCGCCATCTTGTCCCGTTGGGCGGAGCGCATGGTGGACCCGGGCCCAGATCAGGTGGGTAGCCCGGTAGCGGTGGAGGTCCCTTTCAGCCTTCAGCGCCAGGGGTACCACCTCACCGGTCGGGTGGATGCGCTTTGGCGGCGTCCCTCCGGTGACCTGGAGCTGGTTGACTACAAGACCTCCCCGCAAGCACCGAGCAGGGATGTCCTGGCCAGCTCCGTCTCCGGCGCCGATGGCAAGCCGGCGGTCGACTGGCAGCTCCCCATCTACGAGCTGGCAGCCAGCTCGGGGGCTCTGGACCCGGCCACCCAGGGTGTCCGCCCTCGCTTCGTCCGCAACTGGTACCTAGCCATCGAACCGAGCTCCAGGTTCAAGACTGGGCTGGCCGTGCGCGGATTCGCCGTGGGCGAGGAATCGGAGAGTGTTGCCTGGACGGATGCGCTGCTCACGCCTGAAGTCCGCCGCCAATTTGACCTGCGGTTGGATCACGAGGCACGAGCGATCCAGAGGGGTGTATTCCCTGCCGCTCCGCGCCACGATGCGGGGACCTGTCTCGGCGAGCGCGGATGCCCCTTTTCGACCTGCTGCGATGGCGAGGGAAGCGTCGGCTCGGGACCCGGGGTCCCCGAGTGAGCCTGGAGATCTTGGAGGGCATCCTGCGGGACCTGAGTCCGGCGCAGCGCGAGGTTGTGTCCCAGCTCCATCACGGACCGGTGAAGGTGGTCGCCGCCGCTGGTAGCGGCAAGACCCGGACCATGGCGGCCTTGTACGCGGCCGGCCTGTTGGACGGGATGACCCCGGGCCAGATCCTGGCCGTGACCTTCACCAAGAAGGGCGCCGCTGAGTTGCGGGAGAGGGTGGCCCGGACGGTTGCCACCTTCCCCTCGCCGCCCGACCTCGACTCAGCCTGGATCGGCACCTTCCACCAGCTGATGCATCGCCTGCTGGCTGAGCACTGGTATGACGCCCGGGTTGGCCCGGAGCTCGAGCAGCTGGACGAGATCGAGGCCCATCAGCTGCTGCAGGAGGCCGGCCAGGCGGTGCGCAGGAGGTTGGCCAATGGTGAACTCGGCCACCTGCCCCCCCGGGTGAATGGCCGAGACCTCGTCCCCATCGCCAGATCCGCCGAGGAGGCGGTCGTGCGGCTCCGCTCGACGCCGCTCAGCCCGGACGATTGCCTGCGGCTCTCCACCTCGGCGTACGGCGCGCCGCCGTTTGCTACCGATCCGGAGTCCGAGGTGGCCGTCCACCGGCTTGGTCTTCGACTCACCCTGGAGGTCTGGCTCGAGTACGAGAAGCATCTCGAGGCCCTCAATGCCACGGACTTCGACGGCCTTCTTAGAACTGCCCTCCAGGCGCTGCGATCGGCACCGTCCCTCAGGGCCTGGACGCAGCAGAACTTTCGTCTGGTGATCGTGGATGAGTATCAGGACACCAGCCCTCTCCAGGTGGGGCTGCTGGCTGAGCTGTGGGGCCGCAACCAGGAGCGCAGCTACGTTGTGGGCGACCCGAGACAGTCGATCTACGCGTTCCGGGATGCCCAGCCGGGGGTCATGGAGGAGCATCCCGGCCGCCTGTATCCCCTCGCCTGCAACTACCGCTCCCTGGCCTCCATCCTGTCGGCCGCCGAAGCGGTGCTGCGCACCGAGCCGCAGTTCGCGGACGACCGCCCGATGGAGGTGGGGAGGACAACGCCCGACGGCCACCCGGTCCTCCTCGGGATGGCCACCCATCCCGAATTGGAGGCAGAGGGGATCGCCGACCTGATCAGGAAGCTCCACGACGAGGGGCTCGTCCACCCCGACGGGAGCCAGCAGGAGGTGCGTTATCAGGACGTCGCCATCCTCGCCCGTACCCTCAGCCGAATTGGACCTCACCTGGAGGAGGCCCTGAGGGCACGAGGCATCCCCTTCGCCGCCGCCGCCGGTGGGCTGCTGGACCGACCGGCGGTGAAGGACGCCGTGGCGCTGCTGCGCGCTGCGGTCAATCCCCTCGACGGTCAGGCCTGGGTGCGCGTCCTCCAGGGACCGCTGTTCCGCGTCCCCGACCAGGAGCTGACCCTGATCATGGCCCGTCCGCAGGCGGAGGGTGAGCCGGTGCCCAATCTGGTCCGCCGCGGCCTGGCCACGGCGTCCCTGAGCCGTCTGGTACGGCGTCGCGCGCATTCGGCCCTTGAATTGCTGGCTGCGGGGGCGGCCGCGGCGGAGCTCCGCTCAGGCAGCGAGGTCTTGTCCCTGCTAGTGGAACGGTCCGGCTTGAGGCCTTATCATGACGCCCGTCGCCGCCTTGGGGAACCGGACGGTTCACGCGCCCTCGCCTCTCTGGAAGCACTCAACCGCGTGGCCCTGGAGGCCGAACGCGGGGGGCGGTTCGTGCCTGCCCGCGAGCTGGTGGCCAGGATCGCCGCTCTGGGGGAGCGTGGGGGGCGCCGGGAGCCCGCGCCCGCGGAGGGCGACCAGGTGACGATCAGCACCATCCACGGGGCCAAGGGGTTGGAGTGGCCAGTGGTGGTGCTGGCTGACTGCCGCCCGTTCCATTCCCAGAGCCGCTCCGGACCGGTGCTCTGGGATGAGGAGGCGAGGGCCGTGGTGGTCACCAGCGCCGGGGGTGTCGACACGGCTGCCAAGGCGCGTTGGGCGGCGACGAGGGCGGCGCGGGTGGACCGGGAGGAGCGTACCCGGCTGATCTACGTGGGGATGACGAGGGCCAGAGACCTGCTGGTGGTGACTACGACCCGGGCCTGGCGGGGGAGCAAGGGAGCCACCCTGGACGAGCTGGTCGAAGAGGTCTGGAATGGGGCGAGAGGCGGAGGAGAATTCGGCGAGTTGGTCGCCGCAATGGCCGCGCGCGCTCCTTGGGTGGGGCCTCTGCCGGGCTTCCCCGAGGATGTGACCCTGCCCTGGCTGTCTTCCCCGAGCATCGCCCGCGCACCGGCCCGTGGGCGACAGCCCGCGAACCTGCAATCGGCGCTGGCGAGGTGGCGGCAGGTGGAGCAGCTGAAGGAGGAGGGTTGGGATCACGGGCAGCGCCCGCGGCCCGAGATCAGCTTCAGCGCACTGGAGACTCTGGAACGCTGCCCCAGGTGGTACTGGTTTGAGCAGGTGGCCCAGTTGAGGGTCGGAGGGCCGGACGAGATGGACGGGAGTGCGGCCCGGGAGATGGGAAGTGCCGCCCACCGCGTCCTGGAGAGCTTCCACCGGCGCAATCCGGCTCGCGGACCCCGGCCCGGGGAGTTGGTCGAGATCGCGAGAAGCTCTGGGGTCAGCTCGGAGGAGCTGGAGGCGATGCTGGAGGCCTACGCCACTCTTCCGATCGCCGCCCTGCCCACCCTGGGGGTGGAGGTGAAGTTCAAATGGAGTGGTTGGGGCCCGGTGGGGCTTCCCGACCTGGTCGGGGCGATCGACCGGGTGGCGCTGACGGACCGGGGAGAGGCCCTGGTGGTGGACTACAAGACGGACCGCACGCTGACCACCGCCTCCCTGGAGCGGCACAGCCGCCAGCTTCTCCTCTACTCCATGGCAGTGGGAGGGGGCCTCCTCGGAAGCCATCGGGTGGCTCCGCCGACCCTGGTCCTCTTGCGCACGGGTGAGATGGTGGAGGTGGACTCGTCTGCGGCGGCCCGCGACGACGCGCTCAGCTGGGCGGTTGCCCTGGCGCGCAGGGCGGCAGAGCCGGAGACCCTCTCAGCGGTGGGGCACTCACCGCTGCCCTGCGGCGAGTGCCCCTACCAGTGGTTCTGCCCTGAGCGCAGCGGAGTGGCCTGTCGCCGCCCGCTTCCCGTCAGCGAAGGTTGAATAGCTGGGGCAGCCTCATGGCCAGCCCCATGTCGCCCTTGACCTTGAGCTTCCCGGTCATGAAGGCCACCGTCCCGTCCAGCTTGCCGGTGAGGAGTTTCACGAAGTTTTCGTCGGCGATGGTGAGGGTGATGTTGGGGGCCTCGGCCTGGCCCTCGGCCACGTGGCAGGCTGAGTCCTTGACGGTCACGAACCAGTGCCCCCCTTGTTCGCCGCCCA
The DNA here is from genome assembly GCA_021827985.1 of bacterium. Lineage (GTDB taxonomy): Bacteria > Chloroflexota > Dormibacteria > Aeolococcales > Bog-877 > JAJYXT01. The sequence continues at coordinate 55,275 of JAKATL010000002.1, forward strand.
CCTCCCATTGGAAAACGGCGGTCACCCCCGCGGCCTTTTCCGGCTTGAACGCAGAGGGAATGCGCTCCATGATCTCCTTGGGGGTGGGGTTCTCGTCGCTCATAACAGATTCCTCCTGGGGGCGCCGGTCAGCCGCCACCCCCCGTCTCGCGACCCTGGCCTGCGGCCGAGGGTCCATGGTTCTCAAGCCTAGCGCTGCCCTGGTCCAACAGCCGCATTGGCCAGCGGCGCTGCCGCCGCAGGTAGCCCAGGTTGGGCTCCAGAGGGCGGGGGTCAAAGCCGAAGTTGCTGCGCACGGCATCCACCTGGGCCACGTTGGGCTTGACCAGCATGTCCAGCTGATCGGGAGTGACCAGGGGGTTGGGGAGCAGCTTATCCATTAGCACAGCTCCCGGACGGATCAGCCGCGGGTCCAGGTGGAGAAGCCGCCGCCGAGTTATCCCAAGCCACTCGCGCCCGGTAACCCGCGCCACCACCTCGGTGATCTGATCCAGGGTCAGCTGTTCCGGGCCGCCCAACTCGTACAGGTGGCCGGCCCGGCCGTCGTCCTCGACCGCCGCGACCAGGCAGCGGGCCAAGTCCTCGGCGTGGATGGGCTGGAAGGTCGCGGAGCCGTTGCCCGGGACCACCAAGAACGGGGAGGGGAGGGCGATCGCCCGAGCCAGGAGGGTGAAGAAGCCGTCGCCCTTGCCGAAGACGACCGAGGAGCGGAGGATGACCGTCTCCAGCCCGCTCCCCCTGACCGCCTGCTCGCCCTGCCACTTGGAGTACAGGTAGGGGAAGCGGGGGTCGGGGTCGGCACCGATGGCCGAGAGCTGCACCACCCGACGGGCGCCTGCCGCTCGGGCCGCGCGGGCGACCCGGGCGCTGCCCCCGGCGTTGACCGACTCGAAGGTCTGCACCCCGCGGCTGCGGATCACCGCTGCCAGGTTGACCACCACCTCAGCCCCCTCGAACGCCTCCTCCAAGCCCCGGCCGGACACCACATCTCCGAAGGTGGGCAGGAGCCCCGCGGGCAGGTCGGCATGGGCACTGCCCCGTGCCACCACCCTCAGCTCGTGGCCGGCGCTGAGCAGCTGGGTAACCAGATACGAGCCGACGAATCCGGTTCCGCCGGTGATGGCGACTCGCACCTCAGTCCTCCCTCGGCTCTATGAGCGCCGGGCGTTACGCCTGGAGGCGGTGGGCTTGCCCGCTACCTGGGCCTTCAGTGAGCTGGCCGGGTAGAAGCGCACCTTGGTGGTCGGGGCGACCCGGACCATGGCTTGGGTCTGGGGGTTGCGGCGCATCCCACCCGGGCTCTGGCGCAACTTCCAGTGGCCGAAGCCGGCGATGCTCACCTCCTCGCCGTTCGCCAGCTTCTGGCCGATGAGGCCGAAGATCAACTGGAGGGTCTCATCGGCGAAGCGGAAGTTGGGAAAGACGGGATCGCTGGGGTCGTTGTCGTAGAGCAGCTGGGCCTGCAGAGTCTTCGCCAGCTCGCGCCGATTCATGGGCTTGCCTCCCGAGAGCGACCTTGAGCTAGGGTCGCGTGACTACTTTCTTCAGGGATTCTAGGCAATTTATGGGGAGGCACGCAGTCTGCGGAGGCCGCTTGCCTTCCGGGAACAAATGTTCGTATCATGGCCCTGTGTCCGCTGGACCTTGTCGAGGAGCTGGGACATTGCTGGGCGACGACCTCCGTAACCGGGCTTCCCCCGCTCTGGGGGAGGCTCTGGCCACCCTCCGGGAGCGCTACGGCTCCCGTGCGGTCCTGGCGGGGACGGGGCTGAGCGTGGCCGGGTTGCCCACGGGGATAGGGGGGGTTGATGGCCTGACCGGGTGCGACGGGCTGCCCCGAGGGCGCCTCACATGGGTGTCAGGAGAGTTGGGGCAGGGGTGGTTCGACCTGAGCCTGGCGATCCTGGCTCGCCTCTCCACCTCTCTCCCGGCGGTGCTGGTGGACTTCTCCGGACGGGTCGACCCCAATGACATAGAGGCCTATGGGGGTGATCTGCGCAACCTATGGCTGGTTCATCCCCGCCACCCTGAACAGGGGTGGGCCGCCGCCCGAGCCCTCGTCGAGGCGGGAGCGGGCATCACCCTGATGGTGGCCGATAGGTGGGAGCCGGTCAGGAGGGCGGCTCCGGCGACCCTGCTCGGGGCGCTGGAGTCCAGCGGAGGGGCGGCGCTCATCTGTGGGGGCCAGTCTCTCCCCGGAGAGGTCGCCCTCCGGGTGGCGATGGAGGTCGAGTGTCAGCGGCTGGCCTGGACCAGAGTCCATCGTGACATCTCTGGAATCTGGGTGCGCCTGCAGGTGGGACGCAGCCGGATAGGGGTGAGCGGCCGGAGCTGTCGGCTGCGGATCGCACTTCCTCGCCCCTACTTCTCCGGGGCGGGAGTGGCGGAGGCGGAGCTGGAGGCAGAGGATCTCACGCTCCTCCGGGAGGCCAGTGGGTGAGCGGCCGGGGCTCCTCCCCCCGCCTGGCTTGCGCGATCTTTCCCCATCTCGCACTCAGCCTGGTCTGGCGTGCCCATCCTGAGCTGAGGGAAGAGGCGGTTTTGGTGGGCCCGGGACGGAGACCGGGCAGCGGGGAGGTGCTTCTGGCCGCCTCGGGGGCTGCGGTGGCCGCCGGGGCTGTCCCCGGAGGTGAGTGGCGCCAGGCGGTGATCTCCTGCCCGGACGCGGCCCGTCTCAGCGTGGAGGAGACGGCGATCTCGGAGCTGCGCTGGGAGCTGCGCCTGGCCCTGCAGGACATCAGCCCCATGGTGGAGTGGGTGGACGACACCCTCGCCTACCTGGATGCCGGGGCCCGCGACCTGCGCTGGCCCACGGAGGCGGCTCTGGCCTCCCGGCTGGGAAGGGAGTTGCAGCGGCTGCTTCTGGTCCCGCCCCGGGTGGGGGTGGGGCAGTCGCGCTTTACCGCTTGGGCGGCCGCCCTGGCCACAGATCCCGGGCGTGCCCGGTTGGTGCCTCCAGGCCGGGCACCGCACTTTCTGGCCGAGCTTCCGGTGGAGGCCCTGCCGCTGCCCGGGGCCGTCAAGGAGCGGTTGCGGGAGTTTGGCCTGACGACCTGTGGTGACTGTGCCTCGATCCCGCTCCCTCTGTTGCAACGACAGTTCGGACCGGAGGGCCTGCTTCTCAACCGTCTCTGTCTGGGAAGAGACGGGGCCACCGTCAATCCCTGGGTGGTTCCGCCTCCTTGTGGTGTTCGGCGGGTGTTGGCAGGGCCGGTCGAAGACACGGAAGCGTTGCGCTTCGGCGCTCCAGAGCTGGCGGCGGAGCTGGCCGTGGAACTGGCCCAGCGGAACCTGGCCGCGGGCCGCCTGCGGCTGCTGGTGGGTGGGGAGGGAGGGGAGTCCTGGGAGCTGATCACGCCTCCCTCTCCCGCCATGACCAAGGAGGAACTGCTGCCTCTGGTGCTCAGCCTCATGGCCCGGGTGCGGCGTCCGGTCGAGGTGGTCGAACTCCAAGCGTTGGAGCTGGTCGCGCCTCCGGTGCGCCAGCGACAGCTCTTTCCCAGCGGAGGGGATCGGCGGGAGGAGATCGAACGCGCCGCCGCTCGGCTCAGTGAGCGGTTCGGCGGCGGCCTGATCTGGCGGGTTGCGGTGCGTCCGGAGCACCCCGGGGATGTGCCCGAGGAGCGGCTGGCGTGGCGTCGGGCATGACTCCGGTGGAGGTGGAGTGCGGCGGGAAGGATGCGGAGCCGCGCGCCGTTCTAAGGGAGAGTGGCTGGGTGGAGGTGGCCGAGGTCGTTGAGCGGTCAGTGGTGGAGGTGGGCTGGTGGCGCACCGCCCCAGCCCGGCCCCGGAGGCTGCGATGTTGGCGGGTGCTGCTGGCATCAGGAGAGTGTCTGGATCTGCGTCGCGAGCCCAGGGTGGGCTGGACGGTCCGAGTGTGGGGATGAGGGCAAGGCAAATCTCCCCCGCGAACCGCCGCTCCGCCATCTGCTAGCTTTCGCTCATGGCCCAATCTCCGCAGGGCGGCTCCCCGCCGCCCCGGCGGTCCCCCCAGTGGCGTTCGCTCCAATTCCTGCTGCCGGTGGCCATCTTCCTAGCTCTGAACATCCTGGTGGCCAACGTCTTCTTTCCACCGGCCAGCCCCAAGACCATAACTGTCCCCTACAACCGCTTCGTGACCGAGGTCCAGGCCAACGACGTCACCAGCATCACCGCGACCGGGGACAGCATCGAGGGCACCTTCAAGAGGCCGACCGGGGCGAGCGACTCCAGCAAGAACAAGGCCCTTCACTTCACAACGCAGGTCCCCGCCTTCGCCGGCGGCCAGCTGGAGTCGCTGCTGACCGCCCACAACGTCACCATCAATGCCCAGAACCCCAATCCGCCGACCTCGGCGCTGGTGGAGATCCTCTACAGCTTCGGGCCGACCCTGCTCTTCCTGGTGTTCTTCGTCTGGCTGATGCGTCGCACCACGGCCTCGGCGGGGGGCGGACTCTTCAGCCTGGGCCGGTCCCAGGCCCGGCTCTACGACCCGGAGAAGCCGGCCACCACCTTCGCGGATGTCGCGGGGATCGAGGAGGCGAAGGAGGAGCTGGAGGAGATAGTGGATTTCCTGCGCCAGCCGGGGAAGTACCAGCGCCTCGGAGGCAGCATTCCCAAGGGTGTGCTGCTGGTGGGCCTTCCCGGGACCGGCAAGACCCTGCTGGCCCGGGCGGTGGCGGGGGAGGCGGGGGTCCCGTTCTTCAGCATCTCGGCGTCGGAATTCATTGAGATGGTCGTCGGGGTGGGCGCCTCCCGCGTTCGCGACCTGTTCAACAAGGCCAAGGCGGCCGCCCCGGCCATCATCTTCATCGACGAGCTGGACGCGGTGGGGCGGAGCCGCAGCGTCGGGCCGAGCTTCGGGGGACACGACGAGCGGGAGCAGACCCTGAACCAGATTCTCACCGAGATGGACGGCTTCGACTCCCGCGAGGGGGTCATCGTCCTGGCGGCCACGAACCGCGCCGACGTGCTCGACTCGGCCCTGCTGCGTCCGGGGCGCTTCGACCGGCGGGTGATGGTCCAACCACCGGATCGCGTCGGTCGGGCCGCGATCTTGAGGATCCACACCAAGGGGGTACCGCTGGCCGCAGACGTCGACCTGGACTCCCTCGCCTCCCGGACTCCGGGCCTGGTAGGCGCAGAGCTGCGCAACCTCGTCAACGAGGCGGCGCTCACCGCCGCCCGCCGCAACCGCGCCGCCGTCACCATGGACGACTTCACCGAGTCGCTGGAGAAGGTCCTTCTGGGCGCAGCTCGGCGCATCGTCATGAGCGCCGAGGACCGGGAGCGCACCGCTTACCACGAGTCCGGTCACGCGCTCCTTGGCCTCCTGGTGCCGGAGGCCGACCCGGTCCGCCGGGTCTCGATCATCCCCCGGGGACGGGCCTTGGGCGTGACCGTCCAGGCGCCGGTGGACGACCGCCAGAACTACCCGGAGACGTACCTGCGGGCGCGCATCGTCGGGGCCCTGGGCGGGCGTGCCGCCGAGCAGCTGGTCTACGGAGTGGTGACCACCGGGGCGGAGAGCGACCTGCAGCAGGTCACCAACATCGCGAGGCAGATGGTGGTCCGCTGGGGGATGAGCCCCAAGGTCGGTCCCCTCAACCTGGCGGATGACCCCGAGCAGCAGACGATGATGATGGCTCAGCGCCCCTACAGCGAGGCCACCGCCCAGGTGATCGATTCGGAGGTGCGGCGGATCGTTGACGAATGTTTCGACGAGGCGGTGAGCCTGCTCGAGCAGAACCGGGACAAGCTCCGGGCCCTGAGCACCGCCCTGCTCCGGGAGGAGTCGCTGGAGGAGGCCGAGATCCTGCGGGTGACCGGCCTTCCGCCCAAGCCGGTGGCCTCTGAACCGGTGCCCCAGCCGGAGAAGGCGGCGGTGGCGACGGCACACGATGCTGTCGCCGAGGGAGGACTTCCCTCCCAACTCTGACTCCGTCAGCCGTCGTCCGCGAGCCGGCGATCGCTGAGTCTGGCCCGGGGTACGCCGGCCAGCATGGTGGCCCCGGCGGCTGCTCCCACAGCCGCCGCATAGGCGTACGCCAGCTGCGGGGCGACACCGTAAAGCAGCCCCATAAGCAGGTTCCCGAGGAACACCCCCCAGCTGCGGGCGGCGGCGAGGGCGCCAAAGCCACGGCCTGCAGCCGACCCCGGGCGCAGGACCGACATCAGACTGGGCTCGAGGGTCTCGACGACCCCGAGCCCACAGCCCAGCACGGCGACCCCCGGAAGAAGCGCCGCCAGGCCGAGGTGGAGGCCGTACCCCGCCGCGAGCAGCACCGCTCCCAGCGCCCCTCCCCCATACCCCAGCCACGCCAGTTCACGAAAGCCTCTGGCCAAGGTGCTTCCGAGAAAGCGGGGCAGGAGGTACCCGGTGGCGGCGGAGACAGCCTGGAAGAGGAGGAAGGCCCCGATGCCCGCCACTGGGCCCCCACCACCCTGGGCGACGGTGAGGATGGGAAAGCCCACGGCGTAGAAGGTGAACCCATAGAGGGCGGCGGCCAGGAGCAGTGCCCGGGCGCCAGGAAGTGGGGAGCGCTTCGGGCCGGCAACTAGAGACCCGGACGGGCTAGGCCCCCGCACCCCGGTGCGCGCCTGGGAGAGGGCGACGGTGGACGCCAGCAGTGGAGCGGCCGTGGCCAGGAAGATCCATCGATAGGGGACGTGGGCGGAGACGGCGGCCAGCACCCACACGGCGGCCAGGGCACCGCCCCCGACATCGAGGGCATGGAGGAACCCGAAGGCGGCATTGCGGGCGGAGGGATCGGGAACCGCCTCGGTCAGCATCACCCGCCGAGATGGGCTTCGCAGGTTGCGGAACCACCAACCCCCGGTGAGCAGTCCGATGGAGACGGAGGGGCTGGTGGACAGGGCACTCAGGGAGAGCAGGGGGATCAAGGAGTTGCCCAGGATGGCGACGCGGCGGTGGCCCCAGCGATCTCCCAGCCTTCCCCCCAGCAGCGAGAAGAATGTGCCTCCCCCATAGCTGAGCGCACTGGCCACTCCGAACAGCGCGACGGGCTGGTGAAGGTCCAGCACCAGATACAGGGGGAAGCCGGCCAGTACTGCCTGGTAGCCGAGGTCGGCGCAGAAGGCCGAAAGTGAGATGGCCCACACGTCCCCGGTGCGCCAGTGGGGCGGCACCGGTTCGGGTCTGCCTTTTGGGGTCACCTGGCAGTCAAACCTCTTCGCGCTCCACGTGCGCCGTGGCGGCTGCCGACTTCGGCACAGCTGACGAGGATGTGCCGCCGTGACCGGGGGAGGTCAGCCCCCGCACCTCGGCCCACAGGTCCTGATAGGCGAGCGCCGCCCGGGTGCTCGCAGCGAAGGTGTGCACCGGTGCCCGCCTGGGACCCATCTGTTCCACCGCGGAGGAGATGGGTATGGCGGCGCGGGCGAGGGACGGGAGTCCGGCCCGGAGCTCCTCGGCCACCTCCCGATGCAAGCGGCGGCGGCGGTCGACCAGGGAGAGAAACGGAAGCATGGCCGGGCGCGGCGCCTTGAGCTCCTTGACCAGCCCGGTCACCTGGTTGAGGGTTCTAAAGGAGAGGGTCGCCGGGATGACGGGGATCAGCACCAGCCGGGCGGCGCGCAGCGCGGCTTGGGAAACGAGGGATGCACTCGGCGGGCAGTCGAGGAGCACCAGGTCGTACCGCCTCGCCAGCGGCCGGAGCTGGTCCCCGAGGCGGCGGGTGGAATGGGATGTCCGGTCCAGGACCAGGTCCATGGCCCGGTAGGAGCGATCGGCAGGCAGAAGATCAAGGTTGTCGAACTCGGTACCTCGTATGCGTTGCTCCAGCTGGCCGGGCTTGTTGATCAGGGACCGGGCTCCGCCCTTCACCTTGGGGCGGCCGCGCAGCAGGTACGTCGCCCCAGCTTGGGGATCGAGGTCCCACAGAATGGTCCGGTACCCATCACGAGCCGCCAGGAAGGCGAGGTTGACGGCGGCCGAGGTCTTGCCCACGCCGCCCTTGAGGTTGTACACGGCAACGGTCAGCATCGGGATCCTCTCCGCCCGGTGGCAGCCCGCGCCCACCGCCTCAACCTGGGCTGGGTGAACGCCGCAAGCCTGGGGATGATGGCTTGCCGGGCCCGCTCGCGGCGCTCCCGCAACTGGTGATCCAGCCGGCCCAGGGCGAGGACCGCCTCGGGCCCCGAGGTAGCTGCCAAAGGGGCCAGTTGCATCAGCTCGGTCTCCTGCACCTGCGTGTCCTGGAATTCGCCTAGGCAGTCCTGAAGGGAGCGCAGCACGGTCAGGAGTTCACGGTACTCCACGCCGTCCAGGGCGGGAGCGAAGAACTCCAGCAGGTAGCGAAGCTCCTTGCAGCGTTTGCGCAGGCTGTGGAATACCTCGGGGGGCGAGGTCGGACCTAGGGCCAGGGCGATGCGGAGGGCCCGACGGTACGCCTTTCCCGCCCGTTCATGCGCCAGCGCCTCGACCGGGCGGTCACCCGGGACGGCGGCAGAGCTGCCCCGGGTGACCGCAGCCCAGCGGCGGAGCGCGGTCCTCCATCGGGGGCTCCTGATCTGGGCTGCGAGCTGGGACCACTCCTCGGCACGGCGCTCCGCGAGGTGCCGCAGCAGCGGCTCGGCCGCCGCGTCCCCGCTTGAGGAGAGCGCCTGGAGCAGGACATCCATGTCCCTGGTCGGGGTGGTCGAGTCCCCCATCCACCGGAGGTCGGAACCCAGCCGGGCCACTCCTGCCCCGGGTAGACAGTCACCCACCAGCTTGACGGCAGAGCGAGCCCGCCGCACCGCGACCCGGAGGTCGTGGAGGAACTCCACGTCGAGGTCGGCGAGGACCCCCGGGGTGTTGGCGGAGACCACCTCCATGAGGTCGCGCAGAATCCTCCTCACCGCGTCGGCCGAAGGCCCGCCCGGGTCGATGGGCCGCACGCGAGGCCCGTCGGCTCGGGCCAGCCAGGCCAGCCAGCCTCCCGAGCTGGGCTCCAGCCCTTCCACTCTCAGCAGGCGGCCCCGCAGCTCCTTGGCCCGGCGCTGGGCTTGGTGCAGCAGCGTTACCCGCAGCCAGGTTCGGGGCATCACTCCCCCGGCCCCCAGGCGCTCTTCCCAGCGTGCCTCGCCGAGTGTCCGGCCCTGGGTATCGCGCAGCGAGATGCTGTGCCTCCGCGCCCGCAGGCTGGCGATCGGCAAGAGCGCCCTCCCTCCGATCACGGGGCCGAGCACAGAGGTCGCCGGCCCCTCGCCGATCAGCTGCTCCAACCGCCACCCCGCGTCGTTCCTCCGCGAGCGCGGCAGCTGGCAGGGGACGCTCCAGGTGGAGCCTCCGTCCACTCCCTCGATCTCGGCCCTGCCACTCTCCGGCCGTTGCCCCCAGGAGAGAAGCAGGGTGACGCCGACCCGCCGGAGGCGCCGGTCGAAGGTGTCGACCCACCGCTGATCGATGACCTCGACGGCCTCTGGCCCCGGTGCCCAGATCTGAAGCAGGTCACGGATGAGGGCCGCTGGGAGTGGTTCTCTGGAGGTGAACTCGAGCGACGTCCCGGGGCGGCCGGAAGCGGGCATCGGGGCGGCAGCCGAGCGGGGGCCTTCACGGGCTGCCATGGCGAGATTCTGACAGCTGCGCTCGGGGCCACATAGGAACAGATGTTCGTTAACATACGGGAATGTCTCCTGTCCCATTCTCAGAATGCTGGGCGCGTTCCTACTTCTCCTTCCTCGAGGGGGCCAGCTCTCCGGAGGCTGTGGCGGAGCGGGCCCGGGAGCTGGAGATGCCGGCCATCGGGTTGGTGGACCGGGGCGGTCTGTACGGGGCTGTGCGGCTGGTGCGGGCCGCGCGGCGCCTGGGAGTGCGGGCCATGGTGGGGGCCGAGCTGGACCTGCACGGGGGCGGCCGCCTGGCAGTGCTCGCTCCGGATCGCCCCGCCTACCAGCAGCTCTGCCGGGCGGTTAGCCGATCCCAACTCGCCGGTGTCAAGGGGGCTCCACAACTGTGCCTCGAGGGCCTGGACGAGGTGCTGGGGAGAGCGGCCGGGAGTGCCGAATTGGGGCAGCGGGATGCCCGCCGACCGGCGGGGTTGAGCGAGCGGATTCGCCGCGACGACCGCGTCCGGGTGGCTGCGGAGCACTGGGTGCGGGCTGGCGATCTCGACCGCTGCGTCTTCCTTCTCGGGGGGCCGCACAGCCCGGTGAGCCGGGCGCTGAGGCGGGGGGATCGGCAGGTGGCCAGGGAGGCGCTGGCCGCTCTCCAAGCACAGCTGGAGCCACACAACCTCTATCTCTGCCTGCAGCATCACCTGCACCCCGGCGACGACTGGCTGGCCGCTGAGACTGCCTCCCTGGCCGCGGAGGTGGGGGTGGCGGTCATGGCCAGCGCCGCGCCCCGCTATGCCCGTCCCGGTGACGGCCGACTCCTCGATGTGCTGACGGCCATTCGCCACGGCTGCACGCTGGAGGAGGCGGCGGCTTCGGGCCTGCTCCTGCCCAATCACGAGTACTGGATGCGAGACGGAGCGGGGCTGGCCGAGCTCTTGCCCCACCCGGAAGCCATGGTGGGGGCTTCTGAGCTGGCCTCTCGAGCCGACCTGGAGCTTGACTTCCGCCACAGCCGCTTCCCTGGCCTGAGACTGCCCCCGGGCGTGGACCCCGACCTGCGGCTGAGGCAGCTCTGTGAGGAGGGGATCCCGGACCGCTACCCCGGCCCGCGGGAGGCCGTGGATGCCCGGCTGGCCCATGAGCTGGAGGTGATCGGCAGCTGCCACCTGGCGGAGTTCTTCCTCATCGTGGCCGAGCTGATGCAGTTCGCCCGCCGGGAGCGGATCCCGGCCCAGGGCCGGGGTTCGGCGGCGGACAGTCTGGTCGCCTACCTCCTGGGGATCACCAGGGTCGATCCTCTGGCCCACAACCTTCTCTTCGAGCGCTTCCTCCACGAGGGCATGGAGAGCACCCCGGACATCGACATCGATGTCTCCACCACTCACCGCGAGCGGCTCATCCAGCACGTCTACGACACCTATGGCGAGGAGCGCACGGGGATGGTATGCACGGTCATCACCTTCCGCCTGCGCCTGGCGCTGCGCCAGGTCGGGGCCGCCCTCGGGATCCCCGACCGGCTCCTGGAGCAGCTGGCCAAGGCCGTGGACCGGGACGTCGAGGGCGAGGGGGGCGCGACCCTGGTCGAGCGGCTTCTGGCGGTGGCCAGCCGGGCGCCCTCCGAGGCGATGTCGGCTCGGGAGTGGAGGCAGTTCGCGGAGCTGGTGGACCAGGTGGTCGGGGTTCCGCGGCACCTCTCCATTCACGTCGGCGGGATGCTGGTCACGGGGGAGCCACTCTGGGACATCGCCCCTCTGGAGCGGGCCACTCATGCCGGCCGGGTGGTGGTGCAGTTTGACAAGGATGACGTCGAGGATCTCGGCCTCATCAAGATAGATCTGCTGGGCCTGCGCACCCTCTCCGCGGTGGAGGAGGCGCTGGCCGAGCTGGAGCGGGTGGGGGCGGGGCGGCCTGATCTGGACCGGTTGGACCTGGCCGACCCCAGGGTGTACGAGATGTGCTCCCGCGCCGACACCGTGGGGGTGTTCCAGATCGAGTCGCGTGCCCAGCAGCAGACCCTGCCTCGAGCCCGTCCTCGGGAGTTCAACGATCTCGTGGTGGAGGTGGCGATCATCCGCCCCGGGCCCATCCAGGGGAAGGCGGTCCATCCCTACCTGCGCCGCCGCCAGGGAAAGGAGCCGGTCCGCTACCTGCACCCGAGGTTGGAGCCCATCCTCCGGGACACTCTGGGAGTGATCCTCTACCAGGAGCAGATCATCGAGATCGCCATGGGCCTGGCGGGCTTCAGCGCCGCCCGGGCGGACCGCTTCCGGCGGGCGATGAACCGGCATCGCTCAAGGGAGGAGATGGACTCCCTGGAGGCGGAGTTTCTTGCCGGCTGCCAGTCCCAGGGAGTGGAGGCCGAGATCGGGGTCGAGCTGTTCGCCGCAGTGCGAGGGTTCGCCGAGTTCGGCTTCTGCCGCAGTCATGCCGCCGCCTTCGCCCGGACTGCGTACGAGACCGCCTGGCTGCGGCTGCACCATCCGGAGGCCTACCTGGTGGGGCTTCTCAACCTGCAGCCGATGGGCTTCTACCATCCCTCGGTTCTGGTGGACGACGCCCGCCGTCATGGGGTCGCGGTGCTGCCGGTGGATGTGAACCACAGCGCCTCCCGCTGCCGGGTGGAACGGCAGGGGTGCGGACTGGCGGTGCGCCTCGGGTTCAACTACGTGAAGGGGGTGGGCGAGGTCTGGGGCGAGCGGCTCGACGCCGAGCGCCGGCGCGGCGAGTACCGAAGCCCGGAGGAGTTCTGGCTCCGCACCCGGCTCAGCCGGGAGGCGATGGGGGCCCTGGTCCTGGTGGGAGCCCTGGATGGCTTCGCGGTGCCGCGCCGGGAGCTGCTCTGGAGGCTCCGCGGGATCGAGGATGAGATCGAATCCTCGGGCCAGCCCTGGCTCCTACCCCTGCCGGCCCCGCCACCGCCCCTGCCCCCCATGACGTCGGAGGAGCGCTTGGAGACCGACTATCGCTTCCTGGGCCTCAGCACCGGACCCCACCCGGTGGAGCTGCTGCGTCCCCGGCTGGCCGTCCTGGGTGCCGTCCGGCTGGGGGAGGCGCGGGCCGCTGAGCCGGGGGCCAGGCTCACGGTGCTGGGGCTGGTGATCACCCGGCAGGCTCCCCCCTCGGCGCACGGGATGCGGTTCTTCACCCTAGCGGACGAGACTGGGCACCTGGACCTGGTGATCCCGCCTGAGGTGCATCGGCGGCACCGCCAACTGGCTCATCACCGGCCTCTGATCTGTGCTCAGGGGGTGATGCGGGCGGTGGACGGGGTGGTGAGCATGGCGGTGGAGCGGCTTCTGGCCCTACCCGAGGGTGCGGCCGGCATCGCCCCTACCGCCTCTCATGACTACCACTGACCACGGGACGCCCCAGCCAGGCGGCCACCGTGCCAGCCCCCGCCACCATGAGAATGCCGTAGACGCCGGCCACCGCAGCCGCCCGCGGCAGCACCGCTACGGCCACGGCGATCGCCACCCCGAACTCCCGGATGGCCACTGGGAACCCCACCGCAGCCGCCGTGCGGTGGGGGAGGGAGAGCCCGCGGCCGAGCCCCCATCCCAGGGCGCCTCCGGCCAGGAGAACCGCGCCCGCCAGCAGGACGATGGGTAGCAGCGTGGCAGAGAGGAGGGCCGGCCGAGCCGGGCCGATGCCCGCCAGAACCACCAGCACAAGGCAGGCGGCGCTCAGGTCGAGAAAGAGGTGGCGGTGACGGGCCAGGCCGGGGAAGCGGACTCTGAGCAACACCCCTGCCAGGAGGGGTACCAGGACCGACAGCCCGAGCTCATCCACCAAGGAGAGGGGGTTGAAGTGGGTGGAACCACCCAGCGCCAGGCTCAGCCAGACGGGAACGAGAATGGTGGCCAGGGCGAGGGAGCCGGCCATGATCGAGGTCGCCAGGGCCGCGTCGCCACCGGCCACCGCGGTCATCAGCCCGCTGGTGATCTCCGCCGGCGCGATGGCGCAGATGACCACACCTGACGCCAGCTCCCGACTGGGAATCGCCCTGCTGGCCAGCACTGCTAGCGCGGGGAGGACGGTCCACTCAAGGAGTAACGCACCTCCCACCAGATGGGCCCGTCGGGCCGCCGCGCGGAAGTCCGCCGGCGTCAGGTTCAGGGACACCCCGAGAACCTGCCCGGCCAGCAGGACAGGAACCACAGGTACCAGGGCGCCCGAAGTGGTGGGCACCGCCAACCCAACACCCACGGCGAGGACGACCCAGGGAAGAAGGCGGTGGCGCACCGGGTGGAACGTGTGGACGGATAAGCGCCAGTGCTTGAGACGGGTCACGCGGCCACTATGCCGCTCCGAGGTCTCAGCGGGCGGGGTCGGGGCTGACCCGTGGGGCGGGGGAGGTGACTCTGGGGGAGACCGGTTCCGCTGGGGGAGGGCTCAGCCATCTCAGCTGACGCATGGCGGCGTCCAGGTCGGCGCTGGTGAATGGGGTGCGCCGGTGCCTGAGAAGCACCACTCGGGGCCGATCGGTGGACCCGGAAGCCACGGGGATGACGATGATGGAGTCGACGGCCACGCTGGACCGGGCCTGGGCCCGGCCGGACGGAGGAGTGGTCCACATGATCGCGCGGCCGCTCGATCCGGCCCGTCGCCAGAGGTCTCGGACGGTCCGGGTGGGGCGGTACTGCTCCCCGGGATGGGTGGCCAGAACCGCCATGTCGGTGCCGAGTAGGGCGGCGTGGTCGGCACGTGCCGCCCGGGCCAGCCTCTGGAGCAGTGCCAAGGACCCCACCGGGACGTCCGGGACTCGGCGGCCCCACCGGACCAGCCGCAGGCTCAGCCAGGCGTTGACTGCTATCCCCAGGACCGCCGCCAACAGCCCCTCCAGCACCAGGGGCAGTCCCGTCGGTCGTAGCGCCAGGAACGCCAGCAGCTGAATGGCGCCGGATCCGAGCCCTGACAGCAGGTAGCGCCTCAGGAGGGGGGAACGCTCCCGATGAAGGTCGGCGAAGGTGATGCGCAAATTCAGCGCAGTGTTCCAGAGCAGAGAGATGGCGAAGGCAGCGGCCCAGGCCAGCAGCGCCGACCAGGCCAGCGTCACCCCCACGAACTGCAGGATGGCTAGGAGTATGGCAAGGCCGCTCAGGCCGACGGCCGCGAACTTCCATCTCCGGGCACTCCCGGGGACGTCGCGCACAAGCGACCAGAGGTGGCACAGGTAGAGCCACCCCTGACGGACCGTCGCCTTGCTCTCGCCCGCTCCCCGCGGTTGGAAGTGCAGCGGGACCTCGGCGACACGCGCGCCGGGGGTGCACACCAGCAACTCCAGCAGAATCTTGAAGCCCACGGGCCGGAACTCCAGTCCGCGGACCAGGTCCGTTCGGCAGAGGAAGAAGCCAGCGAGCGGATCGGTGCTGGCTCTAGCTTCCAGGAAAAGGGTCCGTGCTACTAGAGTGGCGCCACGCGACACGAGCCGCCGGCTCCAGCTTCCCAGACCTCGTCTGGTGGCACCAGGTAGGTAGCGGCTCGCCACCACCAGGTCTGCTCCCTCGTGGGCCCTGGCCACCATCTCCGGGATCAGCTCTGGGGGGTGCTGCAGATCGCCGTCCATGACGCAGGCCAGGCGGCCACGAGCCCGGGCCAGGCCCGCCACGACCGCCGTGCTGAGTCCGCCCGCCCTCTCCTGTGGCCGGCGGTGAACCAGGCTGATCCGGGGATCTCGCCGGGTGGCCTCGCGCAGGACCCGGGTGGTGGAATCGTCGCTGTCGTCCACGAACAGCACATCGAAGGGGAACTCCGCCAGGGAGTTGCGGAGGCGCTGGATCAGAAGCGGTACGTTGCCGGCCTCGTTTCGGGTCGGGACCACGACTGTGAGCTCGAGGGTTGGCTGGGCGGCGGGCTTGCGGGACCGGGGCATCTCCTCGAGTCTAGGCATGCGCTTGTCAGGGCTCGGCACTGTTACCGAATCGTTCGTCCGCCAACAGCGCGAGCACCCGGCCGATGGCTATCTCGGCGCTGAACCGGCCCTCGCCCATCACCACGCCGCCCCAGAGCAGGACTGGGATGCGCTGCCCGAACGTTTCCTCTCTGTGGGTATCGGACTCCACGCTCATCTCGTCGAGGCGCAGGCCATGAAGCGCGGCCAGCATGGCCAGCGGTCCCCGGACCCCGTCACAAAGGTGGCAGCCGGGCCGGGTGAGGAGGATCAGAGACGGCTCACCCGACACCCCAGCTCTCCAGCAGCCCGAGATAACGGCGACGCCAGGCTTCGGCCACGGCGGCGAACAATGTCCAGGCCGCCGCCTCGGCCAGCACACCGGGGAGGGTGTCCGCTGCCAGGCGGCTGCCGGAGAGGCTGATGGCGGCGTAGAGGCAGAGGCGAACCACGGCCACCGCTCCCAGCACTCGGGCCGCGTCGCTCGAGGCCAGGACCCACGACCGCTCACGGCGGAGGCCAGCCCGGAGTCGCGAGGCTGAGGGGGGGCGGTCGGATGACGCGCTCCAGGATGGCTCGGGCGGGGCGGATCGGAGGCGCAGCCAACCTAGGGTGGCGAGGATGGTGGCCGCCAGCACCGGCGGCAGAGCCTGCCATGGCGCTCCCAGACGGAGGAACTCCTGCCAGCCCGAGAGCCTTCCCCCCGCGGCAAAGACCCCCTGATAATGCATCTGCAACAGAAAGGACGCCAGGGAGACGGCCGCGCCCAGGGAGAGGGCCACGATGACCGTCAGCCCCTGGCGGCTGGAGAAGACCTGCCAGAGCCGAGCCCTACCGTCGGGGATTCGAGACGCCGCCCATCTGGCCCGGAGTCCTGCCATCACCCGGAGTCTATCCCCGATTGCCCGGCTACGAAGGAGGGCCGGCGCCGACCACCTGCTCGATGTTGGATGCGCTGATCCCCTCCGGGCCCAGCCACTCCAGCCACCAGGTGGCGCCGGCGGCCTCAAGTCCCGCGAGCGGAGATCGCGCGCTGGCCGGCCAGGCCCAGTTGGCGTGGGTCACCACGAGATCGGCATCTGGTGAGTCGCCCAGGTCCAGAAGCGCGGACCGGACCGCGCCGACCTGGTCGGGAGTAGGGGGTGGGGGTGGCCAGCCGCCCCCGAATATCGGGAAGCACCCCTCTAGGGCCGCGGCACGCCGCAAGGTTCGGCGATGGGGCCAGCGGCATGCGGCCCAGGTGGGGATCAGGTCTTGCATTGGGCGGGGGAGGAACGCCGGAGAGTCGACCCGGTGGACGGCTCCGAAGCGGTGGACCGGCGCCCCCGCCCACAGGGAGCGGATGATGGCCAGGCCCTCGTCGAGGGCCGCCGCACGAAGGGCCCTGGAAGCAGGGTCTGCGAAAGCGCTGAACTCCCCCCACCCGTCGTCACCGAGCCCCACGCCGAACACCAGCCGTCCGCCGGAGAGGCGATCCAGTGTCGCCGTTTGGCGCGCTAGCATCCAGGGCCGGCGCCGCGCCACGGGGGTGACCATGGCCCCGATCCGAATTCGCCCCGTGAGCGCCGCCACCCTGGCCAGGGTCACCCACGGGTCCGCCATGGGGGTTCCGGGGTCGGCCAGGATGTGGTCCCAGAGAAAGAGGCCATCCCAGCCGGCCCACTAGGCGCTCAAGGCCAGCTCCGCCACTCGCCGCGGGTCGGAGAACTCCCCGAAGGGCGCCAGGAACAATCCCCTTCGCATGGCCTCAAGTATCCGCCCCCGGGACCTTGGAAATTGGGCGCCTAGAATCGACGGCAGTCCAACCCGTATTGGGGGATGCCCGACCTGATGAGCCGGCTGCGGATCGCCACCTACAACATCCTTTCCGGCGGTGGGAGCCGCTGGGCCGCCATCGCGGAGATGGTCCAGGCGATCGATGCTGACGTCCTTGCACTTCAGGAGATCGAGGACCCCCGGCCGATGTACGGCCTTGCCGACCGCCTCGGCTACCGGGCCGTGTTCGGACGGGCCCCCCGCTTCCGGCACCAGGGGCTTCTGAGCCGCCTGCCGCTACGGGAATGGCGCAACCACCAGGATCCCCGGGCCTTCCCGCGCAACTCCCTGGAGGTCTCCCTCGACCTCCCGGGCGGCCCCGTCGCCCTCCACACTGTCCACCTAACCGCCGCCTTCCAGCGCCGTGGACGAGCAGAGCCGGACCGCCTACGTGAACTGGGAGCTGTGCGCGAGCAGGCCCGAGAGGGCAACCCCGACCGCCACGTGATACTGGGTGACTTCAACTCCCTCGCGCCTGGGGAGCGAGTCGATGCAGCGGGTTTCCTTTCGCTCCTGTCTGATTGGCGGCGGTCCGGAGCTTTGGAAAGGTACGGGACCCTGGGACCGGTGCCAGGTCGGCGCCAGGCGGCGGTTGGGGCGGGCGGGGGGACGGATCTGGACCTCTCGCCCGTGGCCAGGGAGGGGATGCCGCGCCTCCCCTGGGTGCTCCAGCCGCTGGTCGAGTTCGTGCCTAAGGGTGACGCGACCGATCTGGTGGTGGGTGCCATGATGCCCCGAGAGGTGGTGAGCGAGATGCTGGCCGCCGGGTACGTCGACTGCCTGCGCCGACTGCATCCCCAGGGTGATGAGTTCACCTGTCCCACCTACCACCCAGCGGTGCGCATCGACTATCTATTCGCGACCCCCGTCCTGGCCGACCGGCTCGTCGCCTGCGAGGTGGTTGGCAGGCAGGGTCCCTTGGCCGAGGTGGCGCGGCGGGCCAGCGACCACTTCCCCGTGGTGGCGGAGTTTCTCCTCGAGCCCGGCTGAGCCGGATAGGTCGGCTAGGCGCTCGACTCTAGCCCCGGGAGCGGCCGATCACTCCACATATACTCGGCTGGTGGAAATTCGTGACCAGGCAGCGCCGCTGCCTCGGGCCGAGTACGCCCTGCTGGGCCGCTCGGGGACCGAGCCGGCAGGGCTTCCCGGCACCGACCCCAGGATCTCCGTGGTGCTTGGCCCCACCGCCTTCCCCACACCCTTTGGCTCGACTCCTGACCTGGAGTTCCTCACCCTTCGGACCGATTCGGGCGAGCTCCGCCGCCTGATCTTCGTCCGTCCGGCGCCGACGCCAGCTCCTGCCCTCGAGCCCGGGCTGCCGGGGAGGGAGCACCGGAGTCTAGCCCTCTTCTGGGCGCTGCGGGAAGCTGGGGTCGTGCGAGTCGTGGCCGAGTCCGGCGCCGCCAGCATCACCCAGCACTTCCACCCTCGAGATCTGGTCATACCCCATGACTTCATCGACTTCACCCCGCAGCGGTCGGGATGGCTCTCCCCGGGCCGCCCCGTGTCGATGCGGGAACCGTTTTGCCCCGACATCCGCGAAGTGCTTTGGCAGCGCTCGCGGCGCTTCGCCGCCGAGAAGGCGACCCGCGCCTTCAACCGCGCCGTCCACGCCTCGGTGGAGGGGCCACGGGCCGAAACGGCCGCTGAGGTGGCGGCGCTCGCGCGACTTGGCGGCGACGTGATCAGCCAGGGGGTCACTCCCGATGTCTATCTGGCCCGGGAGATCGGTGCTTGCTTCGGGACCGTGGAGATGGTCTTGAACTACGCCGAGGGTGTCCGACCGGAGTGGGACTTCGAGCTGCTCCGGGCCATCATCCGCGAGGGGGCCGAGGAGCTGGGCAAGGTGGCTCTGGACGCGCTGGCGGCGCTGCCGGCAGAGCGGACCTGTCTCTGCGCCGCCAGCCCCGCCACGCCTGAGGGAACTACGGCCGAAGGTTTGCTCAGCGCATGACGGTGGAGGCGGCGGAGGAAGTCCTGCCCACCGCGGGTCGGCCTGAGGCCCCTGCTGTCCGGGCGATGTTCGGCGGCATCGCTGGCCGATACGACCTACTCAACGCGGTTCTCAGCCTGGGAGAGGACCGCCGATGGCGTAGGCGGGCGGCACAGCTGACGCGGCTCCGGCGGGGGGGCAGGGCCCTGGACGTGTGCACCGGCACCGGGGCCTTGGCGCGTCTGCTCTGGCGCCGGGTGGGCCCGTCAGGCTTGGTGCTCGGTGTGGACATCACGGAGGAGATGCTTTCTCGGGCTGCCCGGGCGCTCCCGGAGGTGGAGTTCCGGGTCGGGGACGCCCTGGAGCTGCCCGTGCGAGAGCGGGATTTCGACGCCGTGACCATGGCCTTCGGGCTGCGCAACATCGCCGATCACCAGAGGGCACTGCGCGAGGTCTGGCGGGTCCTGCGCCCCGGGGGGCGGGTGGTGATCCTGGAGTTCAGCTCGCCTCGGGCGCTGATGCGGCCCCTTTATCGCGAGTACAGCCGGCTGGTGATCCCCAAGGTGGCGAGGCTCCTCCTGGGACGCACCGGGGCGTACCGCTATCTCACCTCCTCCATCTCCGCCTTTCCCGGGCCCGAGGTGGTCGCAGGCTGGCTGCGGGACGCGGGCTTCGAGAGGGTGAGCTACCAGCGCATGACACTGGGGATCGTGGCCCTCCACACAGGGCGCCGCCCGGCCTGAGCCACCCGGCCGCTCTCTTAGCGGCTAAGTGAGTTAGAGTTGGGCGCGACAGCCATGGGGAGAAGCGTCAGTTGATTCGCGCGCTGGTGATGGCCGCCGGGCCTGAGCTGGAGGCCATGGAGCCCTGGCTCTCCTACCTCCGTGAGACGAAGGAGGTGGAGACCAGGGTGATCAGCAGCCCCGAGGAGCTGGCCTCTCTCGAGAGGGCTGACGTGGTCGTGGCCCATGATCCGTCCGGAGCTTTGGGGGGGGCCGCAGAGGCCGGCATCGCCGACTTCCTTACCTCCGGCGGAGGGCTGGTTTCCCTGCACTGCACCAGCGCCATCTGGAGCCGGGGGCCACGTCTCGGCCCGCTGATCGGCGCGGCGGCCGACCGGCTTCCAGCCGGCGCACTGGTGGTCGACGTCGAGCGTTCGGACCACGACATCACCCGGAGGTCTCCGACCTCGTTCACGGTCCTCGACTCCGGATTCACGGTCGAGGACGCTGGGGCGAACGGTGCCGAGGCTGAGGTTCTGCTGAGCACGACCTGGAGGTCGGGGCGGAGACCTCTCGCCACGGTCCGCCGTGCCGGTTCCGGCCGGTTCGTGCACTTCGGGCTGGGTGGCGCGGCCTCCACCTTTCAGTCGCCCTCGGTCCAGGATCTGCTCTACCGGGGTGTGCGCCACGCCGCCGGCCGGTCCGAGGGCTCACCCGTGGGGGTCGGGCTGGTGGGTTTCGGGGCTATCGGTCCCGAACACCTGTCGGCGATCTCGGCCGTCCCGGGCCTGAGTGTGGCGGCGGTCGCCGACCACTCCCCGGAGCGGTTGAAAGCAGCCATCGCGCTGGCCCCCGAGGCGGCCCCGGCCGACGGTCTGGACGAGCTGCTGGACAACCCCGCGGTAGGCGCGGTGGTGATCTCCACTCCGCCGAACACCCACTTCGCCCTGGCGCGGCGCGCCCTGGAGGCCGGCCGCCACGTGATCGTGGAGAAGCCCTTCTGTCTCACCGTGGCGGAGGCGGATCAGCTCCTGGAGGCCGCAGCGGGCGCGCAGCGTACCCTCACCGTCTACCAGAGTCGTCGCTGGGATCCGGACTTCATGGCCCTTCGAGAGCTGGTGGAGACAGGCCAGCTGGGGAGGGTCTTCCACCTTGAGGCCTTTGTCGGCGGCTTCGAGCACCCCTGCCATTTCTGGCACTCCGATTCCAGGGTGAGCGGGGGCGTGATCTTCGACTGGGGCGCGCACTACCTCGACTGGATCCTGCAACTGCTCCCTGGGCGGGTGGTCGAGGTGAGCGCATCGAGCCAGAAGCTGATCTGGCTGGACGTGACCAACGAGGACCATTTCGTGCTCAGGATGACCTTCGAAGACGGGGCCAGCGCTGACTTCATCCACTCCGACATCGCCGCCGCTCGGAAGCCGAAGTGGTACCTCCTGGGTACGGAGGGGGCGGCGGTCGGGCTCTGGCGAGAGGAGAGCCGGCTGGTGGCCACCCCAACCGGGGTCACAGAGGTCCAGGTGCCGGTCGCCGACCTGCCCTGCGAGCTCCATCTCCTGCGGCCGGGACCGGCCGGCCGCAGTCACGACCAGCGGGTGGCCCTTCCCACCGCCCCGCCCCAGGCCTTCTACCGGAACTTGGCGGGCCACCTGCTGGCCCGGGAGCCGCTGGCGGTCACACCGGAGACGGCGCGACGCAACATCGCCATCATGGAGTCGGCGATGCGCGCCACCAGTAACGGTCCGCAGCGGGTCAGGATCTGACCGTACCTCTCCGCTGGGGGGTCTTGGGCGCGGCCCGGATCGCCTGGGCCGCAGTCGTGCCGGCGATCCGGGCCGCGGGCGGGGAGGTGGTCGCCGTCGGCAGCCGTGACCCGGAGCGCGCCGAGAAGATGGCCCGGGAGCTGGGGATCCCGGAGGCCCATCCAAGCTACGAGGCCGTCCTGGCCTCCCCCTTGGACTGCATCTACCTGCCGCTGCCCAACTCCCTGCACCTTGAATGGGCGGTGCGGGCCCTGGCCGCTGGGAAGCACGTCCTGTGCGAGAAGCCGCTGGCACTCAGCGCGGATGAGGCGCTGGCCATGGACCGGGCGGCGCGCAGCCACGGCGGTGTCCTGGCTGAAGCGTTGATGTACCGCTATCACCCTCGCTGGCAGGAGGCTCTCCGCCTTCTCCGCTCAGGGGTTATCGGGGAGCCGCGGCACGTGGCGGGCAGCTTCGCCTTCCCGCTGGTGCCCGGGGACGACTACCGCTGGCACGCCGAGTTGGGCGGCGGCGCGCTCTACGACGTGGGCACCTACCTCATCAGTGCCAGCCGACAGGTTTTCGGGGCGGAGCCGCTCCGCGTTCTGGCCCGGGTCCGACTCCGCGAGGGCGTGGATGTCCGCTGCGATCTGCTGTTGGACTTCGGAGAGCTGGGGTCGGCGGCCCTGGGGTGTGGCTTCGACCGCGGGGAGAGCCAGTGGCTTCGTGTGGAGGGAGCGGACGGCGCCCTGCGCATCCCACTTCCCTTCACCGCCTGGACGGGGCAGCAGGTCCCGCTGTACCTGGAGCGCTCGCCGGCTGGCCCCGGGAAGCGGATCGAGACTTCCGCGGCAGACCCCTACCGGGAGATGGCGGACCACTTCATGCGGACGGTCAGAACCCGGGAGCAGCCGCGCACCTCGGCCCGGGAGGCGGCCGCCAACCTGGCGGTGATGGACGCCTGCCGGAGCAGCATGGAGAGCGGAGCGGCGGCTCTTGTGGTCATGCCGCCAGGGTGACCGTGCAATCCGGCGTTAAGATCCGGAGCCGAACCCCGCCCGGGTAGGCGCCGGCGAGCTGGGCGCAACCACCAAGGAGGTGCGGCGAGGGCAGGCTGGCGGGCCAGGCGACATCGGCCACGGCCGGGCTGGAGACCTCTGCGAACCTCGCCGCGAGTACGCGTCGCGAGGTGGAGTAGTCCATGGACAGGAGCCGACCCGGGGCGGCTTGTACGTACGGCTGGGAGAGGGTGTCCAGCCAGGCGCGGTCGACCGGCCCAGTTCCGGTGCGCACCCCCCACCCGGCCGGGTCATCCCACTGCCACCAGGCCCAACCGGTCCGGTACTGGTCGGAGAGCGCGATCTCGGTTAGTGCCCAGGAGGTGGCCCCGGGGAGCTGATGGTCGATCCCCAGCTCCCCGGTCCAGTAGGCGGCTGGTATCTGGGCGGCCTCGGAGATGCCCTGGGTTAGTTCGGATCGAAGTGGGGCGGATTGGCCGTGAAACGACCCGCCGATGAGGCTGCCCGCGTACAGGTGGGTGGAGAAGACGAGGTCGGGGGCGCGCAGGGGGTCCACCCGGGTGGGGAGGTCCCCGAAGAGGTCACCCTCGATGATGAAGAGGTGGTTGGGGTCTACCTGGGCGATCTCCCGGATCCCGGCCGCATAGAAGGGAAACAGAATCCGGGGCGCGAAGATGCCTGGTGGCACCGGCAGTGGGTGGGGCTCGTTGTACAGGTCGAACCCGGCTACGGCGGAGTCGCCGGCCAGCGGCCTCGCCAGCACCCGCCAAGCCTGCCAGTAGAGACGCTGCCAGTTGGGGTACAGCCAGAAGAACGCCAGGTCGGCGTTCACCGCCGGGGAGAGGTGCCGCTGCCAGGCGGCGGGGACCACGGGGAAGTGCCAGTCGGGGAGAGCCGGGAGGGTGAGCCAGCTGGGCGCCCCGCTCCCGCCGAAAGCCACCCCGAAGTCCTCAGTGTGCAGGTCGAGGACCGTGTACAGTCCAGCCCGGGCGCACAGGTCGACCATCGCCTCCACCTTCCGCAGGTAGCTCTGGCTGAACCTCCCCGGCCGCGGCTCCAGAAGGGACCAGGACACCGGGATCCGGACCACGTCGAACCCCTGAGCACGCATCAGCAGGGCGTCCCGCAGGGTGAGGGGAGGAGGCAGCGGCGATCTCCCGCTCTGCAGCAGGGCGTCGTCGTTGAAGCCCCGAAGGATCACCGACTCCCCCTGGCTGTTGGTGATCTGGCCGCCGCGGACACTGAGCCAGGGGAGGTTGCCCGCGGGCGGCCTTTTCGGCTGGAAGGAGGCCGCCAGAGTCGGGAGCGGGGAGAGGACGATCGCGCCCAGGGCAACGACCGCGAGCACCAGCCACAGAGCGGCGCTGATCCCACCCGCGCTCGCCCTTCCTGGGCTGACGGGCGGAGATGGCTTGGCTGACGTGGCTACTCCGAGCCCACTCCGGAGTGGGCCGGGCCCTGGAAGGCGATGACCGCGGTCAGGAAGCGTCCGCTGCGAGCGTCGATCACCACGGCATAGAGGGTTATCTGGCCGGGGGCCGGCAGGTTGCCACTGGAATCCGCGCCGGCCTGCAACAGCACCACCCAGCAAAGGCGCGGCCGCGCCCCCACAGTGCCCCCCTCAGGCTGGCTGGCCAGCGCCAGGAAGGCGGACTGGGGCAGATCCTGGAACCCCTGCCCCCGGGCCACCCGGAAGGCCCGGCCCTCATTGACCAGCGCTCGACCCCGTGGCGCCTGGAGACTGACCCCACTCTGGTTCAGGAGCAGGACAGTGGACGGTGTGATGCCCAACCCGTTCGCCTGGGCGGGGCCGGTCGGCCCGGTCACGGTGAGGGTCACTAAGCCGACCAGCACCAGCAGAAGCACGAAGGTGGCTGGGGACGCCCAGTGACGTCCGTCCTTGGTACCCATGGCCCTTCATCATCCGGCAACGCGGGTGGGGCGTGAGGCCGGTAAGCGGGGCTTCCGTTTGGGGCTCCCCACTCTGCGGTAGGGTAATGGTGGCGGGCGGGCCGCCCCGCGGCCCCCGACCCCAACGCACGGAGGTAACTCAACTTCATGGCCAAGACCGTAGGAATCGACCTCGGCACGACCAACTCGGTGGTGGCCGTCATGGAGGGCGGCGAGCCGGTGGTCATCCCCAACAGCGAGGGTGGCCGGACGACCCCCTCGGTGGTGGCTTTCACCAAGGACGGGGAGCGGCTGGTGGGCCAGCTGGCTCGACGGCAGGCCGCCGTGAACCCCGAGAACACCGTCTACTCCATCAAGCGTTTCATGGGCCGACTCTTCAACGAGGTCGAGGCCGAGCGCAAGATCGTCCCTTACCAGGTGGTGGCCGGCAAGGACGGCCGGGCCGAGGTGCAGGTCGAAGGGAAGAGCTACACCCCAGAGCAGATCTCGGCCATGGTGCTGCAGAAGTTGAAGACGGACGCCGAGACCTACCTGGGCGAGAAGGTCACCGACGCGGTCATCACCGTTCCTGCCTATTTCAACGACGCCCAGCGGCAGGCCACCAAGAACGCCGGCCAGATCGCCGGCCTCAATGTCCTGCGGATCATCAACGAGCCGACCGCCGCCTCCCTGGCTTACGGGCTGGAGCGCAAGGAGTCAGAGAAGATCCTGGTCTTCGATCTCGGTGGTGGCACCTTCGACGTCTCCATCCTCGAGGTCGGGGAGGGGGTTTTCGAGGTCAAGTCGACCAATGGAGACACCCACCTGGGCGGTGACGATTACGACCGCCGGATCGTCGACTGGATGGCGGAGGAGTTCCGGCGTGACCAGGGGATCGATCTGAAAGGGGACCGCCAGGCCCTCCAGCGTCTCACCGAGGCCGCCGAGAAGGCCAAGATCGAGCTGTCGCAGCGGCAGGAGACCCAGATCAACCTCCCCTTCATCACTGCTGACCAGAACGGCCCCAAGCACCTGGATCTCAAGTTGACCCGCGCCAAGTTCGAGCAGCTGACCGAGGACCTGACGGCCCGCTGCCGGGCACCGTTCGAGTCAGCTCTGAAGGACGCCAACATGAAGGTCTCCGACCTCGACGAGGTGATCCTCGTCGGGGGGTCCACCCGCATGCCGGTGATCCAGGAGCTGGTCAAGCAGATGGCGGGCAAGGAGCCCCACCGGGGCGTCAACCCCGACGAGGTGGTGGCGGTGGGTGCGGCCATCCAGGCCGGGGTCCTCAAGGGTGAGGTCAAGGATGTCCTGCTTCTGGACGTGACCCCGCTCTCCTTGGGGATCATGACCGAGGGCGAGGTCAACACCCGTCTCATCGAGCGCAACACGACCATTCCCACCAGCAAGAGCCAGGTCTTCTCAACCGCCGCGGACAACCAGCCGTCGGTGGAGATCGTGGTCCTCCAGGGGGAGCGCCCGATGGCTCGCGACAACCGCACCCTGGGGCGCTTCATGCTGGACGGAATACCGCCGGCTCCCCGCGGGCTGCCTCAGATCGAGGTCACCTTTGACATCGACGCCAACGGCATCCTCAACGTCACCGCCAAGGACCGGGGCACCGGGCGCGAGCAGAAGGTCACCATCACCGGGTCGACCACCCTTCAGAAGGAGGAGGTGGAGCGCATGGTGAGAGAGGCCGAGGCCCACGCCGACGAGGACAGGCGCCGGGCGGAGGAGGTGGCCCTCAAGAACCGCTGCGAAACCCTCGTCTATCAGGCCGAGAAGACCCTTCGCGAGCATGGTGAGAAGGTCAGCTCGGAGATCCGGGACGACGTCAGTCAGAAGGTTGAGGCCCTGAAGTCGGCGGTGGCCGCCAACAACGCGGTGGACATGCAGTCGCGGGAGCAGGAGCTCACCCAGGCGCTGCAGAAGATCGGTGAGGCGATCTACTCCCAGGGCGAACCGGGATCGACTCCAGACGGTGCGGCGCCGGCGGAGGATATCCCGCCCGCGGGCGCGGCCGGAGAGGCCGGAGGTGGCGACGGCGACGTGGTGGACGCCGAGTTCAAGGAAGTTTGAACCGCAGCCTTCGGGCTGGGGCGGGGGCCGGGTTGCTGGCCCTCGCCTACGCGGCGGCCGTAGCCGGGGCGCGGCGCCCCCGGCGCGCCGGGCTCAGCGAGGCATCGGTCGAGGCGGCGATGGATCGCCAGTTCCAGGGGACCGCACCCAGGCACCGGTACCTGGGATCCGCCGGCGGCCGGACGCACCTGATCGACATGGGCGCGGGGCCCCGGGCGACCCTGGTGTTCCTCTCCGGCATGGGCGGCTGCCCGGCCGCCTACCACGACCTCTTGGATGAGCTGTCGCGAGACCGGCGGGTGGTTGCCGTGGACCGGTTCGGCACCGGGCTCAGCACCGGGCTGCGGGGCCAGGGGCATCCCCGGAACTCATGGGTCGGGCAGGTGGAGGCGGTGGTGACCTCCCTCGGCCTGGCTCCGGTGGATCTGGTCGGCCACTCGCTCGGGGGCTTCGTCGCCGGAGCGTTGGCGGTGGAGCGCCCGGAGCTGGTCCGGCGAGTGGTGCTATTGAGTCCCGTGGGAGTGGTGCGCGACCACCCCTGGAGCTGGACCCCGGCACTCCTTCCCGGTGCCCTCCACCTGGCGGCGGCTCTCGCCTGGGGGCGCCATCTCACGGGCGCCGCGGAAGGCCCGGCGGGGCCGGACCCCTGCCAGCTGGCTGCGGACCGCTGGTGGGGAGACTCAGACCTGAACTCCATTGCCAGGCTGATCGGGCCGCGGGGGTTCCGCCAGGAGACCCTGCTCCTGCCGGAACTGGGTCTACTTCAGGACAGGATTTGCCTGATCTGGGGAGACCGGGATCGCCAGGTTCCGCTGCAGGCGGCGCAGAGAGAGCTCCTGTCGTACCCGGCACTTCACCTGGAGGTTCTGCCGGGAGCCGGGCACCTGGTTCCGTTTGAGCGCCCCGGGGAGGTAGCCCAGGCGATACGTGGCTGGCTGGACGCCTGAGGGGAGCGGGACGCCTCAGCCGCCGATGCCCGCCCCGGCTATGGGCGCGAAGCGGGCGGTGAAGTGCCGGAGCGCTGGCGGCTCTTCGACGATGCGGTATCCCGGGAGCTGATCGGCCGTTTGCGCCACCCGCTGCACCACCTCGACCACGTAGTCGATGTGGCTCTGGGTGTAGGTCCGCCGGGGGATGGCCAGCCGAACCAGGTCCATGGGGCCCTCATGCTCCGAGCCGTCGGGCTGTCGGCCGAACATCACCGTCCCGATCTCCACGCTGCGGATCCCCCCCACCTCGTAAAGAGCCACCGCCAGCGCTTGGCCCGGGTATTGCAGCGGGGGGATGTGTGGAAGCAGGGCCCGCGCGTCCAGATAGACGGCGTGGCCACCTATGGGTTGCACGACCGGCACCCCAGCGGCCGCGACCGCCTCTCCGAGGTACGCCGTGGAGCGGATGCGATAGCGCAGGTAGTCGGGGTCCACGGCCTCCTTGAGGCCCTGGGCTATCGCCTCCAGGTCGCGTCCGGCCAGTCCCCCATAGGTGGGGAAGCCCTCTGTCAGGATGAGCAGGTTGCGGCAGCGCTCCGCTAGCCGGTCGTCGTTCATCGCCAGCCAGCCCCCGATGTTCCCGAAGGGGTCCTTCTTGGCGCTCATGGTCATGCCGTCGGCGCAGCCGGCCATCTCGCGGACGATGTCGGCGATCTCCCGGTCCCGCTGGCCCTCCTCGCGCTCGCGGATGAACCAAGCGTTCTCGGCGAAACGGCAGGCGTCCAGGAAGAGCGGAACCCCGTGGCGGTGGCAGACCGAGCTGGCCTCCTTGAGGTTGGCTAGGGATACCGGTTGCCCTCCGCCGGAGTTGTTGGTGATGGTGACGAAGGCGACCGGGACGTCCCGGCCCCGCCGCCGGAGCAGCTCGTCCAGGGCGGCGGTGTCGATGTTTCCCTTGAAGGGGTGGATGAGGGACGGCTCACGCCCCTCCGGGATCACCAGGTCCACCGCCTCCGCGCCGGTGAACTCCACGTTCGCCCGGGTGGTGTCGAAGTGGGTGTTGTTGGGGATCACCTTGCCCGGGCCCCCCAGGACGGAGAACAGGATCTTCTCCGCGGCCCGGCCCTGGTGGGTGGGGATGACGTGGCGGAAAGGAAACAGCTCCTGCACCGCCGCAAGAAACCTGAACCAAGAGGGCGAGCCCGCGTAGCTCTCGTCCCCGTGCTGGATCGCGGCCCACTGGTCACGGGACATCGCCCCGGTGCCGGAGTCGGTGAGGAGGTCGATGAGGACCAGCTCGGCGGGGAGGTTGAAGAGGTTGAAGCCGGCCTCGGCGATCGCCCGTCGCCTCTCCTCCTGAGTGGTGAGGTGCAGGGGCTCGACCGAATGGATGCGGAAGGGTTCGATAATGGTCCGGAAGACGCCGTCCATGGGGCGATGGTACTCGCCAGACCTAGCTGGGAAGACCGTCCGGAGGACAACCAGGTCGTGCCGTGAGTCCTGGCGCCCGGGTCCCGGGCTGGTTCCAGAGGCTGCCTAGGGCCGTGAATTCCCCACCCCACGAGTTCTGTCGAGAACGGCACGTGAAGTCGGTCCACGACGGAGGGTCGGGATCAATCTCCAGCTTGACAAGGGGCGGCGCGGCTCTGGCAGAATAGCGTTGCGACGCGATGAGGCCCGCGTAAGCCGGCACTCCCGGCTAATGGCTTCTAGTAGCTGTTAGCCCACCTTTCCGAGGGTTCGCGTTGCCGTACCTGCTGCAGTTCCTGCAGACCTTACTGATCCTAGCCATATCCCCGCTGTACGTCGGGGTCATTGCCAGGGGCACTGCGATTCTGCAGTCCAAGCACGGCCCCAGCGTCCTACAGCCCTATCGCGACCTGAGGAAGTGGCTTCACAAGGGGGTGGTCCGCTCCGAGCACGCGGGCCTGGTGTTTGTGGCGGCTCCGTACGTGGCCATGGCGTGCTATCTGACGGTGTCCACCATCGTTCCCATCATCACCGACGAGCCGCTGCCGCTCGCGTTCATGGGTGACCTGCTGGGCGGGGCGCTGGTGCTCGCGCTGGCCGGGTTTGCGATGTCGTTGGGGGCCATGGACTCGGCCAGCCCGTTAGGGGCGCTGGGGGCGAGCCGCACCGCCTGGCTTGGCAGCCTGGCGGAGCCCGCGCTCATCCTGGTCTTCTTCACCGTTGGGGTGCTGTCGGCGTCCGACAACCCCTACCTCATGAACCATGCTATAGCCGGTTCACCGGCGGCACTGATTCTCCCCACCCATCTCCTCGGCGCGGTGGCCTTCCTCCTCCTCATCCTGGCCGAGAACGGCCACATCCCCGTCGACAATCCGGCCGGGACCACCGAGATCGCGATGATCGAGGAGTCCCGGGTCCTGGAGTACTCAGGCCGGGATTACGCCCTGGTGAAGTGGGGCAGCTGGATGAAGTTCACCGTCCTTTCCTGCGTCTTCATGAACGTGTTCGTGCTTCCCTGGGGATTGGGGAGCGCCACCAGTCTCGCCCAGGGGTTGCTGGGGAGTGCCGCCGTGGCCGGCAAGCTGGCCTTGAGCGCGGCTCTGATGATGATGATTGACAGCTCCTTTGCCAAGTTGCGCTTCTTCAGGATCGCGGAGTATCTGGGGGGAGCGTTCCTGCTCGCGCTCATCGGGATCATCACCTCATACGTGGTGGGCAGGTAGCCATGCAGGAGTTGACGCTGGCCTCGCCCGGGGGCGCCGTCCTCAGTCTGACCGCGGTCCTGATTCTGCTGTCGGCACTGGCCTGTTTGGGGTCCAAACTCTTCGACCGTTACCTCACCTACTACGCGCTGCAGTCGGTGCTGCTGGCGGTGGCCGCCGCCACCGCCGCCTACCTGGAAGGGGACCCCGCCCTCTGGGTGCTGGCCGGCCTGACTCTGGTGCTGAAGGGATGGGCGATCCCCGCAGCAGCCCGTCATTGGCTGGTCCAACGCCTTGACCTGAAGCGCGACAGCGGGATCACTACCGGCCTCTCCCTGACCTTGGTGCTGGGAACGGCTCTCTGTGCGTTCGCCTATCTGGCGGTGTCGCCCGAACGCTTGGCCCACGGCCTGCTCGCAGCCTCGGTGGTTCCCATCTCCACCGCCGTGGTTCTCCTTGGGGCTCTGGCGATGGTCGTGCGCCGGCACATGGTCGCCCAGTTGATCGGCTGGCTGATCATGGAGAATGGGGTCTTCCTGGGAGCCATCACCCTCACCGCCAGCTTCCCCCTGATCGTCGAGGTGGGGATCTTCTTCGATCTGCTGGCGGGCTTCCTGATCATGCTGGCGATGACCACGGGACTGGCTGAGCGGATCAGCCCCTTGCCCATCGGTCGATCAGGGCGGGACTCCTGATGGTCTGGCTCCCGGTGCTGGTCGCCGCCTTGCCTCTGGTGGGCAGCGCCATCGCCACCTTTAGCGGCCGCACGGGGTGGGCAGCCGTCGCCACCGTGGCCGGCGCCGCCGCAAGCCTGCTGCTGGCGGTTGTCGTGGCCACCGTCACCATTACCGGTGCGCCTCTGGCCAGCGCCGGAGCGTTCGTCTACGTGGACGGGTTGGGGGGGTTCTTCCTGGTCACCGTGGCGGCGGTGGTTCTTCTCGCCAGCCTGGGGTCCGCGTCCTACCTGGCAGTCGAGGAGCGCTCCGGGCAGCTGTCAGTCCGGCGGGTGAGGATCTACTTCGGAGCGTTCGGCCTCTTCGCCGCTGCGATGCTCGCCGCGGTCGAGACCGCCAATCTCGGGCTGTTGTTCATCTTGGTGGAGGCAGCGACCCTGGCGAGCGTGGTGCTGGTCCCCATAGAGGGGCGCACGGAGGGCCTGGAAGCCGGCTGGCGCTACGTGATCATCAGCAGCCTGGGGATCACCGTAGCGCTGGTCGGGGCGCTCTTCCTCTTCTACTCCGCCAGCGCCCTACCGGGGAGCGCGGAAGCCCACCTCGCCTGGCCGTTCCTCCTCGCCCATGCCCACCGGCTCGCCCCCACGGCCCTGCGGCTGGGATTCCTTCTGGGAGTCGTGGGCTACGGCACCAAGGTGGGTCTGGCACCGATGCACACCTGGCTGCCGGATGCCCACGCCGAGGCTCCTGCGCCGGCGAGCGCGATGCTCTCGGGGGCTCTCCTGAATGTCGGAATGTACGCCATCATCCGGCTCCTGGCGATCGCCAACCGAGGGTTGGGATCCCAGTACGGCGGGCGGACGATGTTGGTCTTCGGCTTCCTGTCGGTGCTGGTGGGGGTTGTGTTCATGATCCGCCGGCGTGATTTCAAGCGACTTTTCGCCTACTCCTCCGTCGAGCACATGGGAATCATCGCGGTGGGGCTGGGCTTTGGCGGCGTGCTGGGGATCTATGGCGCCCTTCTGCATAGCCTGAACCACAGCCTGGGAAAGACCATCCTGTTCCTTAGCGGAGGGTCCGTGGCTCTGGCCTACGGCACCAGGCGGACCGATCGACTCGGTGGCGTGGTCGGTGCCATGCCGTGGACTGGTGCGCTGCTGCTCGGCGCCGCCCTGGCCATCCTGGGCGCGCCGCCTTTCGGACTGTTCATCAGCGAGTTCACCATCGTTCGGGCGGGACTCGCGGGCGACCAGCCGTGGCTGGTTGCCCTGCTCCTGGCCCTCCTGGCGGTTGCGTTCCTGGCGTTCATAAGGACCGTGGGCGGGATGCTGCTGGGTGCCCCTCGTGGTGTCCATCGGGAGCCATACCGCGGGTCACGCGAGCACCTCTTGGCGGTTGGCCCCTCTCTGGTGGGTCTGCTCGCCCTCTTGGGTCTCGGGCTCTGGATCCCCTCCTGGCTCAACTCTCTGCTGGCCCATTCGGTGGCCCTGGTGCGATGAACGAGGGGGAGAGTGGATTGACGCTCGCGCAGCTGGCCCGGAATGGCACCTCGAGCCAACCGATGGTTGTGAACCTGCACATGTCGGTCGCCGGCGCAGGCGACCTGGTGGCCAAACTGGCACCGATCGCTCGCTTTGCCGACATGTTCGTCCGGCCGGCGGAGCAAGGGCTGGAGCGGGTGCTGGTGTTCGCCGATGCCCAGTCGGGCGGCTATCTACGCCTCATCTGCCCGTTGGACAAGAGCTTTCCGGTTCCGCTCTCCCGGGTGCTGCCGGCGGCGTACCAGGAGGAGTGCGAACTGTACGAGCTTTGGGGCGTCGAGCCAGGGGGCGGGAAGCCAGTGAACCGGGTGATCCTGCCCCCATCCGCGGAGACCGCTGAGCCCCTTCGACTACCCGGCGGTGACCGGCTGTCCAGCGAAGTCAGGGCTCCTCACGTCGTCCAGGGCGAGGCGATCGAGTTCCCCTGGGGGCCGATCCGCGGCGCGGGACAGGAGTCCTTGTACCTGGGGCTGGTGACCACCGGAGAAGAGCTTCTGGACGCTTACCTCGCGATGTTCCACAAACATCGGGGCCTGGAGCATCGGATGGTCGGGCAGACGCTGGCCCGTGCCCTATTTCTGGCCGAGCGCTGTGAGGGCCTTGGCGCCGTGGGAAACGCCCTCGCCTTCGCCCGGGCCGCGGAGGCGGCCTTGGGCATCGCGGTCGAGCCAGCAGCGGAGGTGACCCGATGTCTGGCGCTCGAGCTGGAGCGCATCTACAACCACATCGGGTCCCTGGCGGCCCTCGGGGCTGCGACCGGGCTCAGCGTGGGTCAGGCCGAGGCGGAGATCCTCCTGGAGGACTGTCTTCGACTCAATGCCAGGGTGTTCGGCCACCGATACATTTTCAATCTCCTTGAAGTCGGAGGGGTCAGGCGCGGCGCCGACCTGGCGGCTCTGGATTCAGCACTGGATCGACTCGAAGCCAGGTTTGAGTCCCTGGTGGCGGACCTTTTGGCCACCAACTCCTACGTGGATCGGCTCGAGGGGGCTGGCACGATCGCAGCCGAGGCCGCCCATCGTCTGGGCCTGGTCGGGCCGGTGGCGCGAGCGGCCGGCGTGGCTACCGACTTGCGCCGCACGCATCAGGTCTCAAGCACCTCGTACGTCGGATTCCGGCCGGCGCGAGAGCAGCCCGGGGACTGCCTTGCCCGGATGCGGGTCGGTGCGGCGGAGGTGAGGGAGTCGCTGCGCCTTGTGCGCCACTGGGTTCGGTCCGGCACGCCACTTCAGGATGATTGGGCCACGCCAGGGCCCGGCCAGGACCATGTTGGGGGTCCCGCGGAGGGACTGGGATGGGCCGAGACCTGTCGCGGTGA
Source organism: bacterium (assembly GCA_021827985.1). Taxonomy (GTDB): domain Bacteria; phylum Chloroflexota; class Dormibacteria; order Aeolococcales; family Bog-877; genus JAJYXT01. The sequence goes on from JAKATL010000002.1 coordinate 89,045, forward strand.
AGCCCTCGTTCACCTGGAGGTGGCCGGGGGGCGGGTTAGCTTCGCTCGTCTGCGGCCGGCGGCGACGCGGAACTGGCGGGCGTTTGACGATGCCCTGCGGGCCCGCAACGTGTTCACCGACGTGCCCATCGTGGAAGCCAGTTTCTGGCTGACCGTGGCCGGTTTCGCGCGCTGATGGCACTGTGGGCCCTCCGCGGCGCTCGCCGGGGGATCGTCACGACTCGATTCCCCAGGCGCCCGGAGCCAGAGGCGGCCGGGTGGCCGGCTCCTCCTCGCTTCCGGGATGGTGAGATCAGACGCGATCTTGCGCTCCGGATGTCCGCTGCGTGTCCCAGCTCCGCTCTGGAGGTTGTCGGACCGCGGCTGGTCTTGGATCTGGGCCGCTGCACCGCCTGTGGCCGATGCCTGGAGCTGGTGCAGGGCCCAGGGAGCAGCCGTCCTGAGGCGCTGCTGGCGACCCGACGCCGGGCGAATCTGGTGGTCAGCTACCGCCTGGGAGATGTGAAGTGACCCCGAGAGTTCTAGACCCAGGCGCCCTGCCGCTACCCGGCGCGGCGCATGGGGAGATCGACGCAGCCGCGGTCCGGCTGAAGCGGCGCAGTATGGCGGTTTTGCGCCGCAGCCTGCACATCCGCACGGTGGACACGGGGTCCTGCGGGGCTTGCGAGTCGGAGATACGGCTCCTCTCTTCCCCCTATTACGACTTCCATCGCCTTGGCCTGTTCTTCACCCCCACTCCCCGTCACGCCGACTGCCTGCTGGTTACCGGTCCGGGGTGCCGGGCGATGGATCATGCGCTCCTCAGCGCCTACGAGGCCATGCCGGCCCCCAAGGTGGTGGTGGCAGTGGGGGCGTGTCCGCTGGGCGGAGTGTTCGGCGCTGACCGCTACACACGAGGTGAGATCACGGACGTAGTTCCCGTCGACGTCGTCGTGCCGGGGTGCCCCCCAAGTCCGCTAGCCCTCATCCACGGTCTCCTTCTGGCCCTGGACCGGATTGAGGAGCGAATCACTCTTCAGGAAGGCGAGCAGTGAATCTGGGACTCGAGCTCGCGGTGACCGCAGCGGGCGCCTGGGCCGCAACCCTGATCGCCGCGGCGGCCGGCAGATGGCCCATCGGGCTGCGCGCTTGCTCCTGGCTGTCAGCCGTGGGAGGGGTTCTGGCGGCCGCCTCAGGCGTGGCCGTGATCGCCTCAGGTCGGGTGGGAGCGCTCACCCTGGAAAGGGGGGCGGCCGGTAGCCTTGTCCTTCGGACGACGCCCTTGGCCGCTGTATTCATGGTCGCCCTCGGGCTGGTGGCCGTCGCCATCGGGATGTATGGGCCACGGTACCACCTTCCCAGTCCGGGAACTTCGGCCTATCAGGCGGCCTACACCGTTGCCCTGGTCGCGAGCCTCGGGGTGCTGCTCGCCGGCTCGGTCACCACATTTCTGGTCGCCTGGGAGACCATGACGATCGCCGGATACCTGATGATCCTGCGCCACCCGGGCCAGGCTGCGGCGGTCCGGGGCGGGTACCTCTTCCTCGCGCTGGGAGAGGTGGGCTTCATGATGGTGCTTGGAGCTTTGGGCGTGCTCGCTGCCTATACGGGAACGCTCTCGTTCGCTGAGATAGCGGTCCGCGTCCACTCGCTGCCGGCGGGGTACCAGGACCTGGTGTTCGTCCTCGCCCTTGTCGGGTTCGGGTTCAAAGCCGGCATCGTCCCGTTTCACATCTGGTTGCCAGAGGCCCATCCGGTCGCGCCCGCCGACGGCTCGGGGTTCCTCTCGGGGGTGGTCACCAAACTCGGTGTCTACGGCTTCATGCTGGTCGCCTTTGAGTTGCTGCCGAGGGGGCCGGTCTGGTGGGGGCTGCTCGCACTCGCCCTCGGAAGCCTCTCGGCGGTGCTGGGGGTCCTCTACTCGCTGATGGAGCGCGACTGGAAGAGGTTCCTGGCATTCTCCACGATCGAGAACATCGGTATCGTGGTCATCGCGCTGGGCGCCTCTCTGACCTTCTTCGAGTCGGGGCTGAAAGCTCTGGGGGCGCTGCTGCTCATCGCCGGCCTGTACCAGGTGCTCAACCACGCCGCCTACAAGACGTTGCTCTTCCTCGGGGTAGGGGTGGTGGAACATGCGGCGGGGACACGGGACATGGACCGCCTAGGGGGATTGGCTCGCCGCCTTCCCAAGACGGCGGTCCTGATGCTGGTGGGGTCCCTCGGCATAGCCGCCCTGCCACCCCTGAACGGATTCGTGTCAGAGTGGCTCATCTTCCAGGGCCTCTTCCAGGGCTTCAGGATAGGCTCCCACCTGACCGCCGTTCTACTGGTGGTGGCGGCCGCGGTGCTGGCGCTTACCGGGGGATTGGCGGTGGGCGCCTTCGCGCGGAGCTTTGGGATACCCCTGCTCGGCATGCCGAGGGGCGCAGGTGCTGCGGCTGCCACGGAGCAAAGGCAGCCGTGGCTGGGTGGCGCCTTCCTAGCCGGGGACTGCGTCTTCCTGGCGCTGGGAGCCCCGCTGGTGCTGGGCGGCCTGGGCAATGTCGCCGGGGAGATCTCCGGAGAACACCTGGGCGGCCTGTTGCTGGTGCCAGGACTGACCATCATCCCCGCCCACGTTGCCTTCAGCTCGCTCGCGCCGACCTGGCTGGCGGTCTGCCTGGTCGCGATGCTGGCCGTGCCGTTCGCCATCTCCCGGGTAGGTCGGGGCGGGGAGGCGGACCGGGTCGGCCCGGTCTGGGCTGGGGGAATGCTCCGCTTTCGGGCGCGGATGCAGTACTCCGCCACCACGTTCGCCAACCCCGTGCGCGTCACCTTCGATCGCCTCTATCGCCCCACGGTGGAGGTCGCCCGGGCCTCGGATGACCCCGCCGGCCAGTCGGGTCCGGTGCACTACGGCTTCCGAGTGACCCCAGTCTTCGAGCGGGGGCTGTACCAGCCGGCGGCCCGGCTTCTGAGCCGCATTGGGGCCGCCGCCAACCGCCTGCAATCGGGGAACGTCAACACCTATCTGCTCTACGTGTTCGTAGCCATCCTCATCGCCTATGGGGCGGCGCTGCTGTGATGCCAATTACCGGCGGCCCGACTCGGCCCAACGGTGACTCGGCCGGGGGCCGGGCCGGCGCGAGCCTGCTCTTCCCGGGACCGGTCCCCGAGCAGCCCGGGACCCTGGATGGCGAGTGGCTGGTGGATCTGCGTCTCGATCAGCTGATCTCGCAGGTCACCGGCGGCCGGGAGTCCTACCAACTGGCGCAGCCGTTCCGCATCCGGCTCCGGACGCCCGAGGAGGTTCGCTATCGGCAGGAAGTGTGCCGTGACCTTGAGCTTCCGGCGGTCGCGGACGCCTGGCGCAACTTCAGCCAGCAGCTGGCCGAAACGCGTGCCTGCCTGGGCCGGGCCGACAGGATGCGGCATAAGTGGGAACGGAGCCTCTGGCATCTCGACGCGGTGGTCGAGTACGTGCGAGCGGTGGAGGAGCTTGTTGCCGCGCTTGAAGTTGCAGGCTTTTCGTCCGCCGCGTTGGCGGCCGCTCGGGACTACCTGCGAGGCTACCAGGCGTCCTCGGAGTTCTCGGATCTGGCCCGGGAGGGGCGCGAGGTCAGGGGCGAATTGGGCGCTCTCCGCTACTCCGTCAAGGTGACTGGCAATCGGGTCGCTGTGGGGCGCTTCCTGGGGGAGGCCGACCTGGGTGAGGAGGTCACCGACGCGTTCCGGCGGTTTCAGCAGATCGCCGTGGCCGGACGGGAGTTCGACGTCAGCCGTCCCGAGTTCCTGGACCCGGTGGAGCTGAGGATCCTGGATCGCGTGGCCCGGTTGTTCCCCGAGCCCTTCAGCCGCCTCGAACGGTTCTGTCTCCGGGCACCTCAGTTCCGCGACGCGGTCGTCATGGAGCTCGACCGGGAGGCGCAGTTCTACCTCTCTTACCTGGACTTTCTCGCCCCGGTCAGGGGGGCCGGCCTGTCTGTCTGCTATCCCGAGGTGGTCGAGGTGGGCGAGCCAGTCGGGGCGGACTCCACATACGAACTCGTCCTGGCCCGCAAGCTGGTCGCCCTGGGCCAGGGGGTGGTCGTCAACGACTTCCGCCTCACGGGCGCCGAGCGCATCCTGGTCGTGTCCGGACCGAACCAGGGTGGCAAGACGACGTTCGCTATCACCGTGGGTCAGGTCTTTCACCTGGGGGCGCTGGGCCTTCCCGTGGCGGGCTCCCAGGCCCGGATCTCGGTCTGCGACGCCGTCCTGACGCACTTTGGCCGCACCGAGGACCTGGGAGAGCGACAGGGCCGGCTGGAGGCCGACCTCGCCGCCCTGGCGAAGATCCTCTCCGGGGCCACGGACCGGAGCGTGGTCATTTTGAACGAGACTTTCGGCTCTGCCAGCTTGCAGGACGCTCGATCTCTCGGGCGGAGGGTTCTGGAACGGCTGGTGGCGATCGGGGTCCGCGGCGTCTACGTCACGTTCATCGATGAACTCGCAAGCATGGGGCCGGCCATGGTGAGCATGGTGAGTATGGTCGACCCCGAAGATCCGGCTGAACGGACCTTCAGGGTGGAGCGGCGGCCGCCCGACGGCCTCGCCTATGCCCTGGCGATCGCCCGCAAGTACCGGCTGACCCACGATCAGCTCAGGGAGCGGTTGGGCAGGTGAAGCCTCACCTGCTGTTTGCGGATCGCGACTTCAACCGTGAGGGTGAGCTCCCAGACTCCGCGGGCGATCTCAGCCAGGACCTGGGCCTGGAGACAATTTGGCGGGCCATGAGTGGAGGTGACCGGTTCATCTGGGACGTGGTCCGACGGGTAACCCTGGAAGGACTGAAGACAGTCGAGGACATCGACTATCGCCAGGAGGTGGCCCGGGATCTAATGGATCGGGCGGAGGAATTGGAGCAGCTCTACCAGGTGGCGGTCGATGCGGTGGAGTCGGAGAGACGGATCTGGGGCCTCAGCGGGCGCCATCCAGCGGGTGCGCTGCATCACGGCGTGGAGGTGCTCTCAGTTCTGGTACCGGCCGCTCGACGCCTGCGCGACCTCAGTGAGGGCATGAGGAGCAGCTGGAAGTCGAGGGGGTTGAACCAGTTCGCGGCGAGCCTCAGGCAGGACCTCGACGACGCTTACCTTGAACGGGTCAGTGCGCTGCTAAGGGCCCTGCGGCTGGAGTCAGGGGCACTGTTCGGGGCCAACCTGGGAGCGGGCGGCGCCGGGAGCGGATACCTCCTTCTGCGGCCATCGGCGCGAAGGGTCCCTCTTGGCGAACGGCTGGGGGTGCGGGAACGCTCACAGCACGTCTTCACCGTGGACCCTCGAGATGAGATGGGGCTGAAGGCTCTCGGAAACCTGACCGACCGGGGCCTGGCCGGCGTCGCCAGTTCGGTGTCCGAAGCGGCAGACCATGTGCTGGCGTTCTTCCGGTCTCTCCGCTTCGAGCTTGGCTTCTACCTCGGCTGCCTCAATCTCCACCGCGCCCTGGCGGACCAGGGGCTGCCCGTCTGCTGGCCCCGGCTGGCTCCCGGGGAGGAGCGGCGGTGGTCTGCTCGAGGGCTCTACGACCTCACGCTTCCACTTCGCGACGGGACCCGGCCCGTGGGGAACGATCTGGATGCGGACGGCTGCCCTTTGCTGGTGATCACTGGAGCCAACTCCGGAGGAAAGAGCACCTTCGTCAGAAGCTTGGCCATGGCCCAGCTGTTGGCCCAATCGGGCATGTTCGTGGGCGCTCGAGGGTTCGTCTCGAGCCTGGCCACCAGTACCCACACCCACTTTGTCCGTCCGGAGGACGATTCCATGTCCCGCGGCAGGCTGGCGGATGAGCTGGAGCGCCTGAGCAGGACCGTGGACCAAATGAGGCCAAGCGCGCTCCTGGCCATGAACGAGTCCTTCTCATCCACCAATGAGTTGGAAGGTTCCGAGATCGCCCGCCAGGTGATAACCGCGCTTCTGGAGGGCGGAGTGCGGGTGGCCATCGTGACCCACTTTTTTGAGCTGGCGAGCTCGCTTCTGGAATCTCCCCCCCGGCCCGCGGCTTTTCTCCGCGCCGAGCGTCTTGCCGATGGGAGTCGAACTTACCGGGTCCCGCCAGGTGAGCCGCTGGCGACGGCGTTCGGGTCGGACCTGCTGGGGAGGCCGAACTCTGAAGGCCGGATGGATGGCTAGGTCGGGTTGGACCGCTTCGGGTGATCTGTTCCAGGACCTCTGGGGCGCCCGGGAGCTGCGGAGCTGGGAGCGAGCCCTGGCCCACGCCATTCGCGTCAGGTGTCGCCTCGGGCCCACATCGGTTCGATTGCTCTTCCTGGTGGCCGCCTCCGGCCCCCAGGGGATCGGAGTGGTGCAGTTGGCCGCAGCGCTGGGTCTCTCCACCAGCGGTGCCAGCCGGGCTGCGGCCCCGCTTGTGAGCCGGGGGCTGGTGGAGCGACGTGCGTCAGCAGCTGACCGACGTCTCCGGCCGCTCACCCTATCCGCCGAAGGAGCGCAGCTGGTGCGCGCTCTCGTGCTGACCCCACCGAGTGTGCCCGCGTCGGGGCTGGGGCAGAGCGGCACGGAGACGAAAGGCGCGGAGGGCCGGGGACAGCCGCCAGCGGGTTCCCCTCTGGGTTAGCAGCAGACACCGTCGGGTATATCCCTTCTTGGGCGATACCTTCGCCCTGGAGGTGTTTCATGCGACTCGACCGGTTCACCCAGCGCAGCCAGGAAGCTCTGGAGGACGCCACTCAGCTGGCCACCTCGGGCTCGCACCCACAGGTAGATCCCGAGCATCTGCTCCTGGCGTTGCTCCGCCAGTCGGACGGATCGGTGCCGGCGCTCCTTCGCCAGTTGGAGGTCGACCCCGCACAGGTCGCTGAGCGGGTCAGTTCGGACCTTGCCGGGCGGCCCCGGCAGGAGGGAGCAACGCCTACGGCCTCCCGGGAGCTGGAGCAGGTGCTGCGCTCGGCGTGGGAGGAGATGGAGCGGCTCCAGGACGAGTACTGCTCCACCGAGCACCTCCTGCTGGCGCTGGCGGCGCTGCCCGGTGGCCCTGCCGCCGGGATCCTGCGGTCCGCAGGGGTGAACCGGGAGCGGCTTCTGCGGGCGCTGGAGGGGCTTCGGCAGGGTCAGCGGGTGACCGACCCCAACCCGGAGAGCAAGTTCCAGGTGCTGGATAAGTACGCGCGGGATCTCACCCAGCTGGCGCGTGAAGGCAAGCTGGACCCCGTCATAGGGCGCGATGAAGAGATTCGACGGACCATGCAGGTGCTGGCCCGCCGCACCAAGAACAACCCGGTGCTCATCGGCGATCCCGGGGTGGGGAAGACCGCCATCGTCGAGGGCCTGGCCCAGCGCATCGCCGCGGGAGACGTGCCCGAGACTCTGAAGAACCGGCGGGTGGTGGCCCTGGATCTGGGCACCCTGGTCGCCGGGACCAAGTTCCGGGGTGAGTTCGAAGAGCGCCTCAAGGCCCTACTGAAGGAGGTGGCCGATTCCAGCGGCCAGGTGGTTCTCTTCATTGACGAGCTTCACACCCTGATCGGGGCGGGGGCGGCCGAGGGGGCCATGGACGCCAGCAACATGCTCAAGCCGGCGCTGGCTCGGGGCGAGCTGAGGGCGATTGGTGCCACCACCTATGACGAGTACCGCAAGCACATTGAGAAGGATCCAGCGCTGGAACGCCGCTTCCAGCCGGTCTACGTGGGTGAGCCGTCGGTCGAGGACACGGTCAGCATCCTCCGCGGGCTGAAGGAGCGCTACGAGGTCCACCACGGGGTCCGGATCAAGGACTCGGCCCTGGTGGCCGCCGCGGTGCTGTCGTCCCGCTACATCAGCGGCCGGTTCCTCCCCGACAAGGCCATCGACCTAGTGGACGAGGCGGCCTCCCGGCTGCGCATGGAGATCGACTCCATGCCGGTGGAGCTGGACCAGGTGGAGCGTGGCATCCGTCAGCTGGAGATCGAGCGTCAGGCTCTGCGCAAGGAGACAGACCGGGCTTCGGTCGAGCGGCTCCAGTCGCTGGAGCGGGAGCTCGCGGACCTGCAAGAGCAGGCGGTCGGACTGCGCCAGCGGTGGGAGCGCGAGAAGGCCCAGATCGCCCGGACGCGCGCCATCAAGGAGGAGATCGAGCGGGTCACCTTCGAGGCCGAGCGGGCGGAGCGCATGGCCGACTTCGGTCGGGCCGCGGAACTCCGCTACGGTCGGCTGGGGGAGCTGCGCTCCCAGTTAGCCGAGCAGCAGGCCCGCCTGGACCAGACCCCGGATGGCGAGCCCCTGCTCAAGGAGGAGGTGGGGGAGGAGGACATCGCCGAGGTGGTCTCCCGCTGGACCGGGATCCCGGTGCAGCGGATGCTGGAGGGGGAGGTCCACAAGCTGGTGGAGATGGAGGCGCGCCTGCACCAGCGGGTGGTGGGCCAGGACGAGGCGATCTCGGCCGTGGCCAGCGCCGTGCGGCGGGCTCGCGCCGGCCTCCAGGACCCAAGGCGCCCGCTGGGGTCCTTCATCTTCCTCGGTCCTACCGGGGTGGGCAAGACTGAGGTGGCGAGGGCGCTGGCGGAATTCCTCTTCGACAGCGAGGACGCGATGGTCCGCCTGGACATGTCGGAGTACATGGAGAAGCACTCGGTGGCCCGCCTGGTCGGTGCTCCTCCTGGGTACGTCGGCTATGAGGAGGGTGGGCATCTCACCGAGGCCGTGCGTCGCCGACCCTATGCGGTGCTCCTGCTGGACGAGATCGAGAAGGCTCATCCGGACGTCTTCAACGTGCTCTTGCAACTGCTCGACGATGGCCGGCTCACCGACGGCAAGGGGCACACCGTCGACTTCCGCAACTGCGTCGTGATCATGACTAGCAACCTGGGCAGTCCGGTCATCGCCGCCCTCCCCGACCACCCCAGTCCCGAGGCGCAGGAGGGGGCCAGGCAGGCGGTACTGGCGGAGCTGCGCTCGCAGTTCCGGCCCGAATTCCTCAACCGCGTGGATGACATCATCATCTTCCAGCGGCTGGATCTCGCGCAGATTGAGCGCATCGTGGCACTGCAGCTGGAGGAGATGCGCGCGCGCCTCGCTGACCGGCACTTGGATCTGCGACCCCTGCCGACGGCGGTGCGTTGGCTGGCTGAGAAGGGCTACGACCCCGTGTACGGTGCCCGCCCCCTGCGGCGGCTGATCCAGCGGCAGCTGGCCGATCGGGTCGCCGTGGGAGTCCTCGATGGAACATTCGCCGAGGGCGACGTCATCACGGTGGACGCCGATGCCTCGGGCCTTGTCCTCCACCGTGAGGTCAGGGCCGGCTCGGAGGCGGAGCCAGAGACGGTGGACGCCCAGGTGGAGGTTCTGGGCTGAGGGATCACCAGCTCAGGTCGGTGCGGCGCGCGGCCGCGCGAAGCGCCTCCAGCACCTGATCGAGTCGGGAGGAGAGCGCCGGGGCCGCCCGGACCGTCTCCAGCCGTTTCCCGGCCATGACCAGCTCGCAGCTGCTCCCCATAAGGTGGGGGCGGACTGAGGGCCGAGCGGAATGGGCCAGCAGTGCGGGGCCGGCGGCCTTGTTCAGGGCTCGGGGGGACAGCTCACCGGCCGCGACCTGGAGTTCGGACCCCACCGACCGGAGGCGGAACTGGTACACGCGCCGTCCGGCCTTGGCGCAGGACTCGCAGCGTCCGAATGGGTCACCCGCCACCTCGGGGCGGCGCTGGCAGACCTTGCACACGTCCGGAGTCTAGTCCTCTCCCTGGAGGAGTCCAGCCAGCTCCTGGAGAGACGCGGCCAAAGCAGCCCGGCGGTCGGGTGGGAGGCCGTGCATCCTCTCGTCCAGCATCTCCGCCCGGGCGCGCCGCAGGCGAGCCAGCAGCCGGGTCCCCCCTGGACTCACCGCCAGGAGCACGGCGCGCCGGTCGGCGGGATCCTCCTGGCGGTACACCAAGCCCTCCAGCAAGAGCCGGCGCAGCTTGGGAGTCATGGTGGAGTTGTCCACTCCGAAGTAGTCCGCCAGCTCGCTGGGCCGGCAGGGTCCGGTGGCCGCGATCCGGTTCACCACCCAGACGTGGGAAGTGGGCACCGGGCAGCGGGCGCGGCGGCTCACCTCCATCTGCACGTCGTGGCGCACCACCCAGTTGGCCAGCGTGGTCAGACCTTCCTCCAGGTCGTCGCGGATCCCGTCTCCGGCGCGGGCGCTCATGCCTCGCCGCTCCCACCCTCTAGGTGGGAAAGGCTGGGGACCGGTGGCGAGGTGGGCCTCTCCTTGATCGGAACCTTGACGCCTTCTGGGGCAAGCTCGGGATGAACGTACCGCCCACCTCGCAGTGCGCTCGCCACTGCGGCCAGGATGCAGGCCAGGGTGGCGAAGTCCAGAGCGGCCCGCAGCCCGGACATGAAGGCGGGCGCGATCAACCGGGGGAAGAACGCCCGCCCAGTGAGGTAGGCGGCATGAGCCGGGGCCAGGTGGGGAAGAATCGGACCCAGCAAGGTGGCTACCGGATTGAAACCGAGGAAGGCGGCAAAGAGACTGCCGACGGCCGGCAGGTGGGACACCCGAGAGGCTGCCGCAGACGGCACCCCCTGGGCTACCAGCCCGCTGTACAGGGCGTGAGGAAGGGAGGCGGAGAGCCCCACGATGATCAGGGTGAAGAAGATCCCGATCGACAGGACGGAGGCGGAGTTCTGGAAAGTGGCGGCCATGCCCGCTCCCACCCCGCGCTGGCGGGGTGGGAGGCTGTTCATGATCCCGGCCTGATTGGGAGAGGCGAACAGCCCGCTGGAGAGCCCATATATGAAGAGCAGGGCGGCGAAGGCGGGGTAGCTGAAGTCCGCCGGCAGGAGCTGCATCCCCCCAAACGTGGCCGCCGATATGAGCACCCCGGCGGTGGCGAAGGTGCGCGAGCCGTAGCGGTCGGACAGCGCACCGGCCACCGGTCCGGCGACCAGGAAGCCAGCTGTGAGCGGAAGCAGGTAGATACCCGCCCACAGCGGAGTGGAGGCGAAGCTGTAACCGTGTAGGGGCAGCCAGATCCCCTGCAGCCATATGATCAGGATGAACATCAATCCTCCCCGGGCCAGAGCCGCCAGCAGGGCCGCCAGGTTGCCGGCCGCGAAGGCGCGGATCCGGAAGAGCGGCATCCGGAACATTGGCTGCTCCACGCGCAGCTCCACCCAGATGAATAGCCCCAGGAAGGCCACTCCGCCGATCAGGGCGGCCAGGACCAGGGGGTTGGACCAGCCCATTGACTGCCCCCGGTAGGGGAGGATTCCGTAGGTTATCCCCACCAAGACCGCGATCAAGCCAATCGCGAACGTGGCGTTGCCCCACCAGTCGATGGTGGAGTGCGTCCTCTGCCCGGTGTCTTTGAGCTTGAGGTAGGCCCACACGGTCCCGAAGAGACCGAACGGCACCGAGACCAGGAACACCAGATGCCACTCGATCGGGCCGAGGATCCCGCCCAGGACGAGACCGATGAAGGACCCGGCGATGGCCGCCACCATGTTGGTGCCCAGGGCGAGTCCGCGCTGAGTGGCGGGGAAGGCGTCGGTGAGTATGGCCGAGGAGTTGGCCCAGAGGAACGCGCCTCCGATCCCCTGCAGCACGCGCATGACGATGAGGTAAAGGGCCGGGCCGGGGCCGGTCCCAAAGGTGAGTGAGAGGAGGATGGAAAAGAGGGTGAACACGGCGAAGCCGAGGTTGTACATGCGCACCCGGCCGAACATGTCTCCGATCCGCCCCAGGCTCACCACCAGAACGGCCGTCACCACCATGTAGCCCATCAGCATCCAAAGGAAGTAGGGGGTGTTCCCGGGAGCCAGTGGGTTGAGGTGGATCCCGCGGAAGATGTCAGGGAGGGCGATCAGCACGATCGAGGAGTTGATGGTCGCCATCAGGATGCCGAGGGTCGTGTTGGAGAGGGCGATCCACTTGTAGGCGATGTGGCCGCTGGACGCGCCAGAGGCTGCCGGCAGGGTGGGAGACACGGACACCTCCGACTACTGGTTGGTTGGCACAAACCAACTATACGGACTGGGAGTCGCAGCCGAGCCGCAGGTCGGCCAGACTCCGAGGGCGGCGCCGGGCCGGGGTGATCCAGCGGAACGAAATCCGGTGGCGAAGGTTATATTTGCCGTGATGCCATCTCTGTCGGGCTCCGGCCACCAGCTTTGGCGGCGGGTGGGACTCAGCCTCGGGGCGGTGGCGGTGCTGGGGGGAGCCGCGACCGGGATCGCCGCCGCCGCGCGGCCCCTGCCGATCGTCCATCCCGAGCTTGCGGTGACGCTCCCCAGCAGCTCGGGCACCCTGGCCCCCACGGCGTCGATCGGCCTCTCGGTGCGGCATGCTCACCTGGAGGCGGTCTCGGTACGCACCTCAGCCGGGCTGCTGATCGGTGGGAGTGTGGCCCACGGGGTTTGGAAGCCCACCGCCCCCATGCCTTGGGCGACCACCTTCCGGATGGTGGCCACGGCGCGCGGGGGTAGGCCGGCCAGGACCGTGACCCGGGTAGTGAGCTGGACCACTCCGCAGCAGCCGCTCCCGGCGGGGACCATTGGCATAACCATCTCGCCGAGCCCGGGGGAGCAGGTCGGGATGGGAGCCACCTGGGTGGTGCAGTTCAGCCAACCAATCCCGGCGGCGGACCAGCCGATGGTGCTGCAGCGGCTCTCTGCAGGCGAGTCCCTCTCGGACCCCTTGGGGTGGCACTGGTGGTCGCCTACCGAGGTGGACGGGAGGCCGGAGCAGTTCTGGCCCCTCAACGAGCAGGCCACGCTGACTGTGAACCTGAATGGGCTGGCGATCAACGGGGAGCGGCTGGTCAACTCCTCGGTGTCCAGCAGCTTCACGGTGGTCAATCAGCACATCGCCAGGATCAGCGCCGCGACTCACGAGATGCTGGTGTACAACGGCAGCCAGCTGGTCCGCACTGAGCCGGTCAGTCTGGGGCGCCCGGGCTTTCCCACCATCTCCGGGACCTTGGTCGTGCTGTCCAAGACCCCGGTGGTGTTCATGAACTCGGCGACCATCGGCTACCCCGGCCTCTACGCCCAGAATGTATACGACGACGTGGCCATCAGCACCGATGGGTACTACATCCACATGGCCAACTGGGACATCTACGACCACGGCCGCCACAACGTCTCCTACGGCTGCGTGGAGCAGAACCCCAGCGACGCCGTGTGGTTCTACAACTGGTCCATACCTGGAGACGTGGTGGTGATCACCGGAACCACCCTGCAGGCCAGCGAGGCAGATGGCGAGGGAGACTGGAACATCCCCTGGTCGGAGTTCCAACCCGCCTGATCTGTCCCTCCGGCCGGGACCGGGTCGGCACCGGGCGAACGTGATACGATCGATCTAGTTGCCCGCACAACTACATATGAGGTCGCCCCGCGGCGGAGGAAGTGAGATGGAAGTGAAGAGCTTGTCCAACGGGGCAGACCGGATGCCCGTCGTCTACCTCAGCCATGGAGCGCCCCCTTTGGCCGACGACCACGAGTGGAAGTCGGAGCTGGTGGACTGGTCGAAGGCCATGCCGAAGCCCAGGGCCATCCTGGTGGTGTCGGCGCACTGGGAGTCGGCACCGGCCACCGTCGGCGCCACCTCAACGGTGCCCCTGGTGTACGACTTCTGGGGCTTCCCGGAGCGCTACTACCAGGTGAAGTACCCTGCGCCGGGCGCGCCCTGGTTGGCAGAGAGGGTCGCGAGCCTACTCTCCAAGCCCGGCGAGCCGGTGCGGAACGACCCGGCCCGAGGCCTGGACCACGGAGCCTACGTTCCCTTGGTGGAGATGTACCCGCAGGCGGACGTCCCCGTGCTCCAGCTCTCGCTCCCCACCCTGGATCCGGAGCGGCTGCTGGCCACCGGGGCCCAGCTCGCCCCCCTGCGGGACGAGGGGGTCCTGATCATGGGGAGTGGGTTCTTCACCCACAACCTCCAGGCGATGCGCCTGTCGCCAACTCCGGAGGCGGCGCCACCATCCTGGTCGGCGGAATTCGACCACTGGGGTAGTGAGGCATTCGCCCGGTGGGACCTCGACGCCCTGGTCGACTTCGAGAACAAGGCCCCGGCAGGACACCTGGCCCACCCCAGGACGGAGCATTTCGCCCCTCTCTTCGTGGCGCTGGGAGCGGCGAGCGGGGAGGGTGAGGAACGCCGGACCGTCATCGATGGATTCTGGTACGGCCTGGCCAAGCGGTCGATGCAGGTGGGGTGAACAACCGCCACTTGCCCGAAGTCTGGCAACTGAGCGGGAGGTGAGCGAATGAGCGTGCCCTTCTTCGGATTCCACATGCCCAGTTTCACCTTCGAGGGGGTCGCTCCCGAGGGCCTCTTCGCCCACGTCGTCGGCCTGGCCCAGACGGCGGAGGAGGCCGGCTTCGACATGGTGTCGGTGATGGACCACTTCTATCAGATCCGCGGGCTGGGCGAGGAGACCGAGCCGATGCTGGAGGCCTGCACCACGCTGGGGGCCCTCTCCCAGCGCACCAGCAAGGTTCTCTTGGGAGCGCTGGTGACCGGGGTGACCTATCGCAACCCGGCGCTTCTGGTCAAAGAGGTCACCACCCTCGACGTTCTCTCCGGAGGCCGGGCCATTCTCGGCCTGGGCGCCGCCTGGAACGAGGATGAGCACCGGGGCTACGGCTTCGACTTCCCCAGGGTGGGTCGCCGGATGGACAGGCTCGAAGAGGCCCTCCGCATCGCCCGGGCGATGTTCGCCGAGGATCGACCGTCACTCGAAGGGCGCTACTTCCGCATCGATCGAGCGCTGAACGTCCCCCGACCCCTGCAGCCCGGGGGACCGCGGATCCTGGTCGGGGGCGGCGGGGAGCAGCGCACGCTCCGGCTGGTCGCTCGCTATGCCGACATCTCCAACTGGTTCGGGGGCGTCGAGGAGATGAGGCGAAAGGGGGAGATCTTGGAGCGGTACTGCGCTGAGGAGGGCCGGGATCCCTCCACCATCCTGCGCACCGCCAACGCCCCCATTATGATGGCCACCGGACCGGAGGATGCCCGGCGGCTGGAGGCGCGCATCCCCGAGGAGAGGCGTCGCTTGGTTGGTCCCCCGCTCCTTCCCGAGCAGGCGGCCGACAAGCTCAGGTCATTCCTGGACGCCGGCATCGGCGGGTTCACCTTCGGCAACGCCAACCTCTTCGACCGGGAACTGATCCTGGCCGCGGGTGAGGTGAAGAGGATGCTCTCGGCCTGACGCGGCACCTCAGAAGCATCCCGGCAGCTCGCCTACCCTTGCCGCGGTGGCGGTGTTGTGGTATACATGCACACCAAGTTTCGGGTTGACCGCCGTCGCCATCAGCGGCCAGCCCCCCATTGCAGGGAGTGGAGCAAGTGAGCATCCGACGTCCTGGCTTCTGGCTGGAGACCCCGCAAGTACGGCGGGAGTCCGCGGCCCAGGTGGTGTACCGGCTCCTGCGCGAGGCGATGATCAATCATGACCTGGCCCCTTCCACCCGGCTTCACGAGCCCGAACTCGCCGTTCATCTCTCGGTGAGCCGCACCCCGGTGCGGGAGGCGCTCCGGGCCCTCGAGGCCGACGGGTTTGTGAAGCGTCTGCCGAATGGCGGACTCATGGTGGCCGAGGTGGACGCCAGGGACGTGGCGGAGCTGTACGAGGTCCGTCGAGCGCTCGAGGGGCTGGCTGCGCACCAGGCGGCTCAGCGTGCCACCATGCACGATGCCCGCGAGCTGGTGTCGATCCTGGACCAGGCCGATCGACGCTCGGACGAGCCGGCAGCGCTCAGGGAACTGGGGGAGAGGTTTCATCGCCGGATCGCGGAGGTGGCCGATAATCGCCGGGCGGCAGAGCTGCTGGACAAACTGCACGACCACATCGTTCGCTACCGGCTGGCCACGGCGGTGGAGAGTCGCGAGCGCCAGGATGGAGCCCGCCGGGAGCACCGGCGAGTTGCGGAGGCCATCCTGGATGGCAACCCGGCGGGGGCGGAGCGGGCCATGGCGGTTCACGTACGCCGTGAGAGCGCCTACCTGGTGGCCGCCCTGTCCCCGGAGGCCGCAACTGGTGGCGCCCGTCCCTCCGGGCGCCGCCAGTTGCGGCCTGCCCTCGGCGAGGCCCAATGATCGCCAGGGCGGGATCCTCGATGAGCGACCGCCTAAGCGGGTGGGCAGCATCGACCAGGAGCCAGGCGGCGTGAACCTGGTCATCCAGTCGGTGGGGTTCGGACTGGTCACGGCCTCGGTCCTGGCGCTGGCCTCTGTGGGCCTCACTCTCCAGTTCGGCGTCACCAACTACATCAACTTCGCCTACGGCACCTACCTGGTCCTGGCCGCCTACTTCGCCATGGCCCTCAGCACCCGGGCGCACCTGCCGTTCCTGCTGGCAGCTGTGCTGGCCTGCCTGGCCATGGGGGTGGTGGCGGTGGCGATCGCCAAGGGCGTGATGCAGCACTTCGTCTCCCGGCAGGCGCCCCTGTTCTACCTCCTGATCGTTACCTTCGGGCTCTCCCTGATCATCGAGAACCTGGTGCAGGCGATCTGGGGACCGGGGTTCCAGACCTACAACCTTGCGGTTGGCAGCCCCCTGAACCTGGGACCCTTCTCCCTCACCCCAACCCAGCTGATCATCATCGGTCTGGCGGTGGTGGCCATGGTGGCTATCCATCTGATGCTCAGCCGGACCAGCCTGGGCAAGGCCATGCGAGCGATGTCGGACAACAAGGACCTCGCCCAGGTGAGCGGGATCGACACCGAACGCATCACCACCTGGACCTGGTTCATCACCGGGTGCCTGGCCGGCCTGGCCGGGATCGCGCTCACCGTGACCACGGTGAGCTTCAACCCCACCAGCGCCGACAGCTTCCTGTTTGTGATCTTCGCCGCGGTGATCCTAGGAGGGATCGGCCGGCCCTACGGGGCGATGGCGGCTGCCGCCATTCTGGGCATCGTCACCGAGGTCTCGGCGGTCGTGGTCAGCTCCACCTACAAGGATGACATCGCCTTCGTGGCCCTGGTGGTCGTCCTCCTGATCCGCCCCCAGGGCCTCATCGCCACTCGTGGAAAGGCCTGAATATGGATCTGATACTGCCCTACCTCGCCACCCTGGCCATCTTTTTCTTCGTGTACAACATCCTGACCTGGGGACTGAACATCCAGTTCGGCTACGCCGGGGTGCTGGACTTCACCTTCATCACCTTCGTCGCCTGCGGCGCCTACTTCTCAGGGGTGTTCGCGCTCGGGCCTGGCCAGAAGTCCACCGGGTTCGAATGGATACTGGGGTTGAATTGGCCGTTCCCCATCGCCTTGGTCATGGGGGCTCTGGCCGCCGGTCTTCTGGGGATCGTGATCGGCCTCATCGCCATCAACCGGCTGCGCAGCGACTACATGGCCATCGTCACCCTGGCCACCGGGACGGTGATCTACGGGCTGGTGAGCAACTACACCCCCCTCTTCGACGGGTTCGACGGACTGGCGGGGCTGCAGACCCCCTTCAGCCAGTGGCTGAACATCAACTACAACCAGTTCACCTACCTGTGGGTGGGCTTCTGCGCCGTGGTCATGGTCATCTGCTGGTTCATCGCCCAGCGCATTCTCAACTCTCCTCTGGGTCGAACCATGCGGGCAATCCGCGAGGATCAGGAAGCAGCCGAGGCGTTCGGCAAGGACTCGGTCCGCGTGCGCCTCATCGCCATGTCGATGGGAGCTGTGCTGGCAGGTGTCGGCGGGGCCCTGCTCATGGGCTTCATCGGAGCGTTCAACCCCGCCGGGTGGACCTCGGGGGAGACCTTCGTTGTCTGGGCGGCGCTGATCGTGGGCGGGCGGGGCAACAACTGGGGAGGGGTGGTCGGTTCCTTCGTGGTGGCGGTCCTGGTCAACGAGGCGACGCGGTACATACCGCCGATTCCCGGCAACGCCACCCTCATCCCCACGGTGCGCAACATGCTGATCGGAGCTTCCCTCATCGCCGTCCTCTGGTTGCGCCCCGAGGGGATCATCCCCGAGGCCAGGCGCCGCTTCTACCAGCTGCCGCTGCTGCCCGGCCGACGGACTCCGGCCGAAGGGGTGGGAAGTGCCGGAAGCTGACCTCGTCCTGCGGGTCGAACACCTGAGCCACTCCTTCGGGGGCTTCAAGGCGGTGGACGACTGCACCTTTGAGATCGCCAGAGGCTCCATCTCGGCCCTCATCGGGCCCAACGGGGCGGGCAAGAGCACTGCAGTTGGGCTGATCGCCGGAGCCCTCAAGGTGCAGTCGGGCCGGGTCTACTTCGACGGGCAGGACGTGACTCGCCTTCCCGCCTACAAGATGGCTCGCCGCGGTCTGCTTCGGACGTACCAGGTATCGCGCGAGTTTCCGCTGCTCACGGTCATGGAGAACCTACTGGTCCCGCCCCCGGACCAGCGCGGAGAGAGCCTTCTGAACGCCCTCTTGCGGCCGTCCGTGGGGCGACGCCAGGACGCCGCGCTGGCGAGCCGCGCGGTCGATGTGCTCGAGACCTATGGGCTGCTTCCACTGCGGGATGAGTACGCGGGCAATCTCAGTGGAGGCGAGAAACGGCTGCTGGAGCTGGCTCGGGCGGAGATGGCCAACGCGAAGTTCATGCTCCTGGATGAGCCCATGGCGGGGATCAACCCCGCGCTGATCGCTCGGCTGGACGGGCACATACGGCGCCTCCGCGAGCAGGCCGGGATCACCTTCCTGCTGGTCGAGCACAACCTGGATGTGGTGGAGAGGATCTGCGACCAAGTTGTGGTCATGGCGTCGGGCCGGACCCTCGCCGAGGGCAGCATGGCGGAGCTCCGAAGGAACCCTGAGGTCGTCCGAGCATACCTCGGAGGAGGGCTCGATGAGCGTGCTGTCGGCTGAGGGTGTCACCGCTGGATACGGCAAGGTACCCATAGTCCAGGGGGTGTCGGCGCGGGCCGCCGAGGGTCAGGTGGTCAGCATCGTTGGTCCGAACGGGGCCGGAAAGTCCACCTTCCTCAAGTCGGTATTTGGGCTACTCCGCAAGCTCGAGGGGTCGGTGACCGTGGGCGGGGTCGACGTCACCAATCTGCCGCCTTACCGAATCGCCGCCAGCGGGATGGCCTACGTCCCCCAGGTCAACAACGTCTTCCCGTCCATGTCCGTGGTGGAGAACCTGGAGATGGGCGCCTACATCCGGCGCGCCGGCGTGGAGCGTCGGATCGAGGAGGTGCTGGCCATCTTCCCCGACCTGCAGCGGGCCCGGCGGGGCAAGGCCGGGGTCTTGAGCGGGGGCCAGCGCAACATGTTGGGGATGGCGCGGGCTCTGATGCTGGAGCCCAAGGTGGTCCTGCTGGACGAGCCCACCGCCGGCCTCTCACCGCAGTACACCACCGTGGTCTGGCAGCAGGTGAGGCGGATCGCCGAGCAGGGAACGGCCGTGGTGGTCGTCGAGCAGAACGTGGACATGGCCGTCCGCCACTCCGACTGGACCTACGTGCTGGTGGCGGGGCGCAACCGACTTGACGGACCGGCTGCCGAGGTGGGCAAGCAGGACCTTAGTGCCATCTTCCTGGGGGGCGGCGGTGGGGCGGACTCCGAGGTGGGACAGACGGCGGGCGGTGGGTCGAGGAGGTGAGGCACTGGATCTGACCGGGAAGCGACGGGTTCTTCGGTAGCGAAAGGGAAATGGAGGGTAGCAACTTGAGATTCGGTTTTCGAAAGGCGGGCTGGGCGGGGATGGGGCTCTTTGCCATCCTCCTGGCCGCCTGCGGCAGCACCGCTACGACCGCGAACCACTCGATTCCGAGTGGGCCAATCAGCGTGGGAGAGCTCCTGCCCATGACCGGGGCGGAGTCCTTCGTAGGACAGTGGTTCCTGCATGGGATCAAGGCGGGGATCTACGCCGTCAACTCCAACGGTGGGGTGGACGGCCATAAGTTCAGCGCCACCCTGGAGGACACCGCCGGTGACCCGGTGGACGCGGTGACGGCGCTCCAGACGCTCCTCACCCATTCTCCGGTGGTGGTGTTCGGCCCCAGCTCCCTGGAGATCGAGGGCGTGGACAAGAGCTTCAGCACTGACCACGTGGTGGACTTCATGGAGGGAGGCGCCACCTTCCTGGACCACATGACCTTCCCCTACGTTTACCGGGTCTTCCCCTCCGACTCCGTGCTGCTGACGGGTGAGGCCTATTACGCCCTGCACACCGGCTGCTCAACCGCCAGCCTGATGTACACCAACGACGCCAACGCCCAGGCCGAGGTTCCGCCTCTGGTCAAGGCGTTCACCGGCCACGGTGGCCACATCCTCAGCAACCAGCAGATCGTTCCCGATCAGACCTCCTACCTGAGCGAGGTCCAGGTCGCGTTCCAGGGCAACCCGCAGTGCGTGTTCTTCCACGCCGACCCCCAGACCGCCAGCACTCTGTTCGCCAACGTGAAGCAGCTGGGGCACATGAACGTCCGCTTCATCACCGGTGACACCGGAGCCAGCATCCAGCTGGCGAACGCCATGGGGCTGAGCACCGCGAGCCACTGGATGACCGGGATGGCCGGGACCACCCCGTATGGCGCCGCCAACAGCGCCTTCCTGAGCGCCTACCAGGCGGTGTGGAACACCAACAAGCCCCTCCCCGCCTCGCCGGCTATGTACGACGCGGTGGTGATGGCGGCCCTCGCCATGACCGCCGCCCACTCCACCAACCCGGTGGTGTGGCGACCCTACATCCTCAAGATCTCCAACCCGCCGGGCACCGCGTGCTACACCTACCCGAGCTGCGTGAAGCTGCTCAAGGCCGGCAAGAAGATCAACTACCAGGGCGCCAGCGGGAACGAGGACTTCAACCAGTACCACAATGTCTTCACCCCGCTGCAGGTGGTGCAGTTCGACTCCAGCGGCAAGCTGCACACCATCTACTCTGTCTCGACAGCCGACCTGAACTCCTACTACTGAGCAGAGTGCCCGGGCGAGGGGGCCGGCGCGGGCCGGCCCCCGACCTCGGGCTCGCTCCGTCCCTCGCTGGAGACCCTCAGATGCATCCGGCGCAGACTTGATCTGCTGGCTGGGCCGCGCCCGGATCGCCGGACACGGGTCGGGCGTCGGCCCGATCAGGGGCGCGAGAGCTTCGAGGCTGGCGCCGCCGGGCCGCCACTGACATACGTTGGGCGCCCCGTCCCAGCCCGGCCACGGGGCCCGTTCCAGTTCGCGGCTGCCTGGGCGACGTAGACTGGGCCGAGGCGAGACAGCCGGGCGGACGCCGGACGGGCCAACGCTCGGCGCGTTCGAGTGAGGACCACATGCAGCCTGCGCGCTTTCGGATCCTGGTGCTGAACGGCCCCAACCTCAATCTCCTGGGAAGCCGGGAGCCTGCGGTGTACGGTGAGGAGACCCTGGAGACGATCTCCGACCGTCTGAGGGCGATGGCTCCGGAGCTCGGCTGCGAGATGGAGTTCTTTCAGGCCAACGGCGAGGGCGAGATCATCGACGCTCTCCACCGTGCACCAGCGACGTTCGACGGGGTGGTGCTCAACCCCGGGGCCCTCGGCCACTACAGCTACGCACTGAGGGATGCGGTGAGTGGGGTGGGGCTTCCAGTTTTCGAGGTCCACCTCAGCAATGTCTTCGCCCGGGAGCCATTCCGAAGAATACTGGTGATTGCCCCGGTTGCCACGGGTGTCATTGTTGGAGCCGGGGCGATGGGATACGAGCTGGCGATCCGGGGCCTTCTGGCCCAACTTCGCCGGTGATCTTGGGCCTGGACAGGCTGGTCGGCAAACTGTCGATGCGTTCTGTTGGGAGGTACGGCATTGGATGAGGCGATCCGGGCTGGCGTGGTGGAGATCGCAGGGCATGGGGGGGACCCGATTCGGGCGTACTTCGCCGAGCCGTTGGAGTCGGGAAGCCGACCAGGCATGGTGGTGATCCATCACATGCCGGGGCTGGACCGGCAGACCAAGGAGACCGTCCGGCGCTTCGCGGCGCAGGGTTACTTCGCCATCAGCCCGAACCTGTACTGGCGGGAGGCGCCGGGGGCCGAGCCGGACGATGCCGCCGCGGCTGCCCGGGCGAGGGGCGGGGTGCCGGACGACCGGCTGGTGGGAGACGTCGGCGGAGCGGCAGACTTCCTGAGGGCCAGGCCGTTGGCGTCGGGCAAGGTGGGGGTTATCGGCTACTGTTCCGGTGGGCGGCAGGCGGTTCTGGCGGCTTGCCACCTGCCTATGCAGGCCGCCGTCGATTGCTACGGTGCCTTCGTGGTGGGCCAACCGCCCGAGGGCTTCCCCATCCCCATCAGCAACCTGACCGCCCAGCTCCCGAACCTCGGCTGCCCTCTCCTGGGGCTTTTCGGGGAGGATGACCAGCACCCGTCGCCGGCCGAGACCGCGGAGCTGGATGCCCTCCTCACCGGGCACGGCAAGGAGCACGATTTCACGACCTATCCGGGGGCTGGGCACGCGTTCTTCGCCGTGGACCGGCCCAGCTACCGGCCTGAGGCGGCGGTGGACGGATGGGGGCGAATCTTCGCGTTCTTGGGCAGGACCCTGGAGGGCTGAATATGTGCACCTATCTCACCAAGCGACTCGGGGTGGCCGGAAGCGGCAAGGGTGCCGCCGGGTGGATGCGTGTGACTGACGCGACCGTCTACCTCGACCATCCGGCGCATGCACCTGCTGACCACACCCTCAACATCGACCTGCTCAACCCTGACCTCGGTCCGGCGGCACGGGTGGCGCTGGAGCTGGAACCGCGGTCAGCGCGGGAGCTGGCCGAGGCCATCCTCGAGATGCTGGCGGCTGAGACGGTGCCTCCGGCCGCCTAGTCGCCAGCCACGTGCTCCAGCACCAGGCGCCGTGGTGGGGGCGGTGAGGATCGCACGCGAACCGCGCCCTTCAGAGCGAGCAGAGCGGGAGTGGGGTCCTGGCCCGGACGCCCCCACAGCTCAAGCAGTGGCTGGCCGCGCTCCACCGCAGCGCCTACCTTGGCGAGGCACATGATCCCGGCGACCGGATCGACGGGCTCGGAGGGCGAACGCCGCCCGCTCCCGAGCCTCCAGGCCGCCAGCCCGATGGCCCCCGCATCCAGCCGGGAGAGGAACCCTCTCCGGGGTGCGTCTACGGTGGCCAGTCGCACTCCCAGGGGAAGTGGCGCCCCCGGAGCACCGCCCTGCGCCTTGACCATGGCGTTGAACCGCTCCCTGGCCACGCCGCCATCCAGGGCCACGACTGGGTCGGCGGTCTGGCCGCTCAGCCGTAGGAGTTCCCGTGCCTCCGCGAGCACCAGGTCGCGGAGGTCGGGAGGGCCACCCCCGGAGAGCACGTCGATTGCCTCCCTCACCTCGAGGGCGTTGCCCACGGCCCTCCCCAGCGGCTGGTCCATGGCCGTGACCATGGCAACGGCTCGAATTTGGAATCCTGATGCCAGCTCGACCAGTGTTGCCGCCAGCCGCCGCGCCCCAGCGGCCTTGGTCATCAGGGCCCCGCTACCGACCTTGACGTCGAAGAGCAGGCATTGGACGCCCTCGGCCATCTTCTTGGAGACGATCGAGCCGGCGATGAGGGGTATGGATTGAACGGTGGCGGTCGCGTCGCGCAGGGCATACAGGCGGCGGTCCGCGGGAGCCAGCTCCGGTGAGGCGGCCGCGATGACGCAACCCACCTCCCGCACCACCCTCATGATCTCGCTCGAAGAGAGCTCACAGCGGACTCCGGGGATCGACTCCATCTTGTCCAGCGTCCCTCCGGTCGTGCCCAGCGTCCGACCCGACAGCTGGGGCACGAAGCAACCGAGCGCGGCCATGAGCGGCACCAGGACCAGGGAGACCTTGTCCCCGACTCCTCCAGTGGAGTGCTTGTCGACCGTCGGCCCGGGCAGTCCACTAAGATCCAGGCGGCCGCCACTCTCGGCCATGGAGGCTGTAAGCTCTCGCAGCTCCTCCTCGGTGAGGCCCCGCCAGCAGACCGCCATCAGCCAGGAGGCCATCTGGGCCTCGGCGGTCTGGCCGTCGAGATAGTCGCCCACTAGCTGGCGGATCTCGCCCGGGGCCAGGGCCCGGCCCCGGCGCTTGTCGGCGATCAGCTCCACGGTCGCTCGGGCTGACGCCATCAGCGCTGGCTGCGCTGGAGGTCCTCCGGTCCGAAGGCCATTGGGAGGAGATCGGCCACAGTGAGCGGAGGGCGGTCGGGCCCGTCGTCGATCACGAGCTCTGGTCCGCCCAGCTCATGGAGCAGCTGTCGGCAGCGCCCACAGGGGGTCAGAGGAGCACCGTCCCCGGCGCACACGGCGACGGCCACAAGGCGCGTCCCGCCACCGGCTCGGAGGGCCGAGACCAGCCCGCACTCGGCGCAGAGGGTGAGTCCGTAGGAGGCGTTCTCGACGTTGCACCCGGTCACCAGGCGGCCCTGGTCGTCGATGCCGGCGGCGCCCACTCGGAGCCCGGAGTAGGGGGCGTAGGCGCCGGCCGCCGCCTCCAATGCGCGGCGCCTCAGAGCACTCCAATCGATCACCGTGCCGTCCTGGGTCACCTGGGCATCTTAGAGGTCTGCGCGTCGGGCTGGGAGGTGCCCGGAAACGTCCCTCTGCCCACCCCGGTAAAGTCGGGTGCGGGAGCTCCGGGTGAGAAGGGGGGGGCGCCTCCGGCATGGCAGGCCGAAAGCGGTCTGCCGGTTCAAAGGGTATGAGGGATGGACATGGCCAAGATCAAGGTTGCGGGTCCGGTTGTTGAGCTTGACGGGGACGAGATGACCAAGGTGATCTGGCAGCTGATCAAGGACCAGCTAATCCTGCCCCATCTGGAGCTGGACATCCGCTACTTCGATCTGGGAATCGAGAATCGCGATGCCACCGATGACCGGGTCACCGTGCAGGCGGCGGAGGCCATCCGGGACTTCGGGGTGGGGATCAAGTGCGCCACCATCACCCCAGACGAGGCTCGGGTGGCGGAGTTCGGGCTCAAGCGCATGTGGAAGTCGCCCAACGGGACCATCCGCAACATCCTGGGGGGGGTGATATTCCGCGAGCCGATCGTGATGCAGAACATCCCCCGGCTGGTGCCCAGCTGGACCAAGCCGATAGTGATCGGCCGTCATGCCCACGGCGACCAGTACCGCGCCACCGACTTCGTCGTACCCGGTCCGGGCAAGGTCACCATCACCTACACACCCAGGGACGGGTCCCCGGCCAAGACCTACGAGGTGGCCGAGTACGAGGGGGGCGGGGTCGCCATGGCGATGTACAACTTCGACGACTCGATCCGGGACTTCGCCAGGGCGTGCTTGCGCTACGGCCTGACCCGCCACTACCCCGTCTACCTCTCCACCAAGAACACCATCCTCAAGGCCTACGACGGCCGCTTCAAGGACCTCTTCGCCGAGGTCTTCGCCGCCGAGTTCGCTACCCAGTTCGCCGAAGCCGGGATCACCTATGAGCACCGGCTGATCGACGACATGGTGGCCGCCGCCCTGAAGTGGGGCGGGGGGTACCTATGGGCCTGCAAGAACTATGACGGTGACGTCCAGTCGGATGCGGTGGCCCAGGGCTTCGGATCACTGGGGCTCATGACCAGCGTCCTGTTGACCCCGGACGGGAAGACCATGGAGGCGGAGGCGGCGCATGGCACCGTCACCCGGCACTACCGCATGCACCAGAAGGGCGAGCCCACCTCCACCAACCCCATCGCGTCGATATTCGCCTGGACCAGGGGGCTGGCTCACCGCGGCCGGCTGGATGGCAATCGGGACCTGATGGCGTTCAGCGAGACCTTGGAGTCGGTCTGCGTGCGCACCGTGGAGGGGGGCCAGATGACCAAGGACCTCGCGCTCCTGGTCGGACCGAGCCAGAGCTATCTCAGCACCGAGGCGTTCATGTCCGCCCTGGCCGAGAACCTCGAGGCCGCATTGGCCTGAGGTTGCGCCGGCCCCGGGGCGCTGCCGCCCCGGGGCCGCACCCGGCCGCTCAGGCGCCGAGGTGGCGGAGCTCCGGGCCGACGTACAGCTGGCGTGGGCGTCCGATCTTCTGCTCGGGGTCGAGGAGCCCCTCCTGCCAGTGGGCCAGCCAGCCGGGGGTGCGCCCGATGGCGAAAAGCACCGGGAACATCTCCACCGGGATGCCCATGGCGAGGTAGATGATCCCAGAGTAGAAGTCGACGTTGGGGTACAGCTTGTGGTTGATGAAGTAGTCGTCCTCAAGGGCGATCTTCTCGATCTCCAGGGCGATGTCCAAGAGTGGGCTCGGCCCCGTCACCTCGAACACCTCCTCCGCAACCCGCTTGATCAGCTGGGCCCGGGGGTCGAAGTTCTTGTACACCCGGTGGCCGAAGCCCATGAGGCGGAACTCGCCCTCCTTGACCCTCTTGATGTAGTCCGGAATGTTGGCCACCGACCCGATGCTTCGCAGCATCCGCAGGACCTGTTCGTTGGCGCCTCCGTGAAGCGGTCCGTAGAGCGCGGCGCAGGCGGCCGACATCGCCGAGTAGGGGTCGGCCTGGGAGCTCCCCACCAGCCGCATGGTGCTGGTAGAACAGTTCTGCTCATGGTCGGCATGGAGGATGAGGAGCACGTCCAGCGCATGTTCCAGGACCGGGTCGGGGTGGTACTTCAGCTCGGTCGCGCGCCACATCATGTTGAGGAAGTTCGCCGAGTAGGAGAGCTCGTCGTCCGGGTAGGCGTAGTAGAGCCCCATGGCGTGCCGGTAGGCGAACGCCGCCAGGGTCGGCATCTTGGCGATGAGGCGGACGATCTGGCGGTGCCGGACCTCCGGGTCGTGTATCTGCTTGGCCTCCGGATAGAAGGTCGAAAGCGCCCCCACCGCTGACACCAGCATCCCCATGGGGTGGGCATCGTGGTGGAACCCGTCGATGAACTTCTTGATGCTCTCGTGGATGAACGTGTGGTTGGTGATGTCGCCCACCCATTCCAGGTGCTGGTCGGGGGTGGGCAGCTCCCCTGTGAGGAGTAGCTGCGCGACCTCCAGAAAGCTGTGCCGGGCAGCCAGCTCCTCGATGGGGTAACCGCGGTAGCGCAAGATGCCCTTGTCGCCGTCGATGAAGGTTATGCTGCTGCGGCAGCTGGCAGTATTTTGAAATGCCGGGTCGTAACCCATCAAGCCGAAGTCGTCGGGCCCCGTCTTGATCTTTCGCAGGTCCAGCGTGCGGATCGCCCCATCCACGATGGGGAGTTCATATGTCTTCCCCGTGCGGCTGTCGGTCACGGTTAGCGTGCCCTCGGCCGCTGCCTCCTCAGCCATGCCTCACCTCCATCGATGAACCACGATTCGTCCATCTTGCGCCAAGTACATCTGCCAAGTCGAATTGACGATGGTGCTTGCGCCTATTGGCCGCGGGCCCGCCACCCTGAAGTCGAGGCCGAGTGCGCCGTCACCCGGGCCTCCCGGATGAGGGGACGGCCATGGGCCTGATCACCGGCCTGCACGGGGCGGTCGCGATCATCCTTCTCTGCAGCCTCCTGTTGGTGGAGGAGGCCGGGGTGCCCCTGCCGTTCGCCCCCGGAGAGTTGACCCTGCTGGCGGCGGGGCTGCTCATTGCCACCGGGGGGCTCCAGCCCTACCTCTTCGTCCCGCTGGCGTTCCTCGCCTGTTCGGCAGGAGCGTTGGTCGGCTTCAGCTGGGCCAGGGTGGTGGGGGAGAGGGGCCTTTCCGCGCTGGCCGCCCGGATCCACCAGCAGAAGGCCCTCGGCAAGGTGGAGAAGCGGATCCGGGCGGCCAGCCCACTGGACATCGCGATCTCCCGGTTGATCCCGGGACTGCGGATCTACACAACCCTAGTCGCCGGTGCGCTGGGGGTTCGGCGCCGCGACTTCCTCTTCGGGATGCTTCCCAGCACGGCCCTCTGGGTGGTGGTCTGGGTGGCTCTGGGAGCTGTGATGGGGATCCCCCTCGAGCACCTGTTCACCAAGGTGTCGAGCCTGGCGGTGCAGGGGGTCATCTTGGTGGTGATCGGGGTGGGGGGCTACCTCGCCATCCGAAGGGCGCCGACAGGGCAGCGCGAGTCGCTGGTCCGTCTACCGGTGGGGCTGAGGACCGGACTCGCTGTGGCGGTGGATGTCACGGTGGTGGCCAGCATCCTGACCGGACTGGCCGCGATCGCGAGGCGTTTCAGTGGTGTGGGTCCAACGGCCAGCTGGGCGGACGTGGCGGTGGTCGTGGCCGCCATCGCCGCCCTCTACCTCTTCCTGACCCGGCAGGGCGCGGGGGCCACCGTGGGCGAGGCCCTGCTGCAAACCCAATACCTGCCCCACCGGGGTGAGCGCTCGGTGCGGGAGTCCCTGCGGGCCGCAGTCGGAGCGGACCACCTCGACCCACAGCTTCACGCGGCCTCCGACCGGCTCCGTGTGGTGAGTGGGGCTGTGCGGCTGGGCCTGCTTCGGGCGCTGCTGGAGCGGCCGGGGAGCGCTGCCGACCTGGCCCCGATGGTGCAGCTTCCCGTGGACGAAGCGACCTACCACCTTCAGGCTCTCTGCCACGCCGGCGTGGTGCAGCCGGTGGCCGCGTCCCAGGAGACCTATGAGGTGGCCGAGGGCTGGCGATCCTGGCTCGCCGAACTGATGCGGGCAGCCCAGGCGACGGTCCCGGAGTGAGGCCCGTGAAGGCCCGGGCGCCTAGGGCGGGCCGAGCCGGCAACGACGCGCTCTGAACCCAGCATCTTGTGTCTCAGGCGTTGACACGCCACTAGATATGGCCGACAATGTGCGGAGCGGGCTCTGGCCCGCGGGAGTGGAGACGGCGGTGCACTAGAGCCCATCAGGAGGGGAAGAGGCTTGGCCACCAGTCAACCGATGGACCTGGACCGGAGCGCGTTCACGGGCGCGGGCGAGGACTACTCCGCCTTCAAGGTGGAGAAGCGGGGAATCGAACTTATCCCCGAGGGGCAGCGGAAGATGACGCCGGCGGCGCTTTTCTGGCTCTGGGCCGGAGGGATTTGGAACGTGGAGTTCCTGGTCTACGGCGCCCTCATCATCTCCTTTGGGCTGTCGTTCGGCCAGGCGGTTCTGGCCATCCTGGTGGGCAACGTCTTCTACGCCTTCCTCGGCCTCGCCAGCCTACTTGGGCCGGAAACGGGGACCACCGCTTTCATGGTCTCCCGAGCCCCGTTCGGGCTCAACGGCAACCGGGTGGTGGCCCTGTTCAACTGGATCACCCAGGTCGGCTTTGAGATCGAGGGGATCGTTCTGGTCGTCCTGGTGGCTCTGGCCATGTTCGCCAGGGGAGGGGTGGCCGGCAGCACAGGACTCAAGATCGCCCTGGTGCTGGCGGCGGTGGCCATCCAGTTCGTGGTGCCCTTCCTGGGCCATGCCATGATCACCAAGACCCTGCGCTACCTCTCCTACGTCTTCATCGTCCTCTTCGCAGTCATGGCGGCGCTGGTCATCCCCCACGTGAATCTCGGCCACTTCCACCAGCAGGCGTCCTGGGCGGTGTGGACCACCGCGGTGGTGCTGATCGTCTCGGCGGGGGGGCTGGGCTGGACGGAGAACGCCGCCGACTACTCGCGCTACCTCCCCCGGGCGACGCGTCGGGCCAAGACCTTCTGGGCGGCCACCCTCGGTGGAGCGATCCCGTCGATCCTCCTGGAGCTGCTGGGGGCCGCAGCGTTCACCATCAGCCCCAAGGTCACGGCGGTGACCGGGGTTCCGGCTTCGTTTGCCAGCTGGTTCTTCTGGCCCTTCCTGATCCTGGCGCTGCCCCAGCTGTTCGCCATCAACTCCCTCGACCTCTACTCGTCGGGAGTCACCCTGCAGGCCCTCGGTGTCCCGGTGCGCCGCTGGGGCGCCGTGGTCATCGACACCCTGGTGGCCGGGGGAGTGACCGCTCTGGTCATCTTCAAGGGCAACTTTTACACGGACCTAGCCGGGTTCCTCAACTACATCGTGGTCTGGCTTGGCCCCTGGTTCGGCATCATCATGGTCGACTACCTGCTGCGGCGGGGCAGCTATCGCCCCGCCGATCTTGGAAACCGCCGCGAGGGGATCTACTGGCGTGCCGGAGGGTTCAACTGGCGCGCACTGGTGGCCCAGGCGTTGGGGATGGCCGCGGCCATGATCTGGATCGACGCTGCCTTCTCCTTCCCGCCCTTCGTGGGACCGCTGTCCAAGGTGACTGGAGGAGCTGACTTCAGCTGGGCGCTGGGCATCATCGTCGGTGGGCTGGTGTACTTCGCGCTCTCTCGCCTCTCGGTAAGGCGGGAGGTCGAGGCGCCCGAGGCCAGGGTGGCTAGCCAGGTCTGACGGCCGGCGGCGGGGTGGGGTCTACCCCACCCCGCTCAGCCGGCGGTGGGCGGCGGGGGTATCCACTGGGCGAGGTAGGGTAGCTCCCGATACTTGCCGTCATAGTCGAGGCCGTAACCCACCACGAACCCTGGTCCACGCAGGTGGAACCCCACGTAGCGCGGATGGACCGGAACCTCCCTGGCCTCGGGTCGGTCCAGGAGTGCGCAGTACTCGATCCTTCGGGAGGGGGAGGCGAGCCGGTTGATCATCGCCTGGGCGGTGTGGCCGGCGTCGACGATGTCGTCGATGATGAGGATGGTCTGGCGGCCATCGGTGCTGGGGTCGCCCAGCTCCTCGATGACCGGAGCGCGCCAGGCCTTGGTGCCCCGGTAGCTGCTGGCATGGAAGAAGGTGACCAGCAGGTTCTCCATCTTATTCACGATCAGCTCTCGGGCCAGGTCGGCGGCGAAGACAAAGGCTCCCCGTAGGACCACGGCCAGGGTCAGCGGCTCTGCCCCCATGTCCTGGGCGATCTCCCGAGCCAGTGCGGCCACCCGTTCGCGCACCATGTCGGCGCTGGCGATCTCCCGGACCGGGACCGGCTCGACCCCGACGTCGTTCCAAAAGGCCAACTGGCCCACCGCCTCGGGCGCCGGAACCGTCAACTCCGGCACCTCGAGCTGCCGGGTCGGCGGTGGAGCCTCCATGAACTAACTCTAGCAACCGATGGCGGGCGGGCGATCAACCGCTACCGGTCAGCCGCCCGAGAGCAGCACCACCTTGCCGAAGTTCCCCCCCTCTCCGACCCTGGCATACGCCGCTGGGGCATCGGTAAGGGGGAAGGTAGCTGCCACCGGCACCAGCAGGCGGTGAGAGGTGAGCTGGGGCAGCAGTCTCTCTCCCAGGGTCCGGACCAGTGCGGCCTTTTCGAAGGGGGATCGGGCGCGCAGGGTGGAGGCCACGATTCCGGCTCTCCGCGACATGAGCAGGGAGAGGTCGAGGTCGAGCCGTCGGCCGGCACCCACGCCGATGACCAACATGCGTCCCGAGGTCGCCAGCTGTTCCAGGTGGGAGGACAACATCGGACCGCCCACCAGCTCCAGCACCAAATCGTATGGCCCGGCCGCAGCAGCCTCCGCCGGCGGCATCACCCGCTGCGCCCCCAGCTCGCGGAGCCGGAAATGAAACTCTGTCCTCCGGACCGACGCGGTGACATCGGCCCCCGCCAGAGCCGCCAGCTGGACGGCAGCGGTGCCGACGCCTCCCGCCGCTCCGGTGACCAGAACCCTGGCTCCGACCGTGAGCCCACCCTGGATGATCAGCGCGTCATAGGCGGTGGCGAAGGCCTCCATGAACCCCCCAGCGCTCTCCCACCCGATCTCCACCGGGGCCGGCAGCGCCGCGGACTCCTCGACCAGCACCAGCTCTGCCTGCGCGCCTCCCCCAACCAGGGCCATGACGCGGTCGCCGACCTTGAAGTGCCGGGCCAGCGGGCCGACTCCCACCACGGTGCCGGCCAGTTCAAGTCCGGGAACGTCCTGGGGCACGTCGGGAGGAGGGGGATAGTGGCCCCTGACCTGGAGCAGGTCGGCGGGGTTGACCCCGGCCGCGCGGACCTCCACCAGCAGCTGCGATCCCTGGGGCACGGGGTCAGGTTTCGCGGCCCACTCCAGCTGGCCTGAGACGATCGTCAGAGCGTGCATCTGCTCAGGGTAGGGGCGCGGGCCCAGCGGGGGTGGAGCGCCGCGCCGTCGCACAGAGCGAGGGCAGGCGCCCTAGGAGCTCTCGGGCTTCCTCGGACGACCGGTCCCGCAGCGCTGCCCCGGTGCTGCGGCCCCCGGCCGCGTCCAGGTGAACGGTGGCCAGGCCAAGTCGTCTCTGGACCGGTCCCTGGACCCAGCGCACGCTCTGGACCTTGGCGAGCGGGATGATGGTGGTGAGGCGCCGGACCCGGCCTACGACGGAGACCGCGTAGCCATCCGCAAGCCCGGCGCGGAGCAGGGGGTAGCTCAGCGGCGCCTTGAGCCTCGCCCTGGTGGGTGGGGCGGTGCCCGCCTCCCTGGCTGCGGGGCCGACGATGGATTCAGCCACCCTGAGGACCTCCGTCCGGGTGGCGACCGGCACCAACGTGCGAATCCGCCCGGAGGCGGAGCGGTCCTCATCGCGTCGCCGCTGCCCTCCGGCCATGTCGGCCACCAACTTGGCCCAACCGAACGGACGCCAAAGCAGCGGTTCGACCACCCGGAGCGCCTGGATGCGGTGCAGGGCCAGGGTTTCGGTGAAGGTTCCCACTGCCCCGCCCCGAATCAGCAGCCCATCCTGGGTGCGGGCTACTTCGAAGCCATATTGGGAGGAGAGGATCCGGGCCGCGCCGGTGCCCACCGCCAGCAGAACGAGTGTGGCCATCGCCACCGCGCCGCCGCCGTGGGTGAGATGGCGCCCAAAGACCAGGAGTGCCGCTGCGGCCAGGATCGGCCAGAGGATCGCCCCGCGCAGCGGGGTGGAGATCAGCAGCCGGGAGGTGGAGGCGCGGGCGATCGGGTTCTCGGACATGGGGGACGAGGTGTGGCTGCCGCGCACCAGGGCCAGCAGCCCGTCCCGCAGGTGCTCGGCTCGCTCTGCGGCCAGATAGGCCAGCCGCACATCCCCCTCCCGGGAACCCCCGCTACGGACCCTCACTTCGGCAAGGCCCAGCAACCGAGCGGTGCCCGGCCGCACCAGGTCGATCGACTGGACGCGGCTCAGAGGAAGCTTGGTCGTCCGCCGGCGCACCAGACCGGTGTCAATCCTCAGCACCCCGGCCTCAATGCGCCAGCGGGTCACTAGCCACTCCGCCGCCCCTGCGACCACCGCCAGCCCGACCAAGCCTGCGTCGACCAGGCTCTGAGACTTCGTGGATGACCCTTGGGAGAGGAAGGGCACCGCCAGAACGACCACCAAGGGCAGTATCCGGCGGCCCGCCTGGACGACCGGGGAGAGGGGGTGGAGCCGGTGCCATGAGTCCCACGCCGGGGTTGAGCCCCCAGTTGGGGATGCTGCCATTCCGGGGGCCGCGGCTGGGTCCTCCGCCGGTCCGGTGTTCAAAGCCCTTCGGCGGTGGCCTCGCCCCGGCCCACGAGTCGATCGCGGAGGTCGGCCGCGGTCGCACGATCCAAACCCGGGATCCGGGCGTCACTGGCAGCGGATGCGGTGTGCAGCTGCACGGTGGCCAGACCCAATGACCGCTCAAGGGGGCCGGCGGTCACCTCGACGGTCTGCATCCTTCCATAGGGGACCACGGAGAGCCGTTCGAACATCACCCCCCGGTGCACCAGGAGGTCCTCGACCCGCTCGAGGTAGCCCCAGGAGCGGAAGCGACGTCCGACGTAGGTCAGGCCGACGCCGGCGACCAGCAGCGCCGCCACCGCCAGGCATGCGCCCACGACCATGTTGGTGAAGCTGAGCCCCACCCCGATCAGCAGGAGGGCCCCGGCGCCCGCTCCCACCTCTCCGCGTCGCAGGGTGAGCAGCCTCGGGTTGGGGCGGCTCCAGCTGTTGGCTTGGTCGGCGGGGGCCGGATTCTCCATGTGGGCGCATGGTAGCGAAGGGATCGCCAAGCGGTGGGCCGGTCCCGACACGAGGCGGGTTCGGCCGCGGACCTTGACGGCGTCCTGTCCCAGGCAGCACACTGCGCGGGTGATTTCGATTCGCGGCTATGTCTGGCGCTGGAGCTGGCCCCCCGGGGCCCGATGAGAGTGAGCCGGTAGCCGACATCTGGCCGCGAACATCGAGCCCTGGGTGAGCCCCGGGGCTCTTTCTTTTATTGCGCGAAGGAGCTTCACTGATGGCAACTGCTGCGGGGGCCCGGGAGGGGGTTCACTCGCTGCCCGCCCGCGAGGGCTACGCCCTGCGGCCGGTCTGGCTCGAGCTTCCGATCGACACCTGCTCCTTCGAGGCCGCCTTCCAGGTGCTGGCCCAGGATGGGCCGGGGGTCCTACTGGAGAGCCTGGACCTCGCGGGGATGCCCGGACCGTTCACCATCGTGGCGGGCGATCCGGCGGCGGTGGTGGTGGCCGACTCGACCGGTGCGCGGCTCACGGATGTGCGGCGCCGGCTCCCAGGCCTCGCCATCAACGCCGGGGCTCCGGTCGGCGAGGCGCTGCGCCAGCTCAGCCGCCAACTCTCCGCCGAAGAGGTCCCTGGCCTCTCCACCTGTTCGGGTGGCCTGGCCGGGATGCTCTCCTACGAGGCTGCCCAACTGCTCCACAGCCAGATGGCTCCGGGGGGGCGGGGACGCCCCCCGGCCCCGCCGATCAGCCTCCTGGTGCTTGACCGGGTGGCCGTGTACGACCACCTGGGGGGTCGCCTCTGCCTGGTGGCCCATCTCGGGTCCGAGCAGCCGGACGAGGATGCTCTGCCCGTACTCCGGGGGATGGCGAGTCGGCTCTCCAGGCAGTCGGAAATTGGGGAGGTCCCTTCCGCGCCCTCGGAGTCGCTGGCCGCGGCGCCGAACATCCCCGCGAGGGAATTCCTGGCGGCCGTCCGCCGCGCTCAGGAGCACATCGTGGAGGGCGACATCTACCAGGTGGTTCTCTCGCGCCGCCTGACGGTTCCCGCCCGGGAGCCGGCATTCACCCTCTACCGCCGCCTCCGCCAGACCAATCCCTCGCCGGCGATGTTCTTCGTCCGACTCCCCGGTGTGGAGCTCGCGGGGTCCTCGCCGGAGCCGTTGCTCAAGGTCCATCGCCGACGCGCCCTCAGCCGTCCGATCGCCGGCACCAGGCCGAGGGGGCGCGACCTGGAGCACGACCGCCAGCTGGCCGAGGACCTGCTGGCGGACCCCAAAGAGCGAGCCGAGCATTCCATGCTCGTCGATCTGGCACGAAACGACCTGGGACAGATCTGCGCCCCCGGTTCCGTTCAGGTCACCGAGTTCATGGCGGTGCAGAACTTCCCCCGGGTGATGCACCTGGTGAGCACCGTGGAGGGCGAGCTCCCGACTGGTACGACACCCATGGAAGCCCTCTTCGCGACCTTCCCAGCGGGCACCGTCAGCGGGGCGCCCAAGCGGAGGGCGATGGAGATCATCGCGGCCGAGGAGCCCACCCCCAGGGGGCCGTACGCCGGGGCGGTCGGCTACTGCTCGTTCGCGGGCGAACTGGACTTCTGCATCACCATCCGCACCGCGGTGGTCACCCGCGGCCAGGTCCATGTGCAGGCCGGAGCGGGGGTGGTGCTGGACTCTGACCCGGCGCGTGAGCTCCTGGAGACGGAGGCCAAGGCGTCCGCCATCCTGGCCGCCGTCGGCGAGCCTGATAGGAGATCCCGGTGATCGTGGTGATCGACCACCAGGACTCGTTCGTCTACAACCTGGTGCAGCAGGTGCAGGTGCTGGGGCAGGAGGTGCTGGTGCTTCCCTCGCGGGCGAGGGTCGATGAGGTCCTGGGCCACTCGCCGACGGGCGTCCTGCTCTCCCCCGGGCCGGGAAGGCCGGAGGCGGCCGGCTGCTTCGTGGAGCTGATTCAGGCACTTCCGGCCACAACGCCGCTCCTGGGCGTCTGCCTCGGCCACCAGGCTCTCGCCGTGGCCCTGGGAGGCCGGGTGGGACACGCCCCGCGCCCGGTGCACGGGCGGGCCAGTGAGGTCTCCCACCAGGGGGATGGGGTGCTGGCCGGCTTGCCCGTGCCGTTTGCCGCGGGCCGGTACCACTCGCTGGTCGTGGAGCGGGATGGTCTGCCGAAAGAGCTGGAGGTGACGGCGACCAGTGAGGGTGGGTTGATCATGGCCATGCGCCACCGCTCCCGCCCCTGGTTCGGGGTCCAGTTCCACCCCGAGTCGGTCCTGACCCCCCTGGGCAGCCGCCTGATGGCCAACTTCCTCGAGATGGCGCGGCCGGCGGTCTCGGCGGAGGGGGCTTGACGTGGGCCCCTGGACCCCTCAGCATGGGGTGTCAGATGCAGGTCGATGGACGGCTCTTTACCGGCGCGGTGGACTATCCGTACGCCTATGCGCACGGGACGCCTTCCGCGTCGCTGGTGAGGAGCTAGCCGGCTCGACCCAGGGGCTGCGGGAGGCGCGGAGCGGAGTCCGCGCCCACCCCTCGGCCGGCCCGGTACCCCGCTCCGCACCTCCCCTCACCGAAGGAGGTGTTGACATGGAGGCTCAGCGGGACGGTGGGCGGATCGCCTGCCGCGGGGTGCGCGGCGCGGTCTCGGTGGACCGGGACCAGGAGCTGGAGGCGCTGGTGGGGGAGCTGCTGGCCGCAATGCTCGAGGGCAGCGGCGGCAGCCTTGAGGATGTGGCGGCGGTGGTCTTCTCGGTTCAGGATGATCTGGCCGGGCTCAACCCGGCGGCGGCGGCGCGGCGGCGCGGCTACTCCCTGGTGCCCCTCCTGGTGGTCCGCGAACACGGAGGTGACACGGCAGTTTCTCGCTGCCTTCGAGCGCTCATGCTGGTCAACACCAGCAGGCCGCAGGCGAAGATCCGCCACGCCTACCTCGGGGTTGCCGGCAGCCTCCGCCCGGATCTGAGCTCCGGCTGGGGGACCCGGCCGTGATCGTGATGGCGGCCGGGGCAACCGCGGAGCAGGTGGAGGAGGTCGTGCGGCGGGCCCGGCAGCTGGGCCTGACACCGGAGGTCTCCCATGGGAGGGAGCGCACCATCGTTGGCCTCATCGGCCACGAGACCGAGCCCGACCTGGAGAAGCTGTCCGTCCTGGGCGGCGTGGAGAGGGTGGTGCGGGTGTTGCACGACCATCCGCTCGCCAGCCGGGACTTCCATCCTGAAGATCGGGTCATCACCTTCGGCCCGGGGCTGACGCTAGGAGGGCCGCAGGTCCTGATCATGGCCGGGCCCTGTGCGGTCGAAGGGGCGGAGCAGCTGGAGGCCGCCGCGGCCGCCGTCCGCCGGGTAGGGGTGAGGGTCCTTCGGGGCGGGGCGTTCAAGCCGCGTACCTCGCCATATTCGTTCCAGGGGCTCGGCGAACCAGGTCTGCT
The DNA here is from genome assembly GCA_021827985.1 of bacterium. Lineage (GTDB taxonomy): Bacteria > Chloroflexota > Dormibacteria > Aeolococcales > Bog-877 > JAJYXT01. The sequence goes on from JAKATL010000002.1 coordinate 126,079, forward strand.
GCTCCTGCGGGAGGTGGCTGACCGTCACCAGATGGCGGTGATCACCGAGGTCCTCTCGGCAGAGGACGTGGCCCTGGTGGCGGCCCACGCCGACATCCTCCAGGTGGGGGCGCGCAACATGCAGAACTACCGGCTGCTACAGGCCCTGGGCGAGGTCGACCGACCGGTGCTGCTGAAGCGCGGACTGGCGGCCACGGTGGACGAACTGCTTCAGGCCGCCGAGTACGTCCTCGCGGGGGGCAACCAGAGAGTCGCGCTCTGTGAGCGGGGATTGCGAGGCTTCGAGCCGTCCGTTCGCTTCAGCCTCGACATTACGTCCGTGCCGGTTCTCAAGCGGCTGAGCAGCCTGCCGGTGGTGGTCGACCCCAGCCATGCGGCGGGTCGGGCCCAGTACGTGCCCGCACTGGCTCTTGCCGGGGTCGCCGCGGGCGCGGATGGCCTGCTGGTGGAGGTGCACCCCGACCCCGCGTCCGCACTCTCGGACGGGGCCCAGTCCCTGGACCCGGAGGCGTTCGGCGCCCTGGTGCAGCAGGTCCGCCAGGTCGCCGTCGCGGTGGGGCGGAGGGTGGCGTGACCGCCCTCGACCGGGTGGCCATCCTGGGCACCGGGCAGATCGGCACCATGGTGGGGATGGCACTCCGGGCTGCGCCCGAGCACGGGGTGATGGAGGTCGCGGTCTGGGACCGTGATCAAGCGGCGATGGATGCCTGCCAGCAGCGGGCGGGGTCGGACCGGCTCCTGGATGAGCCACGGGGCGCGCTCGAGTCGGACGTGATCATCCTGGCGACGCCGGTGGCCCAGATCGTGGAACTCATCCAAGAGCTCGGTCCGAGGCTCGGTCCCGGGCAACTTCTGCTCGACACGGGGAGCTCCAAGCAGGTGGTGGTGCGGGCGATGCGGCAATTCGTGCCCGAGACGGCCGGCGCGGTCGGTGGCCATCCGCTCTGCGGCAGAAGTGAGCTGGGGCCATGGGCCGCCGACCCCTCACTTCTCCAGGGAGCCACCTTCGTGCTCTGTCCCGTCCGCGCCGACTCTCCCTCCCTGCGCACCGCCCGGCGGCTGGTGGAGATGCTGGGGAGTGTTGCCCTGGAACTGGACGCCGACGAACACGACCGCCTCTTGGCCCGCTCCAGCCACCTTCCCCACCTGGTGGCTGCTGCCATCGCCGAGATGAGTGGCGAAGTTCCCACCAGGGCGCTCTTCTCATCTGGGTTGCGCGGCGCGGTGCGTCTGGCCCGGTCCGATCCGGCCATGGTGGCCTCTTTCGTCTGCGCCAACCTGGACGAGGTTCTGGCGGCCTCGCGCGATCTCTGCCTTCAGTTGGACCGGCTCTTGGCGGCGGCCGCCTCCGGTGAGGAGCACCTGGTGGCCGAGCTGGAGCGGGCGCGCCTTCGAGCCCTGCAGGTGGGCGTCAATTGAGGTCCACGGGGGCCCGGGCTCTTCAGGGAGTGGTCGGCGTCTCCGGCGACAAGTCCATCTCCCACCGCGCCGTGCTATTGGCGGCACTCTCGCGTGAGCCAAGCAAGATTCGGGGGCTGGCTACCGCCCGCGACTGCCGTGCCAGCCTGCGGGCCGCGGAGCGACTCGGTGCCGTGGTGTTGCAGAGGGATGGAGAGCTCCAGATCCGGGGGGCGCCCGAACTCCCCGGAGGGGAGTTGTCGGTTGACTGCGGCCGTTCGGGGACGACCATGCGCCTTTTGGCGGGGATCCTGGCCGCTCGCAAGGGAGACTCCGTCCTGCTTGGCGATCCGCAGCTGCTGGCCCGGCCGATGGAGCGGGTCGCCCTCCCACTTCGTGAGATGGGAGCTGTGGTGGGGACGGCCCCTGGGGGCCGGGCTCCCCTCCGGATCCGCGGGGGCCGCCTGGCCGGGGTCCGCTACCGTCTGCCGGTGGCCAGCGCCCAGGTGAAGTCCGCGGTGCTGCTCGCGGGCCTTTGGGCCGAGGGGCGCACGGTGGTCGAGGAGCCGGTGCCGACCCGCGACCATACCGAGCGCTTGCTGGCGGCCATGGGAGCCAGCATCGAGGAGCGATGGGAGGAAGGGGTGCGGTCGATCGGCATCGGGCCGGCGCAGCTCCAAGGCCTGGAGCTTGAGGTCCCCGGGGATGCCTCATCGGCGGCAGTGCTGGCCGCGGCGGCCGCGCTGATCCCTGGCTCGTGGGTGACCGTGCGGTCGGTCAGCATCAACCCCACCCGAACAGCATTCCTCAGGGTTCTGGCCGAGATGGGGGCCGCCGTCGAGGTCGGGGACTCGGCCGGTGGTGCCGAGGCCGCTGCCGACGTGACCGTGCGGCACCGTCCCCTGCGGGCCGTGGAGGTCGGGGCCGATCGGGTGCCGCTGCTGGTGGACGAGCTGCCCCTCCTCGCTCTGCTGGCGACCCAGGCAGAGGGCACCACGGTGGTCAGGGGTGCTGGGGAGCTCCGCTTCAAGGAGGTCGACCGCATCTCCGGCCTCGTGGAGGGTCTGCGCCGGCTGGGGGCTCTTGTGGAGGAGTCACCGGATGGCTTCGCCGTCTCCGGCCCCGTCAGGCTTCGCGGAGGGGCGGTTGACTCAATGGGCGACCACCGCCTGGCGATGGTCTTCTCTCTGGCGGGCCTGCTGGCGGAGGGCGATGTGAGGGTGGCCGGCACCGAGTTCATCGGTGACTCCTTCCCGGAGTTCTCCTCGGTGATGAGGTCACTGCGGTGAGCCGCGAGTTCGCCATCGTCGGAGACCCGGTGGAGCACAGCCTGTCCCCCACGCTCTACCGGGCGGCCTTCGCCGCCCGCGGGCTCGAGGGATGGAGCTACCGGCAGGTCCAGGTGCCCCCTGGGCAACTGGAGGCCAGGTGGGAGGCCCTTTCGAGGCGGTTCGCCGGAGTCAACGTGACCGCCCCTCACAAGGTTGCGGCCCGCCGCCTGGCCACCGAGGTGACGCCGAGGGCCGCCCGCTGCGGCTCAGTCAACACGGTGACGTTCCGGGGGGCGGAAGCTCTGGGCGACAGCACGGATGGTGCTGGCTTCATGGCCGCGCTCAACGAGGTGGGCGCGCCGCCACCCGGCCGAGCGGTGATCCTGGGATCAGGGGGAGCTGCCCGGGCGGTGTCGGCGGAGCTGCTGTCTGCCGGCTGGACGGTTCTGCTGGCCGGTCGGGACCGGAACAAGGCGGAGATGGTCTGCGCTGAGCTTGGACCGAGGGCGTCCCCGCTCACTTTCAATCACAGGGAGCTTGCCCGGGCGGCCCGCGGGGCGGACCTCCTGGTGAATGCCACGCCCGTCGGCACCGACGGGGTGTCCACGCCTCTGCCTCAGGTGAGGCTGAGCCCCCAGACCGCCGTGGTCGACCTCCTTTACCGACCCGCGGAGACCGCGCTGTTGCGTTCTGCGCGATCCTCGGGCTGCCGATCCGCCTCCGGGTTGGGGATGCTCGTGGAGCAGGCGGCCCTGTCTTTCGAGCTGTGGTCTGGGCTTCCCGCCCCGCGGGAGCAGATGCTGGCCGCGGTCCTGACGGTCGCACGGAGCGGTTCCAGTTGAGCTTGAGACTCCTTACCGCCGGCGACTCCCATGGCCCGGAGCTCGTGGCCGTGCTGGACGGCATGCCTGCAGGGATTCCGCTGACCGGGGACGACATCGACAAGGACCTGCGCCGGCGCCAGGGTGGCCATGGGCGCGGAGCGCGCTCCACTCGGGTGGAGAGAGATCGGGTGGAGCTGGTGGCCGGGGTGGCGGGAGGGCTCACAACCGGGGCACCTCTGGGCCTGCGGATACCCAACCTCGACTTCCTCAACCAGCCGGCCACCCGCCCGCCTATCACGGCTCCGCGTCCCGGGCATGCGGACCTCGCGGGCTCGGTCAAGTTCGGGATCTCCGACCTGCGGATGATCCGGGAGCGAGCCAGTGCCAGGGAGACGGCTGCCAGGGTGGCCGCCGGGGCCGCCGCCAAAGCCCTGCTTCGAGCCCTTGGGGTCACTGTGGGCAGCTTCGTCACCGGGGTGGGGGCGATCCAGGCGCTGCCAGACCTGGCGAATCTCACCCCAGAACAGCTGGCAGAGTTTGCCGCCCGCGCCGAGGAGGATCCGGTCCGTTGCTGGGACCAGGAGGCCTCGGGACGGATGGTGGAAGCCGTGGATCGAGCCCGAGTGGAGCGGCAGACGCTGGGGGGAACCTTCGTGATCCACGCGCTCGGCCTCCCCGTGGGATTGGGCTCCTACACGCAGGCCGACCTCCGGCTTGACAGCCGGTTGGGAGCCGCACTTCTCTCCATCCCTGCCGTCAAGGGAGTGGAGTTGGGACCCGCCTTCGACGTCTGCCAGCGCGACGGGGCGGCGGTCCAGGACGCCATCGTGGTGGCTGGGCCCGGGCTGAGTCGACCCACCAACTTCGCCGGCGGCCTGGAGGGCGGGATGACCAATGGGATGCCCCTGGTGGCCCGGTGCGCCATGAAGCCCCTCTCCTCCGTGAGGACCCCCCTGGAGTCCATCGATCTGAAGTCCGGAGCTGCGGTGGCTCCGCCCTACGTACGATCCGACATCTGTGCCGTCCCTGCGGCCGCGGTGGTGGGAGAGGCGGTCGCGGCACTGGTCCTGGCCTCGGCGGCTCTGGAGCGCTTTGGGGGGGACCGCCTGGACCTCATCCGCGCATCGCTGGCGATGCCGGAATGAGGGTGGTGGATCTACCCCTGCCACGACTTCAGCTGGGCAGTCCGAACCTGGTGCTGGTGGGCTTCATGGGAGTGGGCAAGACGACGGTCGGCCGGCGCGCGGCCGACGTTCTGGGAATGCCCTTCTTCGACCTGGACGAAGAGATCGAGCACGGCTGGGGTGGCTCCATCGACGCGCTCTTCCGCGCCGAGGGGGAGCAGGGATTCCGCCGCCGCGAAGCAGAGATGCTGGAGTCGGCGGCGCTCCTCTCCGGTGCCGTGATGGCGGTTGGGGGAGGGGCTGTGCTCCATCGCCAGGTGTTCGCCCGGCTCGGGGAGGCATCGGTGGTGGTGCCCCTGGAGTGCTCCTGGACGGAGCTGGTCCGCCGGCTTCAGCCTGGGCGGCTCGAGCGGCCCTTGCTCCGGGGCGGCCAAGGCGAATGGGGCGCGTTGCACCGTGACCGCGAGCCGCTGTACCGGGCCCTGGGGGTCGCGATCGACACGACGGGCAAGCCCCCGTCCCAGGTGGCCGAGGAGGTGGTGCAGCGGTACCAAGCCCAGGTGAAGGTTCCCGCATCTCCTCTGCAGGGATGGGGGACGGAGGTCCTGGTCAACGCGGGGGCGCTCCGGGATCTCGGCTCGTTGCTTGCCCGGTTGCTTCCCCAGGTGGAGCGTGCCATCGTCATCTCCGAGCGGAGGCTCGAGATGCAGCGCCGTTCTCTGATCGAGGTGCTCCGGCTTCAAGGACTCACCGTCCGGTCCATCCCGATACAGGGCGGGGAGGGAAGCAAGACGGTGCGAGGCCTGTCTTCCCTCTGGCGAAGGCTTGCTGACTTCGAGGTGGATCGGGGGGACGTCCTGGTGGCAGCGGGAGGGGGAGCGCTTCTTGACCTGGTCGGCTTCGCCGCGGCGACCTACGCCCGAGGGGTTCCTCTGGTCAATGTGCCGACGACGATCCTGGCGATGGCAGATGCTGCAGTTGGGGGCAAGGTGGCCGTCGACCTCGCCGGCCGCAAGAACGCGGTCGGCTGCTTCTATCCGGCGCGGCTTGTCATCTGCGACCCTGACCTGCTGGGGGAGAAGCGCCAGGCGGTCTGGGTTCACGGCCTTTCGGAGATCGTCAAATGCGGCGTGCTCGGCTCCCCGCTCGCTCTCAACCTCATGGGGAGACTAAGCGGTCGCTGGACCGGCGGCCAACTCGCCTTCCTGATCGAGCAGGCGGTGCGCATCAAGCTGGCCTACGTGGCGGCTGATCCCGAGGACCACGGCCAGCGCCTGGCCCTCAACCTCGGACACACCTACGCCCACGCGCTGGAGGCGTCCAGCGACTATCGGCTGGCGCACGGGCCCGCTGTGGCCATTGGGCTGGTCGCTGCCGCCCGGCTGGGGGCTGACTTGGGGCTCACTGCCCCGGAGCTGGCGCCGGTCCTCGCGAGCGCCCTGAGCAGACTGGGCCTCCCCGTGACCCCACCCCTGGATCTCTCCCGCACCCGGATCGCGGAGGCCTGGCGCGGCGACAAGAAGCGCCGGGCGGGAAGGGACCGGGTGGTGGTTCCGGCCGCGGTAGGGTCCGGCGCTCACCTCGTCCACGAGCTCGAACCGGAGCTGGCAATGAACGCTCTGTGGGCCGGAGGCCGTGACGGGGGAGTGCTACCCTGAGGCCTCGGTCGACAACTGGAGGTGTGAGGTGGCGCTGAAGTCAGGCAGCCGCGTGCCGGAGTTTCGCCTCACGGCGGGCACCGGTGAGGTGGTCGACTCTCGGGACCTGGGGGGACATCCCTGGGTCATCTACTTCTACCCCAAGGACCACACCTCCGGCTGCACGATCGAGACCAGGGCATTCGGCAGGCTGCTGGCCGAATTCCGAGCCGCCGGCGCCGCGGTGTACGGATGCTCGGTCGGCGACGTTGACGCCAAGCGGGACTTCGCCGCCAGCTGCGGGGTCCCCGACCTGCCGCTGCTGGCCGACCCGGATCATCAGGTGGCGGAGATGTTCGGGTCCTGGGGGCCGCGTCCCGGCGGGGAAGGGGTTCACCGGAACACCTTCCTGGTCGACTCGGAGGGGGTGGTGGTCCGCTCCTGGACCGGAGTCCAACCTGAGGGACATGCTGAGGACGTGCTCCAAGCGGTCCGGGAGCTGGCTTCCTCCGACTGAGCCGACGCACTGCAAACTCCCCGGTCAGCCTCAGCCTTCTCCGAGCCAACTCTAAGGCGAGAGGGAAATAGTAGAGGAGAAGCCCGAGCCGGTGGACGGATCGGGTGGCACCCAGAGGAGTTGGCCATGAGCGGAGATGATGAGATCCTTCCTTCGAGCGAGGGGCCGTCCAACCCCTCGGAGCCCGCCCTTGGGTGGCAGCCCGCCCCGGTGACCGGCCCGCCGGACCTAGGCTGGGTGCCGCCATCGACCGGTGGTCCCGGCGGGAACTGGGGCTCCCCGCCGCGTGAGCCGGGTTCGTGGAGTCCGGGCCCGACCGGCCCCTCCAAGGGTCGTCCCATCGGACGGATGGTGGCGGCCAGCGTGGCCGCTGTGGCGCTGCTCGGAGCTGTTGGCCTGGGCGGTTACGAGCTGGGAAGCGGATTGACCTCCAAGGCGCCCGCCACCGCCTCCCAGTCCATTCCGAGCCCGTCTGCGGGAAGTGGCAACCGGACGAGCTCAAGTGAGATCAACGCCTCCAGGCTGGCGGCCAAGGTGGACCCGGCGGTGGTCGATCTGACCTGGTCCTCCCAGGGCCAGACCTCCAGCGGGACCGGGATAATCCTGACCTCCAACGGGGAGGTGCTGACTAACAACCACGTGGTGGCTGGTGCCTTCACGCTGACTGCCCAAGTGGCCGGCTCGGGCCCAACCTACCAGGCCAAGGTGGTCGGGACAGACGTCACCGATGACGTCGCCCTGGTTCAGATCGAGGGTGGCAGCGGTTTCCACACCGCGGTGCTGGGCAACTCCAACACAGTCCAGGTGGGGGAGCCGGTGGTAGCCATCGGCAACGCGCTGGCGCTTCCCGGGCCTCCGACTGTCACCCAGGGGGCGGTAACAGCCCTCAACCGTTCGATCACCGCCACCGATCAGGGGAGCGGGCTCTCAGAGAACCTCACCGGGATGATCCAGATCGACGCTCCCCTGGAGCCGGGGAACTCCGGGGGACCGTTGGTTAACGCCGCCGGCCAGGTCATCGCGATGAACACGGCGGCCGTGACCGGAGGTGGCCAGACGGCATCCACGGTCGGCTTCGCCATCCCCATCAACCGGGCCCTTTCCATCGCCAGCCAGATCCAGAAGGGCGAGGCCAGCTCCACCATTCAGATCGGGGCGCCGGCCTACCTGGGGATCGAGGCCGAGAACGTGCGAGCGGCCGCCCAGGGCGGCTTCGGTGGCTTCGGGTACACCCCGCCGGTGAGCTCCGGGGCACTGGTGGTCGCGGTCGTGCCCGGGACTCCGGCGGCGGGGGCCGGGCTGGCTGCCGGTGACGTGATTACCTCCTTCAACGGCAAGCCCATCACCTCGGTGGCCGAGTTGACCACCGCGATCCACGCGGACAAGCCAGGGCAGACAGCGCTGTTCGGTTGGGTTGACGCCGCGGGCAATGCCCAATCGGCCAGCATCACCCTGGCATCCGGTCCCGCGGAGTGAGAGCCTGGGGGCCGCCGGCAACGGCGGCCCCCAGGTTGCCGGTGTTCTGGTTGGTGCGGTGTAAGTGCGTGGGGGAGGCGGTTGGGGGGTGTGGGCATGGACGGAACGGTGGTCAGGGTCAACGGCTCAGAGCGGCGGGTTGAGGCTCCTCCTGAGACACCGCTTCTCAGCGTGCTTCGCGATCAGCTGGGGCTGACGGGTTCAAAGTACGGATGTGGCGAGGGCCGCTGCGGAGCCTGCACGGTTCTCATCGATGGCAAGGCCGAATTCTCCTGTCGGGTGCTTTTCGGTGAGCTCGGCACCCGCGAGGTCACCACGATTGAGGGGCTCGCCGATCCCGGCCAGCTGCATCCTGTCCAGGCCGCGTTCGTGGCCGAGGAGGCACTCCAGTGCGGGTTCTGCACCCCGGGCATGGTGATGGGGGCGGTGGCGCTGTTGACCGTCGATCCGAAGCCGGACGAGGCCACGATCCGAGCCGCACTCGAGCCCCATATCTGTCGCTGCGGCACTTATTCGCGGATAGTCCGGGCGGTGCGGCGGGCATCCCAGATGACCCCGGTGCCACACGGTGATCAGCCCGCCGCCATCACCGACTTACCCTCACGAGGCCGTCCGTTCGATCTCACTCCGGCCATGGAGCGCCCCTACTTCGATCGACTGCCTGAGGGAATGGTGGCCGTCCTGGGCCCTGAGGACGAGGGGTCTGGCGGGCGGGGATGGCGCAACGGCGGCGCCTTCGTCCACATAGGGGGGACAGGCGCGGTCACCGCCTTCATCGGAAAGGTGGATGGCGGCCAGGACAACCGTACGGCCCTGTGCCAACTGGTGGCCGAGGAATTACGCGTGGAGCTGGGGGACGTGACTCTCATCATGGGGGACACCGACATCTCTCCCTTCGACATTGGAACCTTCGGCAGTCGGTCCATGCCCGACGCGGGACGTGACCTGCGCCGGGCAGCGGCCGCCGCCAGGACCGGGCTGCTCGAGCTGGCAGCTGAGGAGCTCTCGCTGCCGGCAGAGCAGCTGATCGCCGAGCGGGGTGAGGTTCGGTCGGGGGACCGCGCGCGCCGGGTGCGCTACGGGGAGCTGGTTCGGGGGCTGAAGACAGTTCGCGGCGCCGGCGCCGACCAGCCGCTCCGCGGCCCAGCGGAATGGACGATCGCCGGGAGGGAGGCACCGCGGTCCACCTCGCGGCTCGCCGTCACTGGTGCGAAGCGGTTTCCCTCCGACCGATCACTTCCAGGGCTGCTGCATGGGCGGGTGCTGGCGCGCCCCTTCCCTGGGGCGGAACTGATCGATGCGGACATGAAGGCCGCCGCGGCGGTACCCGGAGTCCAGGTCCTGGTTGAGGGCAAGCTGGTCGGGGTGACGGCCGAGGATGCCGCCTCCCTGAAGTCTGCGCTGGACGCTCTCCGCCCGAGGTGGAGCCCACCGCCGCAAGTCGGGTCGCACACCCTGGAATCTCACCTGCGATCTCACCCGGTCACGGGGGAGGGGTGGGAGAGGGCCCTGAGTGAAGAGACCGGCCACCCGGAGGAGGCGCTGGCAGCGAGCGCACATCGGTTGGCGGCCACCTACACCGCTGCCTACATCGCCCACGTGCCGATGGAGCCGAGAGCGGCACTGTCCAGTTGGAGCGGTAACCGGGTGACGGTTTGGACCGGCACCCAGCGGCCCTTCGCGGTCCGCCGGGAGCTCTCGGAGGCGCTGGCGATCCCCGAGTCCTCGGTCCGCGTCGTCGTCCCGGACTTCGGGGGCGGATTCGGGGGCAAGCACACCGGGGAGGTGGCTGTCCAGGCGGCGATCCTCTCCCGACGAGCCGGCCGGCCGGTCCGGGTCGGGTGGTCCCGTGCTGAGGAGTTCACTCAGGGGTACCTTCGCCCGGCCGCGGTCATCGACGTCACTTCGGGTCTCGGCCCTGGGGGAGCCATCAGCGCCTGGAAGTTCACCAATCTCAATTCCGGCACGGCCGCCCTCCGTCCCCCCTACCGCATACCCAACCAGAAGTTGGTCTACCAGCCCGCAGCCTCCCCCCTGCGCCAGGGGTCGTACCGGGCCTTGGCCGCAACCGCCAACAACTTTGCCCGGGAGTCCCACATCGATGAGCTGGCGGCGCTCGCCGGAACTGACCCCCTCAGCTTTCGCCTGCGCCATCTTATCGACCAACGTCTCGCCGATGTCCTGCGCAGGGTCGCTGAAGCGGCCGGCTGGGAGGCCCGCTCCTCGGGGGCAGGACAGGGCTGGGGGATCGCCGCCGGGCTGGAGAAGGACGGGCGGATAGCGACCGCGGTCATGGTGGAAGTGGATGGGACCGGGCAGCTCGGGGTGCGCCGAGTGGTCACGGGGTACGACTGCGGCGCGGTCGTGAGTCCCGGGAACCTTGTCAACCAAATCGAAGGGGCCACCGTCATGGGTTTGGGTGGCGCCCTCTTCGAAGCCATCAGCTTTGAGCAAGGACAGATTCGCAACGCGAGCCTCGGGAGCTACCGGGTACCCCGGTTCAGCGACGTGCCCCCCATCGAGGTGATCCTGGTGGATCGACGCGCCCAGCCTCCCGCGGGGGCGGGCGAGACGCCCATTATCGCCGTGGCCCCGGCCCTGGCCAATGCCATCGCGGCGGCCGTCGGAATCCGTCTGCGCTCTCTACCTCTCGCTCCGGCCGGATTGGTTCCGGGATACCTCCCGGGGCAGCAAGCACCGGCGGCTCGAAATCGGTAGGGGCTCCAGATCTACGGCTCAGCTTCTTGCGGGGACAGCACGCTGTCTGACTCACCTGGGGTGGGGAAGCCCGGGTCCTTGCGCCGGGGTCGCCAGGGGCCGAACAAGGCTCCATAGAGCACGGCGTTGGCGACCTGAAATAGGGCGGCTAGCTCAAACGGGGCGGCCAGGCTGACGTCGTCGAAGAGGTAGCCGGCCAGGACCTGGCTCCCGGCCATGCTCCCCTGCGCGGGGAGGTTGGAGAGGGCGGCTAGGCTGGCGCGCTCCGCTGGGTCCGCCAGGTCTTGCGTGAAGGACTGCCGCAATGGCAGACCCACCCGCTGCACCACCATGCGGATGAAGTAGAGGCAACCTGCGATCCAGAAGCTGGGGGCCAGGACCATGGGTACCAGCATGACCCCGGTCACGGCGCGCACCCCCACGATGGCCGGAACGGTCCCTACCCTGCTCGCGATCGAGGCGGCCGACAGGGTTGAGACCAGGGATCCAAGATTGACCAGCGCGAAGAGGAGACCGATCTCCCCAGGGGTGGCGCCGTAGCGAACGTAGAGCCAGTAGCTCATGAAGGGGCCGAACATGCCGATGGCGACGCCGTTCACGCTGTTGGTCACCCAGAAGCGCCACAGCGCTGGCCACGACCGGCGGGGCCAGCGGATCCGGCGCTGGCCACGAGCCGGCGTCTTGGATGCTGGCTGATCCTGAAGTCCGATGGCCACCACTCCAGCCGCAGCAGCAAGGAACGCTGCCGCCAGGAACGCCGGGCGGTAGACGGCTGTGGCGTCCGCCATGGAAAGATGGGGGTGGGTGTGGGCCAGGGCGGCGAGCAGCCCGCCCGCCAGCGCCCCGAGCGCCGAGAAGAATGCCAACCTCCCGAATGCGGCGGCGCGGACGTGTCCGCTGGCCACCTCTGCCACAAAGGCCGATTCCGCTGGTTGATATGGGCCCACGCTGCCCCCGCCGGCGCCCGCGCCCCTGCCGAAGGTGCCTACGGCTGCAAAAACAAAGAGCACCGCCGGGTTGCGGGAGAAGGCATAGACGACCGCCGCCAGGGCCGCCAAGAGTGGAATCGCGATCAGGAAGGGCTTACGGCCAAACCGATCCGCGAGCAGCCCGATACCCGTGGCCATCGCCGCCGACGTCGCGGTCACCACGAAGAATAGGAGTCCCAGCTCGACGGCGGAGAACCCCTCAGCCGCCAGGTAGAGCGCGGTGACCACTCCCGCGATGGCCCGGGCGGCGCTCATGGTCAGGCGGGCGATGAGAATGATTCGGAGGTTCGTGCCGATCCACTCTGGCCACAGCAGGTGGAGCCATGGGCGCGAGCGGTCAGCCATGAGGTGGTGATGCGCCGGTGGCTGCGAAGAGGGTCAAGGTGAGGGCTGGCCCACCAGGTCGGCCAGGGCCTCCAACCCAGGCAGGGCCTCGAGCACCGCTTGGCGCGAGGCGGCTGGAAGTTGCTCGAGCGCCGCTTCCAAGAGGCGGGCTCGAGCGTCTCGAAGTCCCTGATGCGTGCGGCGCCCTTCCGGCGTCGGCCGGAGGACGACCGCCCGTCGATCGCGGGGATCAACTCCCCTGGTCACCACTCCAGTCGAGGTCATTCGGGCAAGCATTCGGGAGAGCATCGTGGGGTTGAGGCCCTCAGCCTGGGCCAGCACCGATGGCCTGATCTGGCCCGAGCGAACGATGGTCGCCAGGGCCGAGAACTCCGCCGGAGTCAGGCTGCTGCCAACCTCGATGGTGCGCAGCCGGCGGCTCAATTTGAGAACCGCCGCGCGCAGCCGGGGCCCGGAGACGGACTCCGGCTCGATCGGGGGCGGCTGCACGGACACTTCGGCCCCGGAAGCGGAGGACGGTTGAGGCATGCTCCATTATTGCTTATCGCAGAGCAACTATTCAGCGCTAACGCGCCGCACCTCTAGCACCGGCCCTTTGGGGTCCGGCCCCAACTGGGGCCCACCGCCGCCCAGATCTCCGGTCCAAGTGGGACGAGGCTGTGGAGAGATCCTCCGGGCAGCAGTTAGACTGGGTCTGGCCCGGCTGTATGGAGAGTGAGGGCGCAGGCCGCCAGGCCGACGTAGCTCAGTGGTAGAGCAGCGGTTTCGTAAACCGCGGGCCGGGGGTTCGAGTCCCCCCGTCGGCTCCGTTTTTGAGATCACGAAGTACCACCCAGCGTCGGCGCGTACCGTCGAGTGGTACCCTGTAAGCGGTACGCTAAGCGGCATAGGCGGTACGGATGGTGGGCTCCGCCAAGGGGGTTTGAGCGGGCATGGGGGCACGGCGCAGACGGGGAGAGGGATCGATCCGGCAACGGCCCAACGGCTTGTGGGAGGGTACCCTGACCATCCCGGGGGCGAGCCCGGGAACCCAGCGGCGGCGGGCGGTTTATGGCCGGTCCCTGACCGAGGTCCGGGCCAAGCTCCAGGCGCTCCAGCAGCAGCTCGCAGAGGGGATGGAGCCGCCCGACCAGCGCCTGACGGTCGCAGGCTGGTGCTCTGCTTGGGTGGAGCAGGTGGTGGAGCGCCTGCGGCCATCGACCTTGACCCGCTACCGCCAGCTCGTGGCGCAGCAGATCATCCCCACCTGGGGCCGGGTGCGGCTGGCCCAGCTCACGCCCTCGGGCGTCGAGCGGGGCCTGCGGCAACTGACCGACGGGGGCCTGTCACCCCGAACTGCGAGCCACGTCAGGGCGGTGTTACGGGCAGCCTTGAGCGACGCTCAACGGGAAGGGCTATTAGCCAGAAACGTGGCAAGCCTCGCCAAGCCTCCGCGGGTGGCGCGCGAGGCCCCGAAGGTCCTAACCCCTGCCGAGGCCAGGGCGGTCATTGACGCCATGCCCGATCCCGGCCTGCAGCGCCTGGTGGCCGTGGCCGTCAACACCGGGCTGCGCCAGGGCGAGCTGCTGGGGCTCAGGTGGACCGACGTTGATGGGCAGGCGGCCGAGCTGCACGTCACCCAGGCGCTCCAGCGAGTGGCAGGCGCGTACCGGCTGGTGGAGGTCAAGAGCATCAGCTCAAGGCGCACCGTCCCGCTCACCGCCGACGCCGTGGCCGCGCTGGAGGATCAGCGCCGCTGGCAGGCGGAGGCCAGACTCGCCGCAGGCTCCCGCTGGCGGCCGATCCCAGGGCTGGGCGAGCTGGTGTTCACCACCGACCGGGGGCAGCCGCTCAATGGTACCAGTCTCACCCACCGGTTCGAGGATGCCCTGCGGGCGGCGGGGCTGCCCGTCATCCGCTGGCACCACCTACGCCACGCCTTCGCCGGGTTGATGCTCGGCTCCGGCAGCGACCTGGCCACCGTCAGCGGTCTGCTGGGCCACTCCAGCGTGTCACTTACCGCCAGCACCTACGCTGGGCTCATGCCCTCCCTCAAGCGGGCCGCAGCCGACCGCCTGGGCCTGCTCCTGCAGCGCCCGTCGGGCTGAGCTGATCGCCGTGGGCCATCGTCTTGGCCCTCTTGTTGTAGTAGTAGCCCAACTGTCGGCAGGTCCGGGAGCACCATTTTTGCCCCCTGCGACTTGGACTGAACGTCCTCCGGCACTGAGCGCAGGTGTCGAAGCGGACCGGCCCGGCGCCGGCCGCAACTCGCCCCCACTCGTGCGCCAGCGCTAATAAGATCTGGGCGTGGAGCCCGACTGCGGCCGACACCCCCCCTGCCGAGGTATGGCCCACGAGCCGGATCGAGAAGCCGTCCACAAGGTCGGCCCGGTCCTCGATCAGCCTTCCGAGCCCGCCCAGGGCTAGGCGGACGATCTCAAGGTCGGGGGCGGAGCGAATCGACCCCTGGTCGGCGGCCTCGATCCTGACCCCGCGGTGGTAAGCGGTCCACCACAGCGACTTCGACCTTGCCCGCAGGTGCCTGACCAACCGGCGGCGCGCCGCCTGATCGCCGGTGCCCCTGAGCATAGCCGCGTCCTGTAGGCGCTCAACGACGTGGCGAACCAGGGAGCCAAGCTCCAGCCACGAACTGACGGGATCTCCGACGAAGCTCGACCCCGCTACTATCCGGTCCAGCCGTGGATCGTAGGTGCCCGTGGCCACCACCGTTCCGACTACATCGGGAGATCGACCCATGCCAAAACGGCGGGGTAGTCGCGCCCGCCCCGGATGGTAAGACAAGAACCCGAGCTGCCCGGCGGCCGTCACCACGTCGTCGGCGACCTTGACCCCGGAGATCACCGCCAGCAGCTCCGTGCCGTCAATCTGAACCTGCGGCCTGGGTGCTGAACGCGCCACGACGAAGGGTTCGGGCATAGGCCACCCGGCTTGCACAACTCTCACTTTCTACGCCACATTCTACGTGAACACCGAGGCACACGGTGGCGGCCGGGGGTACGGTGTCCCACATGGAATCACTGCTGACAGTCCCCGAGGTGGCCCAGAAGTTGAGGATCGGACGAAGCCTCTGCTGGCGGATGGTCGAAAAAGGCGATTTGCCGTCGGTCAAGCTGGGGCGGGCAGTGCGGTGCCCGGAAGGTGAACTTCAGCGCTGGATCGAGACGCACACCCGTGGCGGCGCAGATCACGGGGTTGCCGAGTGAGCGACCTTCCCCTCGACGCCATCCCCAAGCCCGTACGGGATGCGGTGGCCGGTGAGCCGGGTTGATGGGGGCTGTCGGCGACCTTGTGGTCCTGGCGGCCATCCCCGACTTCCCCACGGGGGTGCTACCTCCAGCCGCCTCCGAGCTGGTCGCCTACGCCGCAGCCCAGGGCATACCGCGGGCGATGACGGCCGGAGCCTGTCTGGCTGCCCTAGCGGCGGCGGTCGGGCCCTCGGCGGTGATCGGGAGGGCAGGCTGGCACCAGCGGGCCGTGCTCTGGGTGCCCCTCCTTGCCCCGCGAGGCGCTGGCAAGTCCCCTGCCCAGATGTACGCCATGGGCCCCATCCGCGAGCACGACCGGGCAGCCTGGGGGCCCTACCAGGAGGAGTTACGGCGTTGGGCCTGTCTTCCCGACAAGCAGCGGCGGGCAGAGCCTATGCCCTGGGACCCGACGGTGCTTGTCGGGGACTGCACGTTGGAGGCGCTGGAGCGGCGGCTCGCCGGGGGTGACGGCGCGGCGGCTGTCGACCTGGACGAGCTGAGCCAGCTGCTGCGGGGTCTGGGCGAGTACAAACGAGGTGGGGGCGGGGACCGGGGCCGACTTCTGGCTCTCTGGCCCGGCGAGCCTTGGAGGAGTTCCCGGATCAGCCGGGGGGACACCCTGATCTCCCAACCGACCGTGGTAATCGTGGGGGGGCTGCAAACAGCCCTGCATGGCCTGCTCGGGGGCGAAGAGGACGGGCTGCGCCCACGGTGGCTCCCACACCTTGCCAGCCTGCCCGCAGGTGATGTGCCAGCCGGGCGGAGCGATGATGAACCGCCAGCACGCTGGGCACAGCTCTTGCGGGAGCTGCTCGAGGCCCGTGACCAGCCGCGGATCTGGGGCTTGGCTCCGGATGCGGAGCGGGCGTTCCGGGCGGCGCAGGCGCGGTGGAAGGAGGCGTCCAGAGGGAGCGAAGCGGCTTCGACTTCGGCTGCCCTCGTCAAGGCCGACATCCACCTGCTGCGGGTCGCCCTCGTGCTCGCCGAGGCTGACATGGGGGGAGTCGGCGGGCAGGTGACTGCCGACACGGTCGAGCGCGCTGCCTGCTGGGTGGACTTCGCGCTCGATTGCTGGCGGGCCCTCCCCGAGCAGGGGGCGCTCGCGCTTTCCCTCCGTGAGGAACGGCTAGGCGGCGCCGCGGAGCGCCTCCTGGCCTACCTGGAGGAGCACGGCGGAGAGGCCACTACCCGTCAGCTTCTGCGCAACCGGGTGGCAGGGTGCGCTTCCCGGCGCGTGTTGGACGAGGTCCTCGACCACTTCGCGGAGACGTTCCCGGGCACGGTGACTGAGTACCACCCGCCGCGGGGACCTGCGGCCCGGCTGGTCAGGGCACCCCGGAGGGAGCGGCGGGTCCCCTCCCGCGAAACTGTCGGACCGACAGTTTCGTGGGAGGCGGGTGCGAGTCACGGAAGAGAGGGTTTCGATCTCAGGGGAGCGCCTCCCAGGGACGGTGCTTGGGCGCAAGACATGGCCGCGGGCGCCCGACAGTGTGAAACTGTCGGGGCGGATGGCGAGCCGGACCTGGTCCCCATCGACCTCCTGGACGGCGATCCGGGGGAGGGCTGGGCGTGACCCCGGAAGCGATCCTGGAGCAGCTGGACAGGCTCGGAGTCGCAGTAGGTTTTCTCCGGGACGGGCGAGTAGGCCTGAGCCGCGCGGCAGTGGCCCTGATCCCTGCCGAATTGCGGCGCCAGATCGTCGCGCATGAGCCAGAGCTGCACGCCCTCATCGGAGCCCGAGCCCGCACCTGGAGCGCCGACCCCCCCGCGATGGCCTGGCTCACTCGTCCCGGCGAAGACCCCAGGCCGGACCTGGACGGCTCCGAGCGCTGGCAGGCCCTGCTTCTACTCGCCAGCGGGGACGCCAGCGACCCCCACGGCACCTACGGCCGCCTCCTGGCAGCCCGGGCTTGTGGTGCGGTCTTGGAGCGGCGCGATGGACGCTGGAAGCTGATCCCGATTATCGACCCCTCGGAGCGACTCTCGGTCTGGGCCGATGAGGCCGCCTGGCAAGCTGACGCGGAGAAGTGGCTGCGGCCCCGCGCCCAAGAGATCGCGGCCCTGTTGGGCCAGCTCCCGCCACCGGATGAGGTGGCCGGTGGCTGACCGTCAACCGTCACCGGTGGTGGCCGGGGCCCTGGCGATCGTGGTCCCGGGCCGCCCGCCGAATTGGGGCAACCTCCGGCTGGGGTGGGCCGATCGCCACCGGCTGGTGGCAAATCGCAAGGCGCTGGTGCGGATTTCGGCCCGCGCGGCCCTCTCACGGGCTCGCTTGGCGCCAGCGGCCACCGCCTGCCGGGTGGAGGCCACCGTCTTCATCGCGGGGCGGCAGTTTGACCCGGACAACCTCTGGGCCAGCTTGAAGGCCGACATCGACGGCCTGGTGGCGGCTGGCCTCTTGGTAGACGACAGCCCCACCTGGTGCCGCCTCGAGGTCGAGCAGGTCTCGGCCCCGCGGCGGGGCCAGAGGGTGGAGTACCACGTCACCCGGCTCACGGCATCGCCAGCCGGTGTGGGCCAGGGCCAGCCGTCCCCCGGCCATGGGCTGGTGCTTCAGGACCCCGGCTCCGGCAGCGGCCATCGTACTGGCGAACGAAATGCGCCCGCAGGGGCTGAGGGCTGCTGCCCGGCCTGCGGGGAGCCGTTGCCGCCGCGCATCCCCGGCCCCGGAGGCCGCCCCCGCGTCTATTGCAGCCGGAGCTGCCGGTCTCGGGCCCACCTCCGCCAGGGCCGGGGACTGCCGGTGGACCTTCCCAAGCAGCCTTCCAGCGGGCGCCGGCGGCTGGGAGCGCCGCGGCTGTGATGTCCACCCTCCAGCTCCGGGCGCCGGCAGCCGCCCGCCGCCTCGCCGACGGCTGCGCCCGGCTATTGGTCGAAGTCGAAGCCCAGTGCGGGAGGGACAGCTGCGCCCCAGGCTGCCCGGTTGCCGCGGCCCTCCGGCGGGTGGCGATCAGCGCAGGAGAGTTGTCGCGCGAGTGGGGCGCTCCGGCCAGACCTGGTGGGGCCGGGTGATGACAGGTGGCCAAGAGGCCAAAGGGGTGGACCTGGAGCCTCTTGCGGCACAGATAACCAGCGAGGTCATGGCCCGGGTGGGCCGAAGCTGGCGCTGGCGGCTGGCGGCCCTGGCCGCAGTCGCAGGTGAGGCAGTTGTGCTGGCCGACGCCGTGGTGCATCTGTGGCCCCGGTGACTGTGGAGACCGACGGCGTACCCCGCGTCCCAGTCCAGGAGCTCCGGGAGCACCCGCTGGCCGTGGCGATCCCGGAGATGCGCCCGGCAGAATGGTGCGCCTTCCTGGAGGACGTGCGCCAGCGGGGCATTCTGGACCCGTTGAGGCTGGGCTCCGACGGCACCACCGTGCTCGACGGCCGCCACCGGCTGCGGGCCGCAAGGGAGCTGGGGCTAGAAGCGGTCCCCACGGCGCCAGCTCTGTGCGAGCCCGGGGACGAGGCCGGGTACATGCTTCGTGCTGCCCTTCACCGCCGGCACCTCTCCGACGATCAGCGGGCGATGCTGGCCGCTCGGCTGGCTGAGGCCATGGGTGCTGAGCGGCGGCGAGAGAGCGCCCGGGCTGCGGCCAAGGCCCGGTGGGGGGATGCGTCGGGGATCGGCGTGGTCCCTGACGCATCGCTGCCAGACCCGAGCCGGACCATAGCGGCCAGGAGTCTAGGGGTCAGCGAGCGCAGGCTCAGGCTGGCGCGAGAGCTGGCCCGGGCCGCGCCTGACCTCGCGGCCCGGGTGGAGGCCGGTGGCCTCGCGCTACCGGCGGCCAGGGGCTGGGTGGAACGCCGTGCGGCGATGGCGGAGCTGGCCGCAGCCCCGGCTGCGGTGCTCCCGATGCGCGCGGCCGACCTCTGGGAAGGCGACGCCTTCCAGCTGGCGGCCCGCGTACCCGACGGCTCGGTCGATCTGGTCATGACCGACCCGCCCTGGGGTGGGCAGTGGGTCCAGTTCTGGCCGCGGCTGGGGGAGCTGGCGGCCCGGGTCCTGCGCCCGGGTGGCTTCCTGATGGCATACAGCGGGCACATGTTCCTGCCCGCCGCGCTGGAGGGTCTGATGGCGGGGGGTCTGGACTGGTGGTGGGCGGTGGCCATCACCTTCCACGGCCACCACCCTGAGATCAGAGCCCGGCGGGTCCGCACCCGCTGGCGCCCAGTGGCCATCCTGCGCCAGCCAGGAGGAACGGAGGCCCCGTGGTTCTCCGACCTCTTCTCGACCGACCCGCTGCCCCAGAAGGGGCTCCATCCGTGGCAGCAGAGCCTGGGTCCGGCCCGCGCCCTGGTCCGGCGCTTCAGCCTGCCCGGGGCCTTGGTGCTGGACCCATTCACCGGGGCGGGGACCTTCCCGGTGGCGGCCATCCTCGAGGGGCGCCGCGCCCTGGCCATGGAGCTCGACCCCGAGCACGCCGCCAGCGCCCGGGCCAGGATCGCCGCGGCGGTGGCGGAGCGGGACGGGCAGGTGCAGGTCAGCGCGTGACAGGCGCGCCGGGGCGGGCCGCCCTGTGGCTCCGGGTCAGCACATCGGACCAGTCGGCCACCAACCAGGAGCCGGAGCTCCTCGCCCTGGCCGCCAGCCGGGGCCTGGAGGTGGCCGAGGTCTACCGCTTGCAGGGGGAGTCGGCCTGGTCGGGGTCGGGCGGCTACCGGCAGGCGCTCGACGCCATGCTCGGGGACGCCCGGCGAGGCCGGTTCGAGGTCCTGCTGGTGTGGGCGCTCGACCGGCTCAGCCGGGAGGGTGCGCTTGCCACCCTCCAGCTGGTGGACAAGCTGGGGAGGGCGGGGGTCACGGTGGTCAGCCTGCACGAGCCCTGGACCGAGGCAGGCGGGGAGCTGCGCGAGCTGCTGCTGGCGATCACCGCCTGGGTGGCCCGGATGGAGTCGCAGCGGCGCTCCGAGCGGACCAAGGCGGGGCTGGAGCGGGCCAGGGCCGAGGGCAAGCGGATAGGCAGGCCGCCAGGCTCCAAGGACCGGCACAGGCGCCGACGGTCGGGGTACCTCCGCAGGTGGGCCAAGGAGGGGAGGGGGTAGGGACGGGACCGGTCCGGCCTGGGCCGATCCCCGGGTACCGCGCGGGCGAGGGGCAACTGTCGCCCCATGTCGCCCCCAACAGTCATCCCATGTCGCCTCCGACTGTCGCCCCGATGTCGCCCCCGACGGGCAGCCCGTGGGGGTACCCGAAGCCTGCCCGAAGCCCGCCCGTGGGGTAGCGTGAGCACCATGACGAAGCTACTCCACGTGGTCGAAGGAGACCCACCGCGTCACCGTGAGCCGCGACCATCCCGAGCCCGATACCGCGCGGGGCACCGTACTCTCGGGCTTGACGTTCCGCTGGCTGCGTGGGAGGCGCTCGACGCCCGCCGGGCCGCCGAGGGCAAGACCTTCAGCCAGCTCCTCCTCGGGGCTCTTGCCGACCATGATGCGGCCATCGCCGAGGTGCGCGAGCGCGCCCGGGCCGCCGAGGACCGGCTGGGTGAGGTCGAGTCCGCCCGGCAGGCCGAGATCGCCGAGCTGCGGCGGGAGCTGGCAGCGGCCGGTCAGCGGGCGCAGCAGCAGGCCCAGGCGGCAGTGGCCTCCGTCTACGAGCAGGGCCGAGCGGCGCTGGCTGCCGCCTATCGGCGGGGCCGAGCGGAGGCGGACCCGGCTGCGGCTCAGGAGCTCGCCTACTGGCGGGAGGCGGCGCCGGCCCTCTTCCGGTGGCGTGCCCAGATCGACGAGCTCGCCGACCGGGTGCTCGACTACCTGGCTGAGCGGGAGACGGAGCCATGGGCGGGCCACGCGCACCGGCAGTACGTGGAAGCGGTGCGCCAGAGTCGGGCGGCCACCGACCGCTGCCTGGATCTGGCCCTGGAGCCGCTGCGCGCCCTCTGGCCGCCCACAGCATCGGACCGGGGTTACCATCAGGCCCCAACGGAGCCGGCTGGCTCCCCGAGCGATCACCGGAGGTGACAGCATGGCGACTGACGTAGGGACCGAGCCGGCCGGCGCTGGCGAGCCCCCGGCTGCGGTGGCCGCGCCCCAAGCCGAGCCTGCGGTGCGGCCGATCCGGCTCAGCGACCTGGGCGGCGCCCTGAGCGCCTGCGAGGCCACTCAGCCCGAGGGCTGGAGCGCGTGCATCACGCGCGAGCTCGAGGCTCGCGGATACCGGGTCGAGGCCGAGGCTGGCGAGGCTGCGGCTCCGGCAGCGAGCGAGGCCAGCACGGCGGCCGGGGCCGGGGAGCCTGCCCCGGAGGCTGCCCCAGCCCCGTAGCCGCTCTCAGCCCCAGGTGCTCACCCCTGGGGCTCCGCGTCCTCGCGGTCTTCGTCGGCCAGGACCTCATCGCGCTTGGCCGCGAAGGCGTGGTTCAGGGCCATGCCAGCCGGGCAGGCGTACATGTTGCCCGGGCGGCAGACCAGGCAGGTGGCCACATGGTCGGCGAGCTCGACCGCGAGCCGGATCAGAGGGTCGTCGCCGCCAGGTCCGGCGGCGATGCGGTTCAAGAGGTCGGACGTGGCGGTCCTCCAGGGTGGATGGTCGATTGCCCCCCACCCTCTGGAGCCCGGCCGCCCGGGTGGTGATGCTGGCGCCTCAGGTATCCCTCGAGTGCGCCTCAAGCGGGCGGGACACCGGGCCACTTGTGTTACTGCCGCGTAACCTGGCGCACTAGTGGGCATGTCACAATGACAGCTAGCGTGCCCCGGCACCCGGAGGATGGCCGAGCGGACGGAAGGGGCATCTGCTCCTGGTTCAAGGTAGCCGTGACGATCTCGCGTTAGGAGGGCCAGCTATGGCTGTGTCAGTTCATGACGTTGCCGCTGCCATACTTGAGCGCGAACACCCGCTCGACACATTCAAGCTCCAGAAGCTCGTCTACTACTGCCAAGCGTGGCACCTGGTGTGGGAGGCCCAGCTGCTATTCCCAGAGGCAATTCAGGCGTGGGCCGGTGGGCCAGTGGTTCCAGAGCTTTACGCCACCCACCGGGGCCAGTACTCAGTTGACGGGTGGCCTCAGGGGGACTCGTCCAAGCTCAGCGAGTCGCAGCGGGAGACTGTCGCCATCGTCGTGGCCGCCTACGGGAAGCTGTCAGGTCGTCAACTCAGTCACCTCACCCACGGCGAGGCGCCGTGGCTCAAGGCGCGCGGCGACCTCGGCCCGGGCGAGCGGGGATCGCGGGCTATCGACCTGGAGGATATGCAGGACTACTACTCAGGGTTGGACCAGAGCCAAGACGCGACGCCAGTTGAAGAGCTGACGGCGGTCGGCGGCGAGTAAGCAGAGGCGTGCCCCAAAGGGATCGCCGTCCCAAGACCGATAAGAGGTTCAACGAGCCGCTTGGCCTTCAACAGCCGAAGGCTTTGGCCGGTCTCCTCGCCGACGATGGGCGGCACAATCTACCCCTGTTCTCCTTCGTGCTCATGGACAGGGCTTACAGCGGCAACTGGGGTTGGCACCTCCTGACCCAGGCGGACGCCCTGCGGTTGCTCAACCTCATGTGCGAGATGGCCAGGCTCACCTGGAGGGAGATCCGGGACCAGGTAGCAGGCGGGCATCGGCGCCACCACCATCAATCCGTTCAGACCATTTGCCGCGAGGCTCAGTATCGACTCACCGAACTTCACCTCGATGACTTGGGCGACCAGATGTTTCGCTTCCGCCTCGACGGCACTGGCCGCCTCTGGGGATTCGAGCTGGGTGACGGCATCTTCCACGCCCTGTGGTGGGACCCAGACCACGAGGTTTACCCGACCGAGCCCGGGTGACGCGGCTGCGACCAAGCCGTCCGGGCAGCCCGCTTGGCGCCCGATGGCCGCCGCCCATGGCGCGTAGCAAGGCCAGCGCGGCCGATGATCTCCGGGGGTCGGGGTCCCTGAAGGCCGTGGCTCCACCTTGCCCGGCCTCTGCGGCCCGCACAGAGCCGGAAATCCTTCGGCCCCGGCTCCAGAGCGCACCCGGCGGGGGCGCGCCGACCGCCGGTGAGTTCGGCCGGCGCCTGGGGCCCGGTAAAAAACCGTCCCCCCAGATCGGCCCCCCGGCCAAGTTCAGCGGGAGCCGGTGACGAAGTGGTAAACAAGGGGTCCCAAGTTCTGCGCCCTCTTCGTGGACTAGCCTAGGGTACGGTATGCTGAGTCTACCTGAAGAGGCGCCTTTCCGATGATCAGTGGGCGGCCCGCCGTCTTTATCTCATGCTCGGAACGATATCGGGAGGACGTGGCCCTCCCGGTTCGTGAGGCATTGAAGGCGCTTGGCATTTGCGGTGTCATCGTTAGCGACGAAGCCAGACTCCCACAGAGGGCATGGGACCCTGAGGCAAAGGTGGAGTCGTACCTGAGGTCCTGTGACGCATTTGTCGCGCTGGTCACGCCCGACGAGAAGCTTGCGAACGGGGGCTACCGATGCCGATCGAACATCCCCGACGAGGTGGGACGTGCTCGCCAGGATCCGCGGCTAGCGGAGCACATGATCATTGTCAAGGCTCGCAATGTGTCACTGTGGTCCAACATCAATCCGACTTACGACATGCTGGATGTTCAGGACGTTCGACCTGCGATCCAAGCAATTGTTGGCCAGCTGAGAGCGTGGGACCTGGTACCTTCCCAGCAAACCCTGCCTCCGACGGTAGCTGAACCTAGGTTGGACCCGCGGTCCGCACTGGGCTCCATCGCGGACCTGCTGCTCGGACTCGATCTCGGGGACCACGAAGAGGCAGGGCGCCGGGTTTATCGTCTGCTTCGCGGACTGCCCGCCGCTGAGCACCCGAGGGTGGTCAGCGAACTGGTCAAGTTCGCCACGGAGACCAGCGACCACGGAGACGAGCTAGTCGCGTGCTCACTGGTGGAGGCTGCTGACCGCCTCGATCCGGCGCTGGTCGGAACGGCGATGATCGAGACTCTTGCATCCTCCCGCGACTTCTCCCTCCGCAGTTGCGCCGCAGTTCTGCTTTGGCAGAAGGCCCAAAACGCCCCATACCAAGTACCGATTTCTATCCTAGGGCGCTTGGCGCGCCCCGCGTCAGAGGATTGGTACGTACAGGCACCCGCCATGGCAGCAGTTAAGCAACTGATGCTCACCCGCGCCGACGCGAGGCAGATCCTCGATGATCTGGCTACCGAGGGCGATCGGGACGAGCGCTACGCGGTCGCAGCAGACCTGCTCGACCTTGCCACGGTGTCAGGCACAGCGGTGCCTGCGGACCTAGTGCAGCGCCTAATTCGGGATCCAGACGCAGCTGTAGCTGCGAAGGCAGCGGAGGCGGGGCGAGTTATTTCTGACGTGAGCGACGAGGACCGGCGACGCCGCTACCGACCTTTTGGCCTTTGACTTGGATGCCTCCCTGCCAGAGGCTCAGGACATGGAGGGGAAAATGACTCCTGGTGACTGGCAACTCGGAATGAATGACTTCTACTCCGGCGAGCGCATTGGTAGCATCGCTTCCGCGAGCGGGTGGTTTCTCCAGGTGGACGAGGAGCAGTTGCCCGTAGTCCTTTGGGCCTTCGTCGTATCTGACCAGCGTCCAGGGGACCTTGGGCGGGTGGTCGGCTTGGTGGACGACAAGGGACAGCTCCGGCCTGCCGACAAGGTGGCTGGCGCCGGTGGCTATGTCTATCGCGGGCAGTGATCCACACATCCCGGGAAGTTTGTGCAGTTGGAAGGCACGCAGCCTGTCGCTCGATGCGTGTCGTGGCGGCTGAGATCCTCCGAGTGCCCACTGGCCGTGGGAGGTCCGTTGGCCCGTGACAGGGGCTTCACCTCCTCCCGGTGCCGATGAGAAGTTTGAGGAAACGGAACTCGTAGCAGGCCCGAGTGGGCTGTTCAGGGCCATCCGGGACCGCGTCCACACGGTCCAGGGCCAGGGGCAGGTGTTCGAACGGCTCATTAAGGCGTTCTTGACCGAAGATCCGCTCTTCAAGGGCCGGTTCAAGGCTGTCCGGCTCTGGCACGAGTGGCCGGGCCGGGGTGCCGAGCATGATACAGGCATCGATCTGGTGGCTGAGGAACGGGGCGGGGGGCTCTGCGCGGTCCAGTGCAAGTTCTACGCTGGGTCGCAGTACATCCGCCGGGAGGACATCGACCCGTTCCTTGCCGCCTCCGGGCGGCGGCCCTTCACAGCGCGCCTGTTCGTCTCTACCACGGAGCGCTGGAGTAGCAACGCGGAGCGAGTCCTCGCCAATCAGGCCGTACCGGTGCAGCGGATTGGGGTCGCAGAGCTTGCCGCCAGTCCCTTCGACTGGTCCCGCTTCGACCCCGACCACCCAGATCAGCTGCCCCGCCACGAGGCCAAGCGGGTCATGCCTCATCAGGCAGCCGCGATTGCGGATGTTGTCCGGGGCTTCCAGGCAGGGGACCGGGGCAAGCTGATCATGGCCTGCGGCACCGGGAAGACATTCACCGCCCTCCGCATTGCAGAGGAACTGGTGCTCCCTGGAGGGGTCGTGCTCTTCTGCGTGCCGTCGATCTCGCTCCTGTCGCAGAGCCTCCGAGCTTGGTCTGCAGACGCCTGCCGCCCACTGCACTGCCTGGCGGTTTGCTCTGATGCCCAAGTGACCAGGGACGAAGAGGACATCCACGTCTACGACCTGGCCCTGCCCGCCACGACCGACCCGATGACCATTGCCTCCCATCTCGAGCTGGCTCTCCACGAGGGGGAGGGGGAAGCCCGCCCGCTGCGGGTAGTCTTCTCCACCTACCAGTCGTTGGATCGGGTGGTGGAGGCGCAGCAGATGCATGGCGCCCCCGCCTTCGATCTCGTGATCGCCGACGAGGCCCACCGGACCACCGGGGCGCTGGCTGCAGAGGAGGGCTACGGCGGCTTCACCCTGGTCCACGACGCGGAGCGACTGAGCGCGCACCGCCGTCTGTACATGACCGCCACCCCAAGGCTCTACACCGACCGGGCAAAGGCCAAGGCCCGAGAGTCAGACGTGCTGCTGTGCTCCATGGACGACCCAGCCCTCTACGGACCGGAGTTCCACCACCTCGGCTTCGGCACGTCTGTCGAGGCGGGGCTCCTCAGCGACTATCGGGTCGTGGTGCTGATGGTTGACGAGGCCTACGCCAACGAGGCAGCCCACGGCCCGCTTGCTGATTCCGGCCTCGATCTAGCCCTTCAGGATGCCGCCCGCCTGGTCGGCTGCTGGCGAGGGCTGTCGAAATACAGCGCGGAGGCGGGCGAGTTCTCCTACGATCCGCTCCCGATGCGCCGTGCGGTGGCCTTCGCCACCACCATCGCAGCCTCTAAGCGCGTCCGCGCCGCTCTCCCCGAGGTGGTCGAGGCGGCCCGTGATTGGGGTGCCCACGGCGTGACATGCCAGGTCCGCCATGTTGACGGGGGCATGGGGTCGCTAGTTCGAGATCAAGCGCTGGCCTGGCTCCGGGAGGATCCACCAGACGGCACCTGCCGCGTGCTCAGCAACGCCCGCTGCCTTTCCGAGGGCGTTGACGTGCCCGCGCTCGACGCCGTGATCTTCATCAGCCCGCGGAAGTCCCAGATCGATGTGGTGCAGGCAGTGGGGCGGGTCATGCGCCGGGCAGAGGGCAAGGCTTATGGCTACGTGATCATTCCCGTGGCCGTCCCGGCGGGTGAAGACCCCGAAAGGGTGCTCGACGACAACGAGCGCTATCGGGTCGTCTGGCAGGTCCTACAGGCGCTCCGGGCCCACGACGACCGGTTCGACGCAGAGATCAACAAGCTTGACCTGCAGCGGAACCGGTCCAGTCGAATTCAGGTGGTGGGCGTCGGCGGCGACACGGAGCGGCTGGCCGATCAACTGGGGTCGAGGCAGCTTGAGCTGTCGTGGCAAGGGCTCGAAGAGAAGGTCTACGCCCGGGTGGTTAGGCGCTGCGGGACCCGGGTCTACTGGGAGCAGTGGGCCGACGATGTAGCGAGGATAGCCCAAGCCCACATCACGCGCATTGAAATGGCTCTCAAGGGCGGAGGGGGCGTAGCGAGCGCCTTCGACCGCTATCTAGAGGGCCTCCACCGCACCATCAACCCTGAGGTCCGGCGGGAGGAAGCGGTTGAGATGCTGGCCCAGCACCTCATCACCATGCCCGTTTTTGACGCGCTGTTCGGGGACTCTGAGTTCACCAAGCGGAACCCGGTCTCCGAGGCGATGGCCGAGGTGCTGCGTGCCTTGCACGAGGAAGAGGCCATTGAGAGCGAAAGAGCCGAACTGTCCGACTTCTACCGCTCGGTCCGCACCCGGGCCGAGGGAATCGACAACCTGGCGGGCCGCCAGAAGGTGTTAGCGGCGGCGCTAAATGGAGCTGTAGCGGCGGAAGTGTGTGGTGATGCGGCCGTAGTGGAGTCTGGCGGGGGTGCGGGGGTTAGTCGCGGGTGAGTTCAGCGACCGCTTTCTTGGCGCAGGCG
>JAKATL010000027.1 GCA_021827985.1 bacterium
GTTGGGCTGGAGGGCAAAGCGCAACGCCTGGCGGACCATGGCCATCAGGAAGCCTCCACCGGCCGCTCCGCGCAGCGCAGCGCCCGCTGCGCTCTGGTGCGGGCGGAACGCCGCCCGTACAGCCGGGCGCAGAGGCTGGTGAGCACATAGGTCATGTCCCGGACCAGGTCGTCCTCAACCTCGGTGGGGTCCACCACCAGGAGCCGCCTGCCGGCTCCCAGCAGAGCTGCCTCTATGTACTCTGAGCCCAGCCGAGCCAACCGGTCCCGATGCTCGACCACGATGGTGCCCACCCGGCCGTCCGCCAGCAGCCGGCGCAGCTTGGGCCGGGCGCCATTCATACCCGAGCCAACCTCAGCAACCGTCAGGTCCACGGCGAGGTCGTGGTTGACCGCCCACTCCACCAGCCGACCCAACTGCCGCTCCAGCTCCTGGCGCTGGTCATGCGACGAGACCCTCGCGTACAGCGCCACCTGGCCGGCCTGAGGGGTGGGCTCCTCGACCAGGATGGTGCCGGACGGAAGGCGGCGGGCTGGGACCGGCAGGTTGCCGGCCTCGAACCACCTCTGGGCGGTGCGGGGGTGAATGTGCTGCTGGCGCGCCCACTCACTGATCTTCACCCCTTCACCATACGCCTGCTTACGCCTATTTGTACGGCTATGTCAACCTCGCCGTGAACTGCTCATGTACCCTCGGTACCGGGATCGCCACCGAGCCCAATCTGGCACCGCTACTGGCGGTGCTCCTGCTCGCCGCACGCCTGAACCGGTCCGGCAACCGGGCCCATCCTCGGCCCGTGCCCGCATCGGTGCGCCGGCTAGCGGTCCTGGGACCGGCCGCCCTGGCGGTGGGTGCCGCGGTGGGGGTCGCCTACTTGCCCATGAGCCACCCACCGGCTCCGGCGTCCTCCGTCCGGTCCCAGGGCTGACGTTCGGGCTTACACTGCCAGCGTGGGGACCAGACCTGTGCGCATCCTCACCGCCAAGGTGGGGCTGGATGGTCATGACCGTGGGGTCAAGGTGATCTCTCGCGCCCTTCGTGACGCCGGGGTGGAGGTGATCTACACGGGCCTGCACCAGACTCCGGCACAGGTGGTCGAGGCGGCGATCCAGGAGGACGTCGACGGGATCGGGATCTCGCTTCTGTCCGGGGCGCATATGACGCTCTTCCCCGAGGTGCTGCGCCTCCTCCGGGAGCGTGACGCCGAGGACATCGTGGTCTTTGGCGGGGGGATCGTGCCGCCCGGGGATGTGGCCGCCCTACGAGAGCTCGGGGTCGACGAGGTGTTCACCCCCGGCACCAGCATCCAGTCCATCGTGGAGTACGTTCAGCGCCGCTTCGGCAAGGTGGGCGTCGAGGCCGGCTGAGCCGGAGTTGCTAAGATCGATTTTCGTGCCGGGTCAGTCCCGGCGGCGCCTGGCCCGCCTCAATGGCCCCTGGGAGCTTCTTGATGCCGCTCACAATTGACGTCGCCCAGCGCACCGTCGTGGGGCGTGGCGCGCACCGGCTGCGGCAGCAGGGGCTGGTCCCGGGAGTCGTCTACGGCCACCAGGTCGAGGCGCTGGCGGTGGAGGTCGGTGAGCGGGAGCTGGGTCGGGTCACCCACGCCGCCGGGGCGAGCCACCTGATCCAGCTGAAGGTCAAGGGTGAGCGGCGCCAGCGTCCGGTGCTGATCCGCGAGGTGCAGCGTGAGCCGCGCAGCGGGCGCACCGTGCACGTCGACTTCTTTCAGGTGAACCTCAAGGAGAAGCTGGACGTGACGGTGCCGGTGGTGGTGAGCGGGGAGGCGCCGGCGGTGAAGCAGGTGGGCGGTGAGGTCCTGCAGGTGCTGCACCAACTGGCGGTGAACTGCCTGCCCGACTCGATCCCCGGCGAGATCACGGTGGACGTCTCTGGCTTGGCGGAGATCGATGACGCGGTCAGGATCTCGGACATCCGCCTCCCCGAGGGCGTCGAGCTCGCCG
Organism: bacterium; assembly: GCA_021827985.1. GTDB lineage: Bacteria > Chloroflexota > Dormibacteria > Aeolococcales > Bog-877 > JAJYXT01. Next base: position 1,965 of record JAKATL010000027.1, read on the forward strand.
CCGGGGTGGACCCCGAGGAGATCCTGGTCAAGATCCAGCAGCCGCGGGTGGCTGCGGAGGAGCCGGAGGAGGCTCCGGCCGGCGCGGAGGCTGCGGCGGCCGCGGAGGAGACGGCGCCGACGGAGGAGTAGGAGCAGGTCGTCTCCGCTCCCGGATCCTGGCCAGCCGCTCTCCCAGGGAGGACTCTGTCCCGTGCGGGGAGGGGCGGTAGTAGGTGCGGCCCTCCATACCCTCTGGCAGGTGCTGGTGGCTCACCAGCCCCTCCGGGTCATCGTGGGCGTACTCGTAACCCCGGCCGAACCCCAGCTCCCGATCTCTGCGCGTCACGGCATTGCGAAGGTGGATCGGCACCGGCAGGCCGAGGCTGTCCGCCACGTCGGCCGCGGCCTCCGAGTACCCGCAGTACACCGAGTTGCTCTTGGGGGCCAGGGACAGGTAGAGGGTGGCCTCGGCCAGCGGCAGCCGGCACTCGGGCATGCCCACCACCTGCGCCGCCTGGTAGGCAGCGACCGCGATGGAGAGGGCGGAGGGATCGGCCAGCCCGATGTCCTCGGCGGCCAGAATGACCAGCCTCCGGGCCGGCACCCGGGGGTCCTCGCCACCCTCCAGGAGCCGGGCCAGCCAGTAGAGCCCGGCGTCGGGGTCGCTGCCGCGAACCGACTTGATCAGAGCTGAGAGGATCTGGAAGTGGAGGTCTCCGGCGCGATCGTGGACCAGGTGGGGGTGGGCCAGCGCCCGTTCGGCGCGCACCCTATCGATCTCCGCCTCAGGGGGGAGCCCGGCCGCCGCCTGTTCCAGGCAGTTGAGCAGCGTGCGTGCGTCCCCGCCGCAGCCGAGGGCTAGCGCCTGGGCTGCCTCGGGGGCCACAGTGAGCCTGCGGTCCCCCAGCCCCCGGGGGTCAGACATCGCCCGGCGCACCAGCTCCAGCAGCTCCGCCTCGCCCAGCGGGGCCAGCTCCCAGATCAGCACCCTGGACAGGAGCGCCGACGTCAGCTGGAAACTGGGATTCTCGGTGGTGGCGCCGATCAGGGTGATGAGCCCACTCTCCACGTGGGGGAGCAGGGCGTCCTGCTGGGTCCGGCTGAAGTGATGGATCTCGTCCAGGAACAGAACGGTGCCTCCGCCCCGCCCCCTGAGCCGCCGGGCTTCCTCCACCACCCGGCGGACATCCGCGACGCCGGCGCTCACCGCCGACATCCTCACCAGCCGGCAGTCGAGGCTGGCGGCAAGAAGGCTGGCGAGCGTCGTCTTGCCGGAGCCGGGCGGCCCCACCAGGATGACCGACGGGAGCCGGCCGAGCCGTGCCGCCTTCGCGACCGGTCCCTCCTCTCCGAGGAGAGCCTCCTGCCCCAGCACCTCCTGGAAGGTCCTGGGACGCATCCGGAAGGCCAGGGGCGCCTCGTCGCCCGCGGTCTCCGGTGCGGCCGCCTCGTCCGGTGCCTCGTCGGGGAAGAGCTCGCCCATGGCAACATCTTGGGGGAGCCGGGCCGCCCCGGGTTGGCCGCCCTCGGTCGAGGGTTTTTTCGGGTCCGCGCGAGGGCGGCGATAAGGCATCCTGGACAGGGCAGATCCGTGCCACGGAGGACAGCTTGTGGACGACTCAAGGCGCACCGGAGCGGAGCTGGCGGCGGAGGCCATCGCCAAGTGCGGGGGAGACACCCTCTTCACCCTTCCCGGCAGCCACATCGCCAAGATCCTGGACCACGCCCGTGGCCTCGGGATCCGGGTGGTCAACGTGCGCCATGAGGAGAACGCGGTGATGATGGCCGAGGGGATGGCACTGGCCACGGGACGCCCGGGGTTCGCGGCCGTGACCGCTGGCCCCGGGCTGGCCAACGCCATGGCCGGGATCGCCGAGGCAAACCTCGCCGGTGCCCCGGTGGTGGTTCTGGCCGGCCGCACGGCCGTCGCCCGGCGGGGCATCGGAGCGGTCCAGGACCTCGACCAGCTGGCCATGGTCCGGCCGGTGACCAAGTGGGCCGCCGAGTGCCTGGAGCCGGGGCGGATACCGGAATACCTCGCGGAGGCGGTGCGCCGCTCCTCCTGGGGCGACCCCGGGGTCGCCTATCTGGAGATCCCCGAGGACGTCCTGCACCAGCTGGGCGAGGGATCAGCGGTGTGGGTGCCCGAGGCGCCCCGGTCGGTCCCCTCACCCGCCGATCTGGAGCGCGCCCTGCAGTTGCTCAAGGGGGCCGAGCGGCCCCTGATCCTCGCCGGCTCCGGAGCGTTCTTCTCCGGGGCGGGGGAGGCCCTGCGGCGCTTCATGGAGAGGACCGGCATCCCGCTCACCACCACCTCAGGTGCGCGCGGGCTGGTGGACGACAGCCACCCGCTCTGCCTGGGCACGCTGGTGCACGGCGGGGCGGCGCTGGTCGGTGCCTCCCTGGCCCTGATTCTGGGGTCGCGCTTCAACGCCAACCTGATGTACGGGAGGGTCCCGCTCTTCGGCGAGGAGCAGTCAGTGGTCCAGCTGGACCTGCGTCCCGAGCACCTCGGGGGGTCCCGGTCCCCCCAGCTGGGGCTGAGCGGGGACGTGGCCGCCACCCTGGACCTGCTCAGCGAGAGGTGGGATGGGAGCCCCGAACGGTGGTCCGAGTGGGTGACGCAGGCCCGTTCCGCGGCCGAGGCGAGCTGGGAGATGTGGTCCGAGGAGGCTTCCGCACCGGCCCAGCCCCTTCATCCGGGCTGGTTGGCAAGGGAGGCCGCCAGGATCTTCGACCAACTCCCCGAGCCTGGCACCTGGATCTCCGATGGGGGTGACAGCGTCCCCTGGGGCATCGCCTTCTCGCGCGCCCACTTCCCTGGCTCCAACATGCTGATCGGATCCGCCCTGGGCACCCTGGGGGTAGGACTGCCGTTCGCCATCGGCGCGGGCCTGGCCCGGCCCCGGCGGCCTTTGCTCCTCTTCAGCGGGGATGGGGCGTTCGGCTTCTCGGCCATGGAGCTGCAGACCGCGGTCAATCACGGAGTGGGGCTGGTCGTGGTGGTGGTCAATAACGGTGTCTGGCGCGGCCCGGGCACGGCCCCGTCCCAGGTTGGCCGAGAGGTGGACCATGCGGCTCTGGCCCGCGCGCTGGGGGGCTGGGGGGCGCGCGCCGAGGACCAGGAGACGTTCCTCAGAGTCCTCCCCCAGGCCTTGGAGATGGCCCGCGACGGGATTCCCTGCGTGGTGGACGCCCGCGCGGACGGCAGAGTCGTAAGCAACCTGCTTCGCAGCCTGGACGATCTGGGGCTGATGTAGGGGGCGCCTCTCAGCGGGCGGCACCCTCGATGACGGTGCCGCCGCCGCCACCTGCCGGCCAGTGGACGCCTGCCGAGGACTCCTGCCGCCAGAGCTGCCTGAACTCGGCTTCCGAGACAGGCGGCGACAGCAGGAAGCCCTGGGCCACGTCACACCCCATCTGGAGCAGACGGTCGAGCTGGGCCTGAGTCTCCACGCCTTCAGCGGCGGCCTCCAGGCGCACGGCGTGCGCCAGCTGCACCAACCCGTCCACGAGGGCCCGGTCGCGCCAGCTCCCCTCCAGGCCGGCGACGAACCCCTTGTCGATCTTGAGCTGGCGCAGGTGGAAGCGCTGCAGGTGCGACACCGACGAGTAGCCCGTGCCGAAGTCATCCACGGCCAGATGGACTCCCATCCGGGCCAGTTCTCGAAGCGCCGAAGAGGCCGCCCCCGAGTCCGCGAGCACCGCTGTCTCGGTGATCTCCAGGGTGAGGCGGGTGGGCTCCAGCCCGCTGTCCTCCAGGGCCGACTGGACCCGGTCCACGACGGAGGGGTCCAGCAGCTGTCGGGGTGAGAGGTTGACGGAGATCTCGGGGCCGTCGTGGCGGCGCCCGACCCACTCGGCGGCAGACCGGCATGCCTCCCGGAGCACGAACTCTCCGATCTCCACGATCGCTCCGGTCTCCTCGGCCAGGGGGATGAAGTCCCCCGGGGCGACTGGGCCACGCTCCGGGTGCTGCCAGCGCACCAGCGCCTCCGCGCCCCGGATTCGGCCGGACTTGAGACAGAAGATGGGCTGGTAGTGGACGGCGAACTCGCGCCGGCTGAGGGCGCGCCGCAGGTCGGATTCCACCTGCACCCGGTCACCGAAGCTGGCCCCCATCTCGGGGATGAACGCGACCACCGCCCCACCGCCCTCGGCCTTGGCCTGGTACATGGCGATGTCCGCCTCCTGGAGGAGTTCCTCCGGCTGGGCTTCTGGGTCCGCTGTGGTGGTCAAGCCCAGGCTGGCGGTGACCACCAGGTCGCTTGGCCCGGCACGCATCGGCACCGCCAGCTCCGAGAGGATCCGGCGTGCCACCCCCAGCGCCACCGCCTCAGACTCTACGTCCTCCGCCACCACAACGAACTCGTCTCCCCCGAGCCGGGCGACTGTGTCACTGGGGCGCAGCAGCCGGCTCAGGCGGGCGGCCACCTGCCGCAGGACCTCGTCTCCCACCCGGTGCCCCAGGCTGTCGTTGATCACCTTGAAGCGGTCCAGGTCGAGAAAGAGGAGCGCGGTCCGGCCACCGTCCCGCCGCAGCCGGGCCAGGCTCATGCGGACCCGCTCCACCAGGAGCCCGCGGTTGGGGAGGCCAGTGAGGGAGTCGTGGAGGGCCAGCCGCTGCAGCTGGTCCTCGGAGTGCTGCCGCTGGACCGCCGCGCCCAGAAGGTGGGCCACGCCCTGGAGGAAGTTCAGGTCGTCCTGGGAGAACTCCTTGAGCTCCTGGGAGTGTGCCGCCAGCACTCCGTAGGGCCCCTCCTCGCTCCCGGATGGGACCGCCACCGCCACCGTGGAACGCACCCGGTACCTGGAGACCAGGACCTCGGACTGAAAGCGACGCTCTAAAGCCAGCTCCCTGGAGAGCACCGGCCCGGGACTTCGGAAGGCATACCCGGCCTGGGACCGCGGGCCCGCCGGGACCGTGGCCACCCCCATCCGGTCCGGCGCCCAGCCCAACCCGGCCACCAGACGGAAGCAGCCGCGGCCCGGCTGCCAGCGCATCACCGACACCAGGCTCACCGCCAGATGCTCCGCCACCAGTTCGCAACTGCGCTGCAGGAGTTGATCCAGGTCGCGGCCGCTGAGCGCCTCACGCCCCAGCTCCGCCACCGCCGCCTGTTGCGCCGACCGGCGGGTGGCGGCGCGCTCGCCATCGCGCTGGGCTGTGATGTTCTGCGCCTGCCAGGCCACCTGGGGCGATCCGCCGTCCCGTGACGGCATGGGCGTGGCCGAGGCCAGGAGGTGGATCACCGTGCCGGTCCGGCTGACGAGCCGGTGCTCCAGCCGGCGGATGCCCCGGCCAGGCGACCGTGCCAGCCGCTGTCGGGCCCGGTCTAGCAGGGGCCGGTCCTCGGTATACGTGAAGTCGGCCAGGCTGCGGCCGAGCAGGCTCGACTCCCGCATGCCCAGGAGCTGGCAGAAGGCGGGATTGGCCTGCAGGAGGGTCAGTTCCGGATCGAGCACGCAGGTCGCGACCCCGGTGTTCTGGATCACGTGATCCAGCCGCGTAAGCCGGTCCCGGAGGACCTCCGCCCGCCGCGCCGCCAGCAGGCGCTGGTCCAGGGCGCCCCAGGCGAAGGCGACGTTGTCGGCCAGCCGCTGCAGGAGGGACACCCGGTCGGAGCTGAAGAAGCCGGTCTCGGGGGCGTACACCGCCATGAGTCCCCTGAGTTGCCCTTCCTCGACCAGCGGCAGCGCCCCTACCGCCTGAAAGCCCGCGTCCCGGGCCCGTGCCCTCCAGGGGAGGAAGTCGGGGTCTAGGCTCACGTCCTGGCACACGCTGGGCCGGAGGCTGCGCGCCGCCACGCCCACGGGACCATGGCCCTCCGGGGTGGCCTCTCGCGAGCTCACCCGGAGGCCTGCCAGATATCCCTGGTCCCCCCCGAAGGAGGTCCGCAGAGTGATCCACCCGTCCTCCCCCTCGGTGCCGACCCAGGCCATGTGCATGCCGCCCTGCTCCACCGCGATGCGGCAGGCGCTGCGCAGCAGCTCATCCACGGTGGTCGCCCGGAGCATGGCCTCATTACTGGCCGCGAGCGCCGCTCGGAGCCGGTCCATCTCCCTGAGCCGCTCACGGAGCCGGAGCTCCTGCCGGATGTCCTCCACCTCGGCCAGCACGGCTGCGGGCTCACCTGTGGCCGCTGGGAGGGCGGTCAACCGGACGCGCGCCCACACCTCCTCACCACTGGGGACGAGGTGGCGAACGGTGACGGCGGCTGACCCCGGCTGGGTGAGGGCCTGGTGCAGGGCAGCCGCGCCGGCGCTCTGGTCCTCAGGGTGGGTGAACTGGAGAAGGCTCGCTCCCACCACCTCCCCGGCGCCACGTTCTAGAAGTCGGCAGAAGGCGGGGTTGGCCTCCAGCACCAGCTGATCCTGGGAGATTACCGCCATAGGCCTCGCGGACTGGTCGAACAGGTGGCGGGAGGGCGGGCCCAGACGCGTGCCGGCGGCGTCATCCAAGCCCGCTCCGGGCGCGTGTCGGCGCGAGTGTTGCTTCACAGGCGGGCGGAGTCTAGCTCGCGCCACCTCCATTGACGGTGATGGCACGGTAGCGAGGGCGTGACATTGCCGCCTGTGTCCACGATCATGGCGGGGTGGCCACCGCATGCCTCCCCCTGGAGCGCTACTCAGAGCGCATCGAGGAGGACTCGGCTCTCCTGGCCGGACTCCTCGACGAGGCTGGCTGGGACCTGGCTGTGCCGACCTGCCCCGGCTGGCGGATGGAGGAGCTGGTCCGTCATCTGGGGGCCGTCCACCGCTGGGCGCTCACCTACATCTCCCAGGGTCTAGAGGAGATGTTTCCCCAGCCAACCGAGGAGCAGATGCTGGGCTCGGGGCCCCGCCGGGAGGAGCTGCCCACCTGGCTGCGCGCCGGAGCCGCCGAGCTGGGAGCCGCACTCCGCCAATCCCGGCCCGATCTTCACTGCTGGTCCTTCCTCCCGGCTCCCTCTCCCCTCGTCTTCTGGGCCCGCCGCCAGGCTCACGAGACTGCCATCCACCGGGTGGACGGCGAGCTGGCTTTGGGGCCTTCCAGTCCGCTCCCCGCGGACTTCGCCGCCGACGGGGTGAGCGAACTCCTGCTCGGCTTTGCCCACCGCGGCCGCCGGCGCCTGCGCCGGGATCCTGAACTGGCGGCGGTCCTGGAGGCGGATGACACCGGTGACCGGTGGCGCTTCGCGGCCACCCCAGATGGGCTGGAGGTGGAGGCAGGGTCGTCGCTCTCGGCGCCCACCACGGTGCGGGCTCCGGCCCCCCGGCTCTACCTCCTGCTCTGGAACCGGCTCCCGCTGGACCCGGTGGCCCTGGAAGGCAGCCCGGAACCCCTCACCTGGCTGCGCGAATCCCTGCGCGTGACCTGGGGCTGAGCGCGGTTCGGCGGCTCAGCCGTTCTGCCTTGGGTGGGAGCGTTGCCTGATCAGCGCCAGCAGCCGTTCCCGGCACTCGGGCCACTCCGCCAGCAGAAGGCTGTAGTACAGGGAATCGCGGCGGCTCCCGTCCGGCCGCCGCTGATGGCTGCGCAGCTTTCCCTCGTACTGGAAGCCCATCCGCTCCAGGGCGCCGCGGGAACGATGGTTAAGGCTGTCCAGCCTCCAGGCCACCCGCTTCAGGCCCAGCTCATTGAAGCAGTACTCCAGGAGGAGGTACTTCATCTCCTCGTTCAGCCCCTGGCCCCAGGCGGAGCGGCGCAACCAGGTCCAGCCCATCTCCACCCGCTGGTGGTACGGCTCGTACTCGTACAGGGTGGTGCTGCCCAGGACCGATTCGTCCTCGAGGCGAATCGCCAGGAATCCCCGCTGGCGCCGGGGGTCTCCGATCAGGTGGTCGACCACCACCTGGCGCATCTCCGCCACGCTGTGGGGCCTGGGGGCCAATTTCCAGCGCCAGACCTCGTCATCCACCGTATCCAGGAGGGCGGCTGCGTCATCCGGCGCCAGGTGCCGAAGCCTCAGATGCGGCCCGGTCAGCTCCGGGATCTCCCAGGCGGACAACCCTGGCGTCACCATCCGTGAGTTCGCTGCGAGCGCTTCACCGGCGCGAGATTATCCCATCCCTGGGACGGTCCCTCAGCAGCACTGTTCGGGCCCGCCTCGTGGAACTCACAGCTAGTCGGGCCCGGCTTCGCCACTCGCTTTGCACCTGGGGTCTGGTGCCGGAAACTGGGCAGGGGGCCCGGGAGGCACCTGGCCCCGTCTCGGAACCGGCCTCCCGCGACGATCCCAACAGATGCAGACTCAACCCGCGCGGTCCTTCGGGAGGGCCCAGGTTGAATTCGCCCCAAGTCAGCTCAGGGACGGGCGGCAGCCCCAGAGGTAGGATGGGAAGTCCTTGCCGTTGGCCCGGAACCGACCCCTTGGGGAGGCCTGGCGCACGCCACCTGGCCAGGGCCGAGAGGACCGGGTGGGAAGCTAGCTCGACGGCGCGGCTGCCTGCACTGGCGCTCCCTCAACCCGCGGGTCCGCAAGACTCACTTCGGCTCCAGGTATGAGTCCGGCAGGTCGTTCTCGAAGAGGACCACACTGCCCCTCCCCGCGACCTTGGGCAGCAGTAGCTGCGCCTCGGCCAGATCGGCCACCACGCTGACCTGATCAGGCGGATATCCAGCTCCCGCCAGCCCCTGGGCGACTGCGGCCGAGTGCCTGGGACCGACCAGGATCACGTGGGTGCAGACCGCGGCCGCCCGCCTTCCCAGCTCGCGCATGCTGTGCTGCTGCTCCGAGCCCAGCTCGATGAATCCGGGGGTGACCAGCACCCGCCGCTCCCCGGGAAGGGCCGCCAGAAGCCTCAGGGCGGCAGCGGCCCCCACCGGGTTCGAGTTGTACGCATCGTCAATAACCGTAATGCCACCCCGCTGGGACACCTGAAGTCGGTGGGGCGCTCCCTGAAGCCGGCTCGCGCGCTCTGCGAGCACCTGCAGGGGACGCCCCAGCTCGGCCGCCGTTGCCAGGGCGTAGAGCAAGTCGGCCACTAGGTGGGGGCCGTAGAGTGCGACCTGGAACCTCAAATCCTCGCCTGAGTTCCCGCGCAGGTGGAACGTGGTGCCGGCGGCGGTGAGCTCCTCCTGGTCCACCCACCAGCGGTCGCCGGGGGCGCCGACCAGCACCAATCTCGCCCGCAGGTTGCGGAGCAGGATGTCTCGCTCGGCGACGTTGGACGGAACCACTGCGAATCCCTCACTTGGCAAGGCCGCTAGCAGCTCTGACTTGGCCTGGGCGATCCGCTGACGGGTGCCGAAGCGCTCCAGATGCATCAGGCCCACCGCGGTGACAATGCCCACTCTGGGGCGGGAGAGCGAGCAGATCTCGGCTATCTCACCCGGACGGTATGCCCCCATCTCCACGATCGCCACGCCCCGCTCCGGCAAGCGGCCCTCATTGATCGCCCGGCAAACCCCCAGTGTGGTGTTGTAACTCTTGGGAGTAGCGAAGCAGGGCTGGCCCGGTTCGTCAAGCAGCTGCGCCAGCAGCACCTTGGTGGTGGTCTTTCCGTAGCTCCCGGTGATTCCTACCACCAGTGGCCCCGCAGCGGCTAGGCGGGCTCCGGCCCGGCTCATGTAGCGCCGCCGCTGGAGCCTCTCATACGGCCCGGTGATCAAGATGGCTAGGCTCAGCGTTCCCACCATCATGAGGTCGACCAGACCCATCAGCATAGCCCCGGGTGGCCCACTCCGGAACGCCATCAGCATAGCGGCGAAGCAAAGCAGGCCTGAGACCACTGCCAGCCGACGCGCCCGGACGGTCCACTGCAGGTGGGAGCGGGCCGCAAAGGGACGGAAGAACGCCAACGGCAGAAGACCAGCCGCCACCAGAGGGAGAGGTTGCCAGCGCTCCCCGACGGCGGCGGTTGTTGCCGCAAGGGCTAGGCCGGCCGTCAGCAGCCCCAGCTGCCAGGGCCAATGGCCCGCGACACGACGACGGGCAGTCGGCCAGAGTCGAGAGGGAAGGTATTCGTCGAGTTGAAGGAGATACATCCAACCTTTGAATTGACGGCTGGCGGCAATCGCCGCCAGCACGGAGCAGACCACCGCCTGCCAGACGGGCAGACTCATTCGGCCGCCGCTGCGCGTTCACGCACGTGCCCCACTCCGGCGCCGATCGGCAGAGCTCGTCGACGCGCAGCCCCCCACACCTCCACCGTTGGTCAGAGTGGTCACCCGTCTGTCCGTGTCAATGGCCATTGAGAACTGGACAGTGGCGGCCACCAAAACTGGACGCACGACCAGATCGCGACGTCTCTCCAGCCACTCTTCCCGGCGTGGGTGGCGGAGCTCGCAAGGATTGCACTCCGCCCGAGCCTTGGTCGAGTACGGGTACTGACCAGAGCCGCGTGCAGTTCGCGTGAGTAGCCATCTCCGGAGCCCCGGGCCAAGTAAGCATCGTGGCGAGTCGGACGCGCAGCGGCGGATCACCGCTGAAGGGAGCTGTCTTGCCGGTCCGGTGCCGGCCCCAGACCACTCGGCCCGGCATACGGGGACTCCCCTCAAGGGTTGCAGGCAGGGCAGATACCCGGGTCGCCGGTAGCCTCTGGAGGTACCAGGGGCCTGATCTCCTGCCGGTCGCAGGCGGGGCAGCCGTAGATCTCTGCTCGAGGTTGCTCGACATCGGTGCCGCACCAAGAGCAGGGGACGCCCATGAGAACATCGACGGGCCCCCAGCCGGGCGCGGCGCAGCCTGGACAGCGAGCGGCGGCACGCTGCGCGAGCCGTTCGGCGGCGCGGGCGATCACCAGTTGACGAGAGGGACAGGCGTGAGCTCGAAGGTCGGTCTCTATGCGGGCGCGGCCGTCGGTTGCGACGGCCGCCGCCTCGGCGATGGCCGATTTCAGCGACGCGCGGCTATCGATACCCTTGCGGATCGGATAGACCGGCCCACTGTTTGGTCGCACTATGAGAAGATGCGCAGGAAAATCGGCGTCGGTGATGAACTGCCTGAGATCTTCGCCAGGGCGGGCGGAGGTGGTAGCCGCCACGATGTCGTAGGTGGCATAGGCGTCCCAGATCACGATGCCTGCGTTGTCGTCCACGAGGACGACAATTTCGCGGTCGACGGTCAGAAGGGGCATTGCGGGGTCGGGGCCGATGCTGCCTTCGTTGGCAAGACCCAGTTCTCGGCCGGCAGCCTTCATGCCCAGGCGAGCCTTGCGGACCGCCGTCTCCAGCGCTGAGCCGGTCCTGGGAATCTCTCCGCTGAATGTTCCCAAGGTGTCGGTGTCGACGTCGACAGCGTCGACATCCAGTCCGAGGGCGCACGCCAACGGGGGGGCAATTAGCGGCAGCTTGGCATGTTTGGTAGCCAGCACGGCACTCTGACCGGTGTAAGGGTGGTGCTCTGTGGGCCACCGGATCCTCTTGATCTCTCCTTGCGGCCCGGGAGCTTCACGTGGCATCTTGATCCCCCAGCCAAGGAAAGTGCCTGAACGTCGATCTGGTTGGCGGGCAGGGGCAGGAATCAGAGTCGTTCGTTCCTTGCCTGGGTGGGGTCCGGAGGTATGGGACGGGGCTCTGCCGGTAACATGCACGCTCCAGGGCGCGACACCGGATTGGGATGCCGACCAGTGGCTTGCCAGGGGCGACGTAGTTGGCGCACGTGAACGTGAAGGAGCAGTCGCCGCTGGCCGAAATGTCCGTGGCTGGTGGGACATAGCCAGCCGAAGCGGTGCAATTCACGCCACAGCTCGCGCGGGTAGCGGTGGACAGGGCGCTGGATGATCCGGGGCCGTGAGAGCGAGCCTGAGCCCGGAGCCAACGGCTCCGCCGACACCCGATGAGGCGGAGACCCCTGCGGGAATCCAGTGCAGAGGTGCCCGCCGGAGCGCGCTTGCTGGAGTGCAGGCCGTGGCGACGGTGAATGGGCCCAAGCCGATAGCGAAGTGGACGGCCCCACCCGACGTGCCTCGTTGAGCCGATGGACAGGGGCCCGGCCAGAGCTGAGTTGCCGGTGGGTAGGACGCCCGGTCCTGGTCTGCTGGATGCTGGCGGCGGATACGACTCACGCTGGACCGGTGCCTTCGGTGCCGTCGCCAGAAGTGGGGGGATCATAGTCACAGACGGCGTACTGATTGGTGAAGGGATTACTTTGGAGGCACGGGTGCTTGGCCCGCTCGTTCCACGGGCAGGGCAGGGAGACCGGAAGGTCAGCGCTCCATCTGCTTTAGGTAAACACATGCTCCTCACCTCACGTACGCGTGCTCGCTATTACTCGGTTCCATCCAGAGCATGCTGTGTGGCGAGGATCAGCGTGGCATCCGACCCGACCTCCTCCTCCCCTTGGCGCGCCGGCTTCAGACAGCCGGCCCTGGCGGAGCCCTCTCCCCGGAGAGGTCATCGCCCTGGGGACCAGTCCGTACCCGCTTGTCCTTTCATGAATTAGAATCCTCACAACATGGCGACCGGTGAAGTGACATGGACCTTCCTGACCAACCACGGGCATGTGTTGTTGTGCATCGCCCGTGATCCGCGCATGCGGGGCCGGGACATAGCGGCCCAGGTGGGCATCACCGAGCGTGCGGCCCAAAGCCTCATTGCCGACCTGGTAGAGGCGGGGTACATCACGAGATCCCGGGAGGGCCGCCGGAACCGCTATGCGCTGAACCCCACCATTCCTCTCCGACACCCGCTCGAGCAGGCCCATCAGGTCGGGGAGCTGTTGAGTGTATTGACCGGGCCGATCCGACCGTCCGTGCGGACTGGGTGACTCAGACTCCAAGCCGGAGTCCCACCAAGCCGACGTCTTGCGAGGGCGGAGCCGGCCAACGCCCTGTGGCTGGGTCTGAGGTGGCGGGAACCTGGCGGGCCAAGTCGACAGCTCCTTCATCACGTAGTTGGAGCGCCGCTCCGGGCACGGCCCACGGTCACTGTCCCTGGCCGAGGGAGAACCCGGGCTGGCCGTCGAAGGTGAACAGACCCTCGGTCTTGATGAACTCCAGCCCGGCTCCTGCCAGCCGACTGAGCAGGTCGATGATCTGGGTGTGGGTGACCGGGCCGCCCGGTTGGATGGCCTGGAACCGGCATCGCCAGTGATCGACACAGAAGGTCTCGGGCACCCCGTCCGGGTAGACTTTCTGACCGCGGTTGCTGATCATCACCAACTTGAGGCCGGGCCCCGCGTTGGCTTCGAGATTCTCGGCCAGTACTTTGACTGGCTCGCGCGATTCGACGAACACGTCCATCCCCACCAGCTCCTTGCGGGCCAGAGGACGGGACGGCACCTCCACGGTTATGGGTTCGGAGTGGGACGGGTAGCTGACGGCCCGCAGGGTGTTCGGGACCGCCCCCAAACGGGCGATAACCGCGTCGGCGAACTCGGCGGTGCCGACCTTGGCCGTGGAGACGGACGGGTCATGAATGTCGTAGGTGTGGACCCCGTCCTCTATCGTGCGCAACCACGCGTTATGCACCCGAGATGCAGCCTCGCTCTGGCCAACATGGACTAGCATCTGCACCGCTGCGAGCAGCAAGCCGGATGGGTTAGCGACGTTCAAGCCCCCACGGCGGGGAGCCGAGCCGTGGATCGCCTCGAACATTGCGATCCCCTCGCCGACGTTGGCACTGCCGGCCAACCCGACCGAGCCGGCGATCTGCGCTGCGACATCGGAGAGGATGTCCCCATAGAGGTTCGGCAGCACGATCACGTCAAAGGCCTCCGGAGTGTCCGCCAGCTTGGCGGCGCCGATGTCGACGATCCAATGCTCGGACTCCAGATCCGGGTACTCTGCGGCGACCTCGTCAAAGACCCGGTGGAACAGCCCGTCGGTCAGCTTCATGATGTTGTCCTTGGTGAAGCAGGTCACCTTGGATCGGCCGTAGTGGCGGGCGTACTCGAAGCCGTATCGGATCAGTCGCTCGGTCCCCGGTCGAGTGATCAGCTTGAGGCACTGGGTCACATCCTCGGTTTGGCGGTGCTCGATCCCAGCGTAGAGATCCTCCTCGTTCTCGCGGACTATCACGACATCCATGCCCGGGTGCTTGGTCGCCACGAACGGCGCGTACGATGGGGATGGCCGGACGTTGGCGAACAGCCCAAGTGTCTTGCGGACCGTCACGTTCAAACTCTTAAACCCGCCTCCCTGGGGGGTGGTGATCGGGGCTTTAAGGAACACTTTGGTCCGTCGCAAGGAGTCCCAGGCCCCCGGCTCGATTCCCGCCGTGATGCCCCGCTGGTAGACGGACTCGCCGATCGTGATCCTCTCCATCTCCAGATCGGCGCCTCCGGCGGTGATGATCCCCAGGGTGGCCTCCATGATCTCCGGGCCGATGCCGTCACCGTAGGCGACGGTGATGGGAATTGGGCGCGTCGCATCAGCAGTCACATTCAACTCCTTGGCGTAAGAAACGGCGAGTGGATTGATGGCGGTGGTCACAAGGCGCAATCAGCGCGAGGGCGATGGCGCGGCTCATCTGGGCCGCCCCGGGCCCCGTCGCCCGGACCGCCAGGCGTGCCGGGCGCGCAGATGGATTCGGCCGCCATGACCGGACGGTATAGGCTGGGCTCGGACCGCAAACGCCGCCCTGCCTCTTCCCTGGTCACAGCCTGGAACCGGATGGCTGCCGCTTTGAATGAGGCGACCGGGCCCATACAGGTGCCCACCAGCCTCGGGCGGCTCCGCGCTCCAGTGCGCCTGCCCTCCCGCTGGTACCCCGCCCGAGCATTGGTGCAGATCGCCATGCGGCGGCCGTCGCTCCCGGCCGGCGGGTCGGCCGTAGTCGCTGAGGTCATGACGTCATCAGCCAAGACTATCGTATGCTCCATAACTCACGAATCATAGAGCATTAACCACACGCTGTGGGAGTCACGCGAGAGGGGGACATGGGGGCCCGGCGACTGCTGGCCCCGGGATCCCTCACGCGGCGACACGTGCGACGCCCGAGACCCATCAGCCCCGTGATGGACGGCTACGCCGCGCCCCGGCCACACGGGCCACGCGGCCGGACATGGTGGACCGGCAGCGATACGATTGCCCAATGCTTTGGTCGGAGCTGGGACTCCCCTTCGGTCCACCACCGCCCGGCGACATCGAAATCTCCAGAGTCGTCTACGACTCGAGGCAGGCCGGGCTGCTAGCGATCTCAAGTAGGGGGCGGGTCTGGCCCATTTGCCCTTGGGGGCGATTCGCCGCCAACGCTGCCCGGCTAGCTTTCTCCACCATGGCCCACTGGGTGCTGGCCATCGGCCCGCTGGGCCAGGTGCCGGTGCTCACCACCACGTCCCGGAAGCGGCTTTGCCTGTCGCCACCCCACGCCGCCCGGCACACCGCAGCCACCCCAATGCATGCCGCCGGGGCCGGTCCAGGGCATCGGAGCGAGTGAGGGACGCCACCGTGGCAATCACCCTCAATGCCTACTCCCACGACTCCGGCCCGCTTCGGCGGGACGCTGCGATCGCAGTTCAGACTCCGTTGGAAGGTGCGTCGGAAACTGACTGGGTGTCAAATCCGCCCCGGGGGCCGTCCAGAACGCCCATCTGATCTCACGAACTGAGACCACTGGGGGCTCTGGTCGGGAAGGGCGAATTTGCCATCGAACTGTCCGCGTGGTTCCGCTGGTGACCGTTTGGTATTGGAAGACGAGGATCACGCCGGGTGCGACGTACGCCGAAAGCCGTCCTTGTTCGCCGGATAGGGTGTCAACTTCCTCTCCTCCGAGAGGGTGCCTGAGTGCGCCCGAGGACGTGCCATTGGACCCTCGGCATCCGATGATTCAACCCTGGCTGATCCCCGAAGTTCAGCGGCAGGCACCACTCTGCGGTCTAAGGGCGGGTCAGACCCTCACGACGTCGACGAGGCCTCGGAGGCTCTGGAAGTCCTCCGGGTTGCGTGTGTAAACCGGGAGGCCTGTGGCACACGCGGTAGCTGCAATTAGGAGATCCAGTGCCCGAGCCCCACGCGCCTTGCGCCCGCTTGCCACCTCGGCAGCGTAGATCCGACCATAGGCCCGGGCCGCTTCTCCGTCAAAGGGCAGGGGGTCAAAGGCGGCCTCCGCCCGTTGCAATCTATCCTGTCGGCGCGCTCTCTCATCGGCGTCGTCGGTCGCGTGGGGCCCGGCAGCGAGCTCTGCCATGGTGATCGCGCTGACCGCCAGCTCGATCGGGAGTTGCCCGGCGTCGAGCTGTTCGAGGTCGATGACTACGGAGGTGTCGATGACCCCACGCTGGGCCCGTTGGGCATTAGGCACGGGGGCTGGGATCCTGACGCGCGACCCTGTCGAGGTCGGCTCGAAGCCGAGCCAGTTCGACGCTGGGCGCGCTGCGGAACATGGCGACAACGGCATTGGCAGGTACGAACCGGCGTCTTCGAAGGGGAGTCAACTCGCCGACAGGCACACCGTTCCTGGTGACGACGAAGGTCTCGCCATGATCCAATGCCCTCATGATCTCGCCGCTGTCGTTCCGAAGCTGCCTTTGAGTGATATCTCGTACCATGAGATGATTGTAGCACCGCATGCTACTGGCAATCTGATGGTCCGGCGACCTTTCGTGTCCGTTGCCCTCCAACCAGGGTGAAAGTTCACGATCCCTCGAGTTGGACTGACGAGAGCGTCGGGAAACCTGTGCCCGCCGTTGCGGAGGACTTCCAGCCGCCACCTGTGCGTTGGTGGCTGGTCCCCATTGTCCTGGAGCATCGAGGAGGGAGGGGCAGGGAAGAGGTAGGCAACGTCCGCAACCGTGTCGCCGGAGTTCTGCAGCTGGAAGTGAGGCTTAGATCTACAGCTGAAGTGGGCGGGGCGCTTTGTCAGCGCGGGAGCGGCGATGACCCTCGATCGCTACTCCCATGTGTCCGACCCCCTCCGGCGGGGCGCTGCACTGGCTGTCCAGAGCCTTCTGGAGGGCGCGGCGGAACCCGATAGGGTGTCAAGTGGGCCGCGCGAGCCGTCCCGCGAGCCGATTTGATCTCAAGAACGGGTGCTGACGGAGGCCCTGGTCGGGAAGGGCGGATTCGAACCGCCGACCTCACGGTCCCGAACCGTGCACTCTAACCTGACTGAGCTACTTCCCGGAGGCGCCCAGTATATCCGAGCCGCGACCGGGCTCCCCGCTCTCTAGACTGCACCCGGTGCCCATCTACCTGGTTCGCCACGGGGAGACCGAGTGGACGGTGAGTGGTCGTCACACGGGCCGCACCGACATCCCTCTCAGTCGTCGCGGCGAGGAGCAGGCGCGCCACCTTCGTAAGCGGCTCGCCTCGGTCAACTTCGACCGAGTGGTGGTCAGTCCCCTGCTCCGAGCTCGACAGACCGCCGAGCTGGCCGGCCTGGGAGAGCGGGCGGAGGTGGTCGCCGACCTTCGCGAGTACGACTACGGGGACTTCGAGGGGTGGACTCGCGACCAGATCGAGGCGTCCTGGCCCGGGTGGGAGCTCTGGCGGGACGGGTGCCCGGGCGGCGAGTCAGCGGAAGAGGTTCTGGCCAGGGCCAGGCGGCTCCTTGGGGAGCTGGACCTATCGAGCTTCAGAGACAGCGCCCTCTTCGGGCACGGCCACTTCCTTCGGGCGGTTGCCGCCGCCTACTTGGAGCAGTCGGTCGGGATCTGCCGCCACCTGGTGGTCCCGGTGGCCTCGATATCGATGCTCGGCGCTGAGCACTCCGTCCCGGCCATCGTGAGCTGGGGCCTGACCTGAGCCGCTCTCAGGCGAGTCGTTGCTGCTCGGCCAGACTCTCCTGCAGATCGGGGCGACGGCGGAGCTCTCCCGCGGCGCGGGCGACGGCGAAGTCGTATACCGGGGACACCCGGAAGGGCCTGGGCATTATCGTGCGCGCCCTTCGCAGCGAGGCGCACAGCGCGCGATGGGCCAGCTCCTGGGCCGGGGTCCAACGGATTCGGTAGTGCCGACGGATCGGGTCCGGCAGCAGGCCCGACGTGATGAAGCCGGTGAGCTCGGCGAGGGCCCTCGGCCCCTTCATCCCCAGACGGGGCACCAGAATCACGTCGGCGACCTCCCGGGACCCGGCCCCTGGGATGGCTACCCCCATCTCGACCCGCTGGTCCATCCAGCCGCGCAGGTCGCCGTACCCTTCCCAGCCCGTCCCATCGGGCAGCCCCATCATCCGGACCACCTGGTCCCATTCCACCACGAAGCGGTCGCGCTCCCGGGGTTGCAGGCCGCCGATGGCGGCGTCGTGAGTGGCCAGCATGGACTCCACGAGAGCCGCGTGGACCCAGAGGACCAGGTCTTGATCCCGGGCCCTGTACGAGCTTCCGGCTCGCCACACGCTGGTGGCGTGCTCCTTGGAGAGGAGGCCCTCCACCGCACGGTGGGCCCGGTTCACCTCCCTGGTCGCGGCGTGGGCCTCCTCCTTGGTGCCGAAGACCACGGTGGTGACCCAGGCCACGGTTCGCTGGAACCGTCCCACCGCGTCCCGGGCGAAGTCGCTGTGTTCGAGGGCTCCCTCCGCCACCAGTGGATGCGCCACCTGAACCAGCAGGGCCCGGGACGCGCCCAGCAGCAGCAGCGGCTCGCGCATCACCCGCCAGGTGACGCTACCCGGGCCGAAGAGCCCGGGGTCGGGGTCGGTGGACTGGAGGGGGAACGGCCCTGCCGGCGGCAGTCCCGCCGCCAGCAGCCAGAGCGCCTCCTCCCGAGACGGGATCTTGATCTCCACGACACCAGGGTACCCGGGCTGGCGACGCCCGTGGCCACCCGGAACTGGCCCACCAGAACGGGCTTGACCACGGATTGCCCACCCCGTATGGTCCAGATCGTGCCCCCCGCAGACGTCCAGGCGCTTCTGGCCCCGTTTCGCTCCTGGCTGGGCGTCTGGGAGGGGGAGGGGGCCGGCAGATGGTCGGACCCCCCATTCCGCTACCGCGAGCGGCTGGTGCTCCAGGCCGTGCCGGGCCGGGCCGTGGTGACCTGGGACCAGCGATCCGAGGCCCTGGAAACAGGTGATCTCAGTCATTCCGAGAGGGGGTACCTGAGGCTTCTCCAGGGCGGTGAAGTGGAGCTGGTGCTGGCCATCCCTGCCGGGTACACCGAGATCCAGGTCGGCCGCTTGCGGGGGGAGCGGCTCGACCTCTCCCCCGGGGGTCTCGGGGTCACCCCTGGGGCGCGGCGGCTGGACCGGGTCGGCCGGCGACTCCAAATGGAAGGGTCAGTGCTGGTGCACGAGATCCTGATCGCGGTGGGGGACGGCGACCCGGTACCCCATGTCCTCTCCCGGCTGCGGCGCCAGCCTTGAGCGATTCCGCCCCAGTTGCCGAGGAGTCGGCGTTCATCGCCGAGGACCTCGCCGAAGCAGCTGACCTGGATCGCTCCGACCCTCTGGCCTGGGTCAGGGAGCTGTTCTTGGCCGACGCGGCGGAACCGCCGTACCTGGACGGGAACTCGCTGGGCCGCCTGCCCATACGCTCGGTGCGCCGCCTCCTCCAGGTGGTAGAGGAGGAGTGGGGCCGCGGCCTGGTCCGCTCCTGGAACAGGTGGATGGACCTGCCGACCAGGGTCGGCGACCGGCTTGGAGAGGTACTGCTTGGCGCCGGCCCCGGGCAGGTCATGGTCGCCGACTCCACCTCGGTCAATCTGTACAAGCTCGCGGCCGCGGCGCTCGACTCCCTCCCCGGGCGGACTGCGGTGGTCACCGACCGGGCCAACTTCCCGACCGACCGCTACCTGTTGGCCGGCCTCACCGCCGGCCGGGGGCTCAACCTGCGGCTGGTGGACTTCGACGAGGTCATGGGGCCTAGTCCGGAGGCGGTTGGCAGCGCGGTGGGGGAGGACACCGCCTTAGTCCTCCTCTCCCACGTCGACTACCGATCCGGGGCGCTGGCCGACATGGCCGGGATCTCGGCGGTCGTCCGCGACGCCGGGGCGCTGGCTCTCTGGGATCTGAGCCACTCGGTGGGAGCGGTCCCGGTCACCCTGGACGACAGCCGGGCGGACCTGGCCGCTGGCTGCACCTACAAGTACGTCAACGCCGGGCCGGGGTCACCCGCCTTCCTGTACGTCAGCCGGCACCTCCAGGGCCGGCTCCGGCAGCCAATCTGGGGATGGATGGGCAAGCAGGACCCCTTCGCCATGGAGCAGCCCTACACCCCCAGGGAAGGCATCGGCAGCTTTCTATCGGGCACCCCCCCTATCCTCGGTCTGACCCTGGTTGAGGAGGGGGTCGAGCTGCTGGCGGAGCTGGGCATCGAAAGAGTGCGGTCCAAGAGCCTGGCCCTCACCGCCCACCTGATCGGACTTGCGGATCGCCGGCTGGCGCCACTGGGATTCCAGCTCGCCACCCCTCGCGACGCCGGTCGGCGCGGCTCTCAGGTGACCCTGCGGCACCCCCGGGCCAGAGAGCTGTGCGCGCGGCTGGACGGCTCTGGCGAGGTCATCCTGGACTTCCGCCCCCCCGACCGGGTGCGCCTCGGCTGCGCCGCCCCCACCACATCGTTCACCGATCTGGCTCGGGCAGTCGCCTCCCTGGCTGGGGCGGCGGCGGAACTCACCTCAAAAGACGCCGGATAGTCCGTCCCCGAGGCTCATTTCGAGCCTTGCCTTCCCGGTTCAGCCGGGGCTGGTAGCGGGCTGGGCCGGCCGCGGGCGGTGGCGCCCCCCGAGCCAGATGAAGCCGCCCACCGCCGCCAGGACGTAGGCCGCGTAGGCCAGAACCTGCAGCGCCGTGGGTTGGGCTGCGTAGCCCAGGAACGTGTGCAGGATGTCTCCCAGAGCGCCCTGCTCGCTCAGCTGGGCCGAGGTGTTCCAGAGCGGGTGGGCGAGGAAGGGCAGCCACCTCAGCTGCTGGAGGTTCTCCACGGCGTCGGCCAGCAGGCCGGCGGCGAAGAGCATCAGCAGGGACCCTACGATCTGGAAGAAGCGCCCGAGATTCAGCCGGTGGCCGAGCCGGTAGATGGCGAAGGCGATGGCCAGCGCGGAGATCAGCCCCAGCCCCGCCCCCAGCGCCGCCGCCGGCACCGAGGCGGCGAAGTTGGCCTGCCTGCCGGCCGCCGCGAAGAAGATGGCGAGGGTGAACACCACCGTTTCCAGCCCCTCCCGCCCGACCGCCTGGAAGGCGACCAAGGCCAGGCTCAACCGTGCCCCTCGCCCCATCGCGCGGTCGGTCCGCTCCCGGAGCTCCCGGGAAAGCGTTCGGGCGTGGGAGTGCATCCAGAAGGTCATGTAGGTCAGCACACCACAGGCCAGAAGGTAGGTTCCGGTCTCGAAGATGGTCTGGACCCGGGACCCCTCGTAGGTGTGGATCACCAGGAAAGCTGCAGCCCCACCCCCGAAGGCCAGCACCAGGGCGGCTCCCACTCCCAGGAACACGTCTTTGAAGTGCTCCCGATGCCCGCTCCGGGCCAGGTAGGCCAGCAGGATGGCGATGATCATGCTGGCCTCCACCCCTTCCCTGAGGAAGATCACGAAAGTGGGCAGCATGGTCCCCGGCACCTCCTGTGGCTGAGCCGCTGCGGCGTTCGCCGCCCTGGCTACGGTACGGAGGCTAAATCGTAGCTGTCAAGTCGGAATATGCCACCCTTCACGACTCAGGTCGGTTCCGGCGGCTGATAGGGCCCCTGCATCTCTTTGAGGAACTCCTCGTATTCCGCCTCCTCCATCCACTCCCGGGCCCGCAGCGCGCCGGAGCGATACCAGCCGAGGCTCATCCCTGCCGCCCCCAGGACCAGGACCCAGGCTCCGACATCTGCGAGGTTGAGACGGTGGCTCACGATCGGGACCACCACGGTGATCACCGTCACCACCCCATACACCACCCACATCCCGACCTCGGTCCTGGTGAGCCTGGGGATCGGGCGGTCGGCGTCGCCACTGGGGCCGGTGGTGGGGAGCACGCCCGGATCTTACGCTCGGCCGAGGCGAGGGCCGTGCGCCGCGTCGCCCGGCTCCGCCAGCGGCCTCAGAAACCTCGGACCCGGAGCGGGTTCCCGCCGGCCAAGGTGGAATGTGAGCGCCGGGGAGCACAGCGCAGCCACCGGCTCCGGCGATGCCCACCCCCGGCGCATCGGCCGGAGCGCAGACGAGAGGCTGCGAGAAATGTGCAGGTCCAGGCGCATTCTCTCGATCAAGCTTGACAAAACCAACTAGCCGGGCGAAAATATCCGCATGCAAGACGATGAACGGATCGAGGAGATCCTCCGCCAGGTGGCTGCGGGAGGCCTGTCACCGGAGGAGGCGGCGGCGAAGTTGGCCGAGATCCGCCGCGGCGGAGCGGTGGCTGTGGCCGAGTCCCCGGTGGCCAGGGTGCGGGTGACCGGGCTGATGCACCCCACGAGGGTTGTCGGGGACCCGGAGGTCCGGGATGCCGTGGTGACCGGCCCCCATCAGGCGGGGAGGGAGGGCGATGCCCTGGTGATCCGGGGGATGCCGCTCTCCGACGCTTCCGGGTGGTTCTCCTTCCACTGGCCGGAGAGGCCCCCCTTCGGGGCTCACGAGATGCCGCTGAGGCCGATCGTGGTGAGGATGAATCCCAACCTGCCCCTGGAGGTGGAGATGGCAGCCGGCCTGCTCACCGTGCAGGGGATCCTGGCGCCGATCCGTGCCGACATCCAGGCCGGTAGCGCCAAGCTCACTGGGGTCACCCAGCCGCTGGACCTCAAGGTCACCTGGGGCACCGTGTCAGTGGAGGGCGTGCTCGCTGCCGGGACCTCCAGAGTCCGCTGTGACGCCGGCACCGTGAAGGTGGTGCTCAAGCCGGGGTCCAGCGTCCGGGTGGAGGCGCGCAGCACCCTGGGTAAGATCACCCTGCCCGGGGATGACCCGGGGCTTTCGGCCGGGTGGACCATGGGCGGAGATGTTCGTCATGTGACCGTTGGGGAGGGTTCCGGACAGCTCCAGCTCGAGGCCACCACCGGGGCCGTGTGGGTGGAGCTCGGTTGACCGAACCAGAGCTGCACCCGCCCCACCGCTGCCCGGTGTGTGGCGAGGAGCTGCGGCTGACCCGGCTCAGCTGCCGCGCCTGCGGGACCGAGCTCAGCGGCGACTTCCCCAGCTGCGAGTTCTGCTCCCTGAGAGGCGAGGAGCGAGAGCTCCTCAAGCTCTTCCTCGCCTCCCGGGGCAACATGAAGGCCTTGGAGCGGGGTCTCGGGGTCAGCTATCCAGCGGCTCGCTCCCGGCTGGACGCCGTCCTGGTCAAGCTGGGGCTGGAACCGGGGGCGCCGAACCCACCCGAGGGTCCCCTGGAGCTGCTGCGTGCCCTGGCCCGGGGAGAGGTCTCGGTAGAGGAAGCGCGGTCAGGCTTGGATCCCCGGGCCTGACCCGGAGCTGAAGCGCTCAGCGGAATCCGTAGAGCCCCTCATGGAAGTCGCCGGTCTCGGACCAGCGGCGGATGACCCGATCGACGACCTCGTCGTCCACCTGGGACGCCCCCAACTGGCGGGCGTTGCCCTCGACCGCCTCCAGCACCTGGCCCTTCACGAAATCCGGGACCCGCGCGAAGCGGGCCAGGGCGGACTCGGTCCAAGGGAACTCCTGCGGGCGCCGCTCCTGAATTCGGTGGGATACCTCACCCCACATCTGGTACTTGATCTCCATGATCTCCGGGGTGATGGTGGTCCCCAGCCCCTTCTTGAGCGCGGTCCACTCCACCCGCCAGCGGGTCAGCTCTCGGCAGAAGTCGGGGACCTCCTCGAGCCGCCGCTCGGCCTCCTCGGTCCAGGTGAACTGGGGGAGTCCCGTGCGGTCACTGAGCGGATGTCCATAACCCAGCTTCTTCCCCAGGCTCTCCACGAACTTGGAGCCGATCTCGTCCACACCGCGCTGGCGGGCCCGCTGCTCGGCGGCCCCGATGGCCATCTGCTCGGCTCGCTCCGGGGCCATGTGGCTGGCGGGGGCGGCCTGCCGGGCTCGCCGAACCGCCTCCAGATGGGCGTCCAGGTCCCATCCGGGCGCCCCCTCCGCGTGCGGCACGGGGCACCCCTCGGCAGCCGATCCGGCTCCTGGATACGGGCAGCGCTCCGCTTCCGGCTCCGGCATGCTCACACCTCCTCGGCGACTGGCTGATCGGACGACGGGCAGCGGGCCGGCTCCTCCGGGCTCCCCTCCAGGAGCCGGTCACAGACCTGGCGGAGCTGGCCCATCTGGCTCGAGTCTAGCGGGCCGGTGAAGTGATCTCGCAGCGAGCGCAGGTGGATCTCCTCACTGCTGACCAGCCGCCTCCGGCCCTCCTCGGTGATGGTGGCGAAGAAACCCCGGGCGTCGCTGGGGCAGACCTCACGGCGGACTAGCCCCGAGGCCTCCATCCGCTCCACCAGGCGGGTCAGGCCACTTCGGCTCAGCAGTACCCGGTCGGCAAGCTGAGCCATTCTCAGCCGGCCCTCGGGCACCTGGTCCAGCTGCACCAGGACGTCGTACTCGGCCAGGGGCAGGCCCCGGGCGGCGAGGAGCTCCCGCTCCAGCGCCCTGATCAGGACCGCGTGGGCGCGCAGAAAGGAATTCCAAGCGGCCCGGGCCGCCGGATCGATCGCCAGGTCCGTGGTTGCTTGCACAGACAACTACCTCTGGGTTATGATTGTACCTGCAATTATGACCGCGGCGGTCGCGACATTGGAGGATTGTGCATGACTTGGAAGTTGGACATGGCCCATTCGGCGATCGAGTTCTCGGTTCGCCACATGATGGTGAGCACGGTGAAGGGAAACTTTAGGGAGTTCAGCGCCGATCTGGAGCTCGATCCTGAGGACCTGACCAAGAGCTCGGTGCGGGCGGTGGTCAAGACGGCGAGCATCGACACCCGCGAGCCCCAGCGCAACGCCCACCTCACCTCCGCGGACTTCTTCGAGGCGGACAAGTTCCCGGAGATGGTCTTCCAGAGCACCCAGGTGGAGCACCTGGGCGGGGACCGCTACCGGGTCACCGGCGACCTGACGATCAAGGACGTGACCCGGCCGATCGCGCTGGACGTCACCCACCTCGGGACCCAGGTCAGCCCCTACGGCGTCAAGGCGGTCGGCTTCGAGGCCACCGCCACCCTCAGCCGCAAGGACTTCGGGCTCACCTGGAACGTCGCCCTGGAGACCGGCGGGATGCTGGTCGGCGACGAGGTGAAGATCTCGGTGGACGCCGAGGCCAACCTGGTCGAGGAAGCCGCCGCCGCCTGAGTGGCGGTGCTGGCCGGCGGCCCCCTGGTCGGGCCGCCGGCCCATCCGGGGCGTCAGCCCTCCAGCTCCTCCTCGTCCTCGTCGACCTTGTGGAACAGCTCGCCCGGCGCCAGTCGCTCGGGGCAGAGCACTCCCACCAGGTGGTCGGACTCATGCTGGACGATGCGGGCCAGCCAGCCTTCGAAGCTGCGCACCACTCCCCGGCCCTGCGGGTTGCGGTAGCGGACCGTGGTGGACTCGAACCGGCGCACCACCCCGACTCGCCCGGGGAGGGATAGGCAGCCCTCGCGGGCGTCCACCTCCCCCTGGGCGGAGATTCGCTCCGGGTTGCAGATGGCAAACCGCCGGCCCTCGTAGACGATCACCGCCAGCTGCAGGCTGAGGCCCACCTGCGGCGCGGCCAGCCCCACCCCGTTCCACTCCACGCAGCGCACGTACATCTCGGCCACCAGCTCCTTCAGCTCGTGGTCGAAGTTGCGGACCCGCTCGGCTCGGTGGTGGAGCACTGCAGCGGGATCGGTGACCAGCTGCAGGGGGGATGGGAACCTCACCCCAAGATCATCCCAGCCGGGGGCGCCGGGATGCCGAGTAGCTGCATAGACACCTCTCTGGTCAATCCCGGGCGCCGCAGAGCCTCGGCCAGTGAGGTGAGGCTGGAGGCGGTCACCCCCTCCCCGAAGGTGAGGTGGCAGCTGTTGAGCACCGCCAGCTCCTCCGCGGTCGGGGCCCGAACGCAGATGACCGCCCGGGCCAGGGCCTCCTCACGGCGGAGCTTGAACCCCACGCCCACCAGCTTGCGCCCAGCCAGGGCGAGGTCGCTGAAACCTGGGCACCAGGCGCCCGGGACCCGCCCCCGCTGGAGGTCAATCCCGTCCAGCCGATCCCTAAGCCAGGAGCTGACCAGGTCGAGGACGTGATCCAGGGGACGGGGCAGCCCCGGAGGCAGGTGCACGGCGAACAGGATGGAGAGCCATCCCGGCCCACCCGGCCCGACCGTGCCGCCGATGGGGCTGAGCCGGACCTCTCCGACACCCGGCACCGCTGAGATCGCCGCCGCCACCTCCGGCCGGCGGGCCAGCGAGGGGCCCAGGGTGACACCGGGACGGCTCAGCAGAGCGAGTACCAGCGCCCGGCCGGGTTGGGCGGGGACGAGGTCGAAGATCCGCTCGGGGCTGAGGAGTGGGTCGTCCTCGGCCCTCGTTCCGCCCTCCTCGACCGCCCAGCCCGGAATGCTGATCCCGTCCCCCTAGATCGCCGCGTCGCCGACCGGTCGCCCGGACCCCGAGGTCCCTTTCTCCAAGATCCCCGCCAGAGCCTGCAGTGACCGCTGCGCCTGGAGCTCGAGGATGCTGCTCACCCCGAACCGGGCGGCAAGCAGTCCCAGCGGGCCGCCGGGCAGCTGGTAGACCAGCCGTTGGGTGACCTCGGTGAGCTGAGGGCCCTGGGCCACGCAGGTCACCTCCAGCCGGCCGGTCGCCCCCAGCGCCTGGCCCGAGCTGGTGAGGAGCCGGGGTGGGACACATCGCCCTATGACCCATTCGCTGTCCGCCAGCCTGCCCCCGGCAACCAGACGGATGTGCAGGCGGTCGCCCTCGAGGACCGGGCGGTGGATGGTGCCGCGGACCTCTCGGACCCCGAACATCCAGCGCGGCGCGTTGTCGATGTCCGAGATGAAGTCGAAGACCAGCGCCGGGGCCACCCGGACGAGGCGGCGGGCGCGGGCCTCAGGCATCGGCGGGCGGCAGCGGCGACATGTGCGGTCCTGAGGATATCCCGTACCGTTGGGGGGATGTTGCTAAGTCAGCTGGAGGGGCTGGACCGCTTCCTGCAGTGGGACCTGGTCACCCTCAACCCCTGGGGGACCCCGGTGTGGGCCGCGGTGGGCGCCCGGCTCCTCCCCGATCAGGGTGAGATCTGGACCTCGACCACCGTGGGCTTCACCTCCAAGGTGCGCAACCTCACCGTCCACCCCCGGGTGGCGATGGTGCGATGGTCCGCGGCGGGCGACCCCGTGGTGATCCGGGGAGAGGCCACGGTGCACTCCGGTGACGGCACCGAGAACCTGGCCCGGCTTTTCCGCCTCATGGGAGGCCCCGGGGCCCAGCGGGAGTTCTTCGGAATCAGCTCGGAGCACCCCTTCTGGCGCCGGCTGTACGGGGAGTACTGGCGGCGGGTCCTGATCCGCGTGCGCATTGTGGAGGCCTGGAGGTTGGTCCAGAGCCAGGGGTGGGAGAGGCACCGGGTCGGTCGCTTCACCCTGCCCAGGGAGCGCCGCCCTCCGTCGCCCATCGGGCCGCCCCGGCGCCGGAGCTACTCCGGGCGGTTGCAGCTCTCGGGGTTGCAGATGCTGGCGGACGGGATGCCAGCCGCGCTCGCGGTCCTGGACAGGACCAGCCGGGCGCCTCTGGCCCTGCCGGTGCAGGCCCGGTTGCGCCATGGCGGGGTGGAGTTGATGGTGCCGGAGGAGCTGGGCCGAGGTGCTGAGTCCCGCGCCTCCCTGGTCACCCGCGTGGTCGATGACTCGTATGAGATGGCCCGCATGGTCGGCTGGATCGGCGCCGTGGACGGGGGAGAGGGCTGGCGGCGCTTCAACCCACGCTCCGTCTACGGATTCGTGAAGCCTCCCGGGGTGGTGCCCGATGTGGCCGCCGGCCTGGTGGCGGCGCTGGCTGCAGCGGGCGACCGATCGGAGGTGAGCCGGCCGCGGGTGCGGAGCTCGGCGCGACAGGCCGGAGGGGAGACTGTGCCAACCCTGCGGCTCCAGCCGTCCCTCTGGGCCTCCCTGGAGCGCCTCTTCACCGCCGCGGCCGCCGACGCCCCCTGGCTTAGTGCCGCCGCCGCCCTGGACCGGGTGGCGGACGAGCGGTTCCAGCTGGCGCTTCTGGCCCAGCGCGCCACCATGGAGAGGGACTTTGCCCACTCCCTCCTGGTGCGCGGGCACCGGCCGCTGGCCACCCGGGGGCTGGCGGGAGCGGCCCGCGCGGCCCGCCCCAGCGTGCGGCAACTGATGGTGGAGGCCCGCCGCCGGGAGCGCGTGCGGCAGCTCCTCACCGCTGAGCTCCTGCAGTCGCTCCCAGCCGAACTCACCTTTGGCCTTCCCCGTACTCCTGCGGGCGATGCGGGGATCGCCCCAGACCCCGGCTCCCTCGCCGGCGCCGCGGCCCTCAGCCTGGCTGAGTCCGCGGTGGCGGTGGTGGACCGGTTGCTACCCCGCCTGCCCTTCTGGCGATGAGATCCGGCCCCTCCGGGCGCGAGCTCTTCGGGCTGCTGGTGCTGGCCTCGGCGGAGCGCCTCTCCCGGCGGCGCCCGCAGCGATTCTGGCCGGTCATGACCCTGGGGCTCACGGTGGCCGGGCTCAGCGCCGCCCCCAGGGCGCGCTCTGCCAGCTGGCACGGGGGCTTGCGCTGGCTGGCCGCGGCGCTGGGCCTGGGTGCGGGCCTCCACCTGGGAGTCCGGGCGGGAGCAGAGGTGGCCGGACGCATCTCGCCGTTGGCCGGCTCCCTGGAGTGGCTCCAGGGAGCGGTGGGATCCTCTCCCACCTCTACTCGGGTGGTGCTGAGCGTTCCCGCGGTGCTGGGCGAGGAGCTCTTCTGGAGATCTGGAGGCTGGATCGCGGAGGCGGGGACGGTGTGGGGCTCGGCTGTGAGGTACGCCGCCGCCCAGCTGCCGACCCAAAACCCCCTGCTGGTGATGGGCGCCCTGCCCCTGGGGCTGGCGACCACCTGGATCCGGCGCCGTTCAGGGTCGCTGCTGCCGGTGGTGATCTGCCATCTTGTCTTCTCGGAGATGACGCTGGCCTGGCCGGGGCTGCCGTTGCTCAGCGGTTCACCCAGGGCGACAGAGCCGTAACCGGTACGTGAACTGGGTCGAAGCTGCGGCTGCCAAGATCAGACCGTGGCCACCCTTCTCAGCCGTGCTCCAGGGGACGGGCCCTGGGAGGCGTCCCTAGCTACCCCCCCTCCGGGAGAGGGCCAGGAACTCGCCCTGCGCCAACTCTTGGCTCCCGACGGCCTCAAGATCACGGCCGAGCCGCTGCGGCGGCTCGCCGATCGGGCGGTGATTGCCTGCGAGCTCCGCTGGCGGCTTCCCCGGCTGGACGCACTCCCCTCCCGGGACGACATCTGGGCCGCTGCCGACGCCTACGGGCTCGCTGATGCTCTGGACGACGCCGTGATCCGGGCCCAGCTGGGGGTTGTCCACCGGGTGGCTCCAGCCGCCGTGCTCATCAACCTCACGGCGCACCGGCGGTGCCGGCCCGGGCTGGGAGCGCTCCTGGGAAGGCATCTGGAGGCGCACGGCATCGCCCGCTCCGCTGTCGTCTGGCAGCTCAGCGAGCAGGACGAGCTTGAGGTCGCCGCCCCCACGGCGGAGCTGGCCCTCGACCTTCGCCTCCGCGGGTACCGGATGTCCCTCGCCGAAGTGGGGGAGGGGCGCATGCGGATCTCGGTCCTGGCCCGGGTCCACCCGGACCTGGTCCATGTGGACCGCAGCCTGGTCGAGGGGGTTGAGCACGATCCCGGCTTGGCGGCGGCGCTGCGGGGTCTGCTGGAGTTCTGCAACGGCACGGGGGCCATTCTGGTCGCCGGCGGGGTGTCCACCAGAGCCGAACTGGACCACCTCCTGGAGCTGGGGGTCGAGTACGGTCATGGGCCCCTGTTCGGGAAGGTGCCGGTGGTCGCCGGCCCCGGGGCGCAGGAGCTGCTTCTGCCCCAACCGGTCCTGAGCCTGGATGAGGCGATCTCCCGCGGCCCCAGGCTCCGGTTGGCGGTCGCCGAGTCGGCCTCGGAAGTTTCGGTGCCGGAGCTCCCGCTCGCCGAGGCGCTGGGCCACGCCGCCCGCTCCTTCCAGGGAGAGCAGGACCCGCAGCAGGTGCTGGAGACCGCGGCCGACCAGCTGGAGCGGTTGGTGCCCTGCGACGGCCTGGCGATGTATCAGGCGGACTGGGACACTCTGCGCTTCCGACCGCTGCTGGCCCGCTCCAGCGCCGAGCCCTCGTACGTGGCCGGGGTCATGGGGCACTCGTTCCCGCTCTCCGCCGGGATCACCGGGTGGGCCTTCGACCTCGGCGCCCCCCAACTGATCAACGACGCCGACTCCCACCCCGCCGCCGGGCACGTGCCAGGCACCTCGCTCGACGACGAGTCGATGCTGGTCATCCCCATGGTGACCGGGGACCATCGCCTTGGGGTGGTCAACGTGACCCGCTTCCGCCGCGACGCCTTCAGCGCCCAGGAGCTGAGCATGGCCACTCTGATCGTGCACATGGCCGCGGCGGCCTGGCGCAACGCCCAGCTCTACTCCGAGCAGCTCCAGCACGCCATCACCGATCCCCTCACCGGCCTGCTCAACACCCGCTGGCTGAGGGACGCCGGGAGGCGGGAGCTGGCCCTGGCGGAGCGCTCGGGACGGCAGCTGATGCTCCTCATGATCGACCTGGACAGGTTCAAGAAGCTCAACGACAGCTGCGGGCACGCGGCCGGTGACTCAGTGCTCCGAGCGGTGGCCCTGGAGCTGCAGCGATCCATCCGGGCCGAGGACGCGGCGGTGCGCTACGGCGGTGAGGAGTTCGTGCTCCTGCTGCACGACGCCGGCCCCGAGGGGGCACGGCGGGTGGTCCGCCAGCTCCGGACCCGCCTGGCGCGCATCCCCATGCCTCCGGGCTGCGCGATACCCAAGGTCACGGCGTCGGTCGGCATCGCCGCCTTTCCCGACCACGGCCGCACCGTTACCAAGCTGCTGCAGGAGGCGGACTCCGCCATGTACGCCGCCAAGCGCCGGGGGGGCAACCGGGCCGTCCGGGCCTGAGTATCAGGGGACCGGATCGGCGAGAAGCTCGTCCAGCGCCCGCTCCACGGCGCCGAGAACGGTGAGGAGAGACTCGAGCTCAGGCTGGGTGAATCGGGCCAGCACCCGGCCCACCACCTCCCGCTTGAAGCCGGCCGCCGCGCGGACCTCGGCCTCTCCCTTCTCAGTGAGCTGGACGTGGACCAGACGCCGGTCCTCGGCGTCTCTGGTCCGGGCAGTGAGGCCCTGCTCCTCCAGCCGGTCAAGCATCAGGCTGGCAGAGGGCATGCTCACCTGGAGCCGCTCCGCCAGCTGCCCCACGGTGAGCGGCCCGACGCCCTGCAGGGACCTCAGGAGGTGGAGCTGATGGAGGGACAGGCCGCGCCGGTCCATATGGGTGGTCGCCCCCTGCCTCCACTGGCGGCAGGCCAGCCGATCCAGGCCCTCCATGGCCTGTTCCCGCAGCAGGCCATGGGAGCTGGTCTGAGCCGTGGTCCCCGGAGCCACCTCAGTGCACCGTCACCAGCTCGGCCGTCTCTGCGTCCGGCTCCGTACCCGGCGCCGGCTGGGCAGCCGGTCCCATGTGGGTGCGCAGCGGCACCTCCCGCATGAACAGGCTGGCGATCACCGCCAGGACCGTCGCTCCCACCCCCAGCCAGAAGCTTCCCCCGATGGCCTGAGCCAGGCTCTGGTGGATGGCGAAGACGATGGCCGGGATGAGGTGCTGCAACGGGGCCGGCAGCACGTGCTGCAGCTGGAGCCCCAGGTTGCCCACCCCGGTGAGGCTGCTGCCCCCGTCGCTGCTGAAGTGGGAGTACAGCTGGGAGGGCACTCCTCCCTTGGCCAGGTTCTTGGGCAGCTGGGAGCTGAAACTGGAGGCCAGATAGGTCCCCGCCACAGCCAGCCCGATCGACCCTCCGATCTGCCGGAAGAACGTCAGGTTGCTGGTGGCCACCCCGATGAGCCGCTGGGGCACGGCGTTCTGGACCACCACGGTGTAGGCGGACATAGACGGGCCGATGCCCACGCCCATGATCAGCATCCAGGTCCAGAGCGTCCAGTCGGAGGTGGTGGCGTTGAGCTGGGTCATGAGCAGCATGCCCACCCCGGCAACCACCATGGCCCCCACCAGCATCCACTTGTACTTGCCGGTCCGGCTGATCACCAGGCCAGCCAGGATGCTGGTGCCCATGAGCCCCACGAGCAGCGGCCAGAGCATGTAACCGGAGGCGGTGGCGCTGATCCCGCGGGCGGCCTGGTAATACCGGGGAAGGAAGATCACCCCGATGAAGAAGGCGAAGGAGAGGAGGAACATGGCCGCCTGGGAGGACCAGTAGGTGCGGATCCGGAACAGGTCCAGGGGCACGATCGGCTCCGGCACCCGAGCCTCGATGAGGACGAACACCACCGCCAGCACGGCGGAGAGGGCGAGCAGCCCACCCACCTGCCAGGTGATCCAGCCCACCGCCTGACCCGAGGTGTTGGTGAGCCCCTTCTCGGTGAGCCCCACCAGGAGGGGGACCACCGCGGCGGTGAACACCGCGGTCCCCAGGAAGTCGATCTTGGGCCGCGGCCCGTCGGAGCGGTGGTTGGGGAGGATGGCTCCGATCACCGCCAGGGCCACGATTCCGATCGGCACGTTGACGTAGAAGACCCAGTGCCAGCTGATGTTGTCGGTGATGAAGCCGCCGAGGAAGGGACCCACCAGGAAGGAGACCCCGAACACCGCCCCGAAAAAGCCCTGGTACTTGCCCCGCTCCCGGGGGGTGAAAAGGTCCCCGATAACCGCCAGGGAGATGGGGAAGAGGGCACCGGCACCGAGCCCCTGAAGACCGCGGAAGGCGATCAGCTCGCCCATGTTCTGGGAGAGGCCGGAGAGGGCGGATCCGATCAGGAAGAGCGAGATCCCGATGATCAGCATCACCTTGCGCCCGAAGATGTCCGAGAGCTTGCCGTACACCGGCACGGTTACCGTGCTGGTGAGCAGGTAGGCGGTCACCACCCACACGTAGACGCTGTTGCCCCCGAGGTCGGTCACGATGGTGGGGAGGGCGGTCCCCACGACCGTCTGGTCGAGCGCTGAGAGAAACAGCCCCAGCATCACCGCGCCGACGATGGCCAGGCGGGCGCGCTGGGAGAGCATCACCGAGGGGTGCACCGAATCCATCAGGGGGGGACCTCTTGACTCCACCGGCCCCACGGCCGGCCTCGGGGACAGATTAGCTCAGGACAAATCTTTTTGTCAAGCCTAACCTAAGTGATTTGCCGGCACCCTGAGGCGGCGAGCCCCGGCCAGCGGGAGGGGGCGACCGAAGAGGTAGCCCTGACCCAGCCGGGCACCCAAGGAGCGCAGCTGCGCCAGCTCCCGGTCGTTCTCGACGCCCTCGGCGATGAGCCGGAGGCCGCTGCGCTCAGCGAAGTGCTGCATCCCCGCCGCCAGCGCCTCGCGCGCCGGGTCCCGTTCCATCCCCTGGACCAGGGTCCGTCGCAGTGGTTTCTCTTGCCAAGCGAACATGAGTCATGTGTAGGGCTTGGTGGCCTGGCCTTTTTGCGACTCAAGGCGGCGGCGGAGGCGCTGGGGGTGCACCCGGTGACGTTGCGGCGTCGGGCAGACGAGGGCCGGGTGCCGGTGGTGCGCCCGGGCGGGGAACGGACGTTCCGCACCGAGGAGCTGGAGCGGTTCATGGGCCTGGCGCCCAAGGCCATACCCCGTCGCGAGGCGCTCTATGTTCGGGTGTCGGGCACGACCGGTCAGGAGTCGTCCCTGGTTGCTCAAGAGGAGGAGCTGCGAGCCAGCTCAACTGGTGAGGTGGGGGGTGTTCCGGGACAGTGCTTCGGGTTTGCGATGGCACCGCCCCGAGGTGAATCGGGTCCTGACCTGTAGGAGGCCCATCCCAAGAGGGCTGGAGGACTTCACGGCCCTGGTTGCCACCTTCGCCAGACGTATGTACGGGATCCGCTCCAAGGCGGCCAAGCTGCGGCTCCTCGTCCAAGTCCAGCAGAAGGTTTCAGAAGATGACAGATGAGCGGGGTGGCGCCACCTCGGCGGCGCTCATGGCCACCGCAT
>JAKATL010000028.1 GCA_021827985.1 bacterium
GCCAGCCGGATGGCCACCTCGCAGGCGGCGTTGGAGTGGTCGGAGTTGTCCAGCGGAAGATAGATCTGACGGTACATCCCTGGTCCCGGTGGAGCTGGCGCTGCCGGGTGATCGTAGCAAGCCGGGCTCCCCGGGGACGTCGTCCCTCTCTCAGCTGGACTGCCGCCGGACCCAGGCCCGCCCGCGGCGCAGCTGCTCCGCCGCCCGTCGAAGCGCAGCGTCCTGGGCCGCCGGCCCCGGGGCCCCGGGCTGCTCCCGGGAGGCCAAGGACCGCCTGGGATCCAGCAGCCCCGAGGGGTCATCGGCAAACCCCAGCTCCCGCCAGCTCTCGCCAAGCACCAGGTCGAGCCTCCGCCCCTCGCCCTCCGCCCGGCTCACCAGCCTGCCCACCACCTCGTGGGCCCGGCGGAAGGGGACCCCTTCCTGCACCAGTCGCTCCGCCAGGTCGGTTGCCAGCAACCGGGGATCGGAGGCCGCCTCGGCCATCCTCTCCCGGTTGAAGGCCGCCTCGCCCAGCAGACCGGCCAGCGCCTCCAGGCTGGCTTCCACCGAGGCCACCGCGGGGAAGAGGTGGGCCTTGTCCTCCTGGAGGTCGCGGTTGTAGCTGAGGGGAAGCCCCTTGAGAACCAGCAGGAGGCCTAGGAGCGCGGCCACCGGCCTCCCCGCCCTCCCCCGCACCAGCTCCAGGAGGTCGGGGTTCTTCTTCTGGGGCATGAGGCTGGAGCCGGTCGACCAGCGGTCGGGCAGCTCCAAAAAGCCGAACTCGGCGGTGCTCCAGAGGATGAGGTCCTCCGCCATTCGCGAGAGGTGGACGGCAATGAGGGCGCTGGCAAAGAGGAGCTCAAGGGCGAAGTCACGGTCCGAGACCGAGTCCAGGCTGTTGGCCGTCGGCGCCAGCAGCCCCAGCTCGGCGGCAGCTTGGTCGCGGTCCAGGGGCAGGGTGGAGCCGGCCAGGGCACCCGCTCCCAGGGGGGAGATCCCGGCCCGCCGGTGAAGCTGCTGGAGGCGCTCCCGGTCCCGCTCCAGCATCTCAAAATATGCCAGCAGGTGGTGTGCCAGGGTCACCGGCTGAGCCCTTTGGAGGTGGGTGTATCCCGGAATCAGGGTCGCCCGCTCGCGGCGCGCCCGGCGGAGCAGGACCGCCTCCAGCTCGAGCACCTCCTGGGACAGCCGGACGGCCGCGGCTCTAGTCCAGAGCCGGAGGTCCAGGGCCACCTGGTCGTTGCGGCTCCGCCCGGTGTGCAGCCTAAGGGCGGGCTCACCGATCAGCTCGGCCAGCCGGCGCTCCACCGCCATGTGGATGTCCTCATCCTCGGGCCGGGTCCGGAAGGCCCCTGAGCGCACCTCCTGGGCGATCTGCTCCAACCCGGCCAGCAGCTGCTGGTGCTCCCGGGGTCGGATGAGCCCGGCCCGGGCGAGGCGGCCGGCGTGGGCCGCCGAACCCCGGATGTCGAACTCTGCCAGTCCCAGGTCCTCCTGGACGGATGTGGAGTACCGCTCCAGCACGGGGTCGGTCGGGTCCTGGAGGCGGCCGCTCCAGGCCTTGGGATGGACTCTCCCGCCCGGTGTCGGGTCAGCTCCCGGAGGCACCGGGCTCCTCGGACCCGGGAGCGGCGGCGATCCCCCGGGGCGCCGATTGCAGCAGCGGGCGAGAGTCCTCCCAGAGGCGTCCCTGCACCTGGGCCTGGGTCCTGAGGGGCAGGCCGAAGATGGAGAGGAATCCGGTGGCCGCCTGGTGCTGGAACCGGTCGTCCTGGCGCTCATAGGTGGCCAGCTCTCGCCGGTAGAGGGAGCTGGGGCTGCTCCGGCCCAACAGCACGAGCGCCCCCTGGCGGAGGCGCAGCCGCACCTCGCCGGTGACCAGCGGCTGGGTGCTGGCCACGAAAGCCCCCAGGCTCTGCCTCAGGTGGGAGAACCAGAGGCCGTCATAGGTCAGCTGGGCCCACTCGTCCGCCACCAGGCGCTTGAAGCGCAGCACATCCCGAGGCAGGGTGAGAGCCTCCAGCTGTCGGTGGGCCGTGTCCAGCACAACGGCGGCCGGCGCCTCGTAGATCTCCCTCGACTTGATACCCACCAGCCGGTCCTCGACGTGGTCGATCCGGCCCACCCCGTGGGCGCCCGCCAGCCGGTTGAGCGCCTCCACCAGCTCCACCCCGGACAGCTCCTCCCCGTCCAGCCGGGTGGGGATCCCCGCCTCGAAGTGGATCTCGACCTCGACCCCCTCGGGCGGAGCCAACTCCGGGGCCGTGGTCCACTCGTATGCGGACTCCGGCGGGGAGACCCAGGGGTCCTCCAGGATCCCGGTCTCCACACTGCGGCCCCAGAGATTGGCGTCGATGCTGTAGGGGCTCTCCACGGTCGCCCGAACCTCCAGCCCGTGGGTGGCAGCGTAGGCGATCTCCTCGCTCCGTCCCATGCTCCACTCGCGCAGGGGGGCGACCACCTGGAGGGACGGGGCCAGAGCCCCCACGGCCACGTCGAAGCGGACCTGGTCGTTGCCCTTGGCGGTGCAGCCGTGGGCGACAGCGCTGGCCCCCACCTCCCGAGCCACCTCAACCAGGAGCCGGGCGATCAGCGGGCGCCCCAGGGCGGTGGCCAGGGGGTACACGCCCTGGTACAGCGCCCCAGCCTGCAGGGTGGGCCAGAGGAAGTTGGAGACCAGGAGCTCCTTGGCGTCCACCACGTGCGCCGCCACGGCCCCGGCGGCCAGGGCCCGGCGCTGCAGCGCCTCGGTGTCCTCGGTCTCCCCCAGGTCCGCGGAGAGGGTCACGACCTCGAAGCCCCTCTCGTGGGTCAGCCAGTGGACGGCCACGGTGGTGTCCAGGCCTCCGGAGAACGCCAGAACGCAGCGGGGCCGTTCGGTGCTCACAGTCTCATCCTCCTCTGGCTGGCGGCGCCGGTGCCGGGACCGCGTTCTCCACACACGCGTGGCGCAGCCGCTCCACCACGGTCTTGGCCTCGCGGGCCGAGCGCGCCTGGACGAAGATGGTGTCGTCGCCGGCCACCGTGCCCGCCACCTGGGGCAGCCGGAGGGAGTCCACCGCCAGCGCCACCACCTGGGCGGCTCCGCTGGGGGTGTGCAGGATGACCATGGAACCGACGACGTCGATCTCCAGGAGCTGGAGGGCCAGGAGCTGCAGAAGCCGGCGCTGAGGCTCGGGGTCGGCGGGGGCGAGGTATCGCCGCTCGGAACCCGTGGCGGCCCGGAGGACCCCGAGCTGACGCAGGTCCCGGCTGATCGTGGTCTGGTCGGCGGCGATCCGCCGACGGTGAAGCTCGTCGGCCAGCTCCTCCTGGGTGTGCACCGGGCGGGAGCGCAGGAGCTCCAGGATGGCCGCCTGGCGCTCCCGCCGGGCTTCGGCGGAGGTCAACTGGTGGCCCCCGCGCGCTCCAGCGCCCCGGCCAGCCGCGCCACCGCCAGCTCGACCTCGTCGTCTGAGATGACCAGCGGGGGGGCGAGGC
Source organism: bacterium (assembly GCA_021827985.1). GTDB lineage: Bacteria > Chloroflexota > Dormibacteria > Aeolococcales > Bog-877 > JAJYXT01. Next base: position 3,463 of record JAKATL010000028.1, read on the forward strand.
GGATGGTCCGATCCCCGATGGCGTTGAGCAGCACCCCCTGGGCCAGCGCCTCCTGAGCCACAAGGGGGGCGATGGGACGGTCGAGTCCCACCCCGAGGAGCAGCCCCCTGCCCCTCACGTCGGACACCGGCAGCCCCCTCTGGGCCAGCCCCAGGATCCCCTCCCGGAGCTGGTCCCCCGCGGTGGCTGCCCTCTCCCAGAGGCGGTCCCGGCCGATGACGTCGAACACCGCGCTTCCGGCGGCGCAGGCGACCGGGTTGCCCCCGAAGGTGCTCCCGTGATCGCCGGGTTCCAGGACGTCGGCCCGACCGGCCACCAGCACCGCCCCCAGGGGTAGGCCGCCGCCCAGCCCCTTGGCCGCGGTCATGACGTCCGGCACCGCGCCCGCCGGTTGGTGGGCCCACCAGCTGCCGGTGCGGGCCATCCCGGACTGGACCTCATCCAGGATCAAAAGTGCCTCATGACGGTCGCAGAGCTCGCGCAGCCCCCTGAGGTACCGGTCGCCGAGTGGGTGCACCCCGCTCTCTCCCTGGATGGGCTCGGCCATCACCGCCACCACCGGCCGGCTCCCGTCCCGGAGGGCCGCCTCCACGGCGCCGAGGTCATCGCGCGGAACCTTGAGGAAGCCATTCGGAAGCGGCTGGAAGGGTGCGGAGTAGTGGGGGTTGCCGGTGGCCGCCAGGGTTCCCAGGGTGCGGCCGTGGAAGGCGCCCTCCAGCGTGACTATGGTGTGCGCCCCGCCGCGGTGCCGCTGTCCCCACTTCCTGGCTATCTTGATGGCAGCCTCGTTGGCCTCGGCGCCGCTGTTGCAGAGGAAGACCCGGCCCGGAAAGGCGCTCCGGACCAGCCGAGCGGCCAGTTCCACCGGCTCACCGGTGTGATAGAGGTTGCTGGTGTGCATGAGCCGGTGGAGCTGCCGGCCGGCCGCCTCCACCACCTCGGGGTGGCAATGCCCAAGGACGTTGACCGCGATCCCCCCCACCAGGTCCAGCAGCCGCCGGCCGTCCTCCGCCTCCACCCAGCAGCCCGCGCCCGAGACCAGGGTGATGGGCAGGCGACGGTAGGTGTCGCAGAGCAGCGCCCCCTCGCGCTCCACCAATGCCGGCACCTCAGGCGGTCTCCGGTGGGTCGATCATGGTGCCCACCCCGGCCTCGGTGAGCAGCTCCAGAAGGATCGAGTGGGGCTCTCTTCCGTCGATGATGTGGACCGCCACCCCGGCCCGGGCGGCATGGCAGGCGGCCTGGAGCTTGGGGATCATCCCGGAGCTCGCGGTGCCATCCGAGAGCAGCTGCTCCGCCTCCGCCACCGGCAGCCGGCTGAGCAGCCGGCCGTCGCCGCCGCGCACCCCCTCCACGTCGGTCAGGAGCAGCAGCTTGGCGGCCCCCAGCTCCTCGGCGAGGGCGGCCGCCACCCAGTCGGCGTTGACGTTGTAGCTGCGCCCGTCGTAGCCCAGCCCGATCGAGGCCACCACCGGGATCATGCCCCGCTCCAGGATCCCCAGCAGCGGGTCGGCGTTGACCTCCTGGACCTCTCCCACCAGCCCCAGGTCCTCCCCCTGAGGTCCCATCTGGCGCCGCACCAGGATGGTGGGCCCGTCCTCACCCGAGAGCCCCATGGCCCGGCCCCCCAGCCGGTGGATGGCGGCCACCAGGTCCGGGGTGATCTTGCCGGTCAGGACCATCTTGGCCACCTCCATGGTGGGCTCGTCGGTGACCCGCAGGCCGGCCACGAACTGCGTGTCCAGGCCCAGCCGGTCCGAGAGAGCGGTGATCTCGCGCCCACCGCCATGTACCAGGACGGGGCGCAGGCCCACGAAGCGCAGCAGGACGAGGTCCTGGAGGACTGCGTCGCGAGCCGCGGCCTCCTCCATCGCCGCGCCCCCCACCTTGACCACCAGGGTTCGGCCATGGAAGCGCTGGATGTAGGGCAGCGCCTCCACCAGCACCTGGGCACGCAGGCTGTCGGGGATGACCGGGGTGAGCTCAGGTTGAGTAGTCGGCATTGATCCTCACGTAGTCGGCGCTGAGGTCGCAGCCCAAGGCACTTGCCCCAGCCTCCCCCACGCCCAGGTTGACCTCGATCACGACCCGCTCGGCGAGAAGCCGGGGGGCCACGCGTTCCACCGCTCCCGGCACCGCCTGACCCCGGGTGAACAGCTCCTCACCCTGCATCGAGAGCCGGCAGCGGTCCAGGGCCAGCTCCGCGCCTGAGCGCCCCACCGCTGCCAGCACCCGGCCCCAGTTGGGATCACCGCCGTGGATGGCGGACTTCACCAGAGGGGAGCTGCTGACGCAGCGCGCCGCCAGGAGGGCGTCATCCGGGCTGGCAGCGCCGGAGACCGTCACCTGGAACACCCGAGTGGCTCCCTCGCCGTCCGCCACCACCTGCTCAGCCAGGGACCCCAGGACCGCGTCCAGCGCCTCCTCGAACTCCCCCCACCCGGAGGCACCAGGTGTGAGAGCAGGGGAGCCGGCTGCTCCGTTGGCGAGCACAAGGCAGCAGTCATTGGTGCTGGTGTCGCCGTCCACGCTGATGCGGTTGAAGGTCCGCCGCACCACCCGGACCAGCAGCTCCTGCAGCGCCGGAGCCGGAGCCGCGGCGTCCGTGGTCAGGAACGCCAGCAGGGTCGCCATGTCCGGATGGATCATCCCCGAGCCCTTGGCCATCCCCCCGAGGTGGTGGGTGACTCCGAACGCCGAGAACTCCACCCCCGCCTCCTTGGACCGGGTGTCGGTGGTCATGATGGCCCGCGCCGCGTCCGCTCCCCGCCCCGGGGCCAGGTCGGCGGCAGCGTGGGCGATCGCGGGCAGGATGCGCTCCATGGGCATGGGCCGCCCGATCACCCCGGTGGAGGCGATCAGGACCTCATGGGGGGCGCAGTCCACGCTGTCGCCGGCGGCCTGGGCCATGCGCAGTGCATCCCCCAGGCCCCGCGACCCGGTGGCGGCGTTGGCGTTGCCGCTGTTGACCACCACGGCCCGGGCTGTCCCCCGGCGCAGGTGCAGCTGGCTCACCACGACCGGGGCGGCCTTGACCCGGTTCTGGGTGAAGACGCCGGCTGCCGTGGCCACCCGGTCGGAGACCAGGAGCGCCACGTCGGGCCGGCCCAGGCTCCCATCCCGGACGCCCGCCGTGGCCACCCCGGCGCTGAAACCCGCGGCCATGGTCACGCCCGTCAAGGGGCGGGTCACCGGCTGGGTCACGGCCATTGGGGCCCCCGACCGATCCCGGCTGCGGGGTCCAGCCCCAGGCGCCAGTTGAGCGCCTGGACCGCCTGCCAGGCAGCTCCCCGCCCGAGGTTGTCCAGGACCGCCTCGACCACCAGATGGGATCCCTGGGAGCTGAGATGGATGAAGGTATGGTTGGTCCGGCTCGCCAGTTTGGTGGGGACGGGCGTCTCCACCAGGTGCACGAAGGGGCTGGCGCCGTACGTCAGCCGGTACTCCTGGAGCACGCGGTCCAGGGCCGGCCCTCCCTCCCAGGGCAGATAGCAGGTGACGCAGATGCCCCGGGTCATGGGCACCAGGTGAGGCACGAAGGTGACGTCGACCGGTGCTCGCGACAGCTCCGATAGCGCCTGCTGGATCTCCGGCTGGTGGCGGTGTCCGGGGACGGCGTAGGGGAGCACCGCCTCGTCCAGCTCGGAGAAGAGGTAGGCGGACCCGGCCCCTCGGCCAGCCCCGCTTATCCCGGTCTTGCCGTCCACCACCAGAGAGGGCTGGACCAGCCCGGAGCGGAGTGCCGGGGCGGCAGCCAGGATGGCGGCGGTGGCGAAGCACCCCGGGAGGGCGACGATGCGTCCTGCCCGGGAGCCCAACTCCAGCTCCGGAACGGTGAGCTCCGCCTCCCGCAGCAGCCCCGGCGCCGGGTGTTCCCGGCCATACCATTTGGGGTACAGCCCCGGATCCCGGAGGCGGAAGTCCGCCGAGACGTCGATCACCAGGGCGCCGCCGTCCAGCCAGGTGCCCGCCCGTCCTGCAGCTTCGAGCGGGGACTGGGCGGAGATCACGACGTCCAGGCGGGTGGGATCCAGCTCCTCGGCCAGCTCCAGCTCGCATCCCGAACCCAGGCACGCCTCCCGGTGGACCCGGCCCGCCTGGCTGCGCGAGCTGACCTGGGTGAGCCGCGCCGAGGGATGCTCCCGGAGCAGGCTGACCAGCTCGGCACCCGCATATCCGGTCGCCCCGGCCACCCCAATCCGGGGCGCGCCCGCTGCCTGCTCCATTTCGGCAGTATTGCATATTTATGCACAAGGACGCATGGTGAGGGGAGACCGGCGATAATTCCTCCGTGCTCAGGAGGGGCCGGCCGCGCCCGCCACGGGTGCGCCAGCTCTGGGCTGCGGACCGGGATGAGGTCGAGGCGTGCCTCGGTCAAAGTCCCTTGGAGAACGTGTTCCTGCGCAGCGAGGTGCGCCGAGGAGCGCTCCGCGACGGCATCATCTTGGGAGTCCAGCGGTCGGGCGAGCGCCGGGTGCGCGGAGTCGCTCTCAGAGGGCCGCTCCTGGTGCCCTGGGCACCGCAGCCACCCGACCTGGCCGCCCTGGCGGAGGCCCTGCGCCCCACCTTGCACCGGGTCCAGTTGATCGTCGGGCCCAAGGACCAGGTGGAACGGCTGCAGCGTCTTTGCGAGGGGGACCTCCGCCCGGTCCGCCTGCTGCGCGGCGAGCAGCCCCATTACGCGGTGACCGCGGGGCAGCTTCGCCCCATGCCCGGACCACCAGCCCCCCTGCGGCTGGCTCGTGTCCAGGATCTGGAGCGGGTCGCTCAGGCCGGTGCGGCCATGCACCAGGAGGAGATGGGCTTCAATCCCCTGGAGCTCGACCCGGTCGGCTGGAGGGAGCGGGTGGTGACTGCCATCCGGCGGGGGTGGGTGTACCTCTGGGAGGAGGACGGGAGGATCATCTTCAAGGCGGAGTGCTCGGCGGTGACCCCCGAGGCGGTCCAGATCCAGGGCGTGTGGACCGACCCCGAGCTCCGCGGCCAGGGCCGGGCGTCCGCCGGGATGGCCGAGGTCTGCCGGCAGCTCCTCGCCAGCACCGCCACCGTGACCTTGTTCGTCAACGACTTCAACCTGCCCGCCATCCGGGTCTACGAGAAGGTGGGCTTCACCCGCATCGGGACCATGCGCTCGGTGCTCTTCTGAGCCGGGGCTATGCGACGCCCCTCAGGCGCCCTCAGCCAGGGCCTGGGCGGGCCGCCGGCGACGGGCCAGCGCCGGCCCGCTCACCATGAGCACCACCCCGACCGTGATCATCGCCGCTGCCGCCACCGTTCCCAGCGTCAGCCCCTGCCCCAGGACCACCCATCCGAGCACGATCGCCACCAGTGGGTTGACGTAGGCGTAGGTGGCGACGGTGGTGGTGGGAAGGCTGGCGAGCGCGAACACGTAGCAGGAGTAGCCGAGAAGCGATCCCCCGACCACCAGCCACCCGAAGGCCAGAACCGTCGCCGGTCCGACCTGCTGGATGTGGAACTGATGCAGCTCGCCGGTGGCCGCTCCCAGCGCCACCAGGCCCACGCCACCCGCCAGCATCTCCAGCGCCGAGGCCTGGAGGAGGCTGCGGGGGAGGGGCGCGGTCCGGGAATACAGCGACCCCGCGGCCCAGAGGAGTGAGGAGAGGAGCAGCGCGGCGGCGAAGACCGGCTGGAGACGCCCGCCCGAACCGGGTCCGGCCAGCACCGCGACCCCGGCCAGACCCACCGCAACGCCGGCCCAGCCCAATAAACCGGGACCCGCAGCGCGGTTGAGGACCACCGCCAGGATCGCCATCCAGAGGGGCACGGTGGCGATCATGAGCGCCGCCATACCCGACGGCACGCGGAGCTCAGCCCAGCTGACCAGTCCGTTGGCTCCCAGCAGCAGCAGTGCCCCGACCACCGCCGCCGACCGCACCTCCCGAAGGCTGGGCCGGTGGTGACCGGGAGCCGTCCTCCCGGCGACCAGGTACAGGATCACTCCGGCGACAAGGAAGCGGCTGCCGGCCATGAGAAAGGGGGGAACTCCTCTCACCGCCACCTGGATCGCGGTGAAGGTGGACCCCCACATGAAGTAGACGACCACCAGCGCCGCCCAGGCGACCAGCCAGCGAGACCCACGAAGTTTGCTGAACATCTGTAAGTGTGCACTCCGGCCGTCCTAAGTAACCACGGCAATACTACCACCCGAGCTTCGAAACTTGTGGCACAATGGCGGCGATGGACGACATCGATAAGCGCCTGCTCAGCCTGCTCACCCTGAAGGGGCGGATAACGCTGGCAGGCCTGGGCGAGGCCGTGGGGCTCTCGGCCCCGGCCGTGCATGACCGGGTCCACCGGCTGGAGGACAGCGGCGTGATCCGGGGATATGCCGCCCTGCTGGACCCCGACCAGCTGGGCTTGGGGACCGCGGCGATGGTCTCGATGACCCTGGGAGGCGATCCCGCGGCCCGCCAGGAGCTGGAGCTGCGGCTGGCCGAGGATCCGAGGGTCCTGGAGCTGCACGAGGTCGCCGGCGACGACTGCTATGTGGCCAAGGTGCGAGTGAGCTCCCCCAAGGCGCTAGCGGCGTTCCTGGCCGAGCTCCGGCTGGGCTTCCCGGGGCTCACCACCCGCTCGCTGATGGTTCTGCGGTCGTGTTTCGAGAAACCGCTCGGGCCGGGTGCCGCGGACTGAAGCACCAGAGTCCGCGCACGGGACAGAGCTGTCCGGCGCCGACGGCGAGTGGACGGGCCATGACCTGATCTGTCGTCTCCGAACTCCGGTGGGAAGCTTGAGCGATGGCGGCCGGAACGCATTGGCAAACAGCCACGGGGCGTTCAGGAGCCGTGCTCGTCAGTCCGCACCCCGCAGATCCTGAGCGGCGTTCCTCACCCGCGGCGCGGGTGGTGACGGCTCATGCCGGGGCGGTAGACGCCGAACTCGGCGTCGTTCTCGGGGATAGTGGCAGCTCGCGGGCTGAGCGCGTGCGCCAATGAGGGTTGGGGAGCACCGTGGAGCCCGAGGGCGGAGGCCGCCAAACAGGAAAGCTGGGCCTCACCCCCTAGGCTCGCCGATGAGAAACTGCGAGGCTAGATGATGAACTCTGTCGCGGTTCTTTCCGACATTCATGGCGTGCCGCCGGTCCTTGATGCCGTGCTCGCTGAACCGGGGATTGCCGGTGCTGATCTGGTGGTCGTCACCGGCGATCACGCGTCCGGGTCCCAGCCCAACGCCGTCCTGGAACGGCTGGTCGCTCTCGGCGATCGTGTAGTGCTCGTGAGGGGCAACGCCGACCGGGAGCTTGTTGCCCTGCTCGCGGCCAAACGATCGAGATCCCGGATGAGGTGACTCCGTGGGCGGCTGCCCAGCTGTCGCCGGAGCACGTCGAACTTCTTGCCTCGTTGCCCCACCCGGTGACCCTTGAGGTCGAAGGTTTCGGTCCGGTCGTCTTCTGCCATGGCACACCTCGCGATGACGAGGAGGTTGTCCTGGTCGATACCCGTCTAGATCGCTGGGCTGAAGCCTTCGCCGAGCTGCCGGACGAGGTCCCGACGGTGGTGTGCGGGCACATACACATGCCCTTCATCCGGCTCGTCGACCGGCGGCTCGTCATCAACCCCGGGAGCATCGGCATGCCATGCGGCCGTCCTGGGGGGAACTGGGCCATGTTGCGCGGGGGCACGGTCACCGCTTCCCCTCGCGTGGCTTACCGACGCGCGACATCGAAGCGCACCTGGCCGAGATCTACGGCGTCAGGGTCGGCCGCGACCTGATCAGCCGTGTCACCGACGCGGTGATAAACGACGTCAGGGAGCGCCAGAAGCGGCCACTCCGCGATGTCCACGCGATGGTCTTCCCCGATGCGCTCGTCCTCAGGATCCGCGAGGACGGTCAGGTCTTCTTGCGGCAGACCAGCTCACCTTTGCCGATCGGGACGACGAGAGCGTCGATGCGCGTATCGGCGAGAGCGGCCTCCAGCATGGGCTGCAGCGTCTCCCTGTGGCTGATCGCGTTGTCAGCTATCAACACGCCGCCTGGGACAAGGAGTGGTACAACAATGTTGTAGCAGGCCTCATACGCTTCTTTCTCCGCGTCGAGGAAGCAAAACCCCACATGCTCTAATCCGTCCGAGTGATTGGTGAAGTCACCCTCGACGAGTCGGACCACGTCGTCTACGCCGGCTCGCGCGAAGGTCTCGCGGGCCAGGGCCACCTTCTCCGGCAGTGTCTCGAAGGTCGTCAGGGTGCTCCCTCTCTCCCGGCAGGCGAGCGACAGCCAGAGTGCCGAGTAGCCCGCGCTGGTCCCGATTTCGATCCATGCGCCGTCAGGGCTCGACGCTGCCCCAAGCGCAAGGAAGCGTCCGGTTTCTGGAGGGATCTGCCGGAGCCGCGCGACGTGGGGAGTGCCGTCGATGCGGTCGGCTCCGTCACGGAGCTCGAGCTCATGCATGCGCTCAAGCACTTCCGGCGGGATTTCGTGGAACATCTTGGCCCCCGTGTCGGTTGGCGAGATGCTGGTCGTGTCCCGACTCTGCTGTAAAAGCGAGCCGCTAGCCGCTAGCCTGTCTTGGTCACTCTAGGCGATAAACTCCGTCGTGGTCAAGGTCTGCTTGGTCGCTGCCAGGCGCGGGAGCAGCTAGCGGTCGAGGTCGGTGAGGCCGAGGCCGCGGCGTTGGCCTTGCGGGTCCGGGGACAGACTGGGTGACCGCTTGGTGAGGTGGCGCTCAGCCTCAGCGAGCGGGCCGAGGGGGAAACCGTGAGCCGCTTCAGGAGTTCTTCATGGTTGGTCTCTTCCGGGGCTGTGCGGCGGCCCGAGCCGCGCTCGCGGTGGTGGCAGAGGTCTCATCACTGCGCCCCCAAGTCGGACGCGAGCCGCTGCCCCGCAGCCCGGGACAGCGGCACGACATGCCGTTTCGGACTCGCTGGGGGGACGTCGTCGAGTTGAAGAGCCAGCTGTCAGGTGGTTCGGGCACACTCCTCGAAATGCGCGCTCCGGACGGATCGGGGGAACGGGCATGACCGTACCGGCCGCGGCCGGGAATCAAGCCGCGCCGGGGCTGGGCCCCCGGTGGCGCCCGGGTTGGCCGGGCTACCAGAGGGACCGACGTAGCCCGCAGGGGCGGCAACCACGGCCGCTCAGAACTCCTCCTCTTCCTCCTCCATGTCGTCATCGTCGTCGACCACTGGATCGTCGGCCTCGTCGCCGTCCTCAAACTCGCCGAAGCCCTCGTCGAGCTCGGTGCGGACGGGGGCGGTCCCGACCAGCTCCTGGTCGTCGTCGTCCACCTGGATCGGCTCGGAGTCCCGGGCCAGCAGCGCCTCCTTGGCGTAGGGCCGGTACTCGGCCTCGCGCCCCTTGCGGACGGGGAACGCCACCGTCCCCACCGCTTCCGGGGCCTGGTGTACCTCACGGATGAGCAGGTTGACCGCGGCTCCCTCCAGCCTCACCACGCCCGCCTGATACCGGTTCCCCAGCGAGACCAGGTGGCGCAGACGCTGGGCCAGCCGCGGCTCAAGAGCCCCCAGGGACACCCCCCTGAGGGTCCGCACGACCACCTCGCCATCTCCCAGCTCCAACTCCACCGGATCCCCGGCGGCGACCTGTGCCGGGTCCACCCGGGCCGGGGGTGAGATGCGGGTCATGGTGGTCTTGCCCGGTTCCTCTGTGAAGAACCGCGGAGGAAGGGAGGCCTCACCCGGCACGGCGGCGGCGCGACCCTCCATCAGCTCGTCCAGCTTGGAGAGCTGGCGCTTGGCGATCTGGTTCAGAGGATTGAGCGCCAGGGCGCGCCGGTAGGCCTCCTGGGCCGCTTCGAAGCGGCCGGTCTCGATGAGGGCCTTGCCCAGGCGATTGGCGGTCTCCTCATCCTCTCCGAACCGCTCCTGGATCTCCAGGTTGGCGCTCACCGCCTCCTCCCAGCGGGCCGAAAGAGCCATCTGGACGGCGTCCTGCACCAGTTCCAGCTTGGTCCGGGCGTGGTCGCCTACGTCGGACACTGCGCTGCCTCCTGCAAACTAGTTTGAAGTGGGGTTCCGGGAGCGAGAGCGGCCGCTGGGCCCGGTCCGCGCCCAATTCGACCACGCGACCCCCGCCCACCGGGGCCGCCATATGATAGCGGCAGCGCGCACCCGTTTCGGCCGCTGACACGGCCGGGCGCCGCAGGGTCCCTCTGTCATGTCCTCGAACCATCACCCCACCTCCGAGCCCCAGGTCTTTGCCGTGGCCAACCAGAAGGGAGGCGTGGGGAAGACCACCACGGCCGTCAACCTGGGGGCGGCGCTCTCCGAGCGTGGCGCCCGGGTGCTCTGCATCGACCTCGATCCCCAGGGCCACCTCACGGTCAATATGGGAGTGGCCAAGCCGGACGACCTGCGCCTCACGGTGTACGACGTGCTCTGCGAGCACAACGTCACCGCTGCGGACGTGCGCCTCTACTCACCCGGGGTGGACGTCGACTTCCTCCCGGCCAACGTGGAGCTGGCGGGCGCCGAGCTCCAGCTGGTGACGGAGATCGGCCGGGAGTCGGTGCTCCGCGAGAAGCTGCACCCCATCCGGCACGAGTACGACTTCATGATCATCGACTGCCCCCCGTCACTGGGGCTGCTTTCGATCAATGCCCTGGTGGCGGCCACCGAGGTGATCATCCCCCTGCAGTGCGAGTACTTTGGCATGAAGGGCATGGAGCAGTTGCAGCGGACCATCGACCGGGTACGCACCAAGCTGAATCCCCGGCTGCGCATCCACGGCATCCTCCCCACCATCCACAAGGGGAGGACGGTGCACGCCAACGAGGTGCTGCGCGACGTGACCGAGCACTTCGGGGAGCTGGTGTACCCCTTCCAGGTGGGGGACAGCATCCGCTTCGCGGAGTGCCCGCTGGCGGGGCAGTCGATCCTCCAGTACGCCAGGGACTCGGACGGGGCCGCGGCCTATCGGAGCCTGGCCGAGCAGGTGATGGCCCAGACCCAGGAGAGGAAGTGAGATGGCGTTCAAGCGCGCCAGTCTGAGCGGCTCGGCCCAGCTCTTCCAGCCCACCAGGGTGCCACCCCGCGAGGCCCCGGAGGACCCGGTGGACCCGGACGCCGCCATGCGGCCGGAAGAGTATTCCCTTCCCCTGGTCACCGAGGCTGTACCGGAGGTGGTGCCCCAGGGGCATCTTTACCGCCTCACCGACGAGGAGGTGGAGACTCTGGTGGCGGCGCTGCAGCACGCCAAGTTCCCGCACTCCTACCAGCGGCTGCCCAAGCCCCCGCTGGAGGAGTTCGAGCAGCTGGAGGCGCTGCGACAGAAGCTGGTGGACCAGCGGGGACAGCGCCTCTGAGCACGGAGCCGGCCCGGCCCCGCCTCAAGATCGCCCGGGTCCGGGTCACGGGCACTCAGGATTCGAACTGCTATGTGGTCGCCTGCGCCCGCAGCGGCGCAGCGGTGGTGATCGACCCCGGTGCCGAGGCAGAGAAGGTGGTGGCGCAATGCCAGGGGTTGGAGGTGATGCACATCGTGCTCACCCACGGCCATCGCAATCATGCCGGGGCCAAGGACCAGGTCAAAGAGGCGGTGGGCGGGGTCACCGCCATGAGCCTGCAGGATGCCACGGGCTACCTGCGCTCCGCGGAGCGATACCTGCAGGATGGGGACCTTCTCCCCTTCGGCGATTTCGAGCTGGAGGTCCTGGCCACCCCCGGGCACAGCCCTGGCAGCCTCTGCTTCAAGGTGGGCAACCACCTCTTCACCGGCGACACCCTGCGCCAGGGCGACATCGGTCCCACCAACCTCCCCGACCAGGACCTGGCTCGCCAGCTGACCTCGGTGCTCTCCAGGCTGCTCACCCTTGCGGAGAACACGGTGGTCTACCCCGGACACGGCCCCACCACCACCGTGGGCCAGGAGCGCATCTCCAACGTGGCGGTGGAGATGCTGCGCCGGGCCCGATGAAGGCCCTGGAAGCCAGCTCCTACACTAGCCGGATGGTCGTAGGGAGCCTCCAGCTCACGCTGCACCTGCCCCTCAGCCGCTCGCTGAAGGCCAAGCGGCAGGTGGTGGGGTCGCTGACCGCCCGTTTGCGGAGGGCCTTCAATGTGGCGGTGGCGGAGGTGGACCAGCTGGACAGCTGGCAGCTCGCGGTGATCGGGGTCAGCTGCGTGAGCAATGACCGGAAGCTGGCGGACCGGCTCCTGCAGCAGGTGGCAGACTGGGTGGCCGAGGACGCGGGTGGCGGCGAGGCCATCCTCACCCACCAAGACATCGAGGTGATCAACGTATGAGCCCACTGGTGGCGGTGATCAAGATCGGCATCGACCCCGTCTTCCAACTCGGGCCGCTGACCATCCACTGGTACGGGGTGGGCTACGCCGTGGCCATCCTGGTGGGCCTCCAGGTGGCCCTCCCCTACGCCGAGCGGCATGGCATCCCCCGGGGCAAGGCGAGCTGGATCGCCTTCTGGGCGGTGGTCGCCGGGCTGGTGGGGGGCCGGCTGTTCTACGACCTGCAATCGGGGGCCCTCTACTATCTCACCCACCCCGCTCAGATCTTCGCCTTCTGGAACGGGGGCATGGCGTTCTTCGGGGCGATCTTCCTCGCCGCCCTCACCATGCTCTTCCTGGCCTGGCGGGAGAAGCTCAACTTCTGGGTGCTGCTGGACGCCGCCGCCTTCTTCGCGGTCGTGGGCCAGCCCATCGGGCGGATCGGCAACATCATCAACGGCGACATCCTCGGCTACCCCTCCAATCTCCCCTGGGCCACCGAGTACACCAATCCCCATGCCTTCGCCCCCAAGCTGGGTGTGGCCTACCAGCCGGCTGCCGCCTATGAGGCCCTGGTCATCCTGCTGGTGCTCGGCTTCCTGGTCTACCTGCGCCGTCGTGGGGTCCCGGACGGCTGGGTGGGGATCTCCTACCTCATCCTCTACCCCCTGACCCAGATCGGCATCTTCTTCCTGCGCGACCCGGTCAATGTGCCCATCATCGCCTTCGGGCTGAAACAGGCCCAGCTCACCTCGATCGGGGTCCTGGTGCTGGGGATCCCGCCCCTCATCTACGCCTGGCGGCGCACCAACCGGCCCCGGGAGAAGGCGGCGCTCCCGGCGGTGGAGCCACCGCCGGCGTGACCCCATCGACCTCGGGGCCGGAGGATCCCGGGCTCGAGGCCTTCGAGGCCACCCTCCCCTTCCGCCTCGACCCCTTCCAGCGCCAGGCGATCGGGGCCCTCTCGACCCACCGCGGGGTGCTGGTCAGCGCGCCCACCAGCAGCGGTAAGACGGTGATCGCGGAGTGGGCCATCTGGGACTGCCTGCGCCGGGCCGGGGAGCGGGCGATCTACACCTCGCCCCTCAAGGCGCTGTCCAACCAGAAATTCCAGGATCTCTGCCAGCGGTACGGGGAGGACACGGTGGGGCTGGTGACCGGGGAGACCTCGGTGCGTCCCTCGGCCCGGGTGGTGGTGATGACCACCGAGATACTGCGCAACCTCATCTACGAGGACCCGGCGTCACTGGCCCGGGTCGGCTGGGTGGTGCTGGACGAGGTCCACTACATCGACGAGTTCCCCCGGGGCACGGTCTGGGAGGAGGTCATCGTCCAGGCGCCGCCTCACATCCGGTTCATCGGACTGTCGGCCACCATCACCAACGTGGACGACGTGGCCGCCTGGATGGAGGAACGTCGAGGACCCACCGCGGTCGTGCTCAGGACCCAGAGGCCGGTGGAACTGGTCACCTGGCTGGGGGTCGGCAACCGGCTGCTCCCCCTCTTGGGCCCGGACGGCAAGCTGGACCGAAGGACCCTGGAGGTGGCCGAACGCGAGGCCGAGGGAGACCGGCGGTTCGGCGGCAACCGGGTGGTGCTGGCGGCGGAAAACGACCTTCTGGCGATCCTCCGGGAGCTGGGCGCCCAGGGGATGCTCCCGGCCATCTACTTCATCTTCTCCCGCAGGGGATGCCAGGAAGCGCTCTCCCGCTGCGCGACCCACGGCCTGGACCTCAACTCCCTGGAGGAGAAGTTCCTGGTCGACGACCTGCTGGCGGACCGGCTGAGCGCGGTGGATGACCCGGAGGAGGCGGCGGTCTACAGCTCCGCGCTCAACATGACCATGCTCCGGGCGGGGATAGCGGTCCACCATGCCGGCCTTCTGCCGTACGTCAAGGAGACCGTGGAGCTGCTCTTCCAGCGTGGCCTCCTCAAGGTGGTGTTCGCCACCGAGACGCTGGCGCTCGGCCTCAACATGCCAGCGCGGGCCTGCGTCATCTCCACCTTCACCAAGTTCGACGGCCAGGGCTTCAGTCCGCTGCGCTCCGGGCAGCTCACCCAGCTCCTGGGACGGGCCGGCCGCCGGGGGATCGACGAGATCGGACACGGGGTCATCCTCAGGGACCCCGAGGTGGATCTGGGCGTGATCTGCGAGACCCTGCTGGGCAACGACATGGCCGTCGAGTCCAAGTTCGCCCCCACCTACAACATGACCCTGAACCTGCTCCGGAGGCGAAGCCCCGAGGAGGCGGAGGAGCTGCTGGAGCAGTCCTTCGGACAGTTCCAGCGCCTCAGGGCACTGGAGAATGTCGCCCAGCGCCGGCCCAACCTGGAGGCCCGCCTCGAGGACCTGCGGCAAAGCCGGTTCCGACATCCCCGCATGGTCTGTGACGAGCGCACCCTGAGCCGCTACCTCAGCGCAGAGCGGCAGGCAGCCTCGGCCCGGGCCGAGGCCCGCCTGCTGCGCCGGCAGCACTTCCGTGACCGGCGTGAGGGGCGGTACGGCCGGGACGTACGGGACCCCGGCGGGCAGCTCGAGAAGGCCCGCCGCCAGCTGCGGGAGCAGGAGTACCGGATGAGCGCCCTCCCCTGCCGCGGCTGTCCCTTCCTTCCCGCCCACCGGGCGGCCCGTGAAGAGGCGGTGGAGCTGACGGCCGCCATCTCGGGCGCGGAGGAGACGGCCGCCTCGCGGCGAGACGAGTACCGGAGGCAATTCCGCGCCTACCGTGAGGTGCTGAAGGAGACCGGCTTCCTGAACGGGGATCACCCAACCCGGATGGGGCTTCTGGCGGCCGCCGTGTACGGCGAGAACACCCTCCTGGTCGCCCAGGCGGCGGCCGAGGGGTGGTGGACCGGCCTCTCCACCCCCGAGCTGTGCGGCGCTTTGGTGATGCTGGCCGGGGAGGACCGCAACCCCGACCGCGCGCCCCCGCGCCGGCGCCTCCCCACCCGGCGGCTGGAGGACATCGCTCGGCGGCTGTCCCGGGCCCAGGCGGAGCTGGCCCGACTGGAGGCGAGATGGCAGATCCGGGAGTGCCGCCCCCCCTCCCTGGATCACGTGGGCTACGTGTACGAATGGAGCCGGGGTATCTCCCTGACTGCCCTCCAGCCCCCCCCGGGTGTGGACCCCGGGGACGCCCTGCGCGCCACCAAGGCCTGCTTCACCCTGACCCGGCAGCTGGAGGGAGCGCTGGAGGGCTGGGACCTCCACGCCGACGTGCAGCGGGCACGGCAAAGCCTGGAACGCGACCTGGTCCGGCGGGTGTGATCTTGCCGCCCTTCCGCTACGATCCCGGCATCCGAGCGTTGCGGTGGGGGGATTGTGGTGTCTGAAGAGCGGGTGGTGGGGTACCGGACGGCGGGTCGCGTGGCGATGGTCACGCTGGATTCGCCTCAGAACCGCAACGCCCTTTCCAGCTCACTCTTGAGCCAGCTTCGGACGGCGCTGCAGCGGGCCGCCGAGGACCCCCTAGTCCGGGTGGTGGTCCTCGGGCACACGGGGACCACCTTCTGTTCCGGGGCGGACCTCAGAGAGCAGGAGGAGGCCCGAGCCCGCACCGGCAGGAGTCCCGGAGCTGGAGCCCTGGCACCCATTCTGGTGGCGATCCTCGACTGTCCCAAGCCGGTGGTGGCCGAGGTCGCGGGGGCGGTCCGCGGTGGGGGCATGGGGCTGGTCGCGGCCTGTGACCTGGCCGTGGCCGCCGAGCCCGCCACCTTCGCCTTCAGCGAGGTGCGGGTGGGAGTGGCCCCGGCCGTGATCGCCCACGCCGTCCTGGCCAGGATGACACCCGCCTGGTCCGCGGAGCTGTTCCTGACCGGCCGTACCTTCAGCGCCGCGGAGGCTCAGAGCGCCGGCCTGGTCAATCGGGTGGTGCCAGCGGGTGAGCTTTCCGCCGAGGTGGCGGGACTGGTCTCGGACCTGGTGGCCGGCGCCCCTGGGGCGCAGGCCGAGGTGAAGCGGCTCCTGGCCCGAGTGCCCCGGCTGGAGCGCGGCCAGGCGCTGGAGGAGATGGTGGCCCTCTCCGAGCGCCTGTTCTCCGCCGAGGAGGCACGCGAGGGGATCTCCGCCTTCAGGGAGCGGCGCCCCCCTTCCTGGTCAGGCTGAGGCGGGGCTCAACCGCGCAGCACCAGACGGTGTTGGTCGCTCGCCAGCACCGCCACGGCGAGCCCGAACACCCCCAGATCGCGGGCCACGATATCGGTGACCCCGCCGGTGAGGGAGAGGGAGATGACGATCTCGAGCAGCGCGAGCGCACTGAGTGCCGCGGCCATCCGGGTGGCGACCCCCAGGCACAGGGCCACGCCGAGCACAGAAAGGGCCCAGCCGTGGACCAGGACCAGGGCGAGGGCCAGGTGGGAGGTCGAGGGTATGACCGGAACGTAGCCGGTCCAGAGGCTGGGCTGGATGAGCTCGTGGATCCCAAACCAGAGCAGCACCAGGCCCAGGGCCACCCTCGCCACCACAGGCGCCCAGGGCTGGATCCGGTCGATCGCCGGGCCCGGCGGATGCGAGCCGGAAGCCACGGCGACGGGGGCCGGGGCCACCGAGGCCGACGGTCGCTCGGCGGCCCGGAGGGCGGCTCGGGCCATCCGGTTGCGGCGCGGCACCGTCAGCCCACCACGTGGCCCGAGGCGTCAGTCACCACCAGACCGTCGTCGCCGTAGTTGTACTCGGTGTTCTGGGCGTCGTCCCCGAAGCTGGCCTCGACGAAGTACACATGGTCGGAGGCAGGGTAGGTGTTGGTGATGGGCGCCTGGCCTCCACCAAGAACGTTCAGGGTGAACACGATCGAGCTGCCCTCACTCTTCACCTTGTAGGAGAAGCCCGAGAGCGCCAGCCGGGCGGTCTGGCTCGGCGTCCCCGGGTAGAGCTGGTAGGTGTACGAAGCGTAGGAGGTGGAGGAGAGGAGTGGCCCGGGAGTGCCGGAGGCGGTGGGCTGAGCACTCGGGCTGCTGCTGGGGCTGACCCCCGGTGACGGCTGGGAGGAGGGTGTGGGGGTGGGCGTGGGGGTGGCCGCGGCCGCCAGCGGCTTGCTCCCGGTGAGCGGCGCCACTCCGAGGCTGCCCGGACTGGAGTAGCCGTGCACCGCCAGGGCGGCGGCCGCCACCGCCGCCAGGGAGAGCGCGGCCGCCCCCCGTCTGCCAATCTCCTCGCCGCCTATGCGCATGCTTCGATCACCTCAGATGCTCCCCGCGCCTCAGAGATTAACCAAATCCGCCCCCGTGGTGGTCAAACCACCTCGAACAGCGGTCCTCTCAGGCGTTGACCTCTACCAGCGCCAGGTGATGGTGCTGCTGCAGGTAGGCCCGCACCGCCAGCAGCGCCGCGGCCCCCTCTCCTACCGCCGAGGCCAGTTGCTTGGTGGAGCCGGCGCGCACGTCTCCGGCTGCGTACACGCCGGGCATGGACGTGCGGTAGGCCAGATCGGTGCTGACGAACCCCCAGCGGTCAAGCTCGACCACCCCGCGCAGGACCTCGGAGTTGGGGGTGAGGCCGACGAATACGAAGACCGCGGCCGGGTGCCACAGGTACTCCTCGCCGGTCTCGGAGTTCCGGGCGAGGACCTCCTCCACCCGGGTCTTTCCCCGGATGTCGGTCAGCTGGGTGGAGGTGTGGACCTCGAACCGGGGGTCCGAGGCCACCTTGTCCTGCAGGAGTCTCGAGGCGGTGAGCTGGCCCTGGTTCTGCACCAGCCGGATCCGGCGTGCGAACTTGGCCAGGAACAGTCCCTCCTCCAGAGCCGCATTGCCGCCTCCCACTACCAGAATCTCCTCGGACCCGCGATAGAAGGGACCGTCGCAGGTGGAGCAGAAGTGCACCCCCGCGCCCAGGAGTTGGTCCTCACCGGGGATCCCCAGCCGGCGGTAGGTGGAGCCGGTGGCGAAGAGGGCGGCGTGGGCGCCCAGCAGCTGCCCCCCCGCCAGCGCCACCTGGAGGTCCTCACCGGAGGGGTCGACCGAGGCCACCCGGGCCCCGGCCACCAGCTCCACCTCGTAGCGGCGGGCCTGGGCCACGAAGCGATCCATCAGTTCCGCACCCCCGACCCCGTCGGGGAACCCGGGATAGTTGTCGATGCGCTCGGTGACGCCGGCGTTGCCGCCCAGACCGCCGGAGTCTATGACCACCGCCGAGATCCCCTCCCGGGCGGCGTAGATGGAGGCGGCCAGACCGGCCGGGCCCCCGCCCACGATGACCAGGTCATAGGCCCTGCGGCTGGCCTCCACCTGGATCCCGAGCTTGCGAGCCAGCTCCTCGTCGCTGGGCTCAAGCAGGTGGGAGCCGTCGGGGAAGACGATGGTGGGAATGGTCCGACCGCCCCCCTGGAGCCTCTCCACGAACTCCAGGCCGTCCGTGTCTTGGTCGATGTCGACCCAGCCGTACTCGATGCGGTGGGAGCTGAGGAAGGCCTTGCTGCGCTGGCAGTCCGGGCACCAGGGAGCGCCGTAAACAGTGATCTGGTCCATCGGTGAAGTCTCTCACAGCGCGAGGCTTTCCGGTCAGCCGGGGCCGTACACTGAGGTCGCATGGCCAGCGAATTCGCCCCCGCGACCGAGGACCGAGAGCTCCTGGAGATGGCGGTCGTGCGGGCAGTGCGGAACCTATCCGAAGCCATGCCCCAGCACACCGTGGCCGCCGCCCACCACCTGGGGATGTCAGCCAGTGAGGTCCGCGCCCTCAACGTGGTGAGCAGCCACCGGGGCCTGACGGCCGGTGAGCTGGGAGCGGCGCTGGGAGTCACCAGCGGGGGCATCACCGGGATCGTGGACCGGCTGGAGCGGGGCGGCCACCTGCGCCGAGAGCCGGACCGCGCGGACCGCCGGCGGGTGAAGGTCGAGGTGACCGAGGAAGCCGGGCAGGTGGCTCGGGAGATGCTCTCGGGCCTCAACCGGGAGATTGGTCTTCTCCTCCAGGACCGGACCCCGGCGGAGCTCGTGCTCCTCGAGGACTTCCTGGTCCAGCTGGCGGCGGCCGTCCGCCGGGGCGCCCGGGAGCTGGCGGCCGCCCCACCGCGCTCCCGAACGCCCACGCCGACCTCCGGCCCCGCCTCCCGGCGCTGACCTCATATTCCCTCCCCGCCCCGAGAACCGCGCAGCTCTCGCCGTCCCGGGGCAACCTCCACCGCTAGCTCCCCCCTCCCTCACCCGCTCGGTGGGCCTACGGTCCTGGGATCGGGCGTTCAGGGGGTGCGGCCCCCCGGAGCCGTCGGCCCCGGGTGAAAGTCACCCGGACTCGGGATGACAGTGCATGCGCTTGACATTTACCGCGCAGTTATATAACCTCGCGGTTATGTCTGTTGAGGACCCCTTGAGCCGCACCTTCGCCGCGCTGGCCGACCCCACCCGGCGGTCGATCCTCGAACGGCTGGCCAGCGGCGAGTTGGGGGTCGTGGAACTCGCCCGAGGCACGGCCCTGACCCAGCCAGCCATCACCAAGCACCTCCGGGTGCTGGAGCAGGCGGGGCTGGTGAGCCGATCCCGGGCGGGGCAGCGGCGACCTGCCCGACTCCGTACTGACGGCCTGGCCGCGGCAGATGCCTGGATGCGGCGCGCCCGGGAGGAGTGGACGGCTCGCCTGGACCGGCTCGGATCGCATCTCGCCAACTGGAACAGTCCACCCCACGCAACGGAAGACCCCGATGCCTGATCTTCATCCCCCCGCAGATCTTCGCCAGGCGCGCCCGCGCCGGGAGCTGGTTGTCCGGCACACCCTGAGGGCCACCCCCGAGCACGTATTCGCGGCGTTCACCGAACCGGAGCAGCTCAAGCAATGGTGGTGGCCGAGCGGGTTCACCGTCCCCCGAGCCGAGGTCGACCTGCGGGTGGGGGGCACCTACCGGATCTACATGACCTGGCCGGAGTTCATGCCTGAGGAGTCCCAGTTCTCCCACTACATGGGCGGCGAGTACTACGAGATCGATCCTCCCCACCGGCTGGTGATGAGCGGCCGGGCGGTCAACGAGCAGCAGGGCGAGCTCTTCGCGACCCTGATCGAGCTTACCCTGGAGGAAGTCCCTGAGGGCACGCAGCTGGCCATGCGCCAGACCTACTTCGACCCGATGCCTCCGAAGGCAGCTCTCGAGGGTGCCGAGCAGGGCTGGACGGAGCAGTTGGACAAGCTGGAGCGGCTGCTCGGAGCAGCGGGGGCCGACCGGTGATCGCTGCTCACACGGTGCGCATCCGAGGCGTCGACCTGGTGTACGACGTCGGCGGGCCGCTGCCCCCCCGGGATGGGGCGCCATCCTTGCTGATGATCGGACAGCCGATGGACGCCAGCGGCTTTGCTGCGCTGGCCTCGCACTTCCCCGACCGCACGGTGGTCACCTACGACCCCCGCGGCATCGGCCGCAGCACCCGCTCGGACGGACGGGCGGATCACGATCCGGTGGTCCAAGCCGAGGACCTGCACCAGCTGATCGCCGAACTGGGCTCTGGCCCGGTCGAGATGTTCGCCAGCAGCGGAGGCGCCGTAACCGCCCTGGCCCTGGTGGCGGCCCATCCGGAGGACATCCGGGTGCTGGTGGCGCATGAGCCGCCGCTCCTCGGGGTGCTCCCCGATCGGGACGCCGCCGAGAGGGCGATGGGCCGGGTCCTGGCCGCCTATCAGTCGGGCGGACCGGGCGCGGGCATGGCGGCCTTCATTGCCATGACATCCTGGCCCGGCGAGTTCACCGAGGAGTACTTGGCCAGGCCGCTGCCGGAGCCCGAACGGTACGGGATGCCGGCCGAGGACTCAGGCGACCGGGACGACCTGCTGCTCTCCGGGCGCTCGGCCGCGGTGACGGCCTACCTTCCTGACCTCGCCGCCCTGGCGGCCTCGCCCACCCGAATCGTGATCGCCGTGGGCGAGGAGTCGGCGGGAAGGCTGGCCGCGCGCTGCGCGGCGGTCATCGCCGGGCGCCTCCATCAAGAGCCGGCCATCTTTCCCAGCCACCACGGCGGCTTCGTGGGTGGCGACCATCCCTTCGCCGGACAGCCCGAGGCCTTCGCGCGGCGGCTTCGAGCCGTCCTCAGCTCGGGTGGGTCGAACAGGTGAGTCCTCGCCTGCCCGGTGGCCGGTGCCGCCGTTCAGGACCGGACGCTAGCGGTCCACCAGCGGGCGGGCACCGGCTCCCACGAGCTCGGAGGCCGCGGTCGGGGCCGTCGCGGGTTCTTCCGCCACCGCCCCTCGGCGGAGCAGCCGGCGGCCCCTGAGGCCGAGCCAGCCGATCCCGCCCTCGGGCAGGGCGACCAGGAGGTCCATGACCTGGATCTCCAACCCCAGGGTGAGGGCGGGGCCGATGGCCAGGCCGGCCAGCGCCAGGCCCGCACCCCACCAGACCTGGGAGGTCCCGAACCCTCCGACCCCCTGGATAGGTAGGGCGAAGAGGAGCGTCCGCACGGCGAGCGCCAGCCACACCTGCCAGAACGTCACGTGCGCCCCCAGGGCCAGGAAGAGGCAGAGGTACTCGAGGGCGGCCAGCACCCGGGCCCCGGCGGTGGTGGCCAGAAGGCCGACCCCCACCCGCCAGCTGCTGAGCTCCCCGAGGGCGGTCTCGGCTCGCGCTGCGAGCCGGCCCACAAAGCGGACGCCTTCCACCCGTCTCAGCAGGGGCTGGCGCACCCGTTCTATGAAGAGGGCAGCGATGACCAGGAGGAGCGCCACCGCCAGAGCGACGGCACCCACCCGCAGGGAGCGGGGCAGCCGGGCCCCGGCCAGGTCCGCGGACACCAGCAGGATCACCGCAAGGCTGGCGAAGTCGAAGAGTCGCGCCACCACTGCCGCCCCCGTACCCCGGGGGATTGAGGCCCCCAACTCCCGGCGAGCAAGCCAGATGAAGGCGGCGTCCCCACCCGGGCCGGGAAAGACCTGACCGGCCCCCCAGCTTGCTGCGGTCACGCCGAGGACTGCCGGGGAGGAGCCGCCACCCAGCAGCAGCCGGTAGCGCAGGGCACGCATGGCCACGTAGCCGGCGGCCAGGAGAGCCGCCAGCAGTACCAGGGGCGGCGAGACATGCCCCAGGGCGTACCCCACCGTGGCCAGTGAGACCTTGTGCAGGACCAGGAAGAGCAGCACCACGGCCACCAGAACTCCCAGGCCCACCCGGGGCCAGGGTCGCCCGGCCCATCTGGCCAGCGCGGAGATGCGGGTGCTCATTTCATCCCCATTCTGAAGGGACCGCCGGACGGGGGGCTGAACCGCTGCTGAGAGCCCCGAGGCGACGCCTCCTCGGCGTCAGCCGCGCTCCACCGCGAAGCGCTTGGCGCCCACCGGCAGAGACGGCGGGGGCGCCTCGATCCTCGCCCGGGAGTCCACCACGTACGCGCCCTTCTCGGTCACCACCACCGGGTTGCACTCCACCTCCGCCAGCGCCGGATGCTCCTCGGCCAGGGCGGCCAGGGCGGCCAGCGTCCGGACCGCAGCCTCCACGTTGACCGGCGGGGCGCCGCGGAAGCCGGTGAGGAGGGGGTAGGTGCCCAGCTCCCTCAGCATCTCGCCGGCGTCTGTGGGTGAGACCGGGGCCAGCCGAACCGAGGTGTCGTGGAGCAGCTCGACCGCGGTTCCCCCGGCCCCACAGGCCACCACGGTTCCGAACTGGTGATCGCGCACCGCTCCCATCAGCAGTTCGACCCCGCCCTCCAACTGGGGCTGGACCAGGAACGACTCCACCTCTATCTCCTGGTCGTGCAGCCTTGTGGCCATCTCCCGAGCGGCCTCCGCAACCTCCTCCTCGGAGCGAAGGCCGAGCCGAACCGCTCCCAGCTCACTCTTGTGGAGGATCGCCCGCCCCGCCCCCTTCAGCACCACGGGAAAGCCCAGCTCCGCGGCTAGGCGGGCTGCACCCTCGGGGTCCGCGGCCTGCCGGGTGGGCAGGACCTGGATGCCGTACTCCTGGAGGAGGTTATCCGTCTCCTCACTTCGGAGCCATCGGGGCCCGCCACGAAGCCAGTCGGAGAGCAGGGCAGCCACCCGGAGCTGCTCCGGCGCCGGGGTTCCCTCCTCGTCCGCCTCGGGCCGCTCCCGCCACCGCCTGAGGCGCAGCGCCGCGGCCAGCACCCGCGCGGGATTCTCGGGGAACGGGTACGAGGGCACCTGCACATCCCCTGAACGGAGCTGCTCGGGAACCCCCTCGCTGGTCATGAACACGGTGACCACGGGGATGCGGCGCGGCAGGGACCCCGTGGCCTCCCGGATGGCCGCGGCCACATCCTCAGCCCGGGTCACCAGCGGAGGGGTGAAGATCACCACCAGGGCGTCCACCCCCGAATCCGAGCTCACCACCTCGATGGACCGCCGGTAGTCGTCGGCCGAGGCGCTGGCGATCATGTCGACCGGGTTCCCGGTGGCGGCCTCAGGCGGGAGGAAGCTCTGCAATTGCTCCCGGGTCTGCGGCTGCAGCTCCGCCACCGTGAGGGAGTTGGCCTCCAGGGCGTCCGAGCAGAGGATGGCTGGCCCGCCGGAGTTGGTGATGATGCCCACTCTCGGCCCCTGGGGCAGGGGCTGGGTGGCGAGCATGGAGAGCAGGTCGAAGAGGTCGGAGAGGGTCTCGGTGCGCAGCACCCCGGTTTGCTTGAAGAGAGCGTCGACGGTGGCGTCCGAAGCAGCCACCAACGAGGCGGTGTGCGAGGCGGCGGCCCGGGCCCCGGCCTTGCCACGTCCGCTTCTGACAGCCACTATGGGCTTGCGCCGCGACACCCGGGAGGCGATCTGGGCGAACTTGCGGGGGTTGCCGAAGGATTCCAGGTACAGTGCCACCAGCTCGGTGCGGGGGTCGTTCTCCCAGTAACAGAGGAGGTCGTTACTGCTGAGGTCGGCCTTGTTGCCCACCGAGACGAAGCTGCTGAGGCCCAGCCCCAGCGTCCTGGTGCTCTCGATGATGGCAAGCCCCAAGGCGCCGCTCTGGGAGAGGAAGCCGATGGTCCCCGGCCACGGTGTCGAGGGGGCGAAGGTGGCGTTGAGCCGGACCTCCTCGGCGGTGTTGAGGACCCCCATGCAGTTGGGCCCCACCAGCCGCATCCCCGACTCTCCACAGATGCGCAGCAGCTCACGCTGGCGCTCCTGTCCCGCCGGGCCGGCCTCCGCGAAACCGGCGGAGATCACCACCAGCGCCCGCACCTGCTTGTCCACACACTGGCGGGCGACGTCGTTGACAGCCTTGGCGGGAACACAGACGACGGCCATGTCCACCGGTCCTGGTATCGCGGTCACCGAGCGGTAGGCGGGCACCGACTGGACCACCGCGGCGGCGGGGTTGACCGGATACACCGGGCCCTGGAACCCGTACTGCAGCAGGTTGTGGAAAACCTCCCCGCCGATGGTGCCGCGGTCCCGGCTGGCTCCCACCACCGCGACCGAACGGGGCTCCAGGACCGCCGCGACTGCAGCAGCCGCCGCCTGGCTCTCCCGCTCCAGGAACCGCTGCAGGGCCCCCCTGGTGATCTCGGTGGGGAACTCGACAGCCACCGACCCCGGTTGGGAATCGGTGTGCAGGGCGAAGCCGCTGTTGGCGAAGACCTCGAGCATGGCCGCGTTCTCCGGCAGCACCGAGGCCTCGAAGACGCCGACCCCCAGCCGGTTGGCCGCCTCGGCCAGCTGGGCCAGCATGATCGAGGCCAGACCCTGGCCCTGGTATTCGTCCACCACGGTGAAGGCGACCTCGGCCCGGCCCGGGGAGGTGGCGATGCAGATGGCGTGGGCCAGCGGACGCGGAGGGTCCCCCTGAAGCGCCAAGAGCCCGAAACTCCGACTGCCGTCCACCTGGACCAAAAGATCGGAAGTGGCCTCCAGGTCGACCGCACCGGAGAAGAAGCGCGTGGCCAGCGCCCGCTCGGAGAGACTGGCCAGCAGCTGCCGGACCAGCTGCCCGTCCGCCGGCGTGAGCTCGCGGAGCCGGGCGGTGGACCCGTCCCGGAGCACGACTTCGCTCGCATGGAGAAGCGCCTCGTCGACCATGCTCTAAGGTTTAGCGCAACTGCTCCCTGGGCGGCGCGGGTGATTCCCACCGCTGGGCGTGGCAACTTCACCCGAGCGTGGTTCCACTCGCTCCGCTCCCCGTGGTAACACCCTGCCCCACCGGAACCGGCGGCCGGATGATCGGTTCATGGCGGCAGGGTTGCGCTCGGCTTTGCGGAAGATGGAGGGGGCTCCGGCGGTAACGGTCCGCCTTAGGCCCGTGGCTGAAGGCAGGGGCCGGACCTGGCGGGAGATGATGGCACTGCTCCCGCAAGTGGAGCCGGTGTGGCTCCCATCCGAACAGCAGACTTGCACCGAATGCGACTCCGTGCCTGGGCTGACGACCCTGCCGCCTGATTGCTACATCGGATGACACCGGCGGGCCCGGGAGCCCGCGTCTTGCCTTTGGCTTGAGCGCCGGCTAGTCTGCGGTGCATGGCCGCGCCCCGGGAGCTCCCGGAGTTTCGCACCACCCTAACCCCGGGGGAGGTGGCACGCATCCGGCAGTGGCATGAGCGCGCCTACCAGGCGGCCAAGGAGGAGTCCGCACGGCCCAGGTCATACGACTACCTGGGGCTCCGCCTGGTTGTCCCCTGCGAGGTGCAGCCGATCACCGGCGTCTCCCACCTCTTGGGAGAGACGGTGCTGCGCGAGGTGCACGCCGGAGAACTGGTCCTGGACATGGGCACCGGGTGCGGGGTGAACGCACTCCTGGCGGCTGGTCAGGGCGCCCAGGTGGTGGCGGTGGACGTGAGCCCGCTGGCCGTGGCCGCCACCCGGGCCAATGCCCGGCGCAACCACCTCGGGCGGGCGGTTGACACGCGCGAGAGCGACGTCTTCTCGGCGGTCCCGGAGCGCTTCGACCTCATCATCTTCGACCCGCCTTTCCGGTGGTTCCAGCCGCGAGACCTACTTGAAGTCGCCACCTCCGACCACAACTATCGGAGCCTGACCAAGTTCTTCCTCGAGGTGGGATCCCACCTCACCCCGTCCGGTCGGCTCCTGGTCTTCTTCGGCAGCTCCGGTGACCTCGGCTACCTCAGATGGCTCGCCGGAAGTGCAGGCTTCCGGGAGGAGGTGGTGGCCCGCGCCGAACTCACCCGGGGTGATCAGCTGGTGGAGTACCTGACCTTGCGCCTCACCCGGGCTCGCCCCACCCTCTGATCCGAGGGCGTCTCGGCGGCCTCAGTCCTCGGTCGGCAGGTGGACGAACATGGTCTGGATGCCCACCCGGCCCGGGCCACGGAGCCGGTTGAACACCAGCCGGCCCACCCCGGCGAAGATCCCGGTGCGCAGGCCGTAGACGGTGGGGCGCATGCGCACGTTGGGGTCCATGTACACCCATCCCCCGGGCTCCACGTCTATCTCCTCCCCCACCTCGAGCTCCTTCTCCAGGACGTTGCCGTACCCGTGGAGCCAGACCACCCCGTCCCCCTCCCGGGCCTCAAAGCGGTCGACCCAGAATCCGTTGTCCCCGAAGAGGTTGTTGGAGATCCCCCGGATCCGCGAGGCGCTGTACCGGGTCGAGGCGGTGGCGGCCAGGAACTGGTGCTCGCGGACCAGGATGGCGGCTCCGCGGGGAAGCTCGAGGGGGAAAACGTGCCCCGGAGCGTCCCGGGAGAAGGCGATCTCTCCTCTCCCCCGGGCCTCGGTGAGGAAGACCTCCCGCCCGGCCACCAGCCGCCGGGCAGCTCCCCGAACCGCGGCCAGCCGGATGTCCACCTGGGGGTCCTTCCAGAGGACCACGTGGTGCTCGAAGTACAGCGGCATCGACCCATCCAGGTGGCAATGGAGCAGGGGGACCAGCTCCCCCTGGATGCTGTACTCCACCCCCGGTCCCTGCCCGCCGCGCAGGGTGGTGGGTAGCAGGTGGGGGGGGTTCAAGGCGCCTGCTGGGTGACGGTCATGAGCGGAATGTACGTCCGGTGGGAAACCGGGTGCGAGCCGGGTCAGAGGTGGATGGTCGGGACACCACCCGCCGTCACCGTGAAGGAGGCCCACATTCCCAGACCCTCGTGCCCTGGGACCAGGCAGGCGATCCGGTAGGAGCCCGCGGCCGAGGGCACGAAGGAGAAGGTGAGGCTCCCGCCCGGGTTCAGACCCACGGTGGGATCAGGGCTGCTGGCGCCGGGGAACACCGGGCTGGTGCCCGTGGGCGTGACCACTACCGCGGAGTGGTTGATGGTGGCGGCGTTGCTGAAGTCCACCACCACCGTCCAGCCCACCGGCACCGAGACCGCCAGCTGACCATTGGAGTACCCGTCGTAGCTGAGGCCGCGGTTCACCCCCCGGTAGCCGGCGACCAGCTTCAGCGTGGCGGAGCGGGCGGCGGGATCGTAGCTGAGCCACTGGTCGAGGGTGACGCTGGTGGGCGTCGGGGTGGGGCTGGGCCGGACCTTGGGGGTTGGCGTGGGGCTGGGTTTGGGCGGGACGAAGAACTGGGGGCTGGCGGTTATGAGCCCATCGGCGGTCACGGTCACTGAGGAGGCGACGCTGGTCTGACCGGCAACCGTCCAGGAGACAAAGGGGTTGGTCGTGGGGTCGCTCGGCTCCGCGGTGAGGGTCGCCTGCTGCCCGCAGCTGAGCGGGATGGTGGTGGTCCCGAGATCCAGGCGCCGGGTGGTGCCTCCGACCCGCGCCTCCACCGTGCCCAGCAGCCCTGAGCCCGAGGCCGGGATCTGGACAGTGACCGAGCAACCGACTCCCTGGGAAGGTGAGTTCAGCGGTCCGCTGGCGCACCCCACCAACAGGAGCCCGCCGACCGCAACGACCGAGAGAGAAGCTGCGGCCCAACGGATGGGCGCACCACGAGTCACCCCCGATAATCCCCTGGCACCATTTCCTCAGAGTACCGGATCGGCCCATCGCCCCGGCCCTCCGGGGGCTGCGCGCTGCGTCCGGCCGCGGTAGGGTATGCGCGTATGGCAGCCGTCCAGCCGGTCGTCACCCAGGGCACCGGGCACTCCGCCAGCGAGGAGCGGGACCGCCCCTGGCAGGTGGTGGTCTGGAACGACCCCGTGACCCTCATGAGCTACGTGGTGGTGGTGTTCCGTCGGCTCTTCGGGTACGACCTGGAGACCGCGACCCAGCTGATGTTGAAGGTCCATGTGGAGGGGCGGGCGGTGGTCGCGACCGAGCCCCGTGAGCGCGCCGAGGTGTCAGTGGCGCAGCTCCACGCCCACGGTCTCCAGGCGACCCTGGCCCGCGACTGAGCTTGGCGGAGATCCGCCGCGAGGGCGATCTGACGGTCTTTCAGCTCGAGCCGAAGGAGCGGCAGGTGCTGCTGGAGATCGTGGACCGGATCGAGCCGATGCTGGAGAGCTCCCACTGGGTCTCCCCCCGCGCCTACGGGGACGAGGAGTTGGAGCGCGAGTTCCGCCGGCTGGCGGGCGAGGACCTGGAGCGCGCCCGTGAGGCGGACCTGGCGACCCTGAGGGAGGGACTCTCGGGCCCGTTGCCGGTCCGGCTCGGGGACCCGGAGGTCTGGGGTTGGGTGCGGGCCCTCAACTTCCTGAGGCTGGCCCTGGCGGAACAGCTGGGAATCTCCGAGGACGGCTGGGAGGAGGCGTACTCCCCCCGCCAGCACCGCCGCCCCCCCCTGGCCACCCTCCACCTGCTCAGCTGGCTGCAGGAGGAGCTCATCGACTCCCTGGCCTGAACCGCCCCTCGGGGGGTCAGGCCCCGACCAAGAGCGGGCTGCGCCTCGGGGTTGGACCGGCGTCCCGTCCGGGCAGTGGCGGCCGCCGCTCCGTGGTTTCGCTCCGCGATGGGCCTGACACCGACGATCGTCTAAGCCGTGCGCTTGCCCGCCAGCCGAAGGTCGCGGCCAAGAGTGAACCGTGGGAACGAGGGGCGGGCGTCCTGCCTGGCTAGACCGCATCCTATGACTTGAGCCAGAGCCACCAACGCTGGACGCTCGTGATGGTGAGGACCGTGCCCCGCCAGGGATCCTGGGCGAGAGCGCTGTGCACAGCGGACTCATCGTCAGCCACCACCACCAAAAGGGCGTCTCCCGCGTCCACGTCGTTGCCGATCGGGCCGCCGAGCAGGATGCGGCCCCGGTCGACCAGTGCATCCATGAACGCGGCATGCGCTCCGAAGCCCTCCTGGGCGCGACGGGGGAGCGTTGGGTCCCAGGCGGGCCCGTGGCCCAGGCGGACCAGGTAGTGGGGCATCGGACAAGGGTACGGGTGGGACTGGCGTGGCGCGGGCCGAGGCTGAGGCGTGGTCGCAAAGTTCGGGCCAGGTCCGGCGCTCCCTCTGTGTCCCCGACCGCGCCGGGCGGACCGTGCTGCTCCCGGTGTGGGACCCCGAGGCGTGCCTGATCCCCGATCGTGGCGGGGTGCCGCCAGCCGGAACCGGAATCGGCCTGCCGGGGTCGCTCCTTGGCCGACTCCTCCCTGCGCGGACCTCCCGCGCATTCCCGGTGGTCAGGGGCGCCCCGCCAGGCCGGGGCACGACCTCCGCCGAACGAGATCGCCGCTAGCTCTGGCCCTCGGCCCAGACCTCGGCCATCCAGGCCTCCAGCTCGTCCGCCCGCGAGGGAAGCGCTGCGCTGAGCACCCGGCAGCCGTCGGCGGTCACCACCACGTCGTCCTCGATCCTGACTCCGATCCCCCGCAGCTCCGCGGGCACGGTGCCGTCGTGCGGTTGGAAGTAGAGTCCGGGCTCCACGGTGAGCACCATTCCCTCCACCAGTGGGCCCTTGGGATAGAGCTCCTGGGCGGCGTGGGCGCAGTCGTGGACATCCAGTCCGAGCATGTGGCTGACTCCGTGGAGGGTGTAGCGCTGGTGCAGCTGGCTGTCCGGAGCCAGTGCCTGCTCGGCGCTCACCGGCAGGATCCCTAGCTCCTCCAGTCCCCGCGCCAAAACCTGGTGCGCCGCCCGGTTGGGGGCCTGGAAGTCGTTCCCCGGCCGCACCTCAGCGAAGCCGGCCTGCTGGGCGGCCCACACCAGCTCGTACACCCGGCGCTGCTCCCTGGTGAAGCGGCCGTTGATGGGCAGGGTGCGAGTCACGTCAGCGGTGTAGAAGCGCTCGGTCTCCACCCCGGCGTCCAGAAGAAGCAGCTCCCCCGGACGCAGCTCCCCGGTGTTGTGGCTCCAATGGAGGATGGTGGCGTGCGCCCCGGCGGCGGCGATGGTGGGGTACCCCGTGTCGTAACCTCCGGTGCGCGCCCGGCGGAAGAACACTGCCTCGACGTCCCTCTCAGATCGGCTCGCGGGCAGCTCGCGGACCACATCACGAAAAGCGGCTACGGTGAGGTCCACGGCTTCCTGCAGGAGGTCGACCTCCAGCCCGTCCTTGAGCAGCCGCATCTCCGAGAGCCGCGCCTGGAACTCCTCGTCCGGTCCCGCGATGTCCGCCGCCAGCCGGTCGACGGTGGGATCCAGCCCCCGCAGCACCGCCCCTCGATCGTGGGCGGCGAGGACCCGGGGCAGCTCGACGAGCGCACGCGCCTCGAGGCCAAACCTCGAGGCCGTCGCCCTGAGTCCGCGCCGGGGTCCGACCCAGAACACACCCTTGGCCCGATCGGTGAAAAATTCCGACCGTGTGAAGTCGGCCTCGGGTTCGCAGTAGAGGCGGGCCGAATGGCCGCCGCCCTCCTCGGGCTCCAGCACCAGGACCTCGTCCGGCTCCCCCTCCCCGACCAGATACAGGAAGTCGGTTCCAGGGCGGAAGCGGTACTCGGTGTCGTTGGAGCGGACCCGACCCACGCCGCTGGGAACGACCAGCAGCTGGCCCGGGAACATCTGCGAGATCCGGCGGCGGCGCTCTTGATAGAGCTCCAGCCCACTTATGGGGCGCACCGACTCCGCCGGGAGTGGCTCCCACCCCTGGGTCATGAACTCCAGCAGGGCGGAGGGGGGAATCCGGTCGTAGTTGGTGCGAGTGCCTTCGCCCTCCGTGGCGCCCTGCTCCTCCCCCGGCTCACTCATTGGTAGTCAGGGGCGCGGTGTCGGCGCAGCCGACCCGTCTCCCCATTCCCCTTTCGATCCGTGCGTGCGATTTTCCCGCACACGGCTCACCGATGGTCTTCTTGGCATGGTTACGCTGCCCCCGGATAGCGGATGGTGCCACGCAAGCGGTACAGGCCTTGGTCCTGAAACCAGTCTCGGGTCCATGAGGCGGCCCGACGTGGCGTGAGATCCCGCCCGTACCGCCTCACCAGGAAGCGTCGCAGCCGGTGCCCCACGTAGTCGTCCACCTGGCCGAACTTGGTGGCAGCGTTCCCGGTGCGGAAGTAGTTGCCCCAGCCCCGCAGGATGGGGTTCAGGTCCGAGATCAACACCCGGACATCCTTCACCCCGTTGCGGCTGCGGTCAGTACGGGCATGCACCTTCTGGCGTATCCGCTCCATGCTGCGATCCGACGGCCAGCGCTGCAGGTAGTAGCGGCGGATGCCCCGTTCCAGCAACCGGCTTGAGATGCGAGCACGGAAGTGGCAGCCCAGAAAGTCAAAGCCCTCTCGGCCCTCTCGTAGGTCAACCATCCGCGTCTTGTCCGGGTGCAGCTCCAGCCCCAGTTCCGCCAGGATCGTCCTGGCCGTTTCCAGGGCCGCATTGACCTCCGCCTCGGTCCGGCAGAGGACCACGAAGTCATCGGCATAGCGCACCAACTCCCCCGGTCCCCGCTTCGCCCAAGCCTCGTCCAACGCGTGCAGGTAGATGTTGGACAGCAAAGGTGAGATCACCCCGCCTTGGGGCGTCCCCGAGACCGTCTCCAGGGTTCGCCCTTCCTCCATCACCCCCGCTGTCAGCCACAGGCGGATCAGCTTGAGCACCCGCCGGTCGGACACCCGCTTGGCCACGGCCTCCAGCAAATGCCCGTGGTCGATCTGGCCGAAGAAGTCGCGGATGTCGCATTCCAGAACCCGAACGTATCCTCGTGGGAAGCCCACTCGGATGCGCTCCAGCGCTTGGGTGGCCGAACGCCTGGGCCGGAAACCGTACGACGAGGGCAGGAAGTCCGCCTCGAAGATCGGCTCCAACACCAGCTTGGCCGCCTGTTGCACCACCCGGTCCCGGACCGTCGGGATGCCCAGCCGCCGCTCGCCGCCGCCTGGTTTCGGTATCGCCCTTGGCCTAACTGGCGCCGG
>JAKATL010000029.1 GCA_021827985.1 bacterium
GCGGGGCCGTGGAGGCAGGCTGTCGCACGGTGGTTGCCCAGCGCATGAAGCTGTCCGGCATGCGCTGGAGCGTTCGCGGCGCCGCGGCCATCGTCAGCCTGCGTGCCCAGGAGTCAAGTGGCCCAACCCGTTGGCAGGAAATCTGGCAGTGGCTCCCCTACCAGACCACAGTTGCCTAACCCCCAGCTCCTACTTTTTTGTCGCGCACCCTATTCCCGAAGTGCGGGTCGCGCGCTGTCAGGGCCAGGGGGTGGGGGGGCCGAACACGACGGGATCGTCCCGGCCCCAGCCGGCCAGCCGGGCGGCGGGCCCCTCTCGGGGGTGAGGTGGGCCACACCCACGCCGAGTTGCGGGGCTGTTGGCCGTGCCCACCCTGCTGGACCCGCCCTTCCACGGGACCGGCGCGATCACGAGGCGTTCGGGTCCACGAGCGGGCTGTGCATGATCTCCCAGAGGTGCCCGTCGGGGTCCTGGACGTAGCCGGAGTAGATCCCCCACGGGCGATCCCGGGGCTTTTCCAGGGGGGTGCCCCCGGCTCGGCCAATATGCTCGACCAGCCGGTCCACCTCGTCCCGGCTGCCCAGGAAGTGGCCCAGACTGACCTCGCCAGACGTGGGGGGCGCATGGGGAATGCCCGCGTCCTTGGCCAGTTCCGTGCGGGGATACAGACTGAGGACCAGTCCCCCGGCGAGGCGGAACATGGCGATGGCGCCGCCAGCTCCACTCACATCGTCATGGAACTCGGCGCCCACCACTCCGTCGGACTCCAGCCCCAGCCCGTCCCGGCAAAAGACAAGCGCTCTCTCCAGGTCCTCGACGGCGAGCGTGATGGTGTGGATGCGGGGCTCCATCTCGTCCCTCCTCACGGGTAGGTGCCTCCGGGGCCGGGTCGGCACTTGGGAACCGGGAAGGCCAACGATAGCTCACGCTGGTGCGGTGGCGATGACCACCTCCTTGCCCATCCTGGCGCCTGGCGAAGGAGTTGCCAGAGGCGCTCCCGGCTAGCCCTTGACCGGCGCCTTGGAGGGACTGGGGGCCGGCGTCAGATCGTCCTCAGGGCTCACGCCGCACCAGCGGAGGAACGGGTGCAGCGCTCACAGCTGGGCTCTCCCGCCTTCGGACGCGACTGACTCCGCTGCCCACGGTCAAAGCCTGTTACCTGCGGAGCCCCGCCGTCCCCGGCGTGGGCTGCTGCGGCGCGGTTTCATAGCACCTCCGAGATTCGGCTTCTCAGCACCCGGGGGCTCTCTGGCCGATGGAAACATCTCCTCAACCAGGAAGCGGGTCCGGGGCAGCAGCAGGGTCGGAGGGTACAGACGCTCAACTACCGCAAAGACCTCGTCCCTGGTTTGGAGATCGAGCAGACTGGCTAGGTGGGCGATGTCCTCTCGGTCCTGCTCGGGGCGGGCGGCCAGAAGCTTCATCCCCAGGAGAAACTCCGGTGACGCGGCGGTGACCCGTAGGCCTGGCACCTCGAGCACCTTGATTGCGCTGGGGTCCGCCCCGGGGACGTACCCCTTGGCGGCGTCGTTCAGCCACCCGACCGGCAAGCGGAGATCCGCTGCCACGACCCGGGCGGCCCGGTAAACCTCCTCGGTGGGAGCGAAAACGGCGTCGATGTCGCGAGTCATCCGATCAGCCTCGTAGGCGAGGACCATCGCGGCACCTCCGACCAGGTAGACGTCGCCGATCAACCCGGAGCGGGCCAGCTGGGCACCCAAATGGGAGAGGGCCTCTACGGCTTGAGCCCGCGTCAGCAACGCCTCGTCGCTGGTAGTCACCGCCTCTCCAAGCCCGCGGCCGTAACGAAGATCCCCCGCTTGGCGAACGACCTCGGGCTTTCGCGCAGGCTGGTGGGGATCCAAGCTGGGGTGCCGGCAACGAACCACCAAGGTCGGGCCACGCGATCGGGGTTCTCCGCCCATCCCGGCGTCACGAGGCCCCGCCTGACCGTCAGGAACTCCGCCAGGGCGGCCATGAGCGCATCTGTCGGGTCGTCGCCAGTCGGCGCTGGCACATCCGCGACCACCAGGGAAGTCGCAGCTGGGGTGCCCATCGCTTCGTCGTCCAGCACCTCTCCAACGAGCCGCCAGGCAGCCGTGCTGCCGTCGGATCGGCGCACCTCTGCCACGGCCGGTGCGAGGGCTGTCAGGGAGGGCCACCGGCGCCCAGCGGGCAGGCACGCCTCCACGATGCGGTTGAAGGTCCTCAAGTTCGGTACGAGGGACCCGGACTCGTAGCGGCTCAAGGTCGCCGACGACGTCCCTGCCCGCCGCGCGACCTCGCGCTGTGAGAGGCCGGTCCGGGCCCGAACAAAGCGGAGTTGGGAACTCGCATCCATCATGCTATCAGAAATGATAGCACAACCCAATTCGCACGATTCTTGGGCTTGACGGCGGCCCGGATTGGTGTCCTCCCCAAGCGCCAGGGCACGGCTGCTCCATTCTTCTCAACGGTCCTCCAGGAGCGCTCTCACTGGTGCCCGACGGCGGCCGTGGGGACGCGAGAGAGGCGCACGCACTCAATCGAGGAGATCGCCCAAGTCGGCGTCGCCCATGTCGACCCGCGCCAGGACCGAGCGGTCGGCGGTGAGGTGAGGGGGCCACGTTGCGTTCCAATGCGTACGATCATGCGGTGGACCTGGCGAAACGCTCGCGGCTGGCCGTGGTGAGTGCCACCAACCATGGGGCCCGAGGTATCAACGCGGAGGCTCCAATCGGTCCGGTGGACTGCCTCGCCTTTTCCGATCTCGTTAGCGTCGATCCGTCGACCCCGAGCGGTCCCGGGCCCGCCGGAGTCCTGGCGTGACGGCCACGTTGTTGGTAGGCCTGGCGGTGTTCGGGGCCTGTGCGGTGGAGATGGTCGAGGCCCTGACCATCGTGCTCGCCGCCGGCCTGACCCGGGGGTGGCGCTCCGCCCTGGAGGGTTCCGCGGTGGCGGTGCTGGTGCTGGCCGCTGTGGTGGCTGCGCTGGGTCCGACGCTCATTCACCTCGTCCCCATCTCGGTCTTGCGGGTCGTGGTCGGCAGCCTGCTGCTGGTGCTGGGGCTGCAGTGGCTCCGCAAGGCCATCCTCCGGGCCAGCGGTCACAAGCCCAAGCACGACGAGGACGCCATCTACCAGCGGGAGGTGGCCCGCCTCTCGGGGCTGCCCCGGCCCGCCGCTGGGAGGGACGCGACAGGGTTCGTGATCGCCTTCAAAGGGGTGCTCCTGGAGGGGACGGAGGTGGTCATGATCGTCCTCACACTGGGCCTGAGCTCGGGCCGGCTGGAGGTGGCGGCGCTGGGGGCTGGGGCAGCAATCCTGGTGGTCGGGGTGGTGGGAGCGCTGGTGGCGCGCCAACTCTCCGAGGTGCCGGAGAACGCCCTCAAGCTGGGTGTTGGGCTTATGCTGGTGACCTTCGGCACCTTCTGGGCCGGTGAGGGGGTGGGGGTCAGCTGGCCGGGCGCCGATCTCTTCCTCCTCGGCCTGCTGGCGCTCTACGCAGCTTCCACCTGGGTGCTGGTGGCGTACCTTGGCCGCCAGACGTTCCGCCCCAAGGCGATGGCGTGACCGCGGGCCGTTTGCTCTCCGCCTTCGGACGGTTCTGGTGGGAGTTCATCGTGGGCGACACCCCGGAGTTGGCGGTCGGGGTCGCACTGGTTGTGGTCGCTGCCTGGGGGCTGGCGGCTGCCAGCGTGCCGATCGGCGCCGTCCTCCTCCCGGTGGCCCTGCTCCTGCTGCTCACTGCCAGCGTCTGGCGGGGGCGCCGCCCTCGCTGACGGGCGCTCCCGCAGCGGCGGGTCAGCCGCTGCGGCCCGAGACCGCCACCGCCACTCCCAGGCCGATCAGCGCCGTTCCCGAGGCCGCACCCACGGCGGACAGCCGCCGGGCGGACCTGGAGAGGGGGGCCCGGGCGGCGCTGGCACCGACCGCCCAGGCGCAGTCGGCCGCCAGGGTGAGGGCCAGGAAGATGCCACCCAGTGCCAGCACCTGGAGGCCAACGGCTCCGGCTGCGGGGTCGACGAACTGGGGCAGGAGCGCGGTCATGATCAGGGCGCCCTTGGGATTGGAGGCGCCTACCACCACACCCTCCCACACGTCCCATCCGTCCCTGACGTGCGTTGGTGGGGACCCCAGCACCGCGCCCAGCTGCCGGCGATGGCGGATGCTCTGGGCCCCGAGATAGACGAGGTACGCCGCCCCAACCAGCTTCACGGCCTCGAAGACCACCACCGACTGTTCCAGGACCAGACCGGCACCCGCAGCCACCGCCAGTAGCTGGAGCAGCTTGCCGCCGTTGTCGCCCACCGCCGCTCCCAAACCAGCCCGCCGACCCTTGACCAGGGACCGGGACACCACGAAAACCACGCTGGGGCCGGGAGCGGCCGCCAGCACCGCCGCCGCCGCGGCGAAGGCCACCAGCCTCGCCAGGGACATTAGACGGCACTCCCTAGGGCCGGTCTCCCCGCCCACTTGGGGGTACCGAGCGGGAACCTCACGAGCCCAGGTCCAGCTCTAGCGGTTCCGGTGCGCGCCATCCAGGCGCCGGCAGGCCGACCTGGACGTACGCCTCCCGGGGGATGCCGATGTCCGCGAGCCAGCCTCGGCCGACCCAGTGCCGCGCCCCCGGTACGAGGCAGCCGGCCTTGGCCACGCCCAGCATGAGCGTGTGGTGCGCCCGGATGCACTCGCCCAGGACCTCGCCCGTGTCGGCGTCGAGCCCGGAGGGGAGGTCCACCGAGAGGACCTCGGCCGAACTGCGGTTCACGCGGCTGATCACCGCCGCCATGGGCTCCCGGGGAGCCCCTCGGGACCCCGTGCCTAGCAGTCCGTCCACCACCAGGCTGGCGCCGGAGATCGCTCGCTCGGCGCTCTGTCCCCGCCCGTCTCCCAGCACCAGGAGTTCCCCTCCGCCACCTTGGGCCGCCCGAGCCAGGCCGGCCGTTCCCCCCAGCTCCTCCAGGGGGACCGGGATCAGGATTCGGGTTGGTAGGCCCCAGTCCATGAGGTGGCGGGCACAGACCAGGGCATCCCCCCCGTTGTTTCCCCTCCCCGCCACCACCGCTACCCGGGCACCGGGTCCGGCCACCTCCAGAGCCAGCCGGCGGGCGAGGACCGCCACCTGGTACCCGGCGAGCGCCATGAGCATCTCCACCGGCACGCCCAGGGCGACGGCCGCGCCGTCCAGCTCCCGAGCCTGCTCTCGGGTCGCTCCCGGGGTCACCGAACCGCCACTCCGGCGACGACCGTACGTCCCTGGGTGGGATCTGCCGCCCAGGTGACCCGGACCCTGTCCCCGGGGCGGAGCCCCAGTTCCCGGGCCGCGTTCACCCGGTTCCCGGCGATCTCCAGGTGGTCGGCGCTGTTCCAGAGGATGGCCAGCCCGGACTCGATCTGGTGGTAGCTGCGCACCACCTGGCGGATCTCCCGTCCCCCCGGGGCCGTGACCGACGCCGGCTGGGGCGCGTACCAGGGCGTCCGGGCTACCGCCAGGATGACGTTGCCGAAGTGGTCCACCAGGACCACTGGGGCCCAGGTGCCCTCGGCGTCTCCCTGGGGCAGGAGTCCGGGAAGTAGCGCCGGGCTGGGTACCCGGGGGCCGAGCTTCCCCAGAGCCAGCTCTCCGGTCGCGATCCGGGCCGCCAGTGGACCGATCAGGTCCCTCCCGTGGAAGGTGCCGCTGAGCTGCGCCGGCAGATGCGGCCCGGTGGCGATCCGAAAGGCTGCCCGCTCCTTCCCCCGCTGCCAGAGGAAATGCAGGAGGCCGTTGTCCGGCGCGACCACCAGCTGGCCGTCCACCGCCGCACCTACCAGAGGACGGTCACTCCCCACTCCGGGGTCCACCACCGCGCAGTGGACGGTCCCTTCGGGAAAGGCCGGGGCACAGGCCGAGAGCCAATAGGCTCCGGCGCCGATGTCCGCCGGCGGGATGCCATGGGTGATGACCTCGACTCTGAGCCCGGGAGCGGCCCGGAGGATCGCACCCAGCATGGCGCCACCGTACCCGGAGTCGGTCCCGAAGTCGGTGAGAAGGGTGAGGATGGCGGCCATGGGACGGGCCCATTGTGACCGATGGATCGCCGCCCGCAGTGCCGGTTTCCGACCTGGGGCTCAGCCGCGCTGGTCAGAGCCCCGGACTGCCACCTGATTCTGCCTGGAGGGGGAGATTGTGGCCTGATGGCCGTGAGCACCTCGTCCCGGGCGCGCTGGCCCGAGGCTGCTTGGGGGCCTTTCAAGGTGGACAGTTGGCGCCGTTGGGCCAGCTTGGCGGATCGGCGCTCTCGGCTGGACTCGACTGAGACCGCCACGACTTGGCCCGGGCCTACGAAGCGATTCAGCTGTCCGGATGGCGGAGACCGGGAGCCTTGGCGGCGTCGGAGCTTTCGGAGTGCAGGCCGGCCTCCGTTTCGGAGAAGATTGACGCTCGAAGCCTTTCGGCCCGATCGCCGCCGAGGATGGCTGGAATGGGGGGGGTGACCATGGCAGTTGGCTCGGAGGGTGCCGACATCTGCATCGTGGGCGCTGGGGTGATGGGGACTTCCATCGCCTACCAGCTGGCCATCAGGAAGGCAGGCCGGATCGTGGTTTGCGACCAGGGGTCGGTGGGCGAGGGGATGAGTGGGCGTTCGTCGGCACTGATCCGCATGCACTACACCTTCCGGGAGGAGGTGCAGCTGGCCGTTCTCAGCCTGCGGATGTTCCGCGACTGGGTCGAGATCACCGGTGGCCAGCCCGTCTTCCATCCGGCCCCCTTCGTCCGCCTCGTCCATCCCGACGAGACCGAGAAGCTCCGCCAGAACGTCGCCATGCAGCGCGAGTGTGGGGCCCACGTCGAACTGATCGATCGCCCCACCCTGGCCGGGATGGCACCCGGCTGGGCGGTCGAGGAGGTGATCCTCGCGGCTTACGAGCCGGATTCCGGATACGGGAGCGGGGGTCAGGTCGCTGCCGACCTTCTGGCGCGGGCCCGGGAGCTCGGGGTCACCTACCGTGCCGGCGCCAGGGTGCTGGGCCTGCGGCGGAGCGGAGACCAGGTCACCGGCGTTGACACCTCCAGGGGGCCGATCGCTGCCGACCTGGTGATCTGCGCCACCGGGGTGTGGAGCAAGCCGCTGTTGCGCGCGGCCGGGTGGGACCCGCCGATCGAGACCGAGTTCCACCACGTGGCGCTGGTGCGTCGCCCCGGGCGGGAGCCGGGGGACGGCCTCGCCTGCATCGACTCGGTCACCAGGACATACTTCCGGCCGGACGTGCCCGGGACGACTCTGGTGGGAAGCTTCTACGGGCCCCGCGGCGCCGATCCGGACAACTTCCCTCAGCGGGCCTCGGAGGCCGACCTGGCGCGGCTGGTCGAAGCCGCCAGCCAGCGGGTGCCGGGGCTGGCGGAGGGCGGGATCGCGGGCAGCGTCACGGGTGTCTACGACATGACACCCGACACCAGGCCCCTGATCGGGCCCGTGCCCGGGCTGCCGGGATGCATGGCGGTGATGGGGTTCTCCGGGATGGGCTTCAAGATCTCCCCGGCGGTCGGGGTGGCAGTGGCGGAGATGGTCTGCCAGGGGGTGGCTTCGACCGTGGACCTGCGCCCCTTCCGGCCCGAGCGTTTCGCGGAGGGCCGCCCGATCCAGCCCGAGGGAGAGTACCGGGACGATCTCAATACCGCCCGCTGAGGGGCCAGCGCCAAGCAGGGCGGGAGAGCGCCGGCAGCTTTCCGGTCGCCGTTTCATTCTGCGGCCGAGCCCCGAAGCGGGTTCATTCGGCGGTCGGCGGGCGGGCAGAGTCCTGCCCAACTAGTCCTCGAGGGCCGCGGTCCATCTCGCAGCCGATCATCCGAGCATCCCACCCACCAGGGTCAGGACTTCCCGGTGCTTGGTTGTTCCAGCCGTCGGGAGCCAGCTTCCCAAAGAGACGAGAAAGGGGGCGGCCCTTGGGCCGCCCCCTTCCCTCTCCCATCCGAGGTGGGATCAGTACTCGGGCATCGGGGGCGCAGCGGCGCCCTTCTTCTCGGGGATGTCAGTCACCAGAGACTCGGTGGTCAGCAGCAGCCCGGCGATCGAGGCCGCGTTCTGGACCGCCGACCGGGTCACCTTGGTGGGGTCGATGATCCCCGCCTTGACCATGTCCACATACTCGCCGGTGGCGGCGTTGTAGCCGTGGCCCGCGGGCAGGGTGCGGACCTTCTCCACCACCACTGAGCCCTCGGCTCCGGCGTTGTTGGCGATCTGCCGGGTGGGCTCCTCGAGCGCCCGCAGCACGATGGTCACCCCGGTCTGCTGGTCACCCTCGAGCTTGAGGCCGGCCAGCGCCTTCTGACCCAGGAGGAGGGCGGTACCACCGCCGGGGACGATCCCTTCCTCGACTGCGGCCCGGGTGGCGGAGACGGCGTCCTCCATCCGGTGCTTGCGCTCCTTGAGCTCGGTCTCGGTGGCGGCACCGACCTTGATCACGGCCACTCCGCCGGCCAGCTTGGCCAGCCGCTCCTGGAGCTTCTCCTTGTCCCAGTCCGAGGTCGACTTCTCGATCTCAGCCTTGATCTGCTCGATCCTCCCCTTGATGGCGTCGGAGCTCCCCGCGCCCTCGACGATCGTGGTGTCGTCCTTGGTCACCTTGACCATGCGGGCCCGGCCCAGCTGACCCAGCTGGACGCTCTCGAGCTTGAGGCCCAGCTCCTCGCTGATCACCGTCCCTCCGGTGAGGATGGCGATGTCCTGCAGCATGGCCTTGCGGCGGTCGCCGAAGCCCGGCGCCTTGACCGCCACCGCGGTGAAGATCCCCCGGATCTTGTTCACGATCAGAGTGGCCAGCGCCTCGCCGTCCACGTCCTCGGCCACCACCACCAGCGGCTTGCCGCTCTGGTGGATCTTCTCCACCACCGGGAGCAGGTCGGCGATCGCCGAGATCTTCCGGTCGGTGACCAGGATGTAGGGCTCCTCGAGCACCGCCTCCATGGACTGGGTGTTGGTCACCATGTAGGGGCTGATGTAGCCCTTGTCGAACTGCATCCCCTCGACGAGGTCGAGCTCGGTCTCGATCCCCTTGGACTCCTCCACGGTGATCACCCCGTCCTTGCCGACCTTCTCCATGGCCTCGGCCACGGTCTCCCCGATCTGGGGGTCGGCGGCGGAGATGGACGCCACCTGGGCGATCTTCTCCCGCTCGCTGATGGACACGGAGTGCTTCTTGATCTCCTCGACGACCACGTCGACGGCCTTCTGGATGCCGGCCTTAACCTGCACCGGGTTGGCGCCGGCGGCAACATGGCGGAGCCCCTCGTTGATCATCGCCGCGGCCAGGACGGTGGCGGTGGTGGTGCCATCACCGGCGATGTCGTTGGTCTTGCTGGCGACCTCCTTGACCAGCTGGGCGCCCATGTTCTCGAAGGGGTCCTCCAGCTCGATCTCCTTGGCGATGGTCACCCCGTCGTTGGTGATGGTCGGGCTGCCGAACTTCTTGTCCAGCACCACGTTGCGGCCCTTGGGTCCGATGGTGATGCGGACTGCGTCCGCCACCTTGTCGGCCCCCCGCTTGAGCGCGGCCCGGGCCTCCGTGTCGAACAGCAACTGCTTGGGCATACTTCTGATCTCCTCCTCGGTTCCCACAAGAGCGATCGGATTGGCTCTCGGCCCATGTTAGCACTCTGGCCGGTCGAGTGCTAGCAGGTGGCTCTGGGGAGTGCCAGGCAGGGGCGGGCCTTCCCCGCCATCATTCTCACCATGGATGGTCGGTCGGGGGCGGCAGGGCAGCTTCGCCGGCTGCTGGGCGCCGAGGAGCGCCAGCAGGTGGCCAGGTTCCTGCTCGCCCAGGGGTGGGCTGGGCTCCATCTCGGGGAGGCGCTGGTCCGCTGGGAGGAGTCCTCCTCGGGCCGGACGCCCCTCTGGGGGGCATTCGGACCCTCGGGGGAGCTCACCTCGGTGGCGTTCGCTCCCCAGGGCAGGTTCCAGCTGCTGGCGCCGCTGCGGGCGGACCGGGAGGCGGGGCACGATCTGCTGCAGCGCCTCCTCCCCGAGCTGGAGCGGGTCTCGGCGCTTGAGGACCACCTTCTCAAGCGAGAACTCGCGGGCTTCGATCGAGCTATCCGAGAGATCACCGTGGCGGCCAGCCTGCTGGTCCCTGCCCGCCCCCTGCCCGAGACGCGCCAGGCCCGCCTCCGGGACGCCGCCGTCCTGCACCGCATCTACCAGAACGTCAGCTGGATGCGCCTGGACAGCGCCGCCGACTGGCGGGCACGGCTCCGCCGTGAGCCCACCTGGGTGGTGGAGGAAGAGGGCCGGGTGGTCGGGGCGGCGAGATGGACCAAGCGCTACGGGCAGGTGGTCGAGGTGGGTGGGGTGGCCACCGACCCGGAGCGACGCCGCCGGGGGGCAGCCACCTCCGCCGTCCTGGCGGCCACGGCCCCGGCGCTGTCCGCCGGTCTCACCCCGGTGCTCTGCTTTCAGGACCCCGCCCTGGCCCCCCTCTACCTCAACCTCGGCTACGAGCGAGTGGGGAGGGAGCTTGCGTTCCGCCGGACCACCCCGCTGGTCCCCGGCCTATGATCGACAGGTGGCGGACCTGAAGTCGGCGCTGGCGTGGTCGGCGCTGGTGGCCGGCGCAGCGGTCGCCGCTGAGCGGGCCGCCAACCACTGGCGCCAGGGGAGCGGCGAGGGTGCGCTGGACTGGGATCTGGTGCGCCGTACCGCCTACTCCAGGGCGGGCGAGGACCGGCTCGACCTAGTGCGGGAGGTGGGCGACGCCTACCAGCCGCTGGTGCAGGAGCTGGTGCCCCTCCTGGCGCTGGCCTGCGGCACCGGAGCCCAGTCGGCGACCTTCGGGGCCGTCCGGGTGGTGGGGCGGCGGGGCTTCGTCGACCAGAACCTGGCGATGATGCAGCGGGTCATCGGGCCACTGGAGCAGATGACCGGCGGCTTCCGGAGCAGCCCCATGCTCCGGCTGCCGACCAGCCTGTACCTCGGCACCCTGCTCGGCTACATCGGGCGGCGGGTCCTGGGCCAGTACGACCCGGTCCTCAGCTTCGGCGGGGAGGAGCCGGAGTCCCTCCCCTCCCCGGCGCTGCTCATGGTGGAACCCAACGTGCAGGACTTCCAAGAGCGGGCGGGGCTGCCGCTGGACTCGCTCCGCCGCTGGTTGATGCTGCATGAGCTGACCCATGCCTGGCAGTTCGAGCTCCACCCCTGGCTCGCACCACATCTCACCTCACTGGTGGCCGAGCTGGCCCGCCTGCCCCGGACCCAGGGTCCCAAGGGTCTGGAGGAGCTGCTGCAGGCGGCCCGCCAGGTCCGGCCCCAGCTGGCGGCTGTGGGCCGCATCCAGGCGGTCATGGCCCTCCTGGAGGGCCACGCCAACTACATCATGCGCGAGGTGGGGCAGCGCCACCTCGCCGATTTCGAGGCCCTCGATCAGGCGTTCCATCGCCGCCAAGAGCAGCCCACCACCCTGGAGCGGCTGCTGCTGATCATCTCCGGCGTCGCACTCAAGCTGCAGCAGTACCAGCAGGGGGAGCGCTTCCTTCGCCAGATCCGCGAGGGCGGTGGGGAGGAGGCACTGGCCCGCGTCTGGGCGGGTCCGGAGTCGCTGCCCAGCTGGGGGGAGGTGCGTCGGCCGGAGCGCTGGCTGGAGCGGATGGGTTACCAGCGCTCCTGGCCGGGCCGGATCTCACCACAGCCCGCCTGAGCCGAGTATCGCCCTTCGGTGTCGCGGCGGCCGGATCTTGCGTACACTGCGCGGGTGAATTGCCTGCGGGCGGGGCGGGGTTTCTCCGACCCGACCTTTGAGCCCTCACGGAGCTGATGCCATGAAGATCACCCTCCGGCTCCGCCTCCCCGGCGGCCCCGCCCTCCCCGGCGCCCTGCGCCGGCTCCTCGAGCCACCCCCCTCCCGGCAGCTGGCGCCGGTGCTGGTCCCGGCCGGAGCCCCCGGCCCCTGGCGCGCCCCCGACCAGCAGATCTTCCACCCGGTGTTCGGGCGTAAGCGCGACGAGAACCCGGCTCCCGGGCCCGAGGAGGCCGGATCGGAAACCTCCGAGGCCGCCGACTCGGCCGACGCGATGGTTCCCGGGGCCGGCGAGCTCCCGCCCATCCCCTCAGCCCCGGAGCCGGGAGAGGGGGAGGGGCTTGACGCCGCGGAGGCGGAGGAGGTTGCTGCGGAGCCCGCTGCTGAGGAGGCCGGCTGGTCCTCGTACCAGCCCCCGGCGGAGCCGTCCCCGTTCTCCTTTGAGGCGGAGCCGGAGCGGCACGACCTGCCCGCCTGGACCCCCACCCCGCTCGGGGAGTCCGCCTTCCCCGCCTTCCCCGCCGAGCCCGAGGGGACCCCCGGCCCGTGGGGGGCACCCCAAGGCCCAGAGGTGGTCGCCTTCCCCGGCGGCGAGTACCAGGAGCCGGCCCCGGAGGCCGCCTGGCCCTCCG
This sequence comes from bacterium, assembly GCA_021827985.1. Taxonomy (GTDB): domain Bacteria; phylum Chloroflexota; class Dormibacteria; order Aeolococcales; family Bog-877; genus JAJYXT01. The sequence goes on from JAKATL010000029.1 coordinate 12,383, forward strand.
CCCCTCAGGATCCCGTCTGGGGAGCCCAGGGCGCCGACATGGAGTCCGCCCCCGAGGTCGAGGTGCCGGAATCCCACTTCACAGAGGAGGCACCCGAGGCTGCTCCGATCGAGTCGGATTCCCAGGAGGTGACCGAATCCCCAGCTGAGCCCGCTCCGGACGAGGGGGCGGTCCCGGCCGAGGAGTACGCCATCGAGGCTGAGAGCGCCACCTGGGTTGCCGAGGAGCCGCCGGTGCCGGCCTACCTCACCTACCCGACCGAGGAGCCGGCACCCCACTTGGGGGCCGTGGCGCTGGTGGAGGACGCGCGGGCCTTCCCTCTCCCCGAGGGAGAGATCCTCTTCCGCAACCTGCGGGCGGGGTTCACCGATCCGGCCCGCCTGCTGCGCCACCTGGCCGGTGAGGGACACACCGGGGTGATGCATGTCGCCGCCGCTGAAGGGCGCAACACCTACGTTGTCCTGGTGGACGGGTATGTGGTGGCGGTCGCCAGCGACTCCCAGGGCCGGGTCACCACCACCAACCGGGTGGCCTTCCCCAACTTCCCCAACAGCCAGGACGTGCTCAACGTGATCACCTACCCTCGGGAGATCGCCCGGGGGCTGGGGCTTTTGCTCCACGCCCCGGTGCACTTCCGCGGGCTGGGGGCGATGTTCGTCAACCTGGACGGGCTGCGCAGCTACCTCAGCAAGCATTCGGCGTCCGGAGGGATGGTGGTGGCTTCCGACCAGGGCACCGGCGTCGCCCTCTTCGACGACGGCCGGCTGGTGGGCGCCTACACCGGCAACCAGGCCCCCGAGGGGGACCTCACCCCGCTGCGCGAGCTGATCAAGGACCTGGACGCCGAGATTGACGTGCGCATGGGTGGCCCCAAGGAGCTGGACCCGATCCCGCTGGACACTCTGCTGGCCGGCTACCCCCTGTGACCCCGGGGCCGGACCCCGAGCCGGCCGACAGCCGCTCCCAGTTCGCGCGGGTCGCCCAGGCCTACCGCACCAGCACCACGCACGCCGACCCGATCGCGCTGGCCCGCTTCCTGGAGCTGGGCGAGCTCAGGCCCAACCACCGGGTCCTGGACGTGGCCACCGGGGCGGGTCACGTGGCCCTGGCGGCCGCCCCCCAGGTCCGGGAGGTCGTGGCGCTCGACCTCACGCAAGAGATGCTGGAGCAGGCGCGCGCGCAGGCGGCGGAGCGCGAGATCCGCAACGTGGAGTTCGTGCTGGGGGACGCCGAGCAGCTGCAGTTCCCCTCCTCCTCCTTTGACCGGGTCCTGGTGCGCTCCGCTCCCCACCACTTCCGGCACCTGATCCCCGCCCTGGCCGAGTTCCACCGGGTGCTGGTGGCCGGGGGGGCGCTGGCGGTGAGCGACTGCTCCCCCCCGCCGGTGGTGCGCGACTGGCTGGAGGTGGTGGAGGTCGGCCGGGACCGGTCCCACGTCCGCAGCCGGGAGCTGGAGGAGTGGCGGGCGTTGCTGCAGGCGCTGGGATTCACCGTGGAGCTGGCGGAGCGGATCGAGCAGGAGAACGATGTCCTGGCCTGGTTCGAGCGGGCCGGGGTGGACGACCAAACGCGCCGTCGGCTCCTCGACTACTACGAGACCGCCCCCCAGGCGGTGCGGGACCAGCTCAGCCCCCAGTGGCGGGAGGGGCGCTTCTACCACCGCTACTGGCAGGGGCTGCTGCGGGCGCGCAAGCCGTTGGAGCCGGTCTACTGACAGTCGGTTAGGCTTCCTCATAGATGGCTGAGCCGATCGACCTCAGCGGGGTGCACCGGGAGCTGGACCTGCTCAAGCGCCGGCTCTGCCACTGCCAGCTGCAGGGCGAGTGCCTGGGCTGCAAGGGGGTGGAGATGGTCCGCCAGCAGCTGGAGGCGGTGGTGGCCGCGGCCTCCCAGCCGGTTCTCCTCCAGGTGGCCCAGGAGGCCGCCGCCAAGGACATGCTCTCCCAGTTCACCCAGATGCAGGAGCGGCTGATGGACGACCCCGCCATCCGTCAGGCGGCGGACGCCTTCCGGGAGCGGCTCCTGGAGGACCCCGAGGTCCGCAACCTCATGGAGGAGCTGATGAAGCGGCTGGGACCCGAGGGACCCGGGGCGATGGGGGGGCCGGAGGGGCTTCCTTGAGGCGCCGATCGGTCCTGGTGCTGCCCGGTGACTCCGAGCGGATGGTGGCCAAGGCCCAGCTGGTGCCGGCGGACGAGGTCGTCCTGGACCTGGAGGATGCCGTCCCCCCCGAGCCCCGCTTCAAGCGGGCGGCCCGGAAGCGGCTCCTGGAGCTGGCGCTCCATCACCCCTTCCCGGATCGCCGGCTGGCGGTGCGGGTGAACCGGGTGGGCACCAGGGAGGGGCTGGACGACCTCCTCGAGGTGGTCCCCACGCTCGGATCGCGGCTCTCCTCCGTGGTGGTGCCCAAGGTCCGGGAGCCGTCCGAGGTCGCCTTCGTCGACCGGGTGCTGGCGATGTTGGGGGAGCCCGGGGGGCACCGGGTCAAGATTCAGATCCAGATCGAGGACCCGAGAGGGCTCGAGGCCGTGGGCGAGCTGGCTGAGGCCTCACCCCGGGTCTCCACCCTGATCTTCGGGCCCGGGGACTTCGCCGCCGCCATGGGCATGCCCACTCTGGCCATCGGGCAGGAGGCTCCCGGCTATCCGGGCGACATCTGGCACTACCCGCTGTACCGGATCGCGGTCGCCGCCCGGGCCCGCGGGCTGCACGTGGTGGACGGCCCCTACTCGGTGCTGGACGACGAGGAGGGGCTGGCTCGCTCCTGCCAGCGGGCGGCGGCGCTCGGGGTGGACGGCAAATGGGCGATCCACCCCTCCCAGCTGGAGACCATCAACCGCGCTTTCACCCCCAGCAGAGAGCAGGTGGAGTGGGCCGAGACCGTGCTGACCGGGCTGGGCCAGGGAGGGGCGCGCAGGCTCGGCGGGGAGATGGTGGACGAGGCCACCCGGAGGCTGGCGGAGTCCCTGCTCGCCAGGGCCGCGGAGAGCTCGTGAGCCCCGAGCCCACGCGGATCTCCCGGGAGACTCTGGTGGTGCACGGGTCCAGCCGCTCGGACCAGCGCACCGGGGCCCTGGTCCCGCCCCTGATCCTCTCCGCCACCTTCGCCCACGGCAACCAGGAGCAGCTCGCCTACTCCCGGGACCGCAACCCCACCTGGGAGCTGCTCGAGGCGGCGGTGGCCCAGCTGGAGGGGGCGTCAGGGGCGGTGGCCTTCGCCTCCGGCATGGCCGGGATCGCCGCCGCCCTGGACCTCCTCCCCGTGGGGGCGGAGGTGGTGGTGGCGCAGGACGCCTACACCGGCACTCGCGACCTGCTCGCCCACCTCAGCACGACCGGACGGCTGCGGGCACGGAGGGTGGACGCCACCGCGCCGGCCGCCCTGGAGGAGATCGGAGGGGCGGCCATGGTCTGGCTGGAGAGCATGGGCAACCCCCTCCTCAGCATTCCCGACCTCAGGGCCTGGGCTGCGGCGGCCCACGGCCAGGGGGCGATCCTGGCGGTGGACAACACCCTGGCCACCCCGCTCCTCTGCCGTCCCCTGGAGCTGGGCGCCGACCTGGTGGCCCACTCCGCCTCCAAGCATCTCGGCGGCCACAGCGACCTCATGCTCGGGGTGGTGGCCGGGCAGGACCCGGAGCTCCTCTCGCGGCTGCGCCAGCAGCGCACCCGGCAGGGAGGCTGCCCCGGCCAGCTGGAGGCCTGGCTGGCGCTCCGGGGGATGCGCACCCTGGCCGTCCGCCTCTCCCGCCAGTGCCAGACGGCGGGGTTCCTGGCCGGGGCGCTCGTCGGGACCTCCCGGGTCCGCGAGGTCCACTATCCCGGGCTGCCCACCCACCCCCAGCACGAGCTTGCGGAGGCGCAGCTGGACGGAGGGTTCGGGGCTATGCTGGCGCTGGAGCTGGAGGTGGGCGCCGTAGCGGCGGAGCAGGTCTGCACCTCCACCAGGATCTGGACCAACGCCACCAGCCTGGGCTCGGTCGAGTCGCTGCTGGAGCGCCGGAGCCGGTGGGCGGGAGAGGAGTACCTGCCCGAGGGGTTGATCCGCCTCTCCTGCGGAATCGAGAACCAGGAGGACCTGCTGGAGGACCTGGGTCAGGCGCTGGCTCAGGTGGGGGCCGGCCCGCTCGCCTGAAGCAGGCGCTCCAGGAGGTTCAGGATCGCCTCCCGGACGGCGCCGATGTCTGAGTCCCCGAGCGCCAGCTCGGTCAGCGCCCCGTCCATGGTCATGGCGATGGCGCGGGCCAGGGGAGCCACCTCACCCTCCACCTCCCCCTCCGCCCGGCGCTCCTCCAGGTACCGGCGGATAAAGGCCACGATGGTGTCGCGACGGAGCCGCAGTGAGGCCTGGAGTCCGGGGTTCCGCTGGGCCTCGGCCATCGCCCCCAATAGGAGTGCCCCCTCCCCATCCTCGGCCAGCCGGGAGAGGTAGAAGTCCACGGCGTGGGCCAGGCGGGCCCTGGGGTCGCGGATGGCCGCCATCTCGGCCATGAGTCCCGCCATCTCCGCCTCCGCCCCCAGGGTGCAGGCGGCGGCGTACAGCTCGGCCTTGCCGCTGAAGTACCGGTAGATCAGCCCCACCGAGACCTTGGCCTCGGCCGCGATCTCGGGCACGGAGGTGGCCTGGGGACCCGACCGGGAGAAGGCCCGCGCCGCGCCCTCCAGGATGCGGCGGCGCATCTGGTCCGCGTGCTCGCTGATCGCCGGCTGGACGGCCAAGCTGCCTCCTCCGCTGCCCGGGCTCTCCTGCTACCCTGTAAGCCTACCTGAATGAACGTTCATTCAGGAAGCCCCACCGGAGACCGCCCGCATGCCCTTCGCCCGCCTCGGCGCCTTCGCCCACCGCCACCGGCGCTCCATCCCGGTGGGGGGGCTGGCTCTGATGGTCCTGCTCTTGGTCCTCTCCGGGCCGCTCGGAGGCTCCCTCCAGGCGGGGGGCTTCTCGGTCCCGGGCTCGCAGAGCCAGCGCGCCAGCCAGCTCCTCGCCCGACACTTCGGCGCCGCCACCACCCAGCTGCTCCTGGTGTACCGCAGCTCCCACCAGGACGTGACCAGCCCGCAGGTCCAGGCCGAGGTGGCCTCCAGCTTCGCCCGACTGGCCCGCCGCCCGCAGGTGGCCTCGGTCCAGACCTACGCCAGCACCAAGCTCCCGATCTTCATCGGGGACCGGGGGTACGAGACCTTCGCGGTGGTCAACCTGAAGATGAGCGAGGTGGCGGCCACCAACCAGCTGACCCAGCTGGAGTCCTACCTCAGCCGCCCCAGGGGACTCACCATGTGGGTGACGGGCCCGGCCCCCATCGACGCCCTCTACAACACTGCCCTCGAGGCTCAGCTCAAGACCGCCGAGCTGATCGCGCTCCCCATCTCCCTGCTCCTCCTGCTGCTGGTCTTCGGCTCGGTCACCGCGGCCCTCCTCCCCCTCCTGATCGCCGGGCTGGCCGTCCCCACCGCCCTCTCGGTGATCCGCCTCATCGCCGCCCACTTCTCCATGTCCATCTTCGTCACCAACGTGGCCACCATCGTGGGGCTGGGGCTGGCCATCGACTACTCGCTCTTCTTCGTCAAGCGCTTCCGCGAGGAGCTGACCCAGAGCCCGCCCGAGGTGGCGGTGGTGGCGGCCACCGCCAGCGCCGGCAAGGCGGTGGCCATCTCCGGCACCGCCGTGGCCCTGGGCCTTCTCTCCCTGACCCTATTCCCGGCAACCGCCCTGGGCAGCATGGGGATCGGCGGTGTGGTGGTGGTCGCCTGCACCCTTCTCTACGCCCTCACCGTCCTGCCGGCCATCCTCTCCCTGCTCGGGCACCGGCTCAACTGGCTCACCCTGAGGCGCGGGCTTCGCGGCGCGACCGAGCTCACCCACCACCATTCCAGCTTCTGGGGATGGGCCGGCGAGCGGGTGATGCGCCATCCGGTGGCCATCGCCCTCCCGGTGGCCGCGCTCCTGCTGGCGGTGGGCACGCCCTTCCTCAGCCTCCGGCTCTCCACCGGGGCCAGCGTCCAGGAGATCCCGGCCGGCCCGGCGCGCACCGGCTACGCCCAGTTGGTGAACAACTTCCCCCAGGGCGGCGGGGTGAACGACCTCAACATGGTGGTGGACTACGGCCACCCGCTCTCGGGGAGGCTGACCCCGGCCCAGCAGTCCGCCCTCAGCGCCTACCTGGCCCGGGCGGATCGGCTCTTGGGAGTGCAGAGCCTGGACGGGGTGCTCTCCCCACCCCCGGGGATTCCCGCGAAGGTCTATCTGGGGTTGCTCAGCGGGCCTCCGGCGCAGCGCCCGGCGGCGGTCGAGAAATACATCGCGGGCTATCTGGCGGGCCCGGTCGCCCAATTCGAGGTGTCCACGGCATATGGCCCCGACTCCAGTTCGGGGGCGAGGTTGGTGTCCCAGCTTCGGCGGCTGGCCCCGCCGCCGGGCACCTCGGTCCTGTACGGAGGCGGGGCGGCCGTCTCGGTGGACTTCCTCGCCGCCTTCGCCAACACCATCCCCTGGGCCGTGGCCATGGTGGTCCTGGCCACCATGGCGGTCCTGTTCCTCACCTTTGGCTCGGTGGTGCTGCCCGTCAAGGCGGTGCTGATGAGCCTCATCTCCATCAGCGCCGCCTTCGGCGCCATGGTCTGGATCTTCCAGGAGGGACATCTCTCCCACCTGCTGAACTTCACATCACCCGGCTCGATCACCGCCACCGACCCGGTGCTGATGTTCGCCTTCATCTTCGGCCTCTCCATGGACTACGAGGTCTTCCTGCTCACCCGCATCAGGGAGCGCTACCTGGCCACCGGGGACAACCGCCGGGCGGTTCAGGAGGGGATGGCCTCGACCGGAGGGGTCATCACCTCGGCAGCGCTGATCATGATCGCGGTGTTCGGCGCCTTCGCCCTGGGCCGCGTTCTGGACATCCAGATCCTGGGGCTGGGGATGGCCATCGCGGTGGCGGTTGACGCCAGCCTGGTGCGGGGGGTCATGGTCCCCGCCTTGATGCGCCTGCTCGGCCGGGCCAACTGGTGGGCACCGGCTCCGGCCCAGCGGCTGGTGGCCCGGCTCGGCCTGTACGAGAGCTCCGCGCCGGTGCCTCCGGCGGAGGCCGCCTGAGCTGGCGGCCCGCTCTCCGGAACGCGGATAATCGGGCCGTGATGACCGCCCCGGAGGAGACCACCGAGAGGCGCGCTCTGCTGCGCCGCCTGGACGATGTCCTCGAGGCGCTGGAGCAGCTCAACCTCTCCGAGGCCACGCAGCTTCCGGACCGGGTCCGGCGCTCCTTGGAGGCCCACCAGATCCCCTACGAGGACGGCGCCGAGGTGCGCATCCTGATCGAGCGGGTCTGGCGCAAGCAGGAGGCGCACATGCTCAGCCCCCGCCAGGAGCGGCGCCGCAACCCCGGCCGCCGGGCCGGGAGCCGACGCCACCCCGGCCAGGAGGTGGTCGAGAGCATCCTGCGCCAGGTTCAGCGGGGGGACGGACCCCAGGTCTGAGGACCTCCCAGGGAGAAGTTTGCGGCCGGCAACACAGGGTTATCCGGGAATGTCAAGATGGCCCACATGGGTGCAAGGAGGCGTTCCTTCCCCCAGTTCGGGAGGAGATGCCGGTGAGCCGGGTGGTGGTGCTCGGCTCGGGGATCGCCGGGCACACGGCCGCTTCCTTCGCGCGGAGGTGGCTTCCTCGAACTGAGACCGTCACCGTTGTCTCCCCAGTCGACCGCTACAACTGGGTGCCGTCCAACATCTGGGTCGGGGTGGGCCTGATGCAGCCTCACCAGGTGACCTTTCCCCTGGCCACGGTCTACGAGCGCCACGGAATTGAATTCGTCCACGGTTTCGCCCGCCGGATTCATCCGGAGGGCACAGCGGGCGATTCCCGGCCCTTTGTCGCCGTGGAGAGGGTGGCGGGCGGGGATGCCGATCTCCTGCGGCTTCCTTACGACTTCCTCATCAACGCCACGGGACCCCGGCTGCGCTTCGACATGACCGAGGGGCTGGGGCCGGAGGCCAACAGCATGTCAGTCTGCACCCCCGAGCACGCCCAGCTGGCGGCTCGGGCGCTGGACAAAGCGGTCGAGCGGATGCGACAGGGCCAGCGCCAGCGCTTCGTGGTCGGGGTGGGACATGGAGGATGCACCTGCGAGGGAGCGGCCTTCGAGTACATCGTCAACCTGGAGTTCGAACTGCGGGCCCGCAAGGTGCGGGAGCTCGCCGAGATCGTCTGGATCACCAACGAGTACGAGTTGGGGGACTTCGGGATGGCCGGGATGCAGATGCGCCGCTCCGGGTACCTCATCCCCGCCAGCATCTTCACGGCCTCCCTCTTCGCCGAGCGGGGCATCAGCTGGATAACCCGGGCCCATGTTCGCCGGGTGGAGCGGGACCGGCTGTCCTACGAGACTCTCGACGGGAGCGAGGCAGAGCTGGGGTTCGATTTCGCCATGCTTCTCCCCCCCTTCTCGGGTGTGGGGCTCCAGGCGTTCGACCGCCAGGGCACGGAGATCACCGACCGGCTGTTCCAGCCCAACGGGTTTATGCGGGTGGACGCGGACTACACCCCGCGGCCCTTTGAGGAGTGGTCGGCGCGGGACTGGCCCCGCACCTACCAGTCGCCCGCCTATCCCAACCTTTTCGCGGCTGGGATCGCCTTCGCACCGCCTCATCCCATCTCCCGCCCCCACACCAGTCCCCGGGGTACGGTCATCACCCCGGCCGCCCCGCGCACGGGGATGCCCTCGGCCCAGATCGGCAGGGCGGTGGCCCGGAGCGTCGTCGACATGCTGCGGGGTGCGCCCGGCCCCACCGCCACCGCCTCGATGGCGGAGATGGGGGCGGCCTGCGTCGCCTCGGCCGGGGCCAACCCCTTCTCCGGCACGGCTGCCTCGATGACCGTGTACCCGGTCGTGCCCGACTACGAGCGCTACCCGGGATACGGGCGCGACATGAAGCGGACGTTCGGCGAAATCGGCCTGGCCGGGCACTGGATCAAGATCCTGCTGCACCACATGTTCATCTACAAGGCCAAACTCCGCCCGGGCTGGCCCCTGATCCCGGAGTAGATCCGGGTGCCAAGCAGTGGGCCCGCTGTGCCTGATGAGGCGGCCGCCTCCGTCACCTTGCCCACCCGGTGGACCGTCTTCCTGCGCACCTTCCTCCCCTGGCAGGCCTGGCGGTTCCTGCGCATCAATCTCAAGATGCTGGGAATGGTGCGCCGCCACCATTGACGGTGCCGCTCAGCCGAACAGCTGGGCCTTGGATCGCCTCCCGGCGCGGGGGAGGAGCAGCAAGCCGACCAGGCCGGCCACCGCCACCAGCGCCAGAGCCTCGAACGAGACCGCCAGGTGTCGGTACGAGCTGAGCGCCAGCAGCCCGATAACCAAAGGACCCAGCGCCTGCCCCCCGGTGGATCCCAGCCCCCAGACGAAGGCGTTGGCGGTGGAGGAGCTGCCCTGGGGGGCGTAGTCGGCGACCAGCGACATGAGGAGGGGGAAGCCGCTGAAGTTGAAGACCCCGAACAGGCCCAGGAGGGCCAGCCCGCCGGCACCCCCCACGTTGAGGTATCCGAAGGTGGTGCCCGCCGCGCCCATTGTCGCTAGGGCCAGCATGAGCCGCTTATCCACCCGGTCGGCCAGCAGTCCGAACACCGGCTGGCCCACGATCCCACCGGCATACAGCAGGGTCACCATCAGCCCCAGCTCCCCGGAGAGCCCGAGGCCCCGCTCCCGGGTGAAGTAGGTGGGGAGCCAGGCCACCATCCCGGTGAAGGCCAGCGACCGCAGCAGTGAGACCAGGGTAAGGATGGCGATGTTGCGGTCCAGCCAGGCCCTCTGGGGGGTGCCCCCGGCCGCCACCGGCGAGCGCGCCCCGGAGCCGGCGATGGGCCGGGAGTCCACCCGGGTGGTCCAGAGCAGCACGGCCGCCCCCGCGGCCACCACGGCGAAGACCACGACCGCACCGGTCTGGGAGGCGATGAGCCCGGTCACCGCGAAGAAGAGTGTGGGATACAGCGCCCGCCCCAAGCTCCCCATGGCCCCGTTGGCCCCCAGTGCCCGGGCCCGGCCGCGGGGTGGGAAGGCGGCGATGATCAGACTCGCTCCCAGCGGGTGGTAGACGGAGCTGCCGACTCCGGCCACCAGCGCCGCCAGCAGCGCCAGCACCGTCCTTTCAGCCACATCCGGAGCGGCCACCGCCGCCGCGAACAGCAGCAGCCCGGCGGCCAGGCCCAGGATCCCCATCGCCATCTTGGCCCCCCGGCTGCCTCCGGAGTCGGCCAGCCGCCCGATCAGGATCCCGGCGGCGCTGGAGCTGAGGTAGAACCCGGTGAGCATCACCGTGATGACGGGTGCGGAGACGTGGCCGCGGCTGGCCAACAGGTCGGCCATCACCGGGACGAAGAACACCGTCCCGTCATTGACGAAGTGGGCGAGGGAGGTGGTTCCCAGCACCCTCCAGGCGCTTCCTGACCCTCCTCTCCGGGCCCCCTCCGAGGGGACGGGCGCGCCACCTTCGGCGGTGCCGGGGCGCCTCGCCTTCACTCCGTCCGCGTTCCGTGCCATGTTCCACCTCGAATACCGGACGGAGATGCCATCCCGCCGCGCCCATATTGTATACCTGACTACGGTTCTCTCGCCGCCCGCCCACCCGAGCGGGAGGCGGGAGGTCGAGGGAGTGGGGCGGCCTATCCTCTGAAAAGTGAGGAAGGTGGGGCGGGCGGGCCGGTCGGTGACGCGTGCGGACCTGGTGATCCTCCTGGTCACGGCGGCCTGGAGCGTGAACGTGGTGGTGGTCAAGGTGGCCCTCCACGACAGCGGCCCCCTCTTCTACGCGGCGGTGCGCTTCCTGCTGGGCGGCGCCGGGCTCTGGCTGCTGGCCTGGCGGCTGGAGGGTCCGGTCCGTCTGCCCCGGGGCCGGGACCTGGCTTTGGTCCTCACGGCGGCCGCCCTGGGCACCGCCATCAACCAGGCCAGCTTCACCGGGGCGCTGGCCCTCAACAGCGCCGACTTCGTGGCCCTGGTGCAGGCGGCGACTCCCCTCATGGTGGCCGGCTGGCTGGCGGCCGTCACCAGGCAGCACTTCGGACGGAGGGTCTGGGTGGGGCTGGGGCTGGGACTGGCGGGGCTGGCGCTGGTGGTGGACACGGGGGGCGGGGCCCGGGCCAGCGCGCTGGGAATCGTGGTGGCCGTGATCATGCCCGCCAGCTGGGCCGCCTACCTGCTGGTCCTGCCCCGACTGCTGCGGCAGCACCGGCCGCTCACCCTCTCCGCCCTGGTTACCGTCCTGGGGGCGCTGATGCTCCTGCCCTTCGGCGCCGTGGAGGCGGTGGCCAGTCCGCCCCGGATCAACCTCGGGTGGGTGGGCCTCCTGGCCTACAGCTCGCTGGTGGCCGTGGTGGCCACCACCTGGCTGTTCCTCGTCGGCCTGGAGCGGCTGGGACCGGCCCGCACCTCCGCCTACACCTACCTGCAGCCTTTCATCGCGGTGGTGGCCGCGGCCCTCCTGATCGGGGAGGCGGTCCTGCCGCTGCAGCTCCTGGGAGGTGCGATCATGCTGGTGGGGGTCGCTCTGGGGCGGCCACGTCCGCGTCGGGTGGGTGGGAGCCGGGGGGGCTCCGCTGCGCCGCAGCTGGCCCCCAGCCCGCCGGTGGCCCCTCCTCCCGAGGGGGTGCGGCCGAGAGCTTAGACTCGTTGGTGTCCACGTGCTGGGGGGCGATGATGGGGGTCGGGGCGGCATGACGGGGGCGCGGCCCCTGGTGGGTGTGGTCGGCCTGGGGGCGATGGGCGCCGCCAGCGCCTACCATCTGGCCCGGCGGGGAGCTCGGGTGGTGGGCCTGGAGGCCTTCGGCCCCGGTCACGACCTGGGCTCCTCGCACGGCGAGTCCCGGGTGATCCACCAGGCCTACTACTCGGATCCCGCCTACGTTCCCCTGGTCCTGCGCGCCTACGAGCTCTGGCGGGAGCTGGAGGCGGAGTGCCGCGAGTCGATCCTGCAGATAACCGGCGGGCTGATCCTGGGGGCCCCGGACTCGGGCCTGGTGAGGGGGGCGCTGGCCAGCTCCCGGAAGTACGGCCTGGAGGCCCGGCTTCTCACCGCCTCCGAGGTTCGGCGGGAGTTCCCCGCCCTGGATCCTCCCCGCGGCGTCACCGCGCTTCTGGAACCGGGCGCGGGGGTGCTGAGGCCGGAGGCCGGGGTGCTCTGCCACCTGCGGGCGGCCGCCGGCGCCGGTGCCTCTCTCCGCTTCGGCGAGCCGGCGCTCTCCTGGGCGCCCACAGCGGAGGGGGTCTCGGTCGAGACCCCCTCGGGCCAGCTTCAATTCGACCACCTGGTGCTCACGGCCGGGGCCTGGACTGCGACGCTGCTGCGGGGCTGGCAGCTGCCGCTCACGGTGGAGCGGCAGGTCATGGTATGGCTGCGCCCGGCGGTCGCGGAGTCGTTCGCGCCGGGCCGGCTGCCGGCCTTCTACTACCAGCAAGATCCCAGCCATTCCTGGTACGGCTTCCCTACCCTGGACGGTGTGACGGTCAAGGTCGCCCGGCACCACGGAGGGGAGGTCACCGCCCCCGACTCGGTGGACCGCGAGTGCCATCAGGAGGAGCTGGCAGCCATCCGCGAGGGGATCGGGAACGTCGCCCCCTCGCTGCGGGCGGCGCCGGTGGTGCGTGCCCGGGTCGGGCTGATGACCAACACCCCGGACGGTGACTTCGCCCTGGGTCCGCACCCGGAGTGCTCCCGGGTTCAGGTGGCCTGTGGCTTCTCCGGGCACGGCTACAAGTTCTCCCCGGTGATCGGCGAGCTCATGGCCGACCTGGTCCTGGAAGGCCGGCCGCGGCACCCGATCGGGCCACTCGAGGCATCTCGCCTAGTGGAGATGCCTGGCGGAGTCTGACCCCAGGGATGGTGAGCACAGGCCGAGCACCAATGCGGCCCCCGGCCCGCTGGTGAGCGGGTGACCTGGCCCCTCCGTCGCGACCGCGGCTGGACCGCGGGCTGACTGGCGCGCGGCGCGCTCAGCCCGCGGGCGCTGAGTTCGCCGTTGGGGGGCGTGCCACCGTGCGCCCGCCAGGTGTGGCCGGGCCGCGACGGAAAGGGCGGGGATCCGGGCTGCCAGATCGCTCCCACCCTCGAGCCCGGCGAGCTCCAGCCCCTCGCCGCACGGGCGAGCCGACCTTCGTCAGCGGGTGGCGAGGACCCGGGCAGCGCCGGCCAGGTCGAAGACGGCTGAACCCACGCTCTTCATGACCGTCAGCCTTCCCTGATCGGCTGGCGCGCTGTCCCGAAGCGAGCGCACCCGGGCCGGGTCCAGCCTGCCCTCGGCCATCGGGATGAGCAGGTCACCGGCTTCGGAGAGACAGCCCTCCAGCGTGTCGGCGTAGAGCACCGCGGCCTCGACCAGGTCGGTCGTGAGCTCGCGGCGATCCGGGCGGAAAGCGCCCATGGCGTTGATGTGACAGTGGGGGCGGAGCCCAGCCCCACTCAGGAGGGGTTCCGGACTGGAGGTGGCGAGGGTGATCACGTCGGCGCCTCGGGCGGCGGCCTGGAGGTCGTGCGCCACCCAGGCCACAACCTCCGGGTGCCGTTGGCGCACCCACCGCCGCAACTCGTCGGCCGCCGCCGTTGTCCGGTTCCAGATCGCCACGTGGGTGATGGGGCGCACGGCAAGGACTGCCTCGACCTGGAACGGAGCCTGAGCACCTGCCCCCACCATGAGGAACGAGCGGGCCGCTGGAATGGACAGACGCCGGGTGGCAGACCCCGCTATGGCGGCGGTCCGAATCGCGGTGAGCGATGGCCCGTCGAACACGCCTAGAAGCCTCCCGGAACCTTCCTCGAAGGCGACGACAGCTCCCTGGATCATGGGCAGTCCGCGGCCGGGATTGCCCTCCACCACCGAGATGACTTTCACCCCCACGCACCCCGCCACGTACCCGGGCATGATCCCCATCGGAGTGCTCTCTGTGCCGTGAAACCGGCGACCGTCCGTACCCGCCTGGCCGCGGGCCAGCTGCTCCAGTGCCTGATCCACCACTTCTATTGCCGTGAGGGGTGGGAGGGCGCGTGCCACCTCGTCCGCGCTGTACCAGCTCACCTATTCGTCATCCCCCAATCCGTGGCCGAGGTAGGCCATGCGGACATGGTCGTCGCCCAGCAGCTGGGTGGCCGACCCCTCGAGGACGATGCGTCCCAACTCGAGCACGTAACCCCGGGCGGCCACCTGCAGCGCCCGGTGCACGTTCTGCTCCACCAGCAGGACCGCGATGCCGCTGGCGGCAATCTCCTGGATCACCGCGAATATCTGGTCGGCGACCAGGGGGGCGAGTCCTAGCGAAGGCTCGTCCAGCATCAGTACTCGGGGCGCGGCCATCAGGCCCCGCCCCAGGGCGAGCATCTGCTGCTCGCCACCTGAGAGGGTTCCGGCCAGCGAACCCATCCTCGGCGAGAGGGCTGGGAATACCTCCAAGACGTGGGCCAACGCGCCGTCCAGTTCGCCCTGGGGCCGGCAAAAGCCCCCGAGGAGGAGGTTCTCCCTCACTGTCAAGGCGGAGAAGATCTGCCGGCCCTCCGGCACCAGGGTCAGCCGCCTCCGTGCCACCTGATGGGCTGGCAGGCCCCCGATGGGGTTTCCGTCCAGCTCCACCGTCCCCGACGCCGGGCGCACCAGTCCCGCCAGACAGTTGAGTGTCGAGCTCTTCCCGGCTCCGTTGGCGCCGAGAATGGTGACGCACTCGCCCTCATCCACATGGAGGTCCACACCTTCCACGGCCCGGATGGCGCCGTAGGTGACGACCAATCCGCGGACTTCCAAAGCGGTCACCCGGGGGGACCACCCAGGTACGCGGCGATCACCTCGGGATTCGTCTGGATCTCGGACGGCGCTCCTTCGGCGATCAGGCGGCCGAAATTCAGAACCACCACCCGATCGCAGACCGACATGACCACGCGCATGTCGTGCTCCACAAGGAGCACGGTGACGCCGCGCTCCCGGATGCTGCGGACGAGGATGCCCAGGGAGCGGCTCTCCACGGTGTTCATCCCGGCAGCCGGCTCGTCCAGCAGCAGCAGGCGAGGCTGGCTGGCCAGCGCCCGCGCTATCTCCAGGCGACGCTGGTCACCGTAGGGAAGCGATCCGGGGAGGGCCTGCGGGTCCAGGTGCTGGAGCCCGACGAACTCCAGCAGGTTCTCGACCCGTGACAGGGCGGCGCCCTCCTCCCGGTGGAAGCGCGGGGTGTGAAACGCGGAGTCGAGCAGGTTCTCCCGGATCCGCCGGTGCTCTCCCACCAGGACGTTGTCAGCGACTGACAGGCTGCGGAAGAGGCGGATGTTCTGAAAGGTGCGGGACAGGCCCAGGGCCGCCACCCGGTGCGCGGGCAGGCCGCGCAGGCTGCGCCCTGCGATCCGGATCTCCCCGTGATAGTGGCGGACGATCCCGGAGATGGCGTTGAAGAGCGAGGTCTTGCCGGCACCGTTGGGTCCGATCAGGCCGACGATCTGGCCAGGCGCCACCACGAACGTGCAGCCGGCCACCGCCTGCACCCCGCCGAACTGGACCTCGACCTCCCGGACCGACAGAATCGGTTCAGGGGCCACTGTCGCCTCCCGTCTCCAGGTCGGCAGCCGCCCGGGTCGCCGGGCGCCGCAGCCGCGGCGGCTTGGGTCGATAGGGCACCAGGCCGGCCGGGCGCACCAGCACCACTAGGAGCAGGAGGGCGGCAAAGATCACTCCGGACAGGGTGCCGGTGTAGGCGGACAGCCACTCGGCGATGACCACGTACAGGACCCCTCCGAGAACGACCCCGGCGATCGACCCCATACCGCCCAGCACCACCACGGCAACCGCGAAGAAGGAGGCGTTGAAGGTGAAGCTCTCCGGCGAGACCAGCTGGTCCTTGGCGGCGAAGAGTGCTCCCGCCAGGCCGGCCCACACCGAGCCGAGCATGTAGGCGTAGAGCTTGTAGCGGATCACCCCGATCCCAGAGCTCGCTGCGGCCAGCTCATCATCCTTGATGCTGGCCCAGGCCCGGCCCAGACGGGAGCTGCGCAGGCCCATGGTCACCAGGGCCGCCACCAGCAGCAACGCCAGGGCCAGCGGGTAGAAGTCGATGGGCGCGATGAAGGGGTGCCCGAAGAGCGTCGGGTTGTGCCACCCGTACAGCCCGTTGTAGCCGCCGGTGATGGCGGAGAGGTTCTGGGCGGCGTAGTAGACGATCCCCCCGAATCCGAGGGTCATGATCGCCAGGTAGTCACCCCGGACCCGGAGGGTCGGGAAGCCGATGATGGCGCTGGCGACCACGGCGAGCAGGGCGCCGAGGGGCAGGGTCTCCCAGAGGGTGAAACCGTGGTACAGGGCGGCGTTGGCGAAAACGTACCCACCGATGGCGTAGAACGCCATGTACCCCAGGTCCAGGAGCCCGGCGAACCCAATCACCACGTTGAGCCCGACGCCGATGGTCCCCCAGAGCGCCATGTCGGTCCAGATATCGGGGTAGTAGCTGCCGCCGAGGACGTAGGGGGCGAGCGCGAAGGCGACGCAGATGACCCCCACGCCGACCCGCAGGCCCCGGCCCGACCCGGTCCGGCGGCTCAGCGCCTCGAGTTCCCGCAGCGACGCGACGATCACATTCACGCGCGGTCCGCCACCCGCTCACCGAGGATCCCTTGGGGACGGAAGGCCAGCACTGCGATGAGGATGCCGAAGACCACGGCCTCCTGCCACTGATTGGGGAGGACCACGGTGGCGAAGCTGGAGAACACTCCCACCGTGAGCCCGCCCACCAGTGCCCCGGGGACGTTACCGATCCCGCCCAGGACGGCGGCGGTGAAGGCCACCAGACCGCCGAACTCACCCATGTTGTAGGTCACGGTGCCGTAATTGATGCCGAACAGCACCCCCGCGACCGCCGCCATGGCGCCCCCGAGCATGAAGGTGATGGTGACGATCCTAGTTGTGTTTATCCCCATCAGCGGCGCGCTGCGGGTGTTGGCGGCGATGGCCCGCATGGCCCGGCCGGTCTTGGTGTGCTGCACGTAGAAGTTGACCGCCACCATGAGGGCGATGGCCACCACCGCGATCATCACCTCGGTGGGAGTCAGGGTCACCGGACCGAGATTCCAGGGCCTGGGGGAGAGCACCTGCGGGTAGGTGAGCGGCTGGGCCCCGGTCACCACCTGGATGATGCTGATCACCAAGAAGAACACCGCCAGGGAACTGACCAGTGGGGTGAGTGGAGGTGCGCTCCGCAGGGGCCGGTAGGCCACCCTCTCCACCAGATAGGCGCCGGCGGCGGTGGCCAGCGCCGAGCAGATCACGGCCACCACCAGTCCGAGGATGGGATTGCGGGTGGCGAAGGTGCCGAGCAGCCCGAACACCGCCACGCCGAGGTAGGCACCGAGCTCGTAGAGGGCTCCCTGAGCGAAGTTGATCAGCCGGATGATCCCGTACACCATGGTGTAGCCGAGGGCGATGAGCCCGTACACGGACCCCACCACCAGCCCGTTCACGATCTGCTGGAGGATCTCGGACGGACTCATCGCCCTGCGACCTCGCTTTCCCGCCGGAGACTAGCTCTGCCCAGACCCTCCTCTAGGCGTTGGGGTTCCAGTACACAGTGCTGCTGCCGTCCGGCTGGACCTTGTAGATCAGGTACTGGGGGGTGATGTTGTTCCCGACGCTGTCGAAGTTGATCACCCCGGTGATCCCCTTGTAGTCATGGGTTGCCGCCAGGCCCTTGATGATGGCGGCAGCTGAGGTCGAGCCCTCGGTCTGGACCACGTGGCCGAGAAGCTCCATGACGTCGTAGTTGTAGCCGGCGAACTCGGTGGGCTGATTGCCGTACTTCTTGACGTAGTCCGACACGAACGTCCTGGAGGTGGCCAGGTCCTGCGGCGCCGGCTCACTGGAGAGGTAGGCGCCCACGGTGGCGCTGCCGCCCGTCTGGTAGAAGAGCGGGCCGATGGTGCCGTCGTCGGAGATGAACGGCGCGGTGATCCCCAGGCTCCGGGCCTGCTTGACCAGGAGCCCGGCCGCCGGGTTGAAGCCGCCGAACTGGATGATGCCGGGATTCAGCCCTTTGATCTGGGTCAGCAGGGAGCTGAAGTCGGTCGCCGAGGCGTTCACCCCCTGGGAGGAGAGCACCCGGCCGCCCAGCTTGGTGAAGTTTTGGGCGAAGTATTGGGACACCCCCTGACCGTAGGTCTCCTCGTCGTTGATGGCCACCGCGGTCCGGACGTGCAGCACCTTGTAGGCGAACTCGGCCTCGACCTGCCCCTGGAAGTTGTCCGTGCCGCAGACTCGGAAGACGTTCTTGAATCCCTGGAGAGTCAGCTGCGGGTTGGTGGAGGCGCCGGAGACCATGGGGATGCCTGCCTGGTTCAGGATCCCCGAGGCGGGGATCGAGATGTCCGAGTTGAAGAACCCGATCACCGCGTTGACCTTGTCGGAAACGAAGAGATGGGCACAGGCAATCCCGGTCGCCGGGTCCGCCTTGGTGTCGCAGGAGATGAGCTGGATCTTGTGGCCCGCCACCCCGCCCTGTGCGTTCAGGGCTTCCACCGCCATGTTCACGGCATTGAGGTCACTCACTCCGTAGGTCGCTTCCGACCCGGTCAGGGGGTTGGCGAACCCCACCACAAATGGACTCTTGGACGTGGAGCTGGACGGTGATCCGCCGCAGGCGGCCACCACCAGGGCCAGAACTCCTGCACTGGCCACCATCGACAAGGGGCGCAGGGCCCTCCCCAACAACCCTCCCATGAACTTCGCCCTCCATGATCGCGCTGCGTCCACCAGGTGCCTGGCCTGAAGTGATCTGTGTTATATAGAACAATCAGTCCTGTGAGTCAAGACCCAAGCCTCTCGGGCCCTGGAGGAGCGGTGGCGCGGCGGTCGAGCGGACTGGCGTCCGCCCGTCACTCTCAGCTTCCGGCGCTGGACCGTGCCAGCCTGCGCGACCGTGCCCGCCTGGCCATCCGGGGCAGCATCGTGACCGGGGAGCTGGCCGAGGACGCGATCTACCCGGTGGCGTATTTCAGTGAACGGCTGGGGGTCTCCGCGACCCCCATCCGGGAGGCGCTCTTCGATCTCGCTGGGTTGGGCTTGGTCGAGGTGGTGCGCAACCGAGGCTTCCGGATCCCGCCGCTCACCAGTCGCCAGCTCGACGAACTCTACGAGGTGCGGACCATGCTCGAGGTCCCGGCCGTGGGCAGGTTGGCGCGGCGACCTGACCAGGAGTCCTTCCAGCAGTTGCGGCTGCTGGCGGAAGAGATGGTCTCCCAGGCCCGGGAGCGCCAGGTGGCCGCGTTTCTCTGGACCGATCGCTGCTTCCACCTGGGGGTGCTCGAGCGCCTGGGAAACCAGCAGCTGGTGGAGGTGGTGGCAGGCCTCCGCGACCGGACCCGCCTCGCCGGCATCAAGGGCATGGCGGCCTCGGGCATCCTGGTGGAGACCGCCCGCGAGCACCTGGACCTTCTGGATGCCCTCGAGGCCGGCGATGGCGAGGTGGCGGAGCGCTGGATGACCAACCATCTGCGCCACACCAGGGGCCTGTGGGCGGGCCGACCGGAGGCAGGTGAAGGTCCCGGCCGCGGCGACCGGTTCACGACCTGGGCATCGCCTGGCCCCCGGTGATGAGGCGGCGGACGATCCGGGCCGAAGCCGGGGCCAGGGACATCCCGAGCATCCCGTGGCCACTGGCGACCAGCACATTCTCCCAACCCTTGACCCTGCCGACCGCGGGCAGGCCGTTGGCTGTCATCGGTCGGGAGCCGGCCCACTCCTCGAGGGGCGAGTCCCAGGTGAGGTGAGGAAGCAGGGACTTGGCTGCCGAGCGCAGCTTCTCGATCTGCTCTCGATCCGAATCGAGCGAAGCAAGGCCGACATCGAGGCCCGAGGTCGCTCGCACCCGGTCCCCTGGAGAGGAGATCACCAGGTGCCGGTCGACGACGTTGAGGGGAACTTTGAGCGGTCCCCCGGGCACGGTGATGCTGTAGCCTCGCCCCGGCCATATGCCGCCTCGGTTCCCCAGGCGGCGGAGCCAGCGCTCTGTCTCCCACCCCGCCGAGAGCACCAGTTGGTCCAGGGGGAGCACACCGAAGGGGCCGCAAACTGCCGTCGCCCGCCTCCCTCGGTACTCGATCTCAGCGACTTCCGCAGCGGTGCGAACGTGCACGCCCAGCCTCTGGGCGGTCAGCTGAAGCCGGTTCATGAGCCGGTCGGGACTCAGGGCCCAGTCGTCCGGGTGGAGGATGGCCCCCACAAACGAACCCCGGAGCCCGGGTGCCGCGGAGGGGAGGTCCTCCGGGCGGAGGGTCTGCCACCGGACCCCGAGGCGCTCCTTCCGAAGGGCGTCGGCGAGACCCCTGCGAAACGCGCCGCGGGTGGCGAAGACCGACAGCCACCCGCTTCTCTGCAGGTCGAAGTCCGGAGGCCCCTCGGCGGCCAGTTGCGAGTACCAGCCGATGCTCTCAGTTGCCAGCTCCCGGAGGCGGGGGGCAATCCGGCGCCAGGCTCCCGGGCGGCAGGCGGCGGCGAGCCTGGCCAGCCACGACAGTTCCCCTCCCCCCTGCCAGGGCCGGAGCCGCAGCGGTGCGTCGCTGCCAAGAATGGCGGCCACACCGTCGAGCAGGGCGGCGGGCCGCGCCAGCGGCAGGCAGTGGCTGGGGACCAGGAGGCCGGCGTTGCCGTGCGACGCGCCGCCACCGACCGAGCCCCGCTCCAGGACCGTGACGGCAACGTCAGCCCGCGCCAGCTCGATGGCCACAGACATCCCCACCACTCCGGCGCCGAGCACCGTGGCCGATCGTGCCAACGGCAACCTCTGATCCCTCCCTGTGGGCATGGTGACGGATGGTAGGGCGCTCGGACGCGTTGCTGGACCCAGCCGGACCTTCTCCCGACGTGGTGATCGTGGGGGGCGGGGTGGTGGGGTGCTCTTTGGCCTACCGTCTGGCGGAGTCCGGGCTGCGGGTGACGCTGGTGGAGCGGGGCGAGTTGGGGGCGCAGTCGACCGGTCGCTGCGCCGGGGGAGTCCGGAAGCAGTTCTCCTCCGAGGCCAACGTGCGCATCCAGCAGCTGGCGTTCGAGTTGCTCAGGAGGTTTCCGGACGAGACGGGCTTCCCCTGCGACTTCCGGCAGATCGGCTACCTCATGCTGCTGAGCAGCCAGGACCAGGCCGTCTCCTTCCGGGCACAGCTAGCCATGTGGCACAGGCTAGGGGTGAGCGAGGCACGGTGGGTGGGGCCGGACGAGGTTGCTGAGATGGTGCCGGCGCTCCGGGTGGACGACCTGCTGGGCGCGACCTTCTGTCCCACCGACGGCATCGCCTCACCCAACGACGTCACCCAGGGCTATGCGGCGGCCGCCCGGCGCCGGGGAGCCCGGATCGAGCAGGGGGTCGAGGTCACTGGCATCAAGGTGGAAGGCGGCCGGGTGAGCGGTCTGGACACCAGTGCTGGCTCTCTCAGCTGCCCGCTGGTGGTGGTCTGCGCCGGCGCTTGGTCTTCGGCACTGGTGGAGCCGCTCGGGTTCCCCTTGCCGGTCGTCCCCTACCGCCGCCACATCTTCGTCAGTGAGGCCACCCCGGCGGTCGGCCCGGACACTCCGATGACCGTGGACGTGGCCACCTCCTTCTACTTCCATCCCGAGGGCGGGGGGGCCCTTTTCGGGATGGGAGAGGCGGACGAGCGCCCGGGCTTCGAGCTGGACGTCGACTGGGGCATCCTGGAACGCATGGAGCCGGTCATCCGCCACCGGATTCCGACCCTCCTCGATGCCGGCATCCGCACAGGCTGGGCCGGGCTCTACGAGGTCACACCAGACCACAACCCGTTCATCGGAGCGATTCCCGAGCCGGAGGGCCTCTGGTGCGCCTGTGGGTTCTCCGGCCACGGCTTCCAGCAGGCGCCAGCCGTGGGGCTGGCGCTCGCTCAGATGATCACCGGGGACGTCCCCGCGGTCGACTTGTCGGCCTTCAGCCCCAGCCGCGACCCGGCGGGAGGCAACCCCGAGGAGAACTTCATCTGATGCTGGAAGCGGGATCCCGGTGACAAGCCGCGGGCCGGTCGTCGGAGTCGTGGGCTTGGGAGCCATGGGATCAGCGACCGCCTACCACCTGGCGTGTCGCGGGGCTCGGGTGGTCGGCTTCGAGGGCTTTGGTCCGGCGCACGACCGGGGTTGGGAGGTGCCTCCGATCAGTAGCCTTCTGTGCCCCATATGTATGTTCTAGTCTGCTATCATGGTGAGCGTGAACCTGAAGCAGTGGGCCGAAGTACAGGGGGTGCACTACCACACGGCCTATCGCTGGTTCCACAACGGGACCCTGCCAGGGTGTGGGACGGGAAAGTAGGGGGACCTGGGGAGGCAGAGTAGATTTGTGGTAGTCTGGCTGTGGGGCCACAGCCAGATAGGAGACCTGCCAATGGAAGCCTCTCTCCCCGAGATCGAGCAGGAG
>JAKATL010000065.1 GCA_021827985.1 bacterium
CGGCGCAACGTCACCGGGTGCACTCCCAGCACCTCCGCCGCCGCCTTGAGTCGCAGTAATGCCATGCCACCAAGTCTTACACATCACTCATGTTCGCTTAGCAAGACACACCACTGCTACAGACCCTATCCGCCCCCTTCGCAGATCGACCCGCGCAGCGCACGCGTGGCTCATGTCGAACTGACCCACCACCACGTCCTCGCACCACTTTCAGTGGCCTCAGCTCGGCACTCTGCCGGTCCCCGCCACCCAGGTGGGTGCCCGCACGGCTCACGTGCACCCCGCCCCAGCCGCCAGCAAGCCGCCGTCCGGGGAGGTGCCCTGACCTACCTCCCGAGCCCGTCCGCCCTGGGGCAAACCCCGGGCCCCGCTTCGCCCCGTCCGTCTCCTGGGCCAGTCGACAGGTGGAGGCCGGCACACCCCGCCCGGGTGCAAAGTGCCGGATGCTCACCTGCGGGCCATCAGCCCACGACTTCAGGCCGCGCCCAGCCCCTCCCACCGAACGCCGGAGCGTCCCCGCGCACGACCGCAACTAGAACAGGCCCAGCTCCAGCTTCACCTCGTCCGAGGCCATGGTGTGGGGGTCCCAGGGCGGATCCCAGACCAGGTCCACCTTGACCCCCTGGATCCCCGGGAGGAACTGGGTGGCGGCATGCACCTGGGACTCCAGCATCGGGCCGAGGGGGCAGTAGGGGGTCGTGAGGGTCATGCGCACGGTGGCCTCCCCCTCGTCGTCCACCTCCACCCCGTATACCAGGCCCAGGCTGACCACGTCGAGACCGAGCTCGGGGTCGATGACCTCGCGCAGGGCGTCCATGACGTCGTCGGCGGTGGCCACCGGGCCCCGGGCCGGCACCGGCTGGGGGGAGTCGTCAGCCACGCTCTCCCTCCGCCCGGCTGAGGCCCTCCTCCAGCGCCACCCAGGGGAGCATCGCGCACTTCACCCGGGCTAGGTACTTGCGCACCCCGGAGAGCGCCTCCAGGTCACCGAGATCCCCCAGCTCGGCGGGGTCCCTCCCCTCCACCAGCAGCCCCCGGAAGCGCGAGATAAGGTCGTGCACCTCGGGGAGCGGCCGGCCCTCGACCTCCTCCGCCATCATGGAGGCGGAGGCCATGGAGATGGAACACCCCTGCCCCTGGAAGGCCACCTGCTGGAGCTCGCCGTCCCGCAGGCGGAGGCTCACGTCTACCTCGTCCCCGCAGAGCGGGTTGTGGCCGTGGGCGGTGGCGGATGGAGCCTCCACCTCCCCACGGTGGCGGGGGTGGCGGTAGTGGTCGAGGAGGATCTCGCGGTAGAGCTCGTCGTCCACGGCGCCTGACACCTCGGCCATGGCTTAATCGTACCCACTTACACGAAAAGCGGCGGCGCCGGGATCGAGCCGCCCGGCACCGCCGCTCTGGGAGTTGGATCTGAGGTTCGGCGACGCGGGACACCCGCCGGTGCCGGGCCCACGCCCGGTGATGCACCTGCGGTCGACCAGCGCCTCCAGAGAGTTCAGGTCCCGGTGGCCGCCCTCAGCCGGCGCCCCCAAGGGTGAGGATCGATTGACTATCGTCTGGCATGGGCAATACCTCCTTTTTCCTCGGGTACCGCCGGTGTGGAGGGCCCGGACCCTCCGGCGGCCGGACGGCGCTGTCCCGGACAGTGTAGGTCGAGGCCGCCGGGATGGGAAGGAGGCCTTCAGATGGTGCCGGCCGCGATGGCCTGCCGGATCCAGGGGATCACCTCGTCGAGCATCTCCTCCAGGCTGGTGGTGGCCTCGAATCCCAGGATCTCCCGGGCCTTCTCGGTGGCCGGCACGCGGCGCTGGACGTCGTGCTCGAACGGCGGGTCGCTGACGTAGCGGAAGGGCTCATCGCCCCTCACCTTGGCCCAGATGAGCTGGGCCAGCTCCAGCACGGTGGTGGAGCGGGCGGTGGAGAGGTTGAAGTCCTGGTTGAGGGCCCGGGGGCTGGCCATGGCGGTCACGATGCCCCTGGCCAGGTCCCCCCCGTAGGTGTAGTGGCGGATCTGGCTGCCGTCGCCCAGGATGTGCAGCGGGTCCTGCCCCTTCAGCACCTTCTGGACCAGGTCGGGGACCACGTGGCTCATGGCCAGCTTGACGTTGCCACTCTCGATCTCCACGTCCCCACGGGCCCGGCCCTCGCCGATGCCCACGCAGTTGAAGGGACGGATGATGGTGTAGGGGAGGCCGTACTGCTGGTGGGCGGCCCGGGCGAAGTACTCCACTGCCAGCTTCTGGAAGCCATATGAGGAGCGCGGTGGCGCCACCTCGAGCTCCTGCCCCTCGTACGAGGGCCAGCGGTCGGTGCCCTCGAAGACCATCGAGGAGCTGAGGTAGGTCACCTTCTGCAGGCGTCCCTCGCGGTGGGCCCGGATGGCGGCGTCGCAGGTGGCCGCCATGATGCGCTCGTTGGTGGCCAGGAGGTCGTAGGCGTAGGTGTGGAAGTAGGAGATCCCGCCGATCATGGCCGCCCCGGCGATCAGGTGGTCGCAGTCCCGGGCCAGCTGGTAGACCAGCTCCGGGTCGCGAGCATCGCCGACCACCAGCCGGTAGTGGGGATGCTGGTCGTAGGAGCGGCTGACCGGGCCGTACTTGGAGTGGTCGTCCAGCCCCACCACCTCGTACCCCTCCGCCAGGAGGCGCTCCACCGTGTAACCGCCGATGAAGCCGGCAGACCCGGTCATCAGGACTCTCTCCATCAGGTCTTCCCCCTGTGCGGGCGCCACCTCTCAAAGCCGGGGAGGGCGGCGACCAGGTACCAATGCAGGTAGCGGGGTATCCACTCCCGCACCTTGAAGTTTGACTGCCCCGAGGTCCGGTCCCGCCAGGTGGTGGGGATCTCCGTCACCCGCCGCCCCCGGCGGCGGGCCTTGGCCACCAGCTCGATCCCCATCTCGAAGCCGGCATCCGACTCGATCCCCACCTCCTCGACGAAGCTCCTGGAGTAGGCCTTGAAGGAGTTGGTGGCGTCGTGCGTCCCCACCCGCGCCAGGAGGTGCAGGGAGACGCCCGCCGTCCGCGACACCAGCCCCTTGAGCGGAGGGCCGCCGAGCTGGCGCCCTCCGCGCATGTAGCGCGAGGCGGCCACCACCGCGAAGCCCTGCTTCACCAGCCGCACCATCTGGTCGATCTGGGCGACGTCGTCGCTGCCGTCCGCCATGGTGACCACCACCACCTCGGCCCGCGCCTGCTGGAACCCGGCCTTGAGCGCCCCGGCCGGGCCCCGCCGCACCTGGTTCAGGACCCCGCGCAACCTGGGGTCACGGGCGGCCAGCTCCGCCACCGGGGCGGCGGTTGTGTCGTCGGGCCGGTCGTACACGACAAGGACCTCGACCGGCGAGCTGGTGGCCGCCAGGATCCGCTCCACGCAGGGCACGATGGCAGGGCCCTCGTTGTAGGCGGGGACCACCACCGAGACCTCCGGCGCGCTCAAACGCGGCTTCCCTGACCCCTGAGGTTGGTGATGTCCACGATCGGCACCCGCACCTCAAGGTCGCGGTACTGCGGATGCGGCGCCCCGATGACCAAGAGGTCAGCCTCGGCCACGACCTGTTCCAGCGGAACCAGGTCGGGGTCGATGGTCACGTGGGGGTCCGTGCAGAGGACCTTCTTGGCCTTGAACTGCAGGATGCGCTTCAGGCGGTAGCTGAGGCTGGAGCGGATGTCATCCGAGCCCGCCTTGAAGGCCATGCCCAGGATGCCCACGGTCATGGTGGAGAGGTCGAAGCGCTGCTCCAGCCGGGCCACGGTGTAGAGGGGCAGCCCCTCGTTGATGAGCATCGCCGAGTGGCCCAGGGTGAACTGGTTGTTGTTGAAGGCGGCCAGTTGCATCGTGTCCTTGAGCAGGCAGGGACCGGCCGCCAGCCCGGCTCCCGGGAGGTCCTGGGCCCTGGGGTAGTCGAGGGCCAGGGCGGTGCGGATGCGGTCATAGTCCAGGCCGTAGTCGTTGGCGATCATGAAGAGCTGGTTGGCGGTGGCGAACTTGATGTATCGCCAGGTGTTGGTGAAGAGCTTGGCCAGCTCGGCCTCCTCCGGCTCCAGCTCGACGATCTTGTCGGTGAGCCTTCGGAACAGCTCGGCGGCACGGCGGCGCACCGGCTCCGTCCGCGCGGCCACGATCTGGGGCAGGGAGTATAGCTCGGTCATCGCCTTGCCCTCGGCGATACGCTCCGGGCAGAAGGCCACGTCCAGGGAGAGCCCGAGGGCCTTAAGCCGTCCCTCCACCATCCCGGTGACCCCCGGGTAGAGCGTGCTCCGCAGCACCAGAAGCTGGCCGTCCCGCAGGTGCGGGGCCAGCTCCGCCACCTGGCGGGGGACGTCCAGCGCCTCGGGGTTGAGGTGCTTGTCGATCGGCGTCCCGATCACCACCACCACAGTGGACGCCCGGGAAAGGACTGTGGGGTCCGTCGTCACCTCCAGCCGTCCGGACCTCAGGACCTCCTTGAGGACATCCAGGGCACCTGGCTCGTCGAACGGGAGCTGGCCCGACGAGATGATCGCCACGGCCGGTTCGCTCACGTCGTACACGGACACAGTGAGCCCGCGCTCAGCGAAGGCGATGCTGAGCGGAAGCCCAACATGGCCGGCTCCCCCTACCACCACCACGTCAAGCCGCCGCATGCGCAGTGGATTGTATAAGGCACCTACCCGGCCCCATCCGCGCGTCTGCGCCGGAGAGACGAGGTCCTGGGCCGGCTCGGTAGGAGAGCGCGGGGCGCCTCACCGGGGGCACCTGCCCATGGGACGGCCCACAGCCAAATGCTGGATTCCGGATCTGAGGTGGTTGGGGAGCGGGACCGGGGAGGCCGGGCCCGCCCGGCCGGCAGCACCGCAGGCCGATGGCCCCCGCCCGGGTTGGTGCGGGTCGGAACTCGCCGTTCCCGACTGACCTGGCACCATCTGGCGGTTCGGCTAAGGCGGCCGGCGGGTCAGCTCCCTCCGGCGCCCCCGGCCGATCCTATACTCGGCCTGCGTTCGGGGAACCGATCCGCGTGGAGCCGGCGGCCGGCCGGTTGAGAGGGGCATTGATCGACAACCGCGCATCTGGTGGGGCCGCCGTGTCGGGGCGCCTGGCCTGGGCCGCGTCGGCGGCGCTGATGGCAGCACCGGTCGGGCTCTACTTCTGGTTCGTCGATGTCTTCGGTGTCAACGTTCCCTTCGATGACACCTGGAACGGGACGCTTCCCCTGCTCAGGGCGCTCGCCGATGGCCGCCTCCAGCTGGCCGCGCTGTGGGCGCAGCACAACGAGAACCGCATGCTCATACCCAACCTGCTCACCCTTCTGATCGACTCCGCGACCCGCATGAACGAGCGCGCCGACATGCTGGTGAGCGGCTGCTTGCTGGTTCTGGCCCGTCGCACGCTCCGCCTCGGCCCGCTCCTGCTGGTCCCCGTGGCGTTCCTGGTGATGGGCCTAGTCCAGTGGGAGAATATCCTCTGGGCCTTCCAGCTAGCCTGGACGCTGGTCCTCCTCCTTGGCGTGGCGAGCCTGGCGGCCATCGAGTGGGGGGGGGACCGCTGGAGCGGGTGGGCACTGGCTGTGACCTTCGGAGTCCTCGCCTCCTACAGCTCCCTGCAGGGCCTGCTCGTCTGGCCCGTCGGCCTCTACTACGGCTGGGCGGTCGGGTGGCCCCGCGGTCGCGCCGCCTCTTGGACAGCTGTCGGTCTGCTCACGACCTTCGAGTACTTGCGGGACTTCGGTCCTGTGGGGACGCCCTCCCGCCCCCTGCTGCCGTTTCAGGAGCCGACCGTGGCGGCCCGTTACGCCGCGCTGCTCGTTGGCGGGATGTTCGGCTTCCACCACCTGCTCCTGGGCGGAGCCACGATCGCCGCGGTGGTGGGCCTGGCGCTGTTCGTGGTGTCCGATCGGCGGTGGCGCCGGGAGCTGCGGCTTCCCGTAGCTTTGATCGGCTTCGCCGTGGGCTTCGACGCCCTCGTCCTGGTGGGTCGGCTCCCTCTGGGGCTCGTCAGCGCCGGGGCATCTCGCTACACCACCTATAACCTCTGCCTCCTGGTCGGCCTATGGCTGGCCAGCCTTCACCTGGTACGGCGCCGAGTCGCGCCCCAAGGCTCGCCACCCTCGTCCTCCGCACCCATGCTCTGGCTGGGAGCCGCGCTGGTCGCCGTGATTGTGGGCTGTCAACTCGGCGGTGATGTCCCCGCAGGACTCTCGGGGGGAGCCAGGGCCCGCGCCCAGCGTGTTGCCGGCGCGCACCTGCTGCTGGACCTGGCACGGGCGCCGGACAGCGCGTTGGCCGCCGACCTCTTCTTCCCCAGCGGGCAGTATGTCCGGGTCTGGACCGGTGTGCTGCGCCGACACCGCTGGTCGCTGTTCAGTGGAACGCCGTAGGGGTTGGGAGCTGCCTCCGATCAGTAGCCTTCTGTGCCCCATATGTATGTTCTAGTCTGCTATCATGGTGAGCGTGAACCTGAAGCAGTGGGCCGAAGTACAGGGGGTGCACTACCACACGGCCT
>JAKATL010000030.1 GCA_021827985.1 bacterium
ATCAGAGTGATGACCGTCGCTGCTCTCTGACCTCGGCTGCGCTTCCCGCGTTGGGCATCCCGCGACCAATCGCTCGCTTGCCCTCATCAGCCGAACCCCTTGACAAACGCTTCCATATCAGTAGCCCTGGGCGAGGTCGGCGACGTTCCGCAGCGGCAGCCCCTCACGGAAGCGGGCGAGCTGGTCCAGGAAGAGCTCGGTGCTGCGTTCGGCGAAGTGGGGGGAGCTCCAGCTCACATGGGGGCTGAGGTGGGCGCCGGGCGCGGTCCACAGCGGAGAGGAGTCGGGTAGCGGCTCCTCCTCGAAGGCGTCCAAGTAGGCCGCGGCGAGCGGCCCGCCGGCCAGCGCCCGGAGCAGCGCCCGCTCGTCCACCAGGCCGCCCCGGGCGACGTTGACCAGCGCCGACCCGTCGGCCATCAGCCGCAGCTCTGCCTCCCCGACCATCCCCCGGCTGCTGGCGGTGAGCGGGGCCGCCAGCACCAGCGCGTCGGCGCCACGGCACGCCTCGGTGAGCCCCTCCGGGCCCACGACCGGCAGCCCGTGGGGCCCCCCACCCAACTCGGGGCGGCGGCGCACCGCCACCACCTGCGCTCCCAGGGCCAGGGCCCGCCGAGCCACCTCGTTGCCGATCGCGCCCAGGCCGACCAGCACCACCCTGAGGTCCCCCAGCTCCCTCAGGGGGACCGCCTCGAAGCGGCGCTGCCGCTGCAGCTCATCCAGGTGGGCCAGCCGCTTGCAGTGATGCAGGAGGCAGGCCAAAACGAACTCGGCGATGGGAACCGCCACCACCCCGGCGGAGGTCGTCAGGGTCACCCCCGGGTGGCCCTCCAGCAGCGATCGCAGGTGGTCGATCCCGGCGCTCACCGTGTGTACCCAGCGCACCTCGGGGTGAGCCTTCAGCCCCGCCTCCAGGGGGTCCTCGGGCGATCCCTCAAGGCGCCCTCCGAAAAGGCGCCAGATGCAGTCGAAGCGCCCCTCGCCCACCCCGGCCCCGGGCCCGACCAGCTCCACCCCCTGGTCCAGCCGGGCCAGCACCCCGGGATCGGGGGTGGGGCTGCGCCCCACCACAAGACACCTCACCTTTGGGCGCACCGGTCCGCTCCAGTCAGGGTGCGACGGCCGACCGCGGCCGGTCGCGCTCCCTTCCGGCTGAATCCTTCCGTACGGCCCACTTCAGGCATTATGTCGCCATGCCGGAGACTCCCCAGCCCCTAGTGCAGCCGGACCAGCTCATCCGGCACCTGGGTGCGCCGGATCTGGTGGTGCTGGACGCGCGCTGGTCTTTGGAGCGGGGCGCGGAACGCCGGGCCTACCTCGCCGGGCACATCCCCGGCGCGGAGTTCGTCGACCTGGACCAGGAGCTCGCCGCACCCGCGGGCCCGCGAGGTCGCCACCCCCTCCCCCCGGTGGAGAGCTTCGCCGCCGGCATGCGCCGCCACGGGGTCAGCGCCTCGAGCCAGGTGGTGGTGTACGACGAGGTCACCGGAGCCGCGGCCCGGGCCTGGTGGATGCTCCGCGCTGCGGGCCACCGCCGGGTGGCGGTCCTGGACGGCGGCCTCCAGGCCTATCTGGAGGCGGGGGGGAGGCTCACGTCTGAGCTGCCAGCCCCCCGGTCCGGCGACTTCCAGACCACCGGGTTCGAGAGCTGGGTGGGGGCAGACGGCCTCGAGACCTGCCGGGATCAGGGAACGCTGGTGGTGGACGCGCGGGCGAGGGAGCGCTACCTGGGGCAGCCGAACCCGCTCGACCCCCGGCCCGGGCACATCCCGGGGGCGGTGAGCCTCCCCTGGACCGACCTCTTCGACCGGGGTCGGCTCCGCCCAGCGGCCGAGGTCCGCCGCCTGCTGGGGGAATCCGGAGCCGGTGACCGTCCCGTGGTGGTGTACTGCGGCTCCGGGGTCACCGCCTGTGCGGTGCTCCTCGCCCTGGAGGTGGCCGGAGGTGGACCGGGACGGCTCTACCCGGGCTCCTGGAGCGAATGGGCGGCGGACCCCAGCCGGCCGGTGCAGAACCCGGCGGCCGGCTGAGACGCCCTACTCCCTCCGGGCCACCTTGTGGCTCGCGGCCTGCTGGACCGGGCGCATCACGATCTGGTCGAGGTCCACATGCGGCGGCCGGGTGGCGGCGAAGGCCACCACGTCCGCGACGTCGGCTGCGGTTAGTGCCTCGACCCCTCGGTACACCTGAGCGGCACGCCCCGCGTCTCCCCGGAAGCGGTTCAGGGAGAAGTCCGTCTCCACCATCCCCGGGCAGACCTCGGTGACCCTGATGGGGCGCCCCGCCAGCTCCAGGCGGAGGGTCCGGGAGATGGCGTGGACGGCATGCTTGGCGGAGGTGTAGCCGGCCCCGCCCTCGTACACCTCGAAAGCGGCGGTGGAGGAGATGTTCACCACGATCCCCCTGCCGGAGCGCTCCAGGGCGGGGATCAGCTGCCGGGTCATCGCCACCAGCCCGAGGACGTTGACCTCCCACATCCAGCGCCAGTCCTCGAGCGGCGCTGCCTCGACCGGGTCCAGCCCCCGGGCGCCGCCGGCGTTGTTGACCAGCACCGCCAGCTCCTCCACCCCCTGGCAGAATTCCGTCACGCTGTCCTGGTCGGCCACGTCCAGGTGGCGCCAACTGGCGCCCAGCTCGGCGGCCAGCGGCGCCAGGAGTCCTACCCGGCGCGCCCCCAGGAGCAGGTCGAATCCCTCGGCGCTCAGCCGGCGCGCCACCGCCTCTCCGATCCCCGAGCTGGCCCCGGTTACCACCGCCAGCGGGCGGCCCTGCTTCCCGTTCACCATCCGCTATCCTCCCAAGCCTCCCCCGGTTTCCGGGGTGGAAAGCTGCTCCTCCATCTCCTCCGCCACCGTGGTGGGCATCCGGCAGGTGAAGGCACGGCAGACATATGCCGTGGGGATGCCGCCCAGGGCGGGGCGCCCGGCGGCGAGTGGCGGGACCGGCTCCGACCCGGTTGCGACCGCCACCACCAGGGTCGGCCGGAAGTGGGAGCGGGCCCGGCGGAGGAGCTCGAGATGACCTCCGGAGGCGGCCGCCATGGCCAGCTGGGTCGCCCCCGCGCTCATGACCTCGAGGTCGGCCAGCAGGCCTCCGAAGGCCAGGGGCTGGGAGGTGGCCGCCTGGCCCAGGCGGGACACGGCGGCCTCCGCCCGCTCCGACCACGAGGACTCGCCGGTCAGCTGCCAGAGCCGCCAGCAGAGCGAGACCATCTGGGAGATCCCGGACCGCGTGGCCCCGTCATCGACGACGGTCGGCCGCGCAGGGAGCGGGGGGTCAGCTCCGGCGGCGGTCTCGTGCCAGAGCCCCTCCCCGTCCCGATGGAGCCGCTCGGCCGACTCCGCCAGCGCCAACGACCGCTCGACCCACACCCCCTCACCGGTGACCTCGTGCATCCAGAGGGTGCACAGGCCGAGGGCCCCCCTGTCCTCGAGGGTGGCCGGAAGTCGGGAGCTCGAGCCGTACAGGAGATGGGTCAGCCCCTCCGTGGAGTCGCGGGCGCTTCGGTGCAGCAGGAGGGCGCAGCGCAGGGCCGCGGTGAGGAATCGCTCCTCGGAGAGGACGAGCCCCAGCTCGGCCAGCGCGCTGGCGGCCTGGGCATTCCAGGCGACCACTACCTTGTCGTCGCGCTGGGGCTGGGGGCGCTCCGCCCGCGCCTCCAGGAGCCGCGAGCGGAGCTCGGCGGCCCTCGGGGGCAGGCGCCCCCAGGGGAGCGCGGCCTGAGGCACGAAGTCACCGTCCACCCGGGCTTCTGGGTCCAGCCTCCAGAACTCGCGCCAGCCGCCTCCCACGGCCCGGTCCAGCTGATCCCGGCTCCAGAGGTAGGTGAGCCCCTCCCGGCCGGCGGAGTCGGCGTCGAGGCCGGCGGCGAACCCTCCCTGAGGCAGCCCCAGCCCGCTCACTACGAACTCGGCGGTCTGGACAGCCACCGCCAGGGCCCCCTCGTCTCCATGCAGCTGCCAGTGATGGAGGTAGAGGGGGATCAGCTGGGCCTGGTCATACAGCATCTTCTCGAAGTGGGGCACCCCCCAGCGGCCATCCACCGAGTAGCGGTGGAATCCCCCGCCCAACTGGTCGTGAATCCCTCCCTCCGCCATGCGCCGGAGGGTCAGTCCCACGGCCCGCCCCGCCTCCTGGTCCCCGCGCAGGGCGGAGCGCGCCTGGAGGAATTCGAGGAGGGGGGCCTGGGGGAACTTGGGGGAACCGCGGAGCCCACCCTGGTCCTGGTCCCAGCCGCCGAGCACGCGCTCCGCGGCGGCGGTGAGGTCCCCTGGCGAGGGCGCGGCACCGCTCCCGCCAGGCCTCGGCGTCGCCAGCGCCAGCGCCAGCTCCCGGGAGGTCGACTCGACATCCGAGCGCCGGTCCCGGTAGGCCGCCGCGGCAGCCAGCAGCACCCGCCGGAAGGCGGGCAGGCCACCCCGGTCACGCGGCGGGAAGTAGGTCCCGGCGAAGTAGGGACGCCCGTCCGGGAGCAGGAAGACGGTCATCGGCCAGCCACCGGACCCGGTGAGGGCCAGCAGCGCGTCCATGTAGACCCGGTCGACCCCCGGGCGCTCCTCCCGATCCACCTTGATGGAGACGAAGAGGCGGTTCTGGAGCTCGGCCACCTCGGGGTCGGAGAAGGACTCGTGGGCCATGACGTGGCACCAGTGGCAGGTGGAGTAGCCCACGCTGAGCAGCACCGGCTTGTCCTGGGCCCGGGCGGCCGTGAACGCCTCCTCACCCCAGGGGTACCAGTCGACCGGGTTCTCCTGGTGCTGGCGGAGGTAGAGGCTGGACTCCTGGGCCAGGCGGTTCACGGCCTCAAGGTAGCGCGGTGCGGCACTGACGATCCGGCTCTCCTTCCCGAGGTTTGCCACTACCGCTGTCGTGTATAATCGGCTCATGAGTATGGGCACCACCTCTCTGAGGGCCCACAGGGCCCTCTCCGACTGGACCCGGGTCACTCTCCTCGAGGAGCTGAGGCAGGCTCCGAGCCCGCTCGACGCCCAGGAGCTGGCCGAGCGGGCGGGGATCCACGTCAACACGGTGCGGTTCCACCTGGAGGTGCTGACCCGCGCCGGCCTGGTGGTCTCCGAAGTGGAGCGCCGGTCGCGCAGGGGCAGGCCCCGCCGGCTGTGGCGGGCGACCGCGGATGCCGGGCCAGAGGCTGGCTACCGGATGCTGGCCGAGGCGCTGGCGGGCTACCTGGAGAACAGCGCCCCCGATGCCGAGCAGCTCGGGCTGCAGATCGGGTCGGCGTGGGGCGCCCGCCTGGTGCGCGCCGATGGCGCCGAGGTGGAGGGGGGGTTGCACCGCGTCCTGGGGCTGCTGGCTCGCCTGGGGTTCAGCCCGGAGCTGGCCGAGGTCGGTGGCCGTAGCCGGATCAACCTCCACCACTGCCCATTCCTGGAGGTGGCCAGCGGGAATCGCCGGCTGGTCTGCTCCGCCCACCTGGGGCTGCTGCGCGGAGCGCTCGCGGAAGTTGGGGCGCCGGTGACGGTATCCGACCTGGAGCCGCTGGTGGAGCCCTCGCTCTGCGTAGCTCACCTCTCCCAGGGCCGGCCGGCCGCTGGGCCGGCAGAGGGATGAGCCAGGTCATGGCCGGGCTGCTCGGCGACTCGGCCATCGAGCAGGAGGCGTGGCAGCGGCTGCAGGAGGTGTACGACCCGGAGCTGGGCATCGATCTCGTGAACCTGGGGCTCGTGTACGGCCTCCGGGTCCACGACGGCTCGGTGCTGGTGGCGATGACGCTGACCACCCCGGGCTGTCCCATGGGCGGCAGCATCCCCGACCAGGTCCGGTTTCAGCTGGAGGCGGTCCCCGGGGTGCGGGCGGTCGAGGTGGCGTTGATATGGGAGCCCCCGTGGGAACCGGACATGATGAGTCCCGCAGCCAAGCGGGCCCTCGGCTGGAGCTGAGTGCCGATGGCCCTGCTGGACGTGCGCGACCTGATGGCGAGCGGTGAGGAGCCGTTCGCGGCCATCATGGCCGCGGTGGCGGCGCTCAGCCCGGGTGAGCGCCTGGAGCTGGTGGCCCCGCTGGACCCTGTCCCCCTGTACTCGGTGCTGGAGGCGCGGGGCTATCGCCACCTGACCGAGGACCTGGGCGGGGGGGACTTCAAGGTGGTCTTCAGCCCATCGGACGTGCCAACCGATGGGTGAGGCGCCGACTGCCGGGGTGGTGGTGGTCCGAGCTGGGGAGGTCCGTTCCGGTGAGGGCCCGGTCGCTCGAACCCTGATTGAGTCCCCCACCCTCAGGGTGGTCCTGCTGGAGCTGACACCAGAGCGGGAGCTGCCTCCGCACCGTCCCCCATCACATCTCTTCCTCTCGATCCTGGACGGCATCGGTGAGCTGCTCGCCGGTGACGCCATCTTGTGGCTGTCGCCCGGCGACGTGGCGGTGGTGCCGGGTGGGACCGTCCGGGGCCTGCGCTGCCCGGAGGGCCGGTTGGTGGCGCTCGCGGTCGTGACCCCACCACCCGCCCCTGAGGACCATCGCCAGGAACCGGGACTCACCTGGCCGGAGCAGGGCCAGGGCCCTGACCCGGCGGAGGTGATCCGGCAGGAGCACCGGGGGCTGATGGACGGGGTGGCGAGCCTCGTCCATCTGGCGCGCACGGCGTCCGGCACCGACCTTTCGGAGCTGGGCCCGGCCCTCAGGGCGGCCACCCACTTTCTGGAGCACGAGCTCCTCCCCCATGCCCGGGCTGAGGAGCGGCTCATCTACCCCCAGGTGGAGCGGGTGCTGCGGGCCTGCGGCGGCGCCACCGCGACCATGGAGTACGACCACCGGCGCCTTGAAGCGCTCACCACCGAGCTGGCGGGCGCCATCTCCTCGGCCGGTGCCGACGGCGCCGGAGAGCTGCTGCAGCAGCTGGCGACAACCGTGCAGATGCACTTTGACAAGGAGGAGGAGCTGTACCTGCCCCTGCTCGGTCGGCTCGGCCGGGACGACCGGGAGGAGCTGGTGCGAAGCCTGGTCGGGGGGCCCTCAGGGGCTGCGGAGAGCTCGGGCCCGGCGGTCAGTGATCAGAAGGAAGACGGGAGATGAAGAGTGGACGATCTTGAGTTCGAAGTGACCACCAGATGGTCGGGCACGGGGCGGGAGGCCTTGGGGACGGTCGAGACCGGCGACCAGGTCCTGGCGTGGTCGGTACCCGCCGGGATGGGAGGTCGCGGTGAGGGGAGCAGCCCCGAGGAGCTCCTCGCCAGCGCCGTCGCCACCTGCTACACCGGAACCCTCAGCTCCCTGCTCACCCGCGACGGGCTGCGCTGGGAGAGGGTCCAGGTGAGGTTGCTGGAGAGGGTCGAGGGCCAGCCGATGCGCATCGCCGAGCTGGTGGTGACCCCGGAGGTGCTGGGAGGGGAGCCGGACCGGCGGGACGCCTACCAGGCTGCCGCCAACCTGGCCCGGGAGCGCTGCTTCATCGGTAGGCATCTGCGGCCAGAGGTGCAGTACCGGGTGGGGACCGTCTCGGTGCAGCCCCCGGTGGCGCCCGGTGACGAGCTGGACGTTCGCACCCTGCCGCCGGCCCAACGCCATCAGTTGATCTTCTCCACGATCGACAGGCTGGGTGAAGGGACGCAGCTGACGCTGGTCAACGACCACGATCCACTGCCCCTGCGCTACCAGCTCGAGGCCACGCGGGGGGACGCGTTCAGCTGGGAGTACCTGGAAGAGGGCCCGAAGACCTGGAGGGTCCGGATCGGGCGCCGGGCCGGGTGACGACCACGGCCAGTCTGAGCAGGCTCCTGGACCGGGCCCTTCGCGAACTCGGCGCGGCCGGACGCAGCGAGAGCGCGTGCCGGATCGCGGCCCAGGCCTACGCACTTCTCGAGAAGCGGGACCCGGCGGCCGCGGAGCGCTTCACCGGCACGCTCCATCACCTCACCTGCGCGCCGCCTCCGGGGGCCGGTGATGTCCGCCCCAGCTGAGGTGGCCTCGCTGCGGGTTCCGACCCAAGCTCTGCCCGGGCCGGGGCTGCTCCGGGTCGAGTCCGGGGAGATCGCCCTCTGCCTCGCCCGGACCGCAAGGGGCAACTGGTACGCGGTGGACGACACCTGCACCCATGAGAACTGCTCGCTGAGCGGGGGAGAACTGGCCGGCGAGGCGGTCGAGTGCCCGTGCCACGGCTCCTGCTTCGACCTCGCCAGCGGGGATGTCCTGAACCTCCCGGCGGTGGTGCCGCTGCGGACGTATCCGGCGCGGCTTGAAGGGGATGCCGTGATCGTCGAGGTGACGGGATGAGGCGGGTCGGTCCCGATACGGAACCTGCGGAGGAACCAAGTTGACCTACGTGATCGGAGAGACCTGCATCGACGTCAAGGACAAGGCCTGTGTCGAGGTCTGCCCGGTGGACTGCATCGTCGGCAGCGACGAGGACCGCATGCTCTACATCAACCCCTTGGAGTGCATCGACTGCGGGGCCTGCGTCGACCCGTGCCCGGTCGATGCCATCTACGCCGAGGAGGACCTGCCCCAAGAGTGGAGCCACTTCACCGAGATCAACGGGCAGTACTTCACCGACCCCGACGCGGCCCGGGCCCGGGTGGAGCAGATCAAGCCGCGGGTGGGGCAGGGAGTCTGAGAGTGGTCGCGTCGGACCGCGGCCACAGCTCCGGAGAAGCGCTGGACTCCGGATGTGAGCCGCTGCTCGAGGTCCGGCTATCCTTGGGGCCGATCGAAAGGCAAGAGCGGGACGCGGTGCTCCAGGCGATGGACCGCCTGGTTCAGGGCGCCCCCTGGAGCCGGATTCAGCAGGAGATGCTGGCATCACAGGCCAGCTCCCGCGCGCTGCTCATCACCCGCCGGCTGCTGGCGGCGGCAGCCGGGAACCGTGGCGACACGGCCCAGACCACGGAAGGGGGCGGCCTGGAGCTGGAGTTCACGGCCACCGGGATCACGGCCATCCGCGAACTGAGCGGGACCCTGCGCATGCTGAGGACCCCGTTCACCATGACTGTCGGCCCTGACGATCGGGGAACCGGCCGTCTGCGCGCGTCCTGGGACCTCGGCTGGGACGAGCCCACTGTGCTGGTCCTGGACCGGCCGCCTCAGGACCAAACGGCCAGGGGGCGGCTCTGGGAGTGGCTGGAGGAGCTGCTTGCCGGCTGAGTGGCGCCGCGGGTGGGGGATAGCGGCCTGACCCCTCTGCTCTGGACCCTTCTGGTCCTGGTCCACGTACTGGCCGCCAGCTTCTGGGTTGGGGGCCAGCTGATGCTGGTGGTCGTGGTCATGCCGGTGCTGCGGAGAAGCGGGTCGCCAACCCTGGTGCGAGAGCTGGCCAGCGCTGCCGGACGCCGCTTCGCGGCGGTGACCAACTGGGTTCTGCTACCGGTGCTGGTGGTCAGTGGGATCGTCCTGGCGGCGCTGAACGGGGTGCGTCCCGCCAACCTCACCACCACCCCCTTCGGCCGGGTCCTACTGGTGAAGGCGGGGCTGGTGGCGGCGGTGTTCGCCCTGGCCGCGGTCCACGGGGCTGCGGCCGTGCGGATGAGCCCACGTCGGATCCGACTTCTGGCCTCCCTGACGCTGCTGGTGTCGCTCGCCATCCTGGGCCTGGGCTCTGCCCTCGCGGTCCTGCCCGGCCCCTGACCAGTCGCCCACCAGCCTCAGCCGGGCGCTGGGGGGATGAGCCCGGCGGCGCGCCGCCAGGCGACGTAGTGCCAGGTCCAGTTGAGCAGGACCGAGAACCGGTTGCGTACTCCGAGCAGCTCCACCAGATGCAGCCCCAGCCAGGCCAGCCAGGCTGTGGTGCCGGTGAGACGCAACCCGCCCCGGAGCTCCGCCACCGCCGCCCGCCGACCGATCGTGGCCATCACCCCGCGGTCCCGGTAGATGAACGGCTGGGGCTCGAGGCCACGGGCGATCCTGGAGAGCTGCCGGGCCGCGTGCCGACCGGCCTGGATCGCCGGCTGGGCCAGCTGTGGAAGTTCCGAGGCGGCCCCACGCGCCCCGGCCACGTCCCCCAGTGCGAAGGCCTCGGGATGGTCGGGCAGCTGTAGGGAGGGGGTCACCACCAGCCGTCCAGAAGCGGTGCGGGGAAGGCCCCGCAGCATAGGGATGTCCGGAACCTCCACGCCGGCCGCCCAGACCAGAAGGTCCGCCGGTCTGGGCCCGGAATCCACCAAGACGGCCCCCTCCCGCACCTCCCGAACAGCGCTGCTCGTCAGGACTAAGACCCGGCGGCGCCGCAGCTCGCTCTGCGCGTACCGAGAGAGCCGGGGATGAAATCCGGGCAGCAGCCCGGGGGTAGCCTCCAGGAGCTCGATGCTGACGTCTTGCGCTCGCAGCTCCGGATAGTCCCTCCCCGTGAGCAGGTCACGTAGCTCCGCCAGCGCACCGGCGGTCTCCACGCCCGTGGGCCCGCCGCCCACGACCACCACCCGCATCCGCAACGGGCCGGGCCCGCTTGCGACCGCACGCTCCAGCTCGGCCACCAGCCGGGTTCTCAGGCGGGCGGCGTCGCTCAGGGTGTGCAGCGGCAGGCCGTGGTTTTCCGCTCCCGGCACGCCGTAGAACCTGGGGACGGCTCCGGTGGCGAGCATCAGGTGGTCGTAGCCGATCGCCCGCCCCCCCTCCAAGGTGATCTTCCCACCGTCCCAGTCGATGGCCACCACACGCCCCTGCACGAACCGACCCCGGCCCATCCAGCGCAGCAGACTGCGGACCGGGAAGGCGACGTCCTCGACGTTCAGTCCGCCGGTCGCCACCTGGTACAGGAGGGGCTGGAAGGTGGTGTACGGCTGGCGGTCCACCAGCAACGCGGTCCAGCCCATCCTGGCGAACTCCGCCATCGCTGCCAGGCCAGCAAAGCCGGCCCCCACCACCACCACGCGCGGGGTTGGTCCAGGACCGGGTGAGCGCACCGCCACCACTCTAAGGTGCCGGTGATGGGGGGGACATGACCGAGTGATCTGTGAGTGGGGCGCGGCGGCGCAGGTGCGGAGCCGCCCCGGTGGGCAGCAGGGTTCGTCGCAGCGCCACCAGTCCCACCAGGGCCCCGGCGGCGTACACCAGCCCCCCGACCTCCACCGGCACCACCACCCCGACCACCAGACCGAAGAGCGTGGTGACATATCCGGCGGTGAGTAGGAAAAGGCTCGCCCACCCGAGGCGCTCGTTGACCAGATCCTGGAGTAGGGGCGGAGGTGTCGGCCCCGGCGACTTGGCGTAGCGATGCACCCAGGTAAGGAATGGGAGGATCTTCTGGTACCGGCCAGCGATGGCGAAGCCGAATCCGCCCATGATGGCCGCGTAGCCGTAGGCAACGAAGAGGTGGGGCGAGGGACTGGCTCCCCGGGTGAGGGTGACCCCGAGGGCGGCGGCAAGAAGCAGGGAGAGCAGGCTCACCGCGATGTGGGCCTGCTCCACCGAGATCCGGCGCCGGCGCCGGCCCATCCACATCTGGGTCAGGTCGGCAGCGAAGAGGAGCACGGCCACGGCCAGGACAGCAGCGGCGCCAGTGAC
Source organism: bacterium (assembly GCA_021827985.1). Lineage (GTDB taxonomy): Bacteria > Chloroflexota > Dormibacteria > Aeolococcales > Bog-877 > JAJYXT01. Next base: position 11,449 of record JAKATL010000030.1, read on the forward strand.
CTCCGCGCTGTCTGGCCAGAGGAGCAGGCCCAGCACCAGCGCCACCAAGGCTCCGTTCCAGAGGCCGAGCAGCGCGTGGGCGGTCCGCCAGCTGCGGCGGTGCGCGAGGGCGAAGAGCTCCATCAGCTTATACGAGACGCCCACCAGGGTGCAGCCCAGCCAGCCCACCAGCCCGGCGTGCACGTGGGCCGCCAGCAGGTTGGGGGTGATGGGAAACCACTGGAACTGCCAGTCCATGACCCAGGTCAGACCGAAGCCGATGGTGACCAGCAGCCAGCCCAGCCCGCAGAGGACGAACAGGCCCATAGGGTGGCGGACCCGGACCGTGCGATAAGTGAGAGCCAGGACGGTGGCGAAGACCAGGATCCCGACCACTGCAAGGCTTCCGAACCCCGCCACTCCCGGGGTCCAGTCGAAGTAGAAGCTGGGCACGAAGCCGGCCACTCCGGTGGTGTAGACGAAGTAGTTCCAGCGCGCCAGCCGAGGGGCTGCCGGGGAGGCCTGGAGGGCCACCGGGAAGAGCTGGTACAGAGCCCCCATCAGGGTCATGGTGATCCAGCCGAGGACCACGAGGTGAGTCAGCGCGAACACCTTCGGGTCGTCGAAGCCGGCGACCAGATGGGGTGCCAGAAATGCGACCCCGACGGCGGCCAGTAGCCACGCTGCCATCCCCGTGGCCAGATAGCGAAGTGGGACGCTGATCTCCGGAGAACGCTGCGGGCGGATCACCGACCAGCCTTTATCACAATGTCTATAGTGTAATTATTCCATGGAGTCTGCGCCCGCGGTCCCACGGTCCACGATCCATCGCGTCGCAGGGGCTGAGGCCCGGCGGCGAACTCAGGACCGGAGAGGTTGGGGAGCCGGGCTCAGCCGGTATGGTTCGGGGTGAGGCCTGAGACCACGGCCCACCCGCCCGGAACCTGGGCTTCGCCACCGATGACGCCCGCGCACGGTCGCGGTGAGCGGGCGGCAGGGGAGCAGCTACGCGTGCACCCACTCTCCGTCCCCACTCGGGCCCATTCTCCCGGTACGCCACCTGATCGCTCCGGGCCCCGATCACCCGATCCCAGCTGGTTCGGGCGGGACTCGGGCTCCCCGGCCCTGCCCAGAATGACGTCCGGCCTTCCCGGCTGGTAGCCCGACCACGCTCGGCGACCAGGCCAAGCCGGTCCCCGGCTCCCCGCAGGTGCAGGTCGACCGTGAGCCCGTCGTCCACACCCACGGCGATGACCGTACGTTCCGAGCATGCGAGGGGGTGGAGCCCAGCCGCCGCCAGCTCCGACTGATGTCAGGATCAGGGAAGCCGCCCCTCAGGAGGGACGGCCAGCCCGGCCACCTCGGGTGGCGGCAGCGAGCTGGACCGGTCAGTCATGACTGGCCGGCTCCTCTGCACCGCCGGCAGCGGATCGGGCCATGACGTAGAGCAGGTCGGAGAGGCGGTTGAGGTAGGCAATCACCTCCGGCGCCACCACCTTCCCGGACTCCAGGACCTGGACCGCCTGACGCTCGGCGCGGCGAACCGCGGTCCGCGCCAGGTCCAGCAGTGCCGACTCGCAGTTGGCCCCGCTCACGACGAAGACCGGCCGCAGCGGGTGTAGGGCCACGATGGCGTCGATCCAGGTCTCCAGCCCGCCGGTCATCTCCGCGGTGACCCGGGTCAGGCCGGCCCGGAGCCGGCGGCGCTGTCGGGGATTACAGCCCAGGTCAGCCGCGACCACGAACAGCTCACGCTGAAGTTGCAGGATCTGCTCGGCATCGGCACCGGCGGGGGAAGCAGCGCGGGCGGCTCCCAGGGTCGCCTGGGCCTCATCGATCGCGCCCAGGGCAGCGATCAGCCCGTCTCCCTTGGACACCCGGCCTCCGAAGAGCAACCCGGTGCTGCCGTCGTCGCCCAGTCGTGTGTACACCCGGGTCACGTCAGGGCTCCTCCCCAGGGCTTCGGATCTGAGACGAAGGCCTCGGTGTGGATGCGGGCCAGGTCAGCGCCGAGGGCCAGCGCCGCTGTCGCGCAGGCGTCGACGAATCCCTCTGGGCCGGCGGCGAATACCGAGACCGCGGCCAGGGAGTGCACCAGCCCCGGCAGGAGAGCCGGCAGCCGGCCCCGCGGAGGGTCACCTGGGCCCCTGGTCAGGGTCCGGATGAAGCGGAAGCGGGGATATTCGCGCTGCCACGCTTGGAGACGGTCGCCGGCCAGGATGTCCGCCTCACCACGGACTGAGAGGAGCAGGGTGAGGGGTAGGTTGCGGGGGTAGGCGAGGGCCTCCTCTACCAGGGCCAGGATCGGCGCCACCCCGACCCCCCCGGCGAGGTACAGGACCTCCGGGACATCCCGGGGGCCGGGGAGGAAATCGCCGAAGGGCCCGTCAACCACGACCCGGTCACCGACCGCCAGCCGCCGGCAGATCCACCTGCTGCCCTGGCCGGCGGGCACCTCGGTGACCAGGAGGCTCAGGGTACCGTCGGGCCGCGGCCGACTGGTCAGGGAGTAGGAGCGCGGCAGGATCTCCCCCTCAGGGTCCGAGAGCAGCAGGTACTGGCCGGGAACGAACTGCAGCGGCTTGGCCAGCGGGACCAGGCGGAGCTCGACGCTGCGAGAGTTCAAGGCTCGCCGCTGGGCGACCCGGAAGTCCAGGTCGTACTGGACCGGGTATCGGGCGGCGGCCCTCGGGGGACGGTCGGATGCCGCCGGGGTGGGCGGCGAGGTGCGTTCCCCTCCCGGCGCCCCCGGGCCTTCGCAACCCTGGTGCGCCGCGGACGGATGTCGTCCGGAACGACCCCGCAGGAGCTGGCCGGACTGGCCGGGGTCGTGCGGGGTGGAGCGCTCCTGGGTGACCCTGGCCCCGCACCGGCCCGACGAAGTGCTCGAGCCGGGGGGCACCGACGGGGGGCGCATGCGGCCCGACATCAGCTCCCGACCCCCGGCCCGGGATCCCCCCGGGTACGGTCGTCGCGGTGGGCCCGGGCCCGACGACAGAAGGAGGGTGGATCTTGGAGCTCGGCCTCGTCGCGGCAGCTGAGGCAGCGGCTGATAACCCCACGGCTGGTCAGGACGCCCACCCGACTGTGCGCTCCGCACAGGGTGCAGTCACCAAGGCAGGCGCCCAGCACCTTGGCGGGAGCGGACCAACTGCCGGCGGTCGGGGATGAAGGCGCCTCTCGCGCTGCCTGGTCAGCGGCCTTCTCCGAGGCGGGAAGGTCGAGGGGGCAATCCAGGCGGTACCCCGCTCCGTTCTGGGCCCAGCAGAGCACACTCCACTCGGACCAGAAGCGCTCCAGGAAGCTGCGGTGGAAGCGGCGGCGGCAGCGCGGGCAGGTGAACAGACCGCGCTCCGAGGTGGCGGAGCTCTCCCCGGCGGCCTCTGGTGAGGCGCCGGCCGCATCAGCCACGGTCCACTTCCCCACCCGGACTACCTGCCGATCGGAGGTGCCGACCTCCGGCGTGGTCGGAGGCGCGAGTGAAGCGCACGCGTGACCGCTCGGCCGCGGTGCCACCTCCGGGCCAGGGATGCACGTGGGTCGAGGGAGAGGGCATGGGGTGCACGTCCACAGCGGCTGCCGCGCCCCAGAGCACGGGCGCACTCGAACTCAAGGCGGCTCGCTCGGCAGGAGCTGGCGCAGGGTGAGCGGCAGAATCCCACCATTGCGGAACTGCTCACGCTCGGTGGCGGAGTCGAGCCGGGCCCGGACTGGCAGCTCCCGGCCATCGGCCAGCAGCCGCAGAGCCTCCGGCTCTCCCTCGGCGACAGCCTGAAGCCCCAGCAGGTCCAAGCTCTCGGCGCCAGTGAGCGCCAGTCCAGCGGCTGTCACCCCGGGGCGGAACTCCACCGGCAGCACCCCCATCCCCACCAGGTTCGAGCGGTGAATCCTCTCGAAGCTCTCGGCCACCACTGCTCGCACCCCCAACAGGCGGGTGCCCTTGGCGGCCCAATCGCGCGACGACCCGGAGCCATAGTCCCGGCCGGCGACGACCACCAGCGGCGTACCTGTCTCCTGGTAGAGACGGGCGGCATCGAAGATGGTCATGGTGCGGCGACTCGGGTGGTGGAGGGTGAATCCGCCCTCCACCCCCGGCACCAACCGGTTCCGGAGCCGGGCGTTGGCGAAGGTCCCCCTGATCATCACCTCATGGTTGCCGCGCCGGGACCCGAATGAGTTGAAGTCTTCCACCCCCACCCCCTGCTCTCTGAGATAGGTTCCGGCGGGCCCCTTCGGACTGATCGCTCCCGCTGGGGAGATGTGGTCGGTGGTGACACTGTCTCCGAGGAGGGCCAGGCAGCGCGCCCCCCGGATGTCGCCCACCGGGTCGGGCAGCCGCTCCACCCCGTTCAGGAACGGGGGTCGCCGCACATAGGTGGACTCGGGGTCCCAGGCGAAATGGGAGCTCTCCCCGGGATCCAGCCGATCCCAGAGAGCGCCCCCCCGGTACACCGCCGCGTACTCCTCCCGGAACTGCTCTCCGGTCAGGGTCTGCGCCACTACGTCACCCACCTCCTGGGCCCCGGGCCAGAGGTCCCGGAGCCAGACCGGAGTCCCGCCCGAAGTCATGCCCAGGGGTTCGGCCCCGAAGTCGAAATCGATGGTCCCGGCGAGGGCGTAGGCGACCACCAGCGGCGGGGAGGCCAGATAGTTCAACCGGACCTCGGGGTGGATTCGACCCTCGAAGTTGCGGTTGCCCGAAAGGACCGCGGCCACCACCAGTCCGCCATCTCTCACGGCAGTGGAGACTGCAGGGATGAGCGGGCCGGAGTTGCCGATGCAGGTGGTGCAGCCGTAGCCCACAAGCTGGAAGCCAAGCTCGGCCAGCGGGCGGTCCAGTCCGGCTCGTTCGAGGTAGCGCATGACCACCCGTGAGCCCGGAGCCAGGGAGGTCTTCACCCACGGCTTGCGCGTCAGACCCAGATCCACCGCCCGCCGGGCCATCAGGCCCGCCGCCACCATCACGTCGGGATTGGAGGTGTTGGTGCAGCTGGTGATGGCTGCGATGACTACGTGACCATCGTCGATGGGCACCGTCCGCCCGTCCACCTGCACTTGGACCAGGCGCGGCCGCCGAACCAGGGGCCCCACCGGCGAGGCCGAGGCTGGGGCGGCGTTCCGCAGGTGCTGATCCGGTTCGCCTCTGGCCATTCCTCCCGACATCGATGCCGGCGGGTCGCTGGCCGGGAAGGAGTCAGCGGAAGCCTGCTCACAGCTGCCGTCCACCAGCAGCGGTGGCGCCCAGGGGTCGGCCGCCGGGGCGGCCGCGGCGGTGGTGGGCACCAGCCCTGCCAGGTGGCGGCGGAACGACTGCGGCACTAAAGGCAGCGGCACCCGGTCCTGCGGCCGGGTGGGCCCGGCGATGGAGGTCTCCACCGTGGACAGGTTGAGGTGGACGAGCTCGGAAAACTGGGGGATCGGATCGTCCGGCTCCCTGAACATCCCCTGCTCCCGGGCGTACGCCTCCACGAGGGCCACACGGGAAGGGGGTCGGCCGGTGAGGCGGAGGTAGTCCAGAGTCCTCTGGTCGATCGGGCTCACGGCACAGGTGGCCCCGTACTCTGGGGCCATGTTGCCCAGGGTGGCGCGATGCTCGACCCGCAGTTGGCTGAGCCCCGGACCGGTGAACTCGACGAACTTGCCCACCACTCCGTGTCGGCGCAACAGCTCGGTCACCTTCAGGACCAGGTCGGTGGCGGTGGCGGTGGGTGGCAGCTCCCCCTCCAGGTACACCCCGACCACGACTGGCATCGGGATCGGGACCGGCTGCCCGAGCAACGCCGCCTCGGCTTCGATCCCCCCCACCCCCCAGCCCACGACGCCGATGCCGTTGACCATCGGGGTGTGGGAGTCGGTGCCCACCAGCGTGTCCGGAAAGGCGTCACGGTCGTCGTTGGCAGAAACCACCCGGGCGAGGTGCTCCAGGTTGACCTGGTGGCAGATGCCGGTGTCGGGGGGCACCACCGCGAGGTGCTCAAACCGCTGCTGGGCCCAGCGGAGCAGCCGGTAGCGCTCGGCGTTGCGGGAGAACTCCAACCTGCGGTTGACCTCGAAGGCAGACGAGCCCTGCCACTCGTCCACCACCACCGAGTGGTCCACGACCAGCTCCACGGGGATCTTGGGGTTAACCCGTCGACTGTCGCCGCCCAACGCGGCAAGCGCATCCCGCAGCGCCACCAGGTCTACGACCGCGGGGACCCCGGTGAAGTCCTGGAGCAGGACCCGCTCCGGGTGGAAGGGGAGCTCGAAAGACGGCTCGCCGGAGCGTGGCCACCGCGCCAGGGTTGCGACATCGTCGGCCGAGACGCCCCCGGGCCCCTGGTGGCGGAGCAGATTCTCCAGCAGGACCTTGACGCAGAAGGGCAGGACCGCGAGGTCGACGAGCTCCCGAAGTGCATCCAAACGCCAGATCCGGTAGCGCTCCCCGCCCACCAGAAGCTCAGATCGGGAGCCGAGGACGTCGGTCACGGCGCCCCCTCCGTCGGCATCAGGGAGGCGAGGGCTGCCCCTCCGCTCCGGGCAGACCGACCCGGGCGGTCCCAGCTCACGCCGCTTGCCTCCAGCCCCGACAGGAGGAGGTGGAAGTAGACCAGCCCGGCATAGGGGCTCCAGCTCCGGCTCAGTTCTACGACATCCCCGTAGTCCGGTCGCTCCGGCAGGTGGAAATGGCGGCGCAGGGAGTTCTGGGCTCCGACGTCGTCGCCGGGAAGGATCCTCCAGCGACCCAGGCCGCGAAGCATGACGTACTGAGCGCTCCAGCGCCCGATCCCCGGCAGGGAGCGGAGCCGATCCTCGAGCTCCGAGTCGCTGAGGGGGCGCAGAGCCGCCAGATCGAAGTCCGGTCCCGTCAGCGCGCGGGCGCAGGCCACCAGCGCCCGCGACTTCGCCCCGCTCAAGCCCAGCGCGCGCAGCGACTCCCAATTCGCCTCGGCCACCCGCTCCACCGCTGGGGCCCCGGGCCCCCACCCCTCGATGGCCGCCGGCAGCCGGGAACCGAACCGCTCGGAGAGGCGGTTCAGCAGGTGAATGCCCACCGTCAGGCTGACCTGCTGGCAGACCACGGCGTTGACCACGGCCTCGAAGAGGCTGGGGAACCGGGGTGGGCGCAGACCACGGAAGCGTATCGCCAGCTCCTCCAGCCAGGGGTCCTTGCGGGCCCGGTAGAAGCCCGACAGCTCTTGGTCCAGGCCCAGGGTCCGCTCCGCCCAGGCAATGGCCTGGTGCAGCGTCCCATCGGTGACCGCGGAGGCCGGGCCCTTGACGGCCAGGTCGAGCCGGCCTCCGCGCTGCGCGACCGCCACGCCGATGGGACCGGCGTCCAGATCGAGGATCCGCCGGTACCACCCCCCAGCGAAGGCGTCGACCTGGTTGTGCGCCCGGCGGCGCAGAGCCCACACGGTGAGATCGAGGCGGAAGGGTCCCTTCGCGCGCGGGGCCAGGCTGGCCCCGGTCGTGGTTGCCGACCCGTGGCCGCCGCCCGCTCCGCGGTCTCCCGGGTACCGCTGCAGCGAGATGACGGAAGCCGCCTTCGTCATCGGTCAACCGCCGCGGGTGTAGCTGCCCACCGGAGTGCGGAAGCCGACCGCCAGCCGGTTCCAGCCGTTGATGGCGACGACCGCGAGGGTGAGCGCCACCAGCTCCGGGGCCGAGAAGGCGGCCTGGACCTCCTGGAACTCCTGGTCGGGAGCGTTGGTCTGGGGCAAGAGGGTCAGGGCCTCGCACCAGGAGAGCGCCGCCCGCTCCCGAGGGGAGTAGCAGGGGGCCTCCCGCCAGGCCGCCAGCAGGTGGAGACACTGAGGCTCCACCCCGACCGCGACCGCGTCCTTGGAATGCATGTCGAGGCAGTAGCCGCACCCGTTGAGCTGGGAGGCTCGCATCTTCACCAGCTCCAGCAGCTCCGGCTCCAGGGCGGAGGACCGGACCGCCCGCTCCAGCCCCGCCATCGCCTCCACTGCCGCCGGATACACCCTGCCGTAATCCAGGCGCGCGCCCACCTGGCCTGGGGTCGCCAGGCGGTCCGCTGGTTCCCGTGGGGCCTCGAATGGTGCCGCGGGACGGGCCTCTGGTCGCCGCTTCATTCCCAGCCCTCCCTCGGGCACCGGGGCCGATGGCCGCCTGTCAACACCGCTCCGCAAGCCGGGCAGAGCAGGTCGGCCCAGCACGCAGGGTCGCCCCCCTCCAGCTGCTCCTCCCGGCTGCTCCCGGATTCCCGCCGGGCCTCCGCGCCTCCGCCCGGGCCCGCCTCCTTCGCCCCCAGCCGCTCGGTCGGCGCCATCAGCCGACGGCTCCGGGGACCAGCCGTCTCGCCTTCTCCCCCACAGCCGTGACCAGCTGGGCCCAGTCGCCGGCGAACCGCTCGGCCCCCTGCGCCTGCAGCGACTGCCCCAGGGCCTCCACGTCCAGGCCCGCGGCCCGGGCCCGACCCAAGGTCTTCTCCGCCTCCGCGAGCGCAGGGGTCCCCATCCGACGTGGCGGTCCTGAGGCCAGCGCCCCCAGGGTGGCCTCGGGCAGGGTGTCGATGGTGCCGGCCAGCACCAGTGCCCGGGCGTAGAAGGTGGGTGGCAGCTCAGGATCCTTGGTCGAGGTGGAGGCCCACAGGAGCCGCTGGGGGTGGGCCCCAGCGTTCGCCAGCTCCACCCAGCGCTCACCGGCGAGGATCTTCCGGTAGGCGGCATAGATCCGCCGGGCCATCGCCAGCCCGAGGCGGTGATGGAGGGCCGGGGGAACCTGGGGATCGGCGGCGGCATCCCAGCGGGAGACGAAGACCGACGCGACCGAGGGGACTGCCAGCGGCTCATGGTTGACCTGGCGCCGGCCCAGGGCCCGCAGGTAGCTGTCGGCGGCGGCCAGGTAGTGCGCCTCCGAGAACAGCAGCGTGAAGTTCACGCCCACCCCGACGGCGATCAGCTCTTCCCCTGCGGCCAGCCCCGCCGCGGTGCCCGGCACCTTGATCAGCAGGTTGGGCAGGTGGGCGCGCTCCCAGAGCTGCTTCCCCCACGCGACCGTCTCCTCGAACCGGTGGGCGAGATCGGGAGGGACCTCCAGGGAGACGAAACCGTCCTGGCCTCGGCTGCGCTCGAAGGTGGGGTGGAAGATTCCGGCGGCCGGGATCAGGTCCTCGAAGGTGATCGCGTAGACGAGGTCCAGCGGGTCGGTCACCCCCCGCTCAAGCAGTAGCCGCAGCGAGGCGTCGTGTCCGGACTCCAGGGTGAGGGAGCGGGCGAGGATCGAGGGGTTGCAGGTGAGGCCGCTCACGCCAAGCTCGGAGGCCCAGCGTCGCAGGGCCCCGGTGCTGAGCATGGCGTGGTCGAGGTTGTCCAGCCACAGGGACTGCCCGGCCCGACGGACCCAGCTGAGGTCTCCGGGGAGGGAGCCGCCGGGGACGGCAGCCTCAGCCGGCATGGGACGGCGATCGCTGCTCATGCTCTGTCCGCTCACGGTCGAGCGCCAGTTTCACCTCCGGGTAGGCCGCACTCAGGCAGCAGGGGCAGGAGTGGTACCAGCGCCTCATCCCCTGGTCGACCTCGACCTCCGGCCTGGCTCCACCTGACTCCGCTTCTGCAGCCATCTCCGCACCTCCTGTGACGTCTAGGGGATGGGGTGGTCGAGGTGGGCCTCGACCACCCCATCCCGTTCCCGGACCGTGAGCCGGGGTTGGGGAAAGGTCGCCGGCCCCCGCCGCACCTCCCCGGTCCTGAGATCGAACTGGGAGCCGTGCCAGGGGCAGGTGACCACCGTGCCGTCCAGCGCCCCCTGGGCCAAGGGCCCTCCGGCGTGCGAGCAGACCCCGCCCAGGGCGTGCAGCCGTCCCTGGCACCTGGCCACCACCACATCCATGCCCGCGGCCTCGACGCGCCGCAACGCTCCCTCGGGGAAGTCGGCCGCCACCCCCACCGGCGCGAACTCGGTGGGCCCGCTGACGAAGGCGGTCCGGTTGACCATGGTCCCAATCCCGAAGGTGAGGTGGCCACCCACGTACATGCCCGCCATCGCCACCGCCAGGCCCGCGGTAGAGAGCCCGAGGGCGAGCGGGTGCCACGAGAGCGGTGCCCACCAGCGCAGCCCCAGGGAAGCCGCCATCAGAACCTCGGCCAACCCCATGTTCAGCCCGTGGAGCACATTCACCCGCAGCTCGTGGCCGAAGGTGTCCTCGGAGTCGGTGAGACCGGTGGCCACTGCGGCCAGGCTGACCAGCAGGCCGACCGCCAGAGCCACGTCCCCGGCCCGGGTCCCGACCGTGGACGTGAAGTGGGCGACGTAGTCAAGGACGGCCCCTGCCGCCCAGGCCCCCAGCGGCAGGTCGGTGACCGCCGGGTGGAGCGGATGCCCAAGCCCCCGGGAGCCGTGCAGGAGGTCGCGCAGCGCACCGCCCGGGGAACCCAGCAGCGAGAACCCGCGGCGCACCGAAACCTGGAGCCCCCGTCCGACCGGGTCCAGCCACTCCTGGCCCCGCACCACCCGGTCGAGCCAGGAGTCAGCCACGGCCGGGGACCCCTGCGATCAGAGGTGACAGCCTGCTGTTTAGCCTGTTTACACCATCCATATCATCCAATCGGACTATACTCCCCTTGTGGACCCTCGAAGGCCGGTCGAGAAGATGGTTCTGGCGATCCAGGACCCGACGCGCAAGACCATCCTGTTCCTCTTCTACAGCCGTCCCCGGCCCCACACCGTGGCTGAGGTGGCCACCGAGGCCGGGGTCCACCGCTCGGTCGCCTACACCCATCTGGAGAAGCTGGTCGGCCTCGGCTACCTCACCTCGGGCCAGCGCCGGGGGAGGCCGGGCAAGCCCGCCAAGACCTATTCCCTGGCACCCGAGCCACCGGCGCAGGAGCCGCCCGCCCATGGCCTGCTGACCCTGCTCCGGGTCCTGGCCGCTGCCGCCTCGCGGTTGGGCTCGCAAGGCCTGGAGGCGGCGGCGGAGAGCGCTCGCGAGGTGGGGAGCATCCTGGCGCAGGTGACGGCGGGTTCGGGCAGCTGGTTGGACCCTCTCCTGAGCCTCGGTGACCGCCTTCACCTGGACCCTGGGGGCCGGCTGGTCGTCGAGCGCTGCGCCTTCAAGGAGGCGTGCAGCGCGGAGCCCGGGGTGGTACCCCTGATCCATTCCGGCCTGATCGAGGGGGTGCTGGCGGCATCCGGGGGCCACGCTCGCGTGACGCCCCAGGCGTGCACCGCCGAAGGCTGTGTCTTCGGGCTCGCGCCCTTCGCTGCGCTGGGGAGAGATGGCCAGCGCAGCTGAGCGAACCGTGGCGCCGGGGGTGGTGGATACCGAGGCCCCCCGGGCGGGGCGGATTTCTCCTTCCCAGCAACGCCGCTTCGAGACCTATCTGGAGGAGATCTTCCGAGCCCTGGGCCTGCCCCCCGACCAGCCCGGAACCCTCAGGACGCCCGCCCGCTTCCTGGCCGCGCTCTCCGACGCCACCGCCGGTTACGAGGGGGACCCCAAGCTGGTCACTACCTTCCCCACCGAGTGCCGGGGCGGACCGGATTGCCGGATCTCGCAGGTGGTGGAGGGCCCCATCCCCTTCTTCTCCCTCTGCGAGCACCATGCACTGCCGATCTTCGGACGTGCTCATGTGGGCTACATCGCCCATCAGGACCTGATCGGTCTGTCCAAACTCACCCGGATCGTCAGGCTCTATGCCCGCCGGTTCACCGTCCAGGAGCGGCTGGGGCAGCAGATCGTCGACTTTCTGGAGTCCACCCTGCAGGCCCACGGGGTGGCGGTGTTTGTGGATGCTGTCCACCTCTGCACCAGGATGCGGGGCGTCCGAGAACTCCAGTCCAGCACCAAGACCACCTTCTGGCGCGGGGCCTACGACCGGGATGCCGGCCTGCGTCGCGAGTTCCTCGCCCTCTGCGGCACCGGGGAGCCGGCTGCACCCTGGGACCGACCCCAGCTCTCCCCGACACCACCGCGGCGGGCGGACTGATCCCATCGGTCGTGGCTTTGGGCGGGCACCACAGGAGGACTCCGAATGGCTGAACCAGGAGGCAAGGGATTCCGGCTCGGCATCTACGTCTTCGAGGACGCTGAAATAGTCGACTTCACCGCTCCGTACGGGGTCTTCTCCGTGGCCCGGCGGTGGGAACCGAGCCTGGACGTGTTCCTCATCGCGGAGGCGATGCGGCCCGTGCAGGCCCAGGCCGGGTTCACGGTCCTGCCCAACTACAACTTCCAGGACCGGCCGGCGATGGACGCCTTCCTCATCCCCGGAGGTGCCGGCACCCGGCAGGAGACTTACAACCGCGGACTCCACGACTTCATCCGATCCCTGCCTGAGTCCACCATCCTGGCCGCCCTCTGCACCGGACCCTGGGTCTATGCCCAGATGGGTCTCCTCGACGGCTTGGAGGCGACCGCCCGGAAGGAGGGAGACCCTCAGGAACTGGGTACCCGGGGAATGGTTCCCATCGACCGCTTGGCGTCACTGGCGCCCAAGGCCCTGATCAGCCGGGCGCGGATTGTCGACTCTGGGCGGATCGTCACCGCCGCCGGGATGAGCTCGGGGATGGAGCTGGGGTTCCATCTCCTGGAGCGGGCCGGGTTTGGCCCCGACCTCTGCCGCGAGGTGGCCCGGGTGATGGAGTACCTGGACGCCTACGAGCTGCGCCGTGGCGAGGCCCCGGGCGCGGGCTGAGCGTGGAGGCCGAGGGAGCGCTACCTGACCCTGGGCCTGCGCCGGTAGCAGGGGTTGGCCCCGGCGCTCTTCTCACGGTGGGGCACGGGACGGCAACCTCGAGGGCATTCCTGGACCTACTGCACGCGGCGGGGGTGAAGCAGGTGGTGGATGTGCGCAGCCTGCCCGCCAGCCGCCACAACCCGCAGTTCGCCCGGAGCGAGCTGCAGGAGTGGCTCCCGGCCGGCGGACTGCAGTACCACTGGGAGGCGGACCTGGGGGGCTTCCGGCGCGTCCGCCCCGACTCGCCCCACCTGGGGCTGCGCCACCCCAGCTTCCGTGGCTACGCCGACTACATGGCCACGGTGAGCTTTCTGGGGGCCGTGGAGAGGCTCCTGCAAATGCTGCCCGACGGCACGACGGCCATCATGTGCGCCGAGTCCCTCTGGTGGCGCTGCCACCGGCGCCTGATCGCGGACCATCTGGTGCTGACGCGCGCTATCCAAGTCTTCCACCTCGACCACCGCGGGGGGCTCAGCCCCCATCGGCTCACCCTCGGCGTGACGCTGGAGGACGGATCGCTGATCTACAGGCTCCCTCCCGCGGGGGATCCGCGGGCAGCCATGGAGAGGATCGCAGCGATCTGAACCCCCCAGGGGCGGGTCGGCGCCCTCCCGGACTGAACGGTCGGCGCAGGATCAGTCTTGCCCGTCACAAGGGGCGGTCGACGTCCGGATGGACGAGACGTCACGGCCGTCGACGGACGCCCCGCCCAAGGATCCAGGACCCAGATCGACGTCCCTCTCAGAGAGGGCTCTGTCAAACTCGAGTCAGAGGACGTCCCGCGCCGCCCCGACCCCGCGCCGCAGGGTCGGGACCAGGACCAATACCCAGACCAGCACCCCTGCCCACACCCACACCTGGGCGAAGTCCTCCAGGGGTGAGATCCCGGCGGCCTGACCCACGATGAAGCTGCAGGCGGCATACATACCGACGGGGAAGACCGTCGCCCACCGGCGCAGGTCGTAGTCCAGCCGGGGGCGCAGCACCTCCGCCAGCAGCAGGGCGGGCAGCCAGGCCATGGCGGCGACCCAGACTCCCAGTGACACCCCTCGCAGGAGCGGCCCCAGCTGTCCCGGCCCGCCCACAGCGGAGACGGCCATGGTGAGACGCCCCGATGCCAGGGCGCTGATCGCGAGCGCCCCCCCGGAGACCCAATGGTCGCCGTGCCCGGAGCTCAGCTGGCCGAGGTCGAACCGGGCGAGGATCAGAAGGTAGGCGAGAAGCCCCAGGGCCCAGGGCAGGGCGGCCGCTCCCACCAGCCACGCCGAGCCGGTCGCCGCGGCCAGGGTGGCCGCCAGGACCGCCAGCGCCTCGGTCGCCACCGTGACCATGAAGGAGACGCCGACCGCAGGCGAGCTCCAGTGCCGGGCGACCGGCCCGATGAGGAGCAGCCAGAGGCAGGTGCTCAGGGCCAGCAGCGCCGCCCCCAGGAACAGCCATCCGATCAGGGTCAGGGCAGTACCCAGGACCGCGCTGCCGGCAACCCCGGTCAGCGCCGCCGGGGATCGAGCCTCCGGACCGAGCCGGCGCCGGTCGGTCAGCAGGCGGACCAGGAGAATGGCGCCCAGGGCACACCAGACCGCACCGGCGACCGCCAAGATGACGTGGGAGAGGAGCTGTTGGTCGTCCAGCTTCAGCCCAATGGCCACGATCCCGGTACCCATCACCACCGCACCGGAGGCGGGCGGGACCCGCTCGGCCAGCCTCGCCAGCCGCACAGCGACCGGGCCGAACCAGCTCAGCGACGGCAGTCAGGCGGCCCCGTCGGCGGCATCTTGCACCCCGGTCGCGAACTCCGCGAAGAAGCTGCCCACCGTGGCCCGCGCCAGCCTGTGCAGCAGTGCCCGATCGGCAGCTTTCCCCGCCCTTCCACCGGGAGGAGTGTAGCGGGAGTCGAAACGCAGCCGGGTGCCGCCTTCGGGTGCGGGTTCGGCCCGGAGGTATCCAAGCAGGACGGGGTAGAGACCGGGGTGCGCGGCAGCCCGCCACTCGATCGCCACCACCAGCCCCCAGCCGAAGAGTTGGGCCCGCCCCACAGACACCCTCACCTCACGGCTCAGGCCCAGAGCCGGCCCGCCAGCCCGAAGCCTCACCACCAAGGTGCCGTCAGCCTGCCGGGAAGCGGGCAGCCAGCGCTCGGGCGGGCCCTCCAAGACGGGCCGGACCAACTCAAAGTCGGAGCTCAGCCGGCGCCGGAAGCGGAGCTCAACCACGGTCAACCGCGGAGGGGACCGGGTAACCCGACCCGCCCGTCATCGCCTGGCCAGGCCGTAGCGCCGGCGGTAGAGGATGTAAGGGCGCCCCAGGTACTGCCAGGGCAGGCTCCAAGCGTGCACCAGCCGGCTGAACGGCCAGACGGCGTAGAGGATCCAGGGCAGGGTGGCGTGGAGCTGGTAGACCAGCGGGGCGCTCGCGATCAACTGCGGCTCGGGGTGCAACCAGAGCAGGCCCCGGAACCAGACCCCCACCGTGGGCCGGTAGTTGTACCCCGCGCCCAGGGTGTTGAAGCCAATGGTCTCGATGAGCCCGAGAGCAATGATGGCGGCCAGAACCGCGTAGACCACCACGTCGGTCCAGCTGGTAGTGTGCCGCACGCGGGGAAAGTACGCCCTCCGGCCGATCAGGATGAGAAAGCCGGCCACGCAGGCGAGGCCGGCCACGGTGCCGGCCGCGGCGGCGAACAGGTGGTAGGCTCCCTCGCTGATCCCCACCGCCCGCGTCAGCTGCTCTGGGATCAGCAGCCCCACCACGTGGCCACCGATGGCCGCCAGAGCTCCGTAGTGGAACAGATTGCTCCCCCAGGCCAGCCACCGGCGCTCCAGCAGCTGGCTGGAGCGGCTGGTCCAGCCGAACTTGTCGTGGCGGTAGCGCCAAACGTGACCGGCGATGAACAGGGTGATGGAGGCGTAGGGGAGGGCCACAAACAGCAGCGCCTCCTGCAGGGTCACCGCCGCGCCTCCGCCCAGGGCATGACCTCCGGCGGCGCGAAGGGCTGGAGCCCGACTGACTCCGATGGAGGTCCTTCCCGGGTCAGCCGTCGCACCGCCTCCAGCTGGCGCCCGGCGACACGGGGAAGGCTGTGGCGAATCGCCTGGACCAAGCAGGCATACGGACTCCCCAGCTCGTCCAAGCGCAGCCAGAGCAATTCCAGGCCGAGGCGCTGTTCTTGGAGCAACTCCCGCCCGACCCCGCCCGGGGCGAGGGCGGCGAACTCCAGCATGGCCGGCAGATAGTCGGGAAGCTCCGGGCCTTCCATCTCCAGCCCGGCCGCTCGGTACAGCCACTTGAGGCGCAGCAACTCCTGGCCCCGGCGGCGGGTGTCCCCGTGGGTGAAGTAAGTGAGGTAGAGGCTGCACCGCCGCTGCAGGTCGAAGGTCTCGACATAGTCCTGGCGGATCGTGGGCCAGGGCGTGGCCTCCCAGTAGTCAAGAAAGGGAGAGAGCCCGCGTCGCATACGTGAGCTCAAACCTCGGACCGCCGCCGTGAGCTCCGGCTGCGCGCGCTCCACGTCCACACCTGGGTACTGGAGGAGCACGGAGAGCAGTTTGAAGGGCGCTGGGCCCCCGTGAGCCGGCATCAGTGACCTGGCCCCGGGCCAGGTTTGAGCATGGGAAGGGGCACGAGCCGGTGGCCCGCGCCAACCCGCCGGCCGAGCATGAAACTCTCGTTGACGGCCTGAGTCGGCCGGGGCAGCGCCCCACAGCTCCCGGGTCCGCCCTCGAAGTCCAGTCCGCAGCTGCCCGGCAGCTCGGAAAGCCGCTGCGCCTGCTCGCTGTGCGCCTGGGGGACGACGTAGCGATCCTCATACTTGGCCACCGCCAGCAGGCGGTACATGGCCTCGATCTCGGTAGGCTCCAAAGCGGTCGCGGCGGCAGCCTGCTGGTCGCGCACCCCCAGCACCTCCAGCTTGCGCATGTAGCTGCGCATCCCCGCAAGCCGGCCCAGCGCCTGCCGGATCGTCTCGCTGTCCCCCGCGGCGAGGATGTTGGCCAGGTAGGCCGTCGGGATGCGCATGGAGTCGATGGCGGGGAACAGCTGGTCCGGGTCGGCCTCATACCCGTCCTGCTCCAGGGCGTTGACTACCGGCGACAGAGGGGGGACGTACCAGACCATAGGCAGGGTGCGGTACTCGGGGTGGAGCGGGAGGGCCACCCGCCAGCGGTGGGCCAGGGCATAGACCGGGGAGCGTTGCGCGTAGTCGATCCAGTCGTCGGGGATGCCGTCCCGGCGCGCCTGCTCCTGCACCCGGGGATCGGCGGGATCGAGGAAGACTCTCAGCTGCGCCTCCAGGAGCCGCTTCTCGTCGGGCTCCGAGGCCGCCTCCTGGACCCGGTCCGCGTCGTAGAGCACGAGGCCCAAGTACCGGATCCTCCCGACGCAGGTCTCAGAGCACACGGTGGGGAGCCCGAGCTCAATCCGCGGATAGCAGAGGGTGCACTTCTCGGCCTTGCCCGTGTGGTGATTGAAGTAGACCTTCTTGTACGGGCAGCCGGAGACGCAGAAGCGCCACCCTCGGCACTTGTCCTGGTCGACCAGGACGATCCCGTCCTCCTCGCGCTTGTACATGGCCCCGGAGGGGCAGGAGGCCACGCACGAGGGGTTGAGGCAGTGCTCGCAGATCCGCGGCAGATAGAACATGAAGGTGCGCTCATAGGTGAGCCTCACCTGCTCCTGGAGGCCGGCCAGGTCGGGATCGTGGGGGGCGGTCTCCGGGGCGCCGGCCAGCATGTCGTCCCAATTCGGGCCCCACCGGACGTCCATACGCTTGCCGGTGAGCTGCGACTGGGGCCTCGCCACCGGGTCGCGATCCGACAGCGGGGCATCGATCAGGGTGTGATAGTCGTAGGTCCAGGGCTCGTAGTAGTCGTCGATGACAGGGAGGTCGGGGTTCCAAAAGATCGTCAGCAGCTTGCGCAGCTGTCCCCCGGCTCGGAGCCGCAGCCGGCCTCGGCGGTCAAGCTTCCACCCCCCCTGCCAGTGCTGGTTGTCCTCCCATCGCCGGGGATACCCCAGCCCCGGCTTGGTCTCGACGTTGTTGAACCAGACGTACTCGGTGCCCTTTCGGTTGGTCCAGACCTGCTTGCAGGTGACGCTGCAGGTGTGGCAGCCGATGCACTTGTCCAGGTTCATCACCATCCCGACCTGGGCGCGCACCTTCATCAGAAGACCACCTCGGACTGCCGCTTGCTCAGCACCGTGATCTCGTCGCGCTGGGAGCCCGTGGGCCCGAAGTAGTTGAACCCGAAGGAGAGCTGGGCGTAGCCACCGATCAGGTGGGTCGGCTTCCAGACCACCCGGGTGAGGGAGTTGTCGACCCCGCCTCGGCTGCCGTGCAGCTCGCTGAGCGGGACGTTCACGTGGCGATCCTTGGCGTGATACATGAGGCACACCCCCGAAGGCAGCCGGTGGGTGACGGCCGCCCGGCAGGTGATCACCCCGTTGCGGTTGTACGCCTCGATCCAGTCGTTGTCCCGGACCTGGATGGCGGCGGCGTCCTCCTGGCTGATCCAGATCACCGGACCGCCCCGGAACAGGGTGAGCATGAAGAGGTTGTCCTGGTACTCGGAATGGATCGACCACTTGGAGTGCGGCGTGAGGTACCGGACGGTCACCTCCAGCCGACCCGCCTGCCCGAGCTGCTGGTCGCCGAAGTGGCGGCGATAGTTCAGGGGCGGCTTGAAGGTGGGCAGCTCCTCTCCCAGCTCCAGCATCCACTCATGGTCGAGGTAGAAGTGCTGGCGGCCACTCAAGGTGTGCCAAGGCTTGCCCCGTTCCACGTTGACGGTGAACGGGGCGTAGCGGCGGTCGTGGGCCTCGATCCCCGACCACTCCGGGGAGGTGATCACGGTGCGGGGCTGGACCTGCGTGTCCCTGAAGGTTATGCGGTCGGCCTCGCGGGAGGCCGCCAGATCGGCCAGCGGCACTCCACAGCGCTGCTCCAGGGACCGGAAGCCCTCGACCGCGAGCCGGCCATTGCAGGTTCCAGAGAGCGCGAGGATGGCCTCAGCGACGTCCTCGGCCCGGTCCAGCTTGGGGCGGCCGTCGGCCACCCCTCCGCGCACGACGCCGTTGCGCGCCCGCAGCTCCTCGATCTCGAGGACCGGCTTCCAGTCGGCTCCCTTGGTCTGGCTACCAACTTCCTCAAGCAGGGGCCCAACCGCCCGCATCTTCTGCGCGACCGCTGGGTAGTCACGCTCCACCACCAGCAGCTTGGGCATGGTTCGGCCCGGGACCGGTTCGCATTCGGCCCGGGTCCAGTCCAGCACTCGTCCGAGGGGCTGCGCGATCTCGTCCGGGGTGTCATGTAGCAGCGGGGCACACACCAGGTCCTGCCTGAGCCCAAGATGCTGCTCTGCGAGCTTCGAGAAGGCCGCGGCGATCCGGTTGAAGGCCTCCCAGTCCGTCTTCGCCTCCCAGGGTGGAGGCACCGCCTGGTTGAAGCTGTGCACGAACGGATGCATGTCGGTGGACGAGATGTCGTACTTCTCGTACCAGGTGGCGGCGGGCAGCACGACATCGGAGAAGAGGCAGTTGGAGGTCATTCGGAAGTCGATGGTGGTGAGCAGGTCGAGCTTGCCCCGCGGGGGCTCATCCCGCCAGCGGAGCTCCTGGGGGCGGAGCTCCGGAGGGCTCTCCTCCGCTCGCACCGCGGGATCTGTGGTCCCCAGCAGATGCTTCAGGAAGTACTCATGCCCCTTGCCGGACGAGCCCAAGAGGTTGGCCCGCCACACCGTGAGGACCCGCGGGAAGTTGCCCGGGGCGTCGGGGTCCTCGGCGGCGAAGTGCAGCCGGCCCGACCTGAGTTCTTGGACCACATGCTCGGCGGGTTCACGCCCTTGGCGACGCGCTGCGTCCACCAGTTCCAACGGATTCCGGTCAAAGCTGGGGTAGGCTGGCAGCCAGCCCAGGCGGCTGGCCTGGACGTAGCAGTCCGCGAACTGGCGGCCCTGAAACAGGCCGCGGCCAAGCGAGGACGCCAGTTCCTGCGCGCCATACCCTTCGTAGCGCCACTGGTCGGTGGCGAGATACAGGTACGGGGTCGAGGCCTGGTGCCGGGGTGGCCGCACCCAGTCCAGCGCGAAGGCCATCGCCTGCCACCCGGCGAGCGGCCTCACCTTCTCCTGCCCCACGTAGTGGGCCCAACCCCCGCCGTTGCGCCCCTCACACCCACAAAGCAGGAGCAGCGAGAGGAAGGTCCGATAGATGAGGTCGGAGTGGAACCAGTGATTGGTCCCTGCTCCCATCGCGATCATGGAGCGGCCTTCGGTGACCTCGGCGTTGCGGGCGAACTCCCGGGCGATCCGGGTCGCCAGCTGGGACTCGACGGAGGTGATCTCCGCCTGCCACGCGGGGGTGCAGGGCTCCGGGTCGTCATACCCGGTGGGCCAGTGCCCCGGCATTCCTGGGCGCCCGACTCCGTACTGCGCCAGCATGAGGTCGTAGACGGTGGTCACCAAATGGCCGCCCAGGCGCAGGACCGGAACTCCGCGGACCAGGTCGGAGCCCCCCTCACCACCACCGAGGTCGAAGCGGGGAAGCCGCACCTCCCGCCGCTCGTCGGAGTGCTCGAAGACGCTCAGCGCCGGCCTCACGTCGCCCAGCTCCAGGTTCCACCGTCCCTTGGCGGTCTGGTAGCGGTGTCCGACGGCCCCGGGAGGCACCGTCGGGGCCCCGGTGTTCTCGTCCAGGACGACCAGTTTCCACTCGGGCAGTTCCTCGCCGCTGCCGGCCTCCAGGTCCGAGGCCCGGAGGAACCGCCCGGGGACCAAACCGTCGGGCGTCGGGTCCAGGGTCACCAGGAATGGGAGGTCGGTGAACCGGCGCGCATAGTCCTGGAAGTAGCGGACCTGGCGATCCACATAGAACTCCTTCAGGATCACGTGGCCCATGGTCATGGCCAGAGCGGCGTCGGTTCCGGGCTGAGCCGGCAGCCAATGGTCAGCGAACTTCACGTGGTCCGAGTAGTCCGGAGACACCACCACGACCTTTTGGCCGCGGTAGCGGGCCTCGGTCATGAAGTGGGCGTCCGGGGTGCGGGTGATGGGCAGGTTGGTACCCCAGATGACCAGGTACCCCGCGTTCCACCAGTCGCCGGACTCGGGGACGTCGGTCTGGTCGCCGAACACCTGGGGCGACGCCGGCGGCAGGTCGGCGTACCAGTCGTAGAAGCTCAGGATCACCCCGCCGATCAGCGCCAGGAAGCGAGTCCCAGCGGCATACGAGACCTGCGACATGGCCGGGATCGGAGAGAAGCCCGCCACCCGGTCCGGTCCGTGGGCTTTGATGGTGTAAACATGCGCGGCGGCGATCATCTCCACGGCCTCATCCCAGGAAGCCCGGACGAAGCCACCCTTGCCCCGATGCGACTTGTAGAGCGCCGCCTTCTCGGGATCCTCCACAATCGACGCCCACGCCGTAACCGGGTCTGGGCTCTCGCGCTTGGCCTCCTGGTAGAGCTCCAAGAGACTGCCCCGGATGTAGGGATAGCGGACCCTGAGGGGAGAGTAGGTGTACCAGGAGAACGAGGCACCTCGCGGGCATCCCCGCGGCTCGTACTCGGGCATGGTTGGACCCACGGAGGGATAGTCAACCGCCTGGTTCTCCCAGGTGATCAGCCCATCTTTCACGTAGACGTTCCAGGAGCAGGAACCGGTGCAGTTGACCCCATGGGTGGAACGCACCACCTTGTCGTGCTGCCACCGATCTCGGTAGAAGGACTCCCACTCTCGGCCCTTGGCCACCAGCTGGCTCCAGCCCTCCGCCGAGGCCCGCCCCTTGCGGAAGAACTGGTGGGCGGCGAGAAGTGGGCCCCCCCTGGTTCCCGTCTGCCCTCCTCCTTCGCCCAACCACCCTCTCCGAACTGAGCGATCGTCCGCCCGCAAGGTCGCCGGGCGTCACACGGGTAGGGCCCCAACCCTGAGGCCCCTTGCCCGCAGAGTTTACACCATTGCCGCTGTGCTAAACCGGGACAGTTGCGAGCCGGCCGCGGACCCGCGAGCTCTCCCGAGCGGCGCCACCTGGCCAGGCGCTCGGGCGATGCGACAATTCGGAGGTGCCCGAGGCGGAACGGCCCCTGCCCCACGCCGCCCTGCGAGCGGGCCTGAACGTCACAGCCGGGTTTCTGCATCTCCTGGGGGGCCACAGATACCGGCTTGCGGACGCGGTGGCCAACTTCGCCTTCGCCGTCCAGCCCCGACGGAGAGCCATCACCGCCGCCAACTTCCAGAAGGTTGTGCCGGGGCTGGACCGGCGCGGCGCGCGTCGTCTGGCCGCCCGCAGCTACCGCGAGTACGCCAGAACCGCGCTGGACTTCGTCTACGTCCACCGACTCCCGCGCCCCCGGCTCCTGTCCACCTTCGCGGCCTTCGGAGCAGATAGGCTCCTGGACCTTCGGATGCGCGGGCAGGGGGCGGTCCTCGTCCTCTTCCACCTCGGCACCTGGGACGCCGGCGGTGCGTACGCCACAGCTATCGGCCTGCCGCTCACGGTGGTGATGGCGGACGAGGGCTCCGCAGCCATCCGCGACCTGGTGGTGTGGGCGCGCTCGGAGATGGGGATGCGCACCGTGCTGGCGTCGCGCTCCCCTCGGACCGTCCTGGCGGCGCTGCGCCGGGGGGAGGTGGTGGCGCTGGTGGCCGACATCCCGGGAGACACCCCCTCCTTGGAGGTGGAGTTCCTCGGCCACCTCACCGAGATCTCGGACCTCCCCTACCGGCTGGCGCGGCACACCGGCTGCCCGCTACTCCCGGTGGTGGCGGTGCGCAGCCCGGCCGGGGGCTACTTCATCGAGGTGCACCAAGCCGTCCACGTGGAGCCGGGGGTCGATCCCCAGAAAGCGCTCCACCCGGTGATCGAGGTCTTCGAGCGCGCGGTCCTTCGCTGGCCCGAGCAGTGGTACCCCTTTGAGAGAGGACGCCTGCGTGACCCCAGACCAGCCTGAGGACAGGCTGAGCGTGTCCCTCCTGGGGCATGCCGGAGGACGGCGCGCGGACGGCCTCAGCAGCTACACGGAGCAGGTGGCGCAGGGCTTGCACCAGAGGGGCTGCACCGTGTACCTGCACCACGCCGCCGAGGACGGCCTCCTGGTGCCCCTGGCCTCGGAGATGGCCACCTCATGGCCCACCCTGCGGTTCAAGACCGTCACCATTCCCCGCCTGGGGTTCCGCCGCCGGATGGAGGCGGCGATCGCCCTCCAGCGGCCCCAGGTGACCCACTGCTCATTGAGCTTCACCCTCGCCGACGGCTGGGTGGGAAAGCTGGCCCGCCGGCACGGCTCCGCCACCGTGGCCACCTTCCACCTCCCCTTCGGCGCCGAGGGCACCGCCCGGGGGATGGTCATGCGCCAGCTGCACCGCTTCTGGCTCTCTCGGCTGGGCGCCTA
>JAKATL010000031.1 GCA_021827985.1 bacterium
CCGCCTGCACCTGGACCAGGCCGGAATGACCAGGGAGCAGTGGCGAGAGCTATGGGATGCCTCGAGGTGGTGGATCACCGCCAACGGCGAGTCCGGGAAGAGCTTGGGCAACGAGACCATCCGGGTCAGCCCCGAAGGCGTTCTGGAGGTGGACCTGCCCGAGCCGCTGGCCCGGCTGGCCAACTCGACCAGAGGGGGACTCACCCGGTACCGCTTCCAGGCTGAAGTTCGCTTCTCGTACCGCCAGGCGGAGTGGCTGGCCCAGGTCGGGGCTCACCGGGCGGTCGCCTACACCATCTCCTGCAACCAGGCCCAGAGCCGGTTCTACATCGATGCCAGTTTCACCCCGACCTCCCCTCCCCGGGTCCCGGCCTACCAGGATCTGCTCTCGGACCCGGCCGCACGCACCCTGGCGGTGGACCACAACCATGGCTTCCTCGCTCCCGCCCTGCTCGACCGCTTCGGCAACCCGGTGGGCCGGCTGCCTCACGTCGCACTGGTGACCGAGGAGCTGTCCGCCTGGACCAGGGACGGGCACCTGCGCCAGGCGATCACCGACCTTCTGGACCTGGCCGAGGCGGGAGGCGCCAGGTCCATCACCATTGAGGACCTCGGCTTCTCGGAGATACGCTCGACCGGCCGGGAGCAATACGGCTCCCGCCGCTGGTTCCGCAAAGTGGTCTCGGGGATGCCGACCGCCAAGTTCCGGGATCGATTGGTGGCGATGGCCTCCAGGCGGGGCATTGCGGTGGTTGGAGTCCCCGCCGCTTACTCCTCGATCTGGGGCAGGCAGCACTGGCTGGCTCCCCTCTTGGCCCAGCATCAGCAGGTATCCGGGCACACGGCCGCGGCCGTGGGGCTCGGTAGAAGGGCACTCGGGCACTCCGCCCGGCGCAGACCACCGGCAAGTCCAGGTGTGACCACATCCGACCGGAGGATCGAAGCGGTGGCTCTGCCCGCTGATGTGGAGAGCTACCACGTGGGAAGCGTCGGCCCGGCGGGTACCGGGTGCCAGGGCCAGTCCAAGCTCCGAAGGCGTCAGGGCAACCACCCATGTGGCGCAAGACCCGAAACGGCGACGGCTTGCTTGGCAGAGTTCAGGTCGGGAAGGACCGCTCGTCCCGACCGGGTGTCGCTTATGGGCACTCAGCAGGAACGGTTTCCAACTTCAGCGCCCTACAGCTCCTGGAGGCAGTGGCCGCGGCCGAGGCCATCGGCCTCCACGTGCTGGTCTCCACCCAGGAGGATTACAGCCTGCTGAAGCGGTCGCTGGAGAGCGAGGTCCTACCTG
The DNA here is from genome assembly GCA_021827985.1 of bacterium. Classification (GTDB taxonomy): domain Bacteria; phylum Chloroflexota; class Dormibacteria; order Aeolococcales; family Bog-877; genus JAJYXT01. The sequence continues at coordinate 1,292 of JAKATL010000031.1, forward strand.
CCCTGGACGAGCTGGGATTTGGCCTTATGCCCTACTACCCTCTGGCCAGCGGCCTCCTCACCGGCAAATACCGGGGGGGAGAGCCACCTCCGCCGGGTACCCGACTGGCCGGCTCTAGGCAGGGCTCCCCACTCGAAGATCAGGCGACCTTCGACGTCCTGGAGCAGTTGGAGCAGTTCGCCGCGGACCGCCAGGTGTCCCTTCTTGGGGTGGCCATCGGGTCACTTCTCGGTCGCCCCTGGGTCTCCTCCGTGATCGCCGGCACCATGAGCCCGGAGCAGGTCGCGGCCAACTGCGCAGCCGCCAGCTGGCACCCGAGCACCGCCGACTGGGCGGAGCTGGACCGGATCACCCTTGGTGGCCAGGGTGCCCTCTGACGCTCCCGCCTCCGGACCCTCGGTCTACATCTCCTGTGACATGGAGGGCGTCGCCGGGATCGCCGACTGGAGCCAGGTAACTTCCGGCCCCCAATATCAGCTGGGGCAAGAGCTGATGCTGGCGGAGGTCAACGCGGCGATCGAGGGGGCGCTGGAGGCCGGCGCGCGGCGCTTCCTGGTGAACGACTCCCATGGACGGATGGCCAACCTGGACCCGGCCCGGCTGGCGGGGAGGGCCAGCTACCTCGCCGGCTGGCACAAGCCCCACTACATGATGGAGGGGCTGGACCAGACCTTCGACGCCGTCTTCTTCATCGGCTACCACGGTGCCGTCGATGCCCCCCCGGCGATCCTCTCCCACACCTACAGTCCCCGGGTGGTCGCGGGCGCCACCGTTGATGCCCTGCCGGTGGGGGAGGCGGGTCTCAACTGCCTGGTGGCAGCCCACTTCGGGGTGCCGGTGGCCCTGGTCAGCGGGGACCAGCACACAGGCGCGGAGCTCAGCGTCCTGGCGCCCGGATTGGAGGTGGTGACGGTCAAATCCTCCATCACCAGGTTCGCCGCCCAGAGCCTTCACCCCGAGGAGGCCAGGGAGCGCATCCGCGCCGGCGCCTTGCGGGCGCTCCGTCGCCTCGCCGAGCTCGCCCCTCCCCGCGTGCCACCGGACTGCCGCATCCGGATCACGACCAGGAACGCCGACCTTGCGAGGCTGGCCTGCCGGGTACGGGACGTGGCCCGGATTGACGAACTGGAACTGGAGGTGGCAGGTGGTGACCGCCTTGAGGTCTTCCGCAACTTCGTGGCTGTGCTGGAGATCACGCGCCAGCTGGCGGCCGAGGCCTGATCGCCCGTTTCGACGGCGGATACTACCCCCATGGCCGCACAGCTCCCGACGCCGGTCGGCACTGAGGACGTGGTCGAGGTCTGGCTCGTGCTCCGACCGCGGGAGGACGGCGAAGCGCTCGGCATCTCCGATCTGGGCTCCCGCCCTCCCCGCCTGCGGAATCACCTGGGGCCGGAAGAGCTCGATCGCCTCCGCGGTGCTCGAACTGAGGAGATCGAGCGGGCTACCGCCTGGGCACGCTCCCACGGGCTGGCGGTGGTGGAAGCCTCCCCCAGAGATCGGAGGGTTCGGGTCGCGGGGTCAGAGGCCGAAATTCGAGCCCTCTTGGGGCGGGGCGTCGGGGTGTCGGGCGGCCTTGAGCCTCCTGAGGCGTTGCGCGACTCCGTGGTCGCGGTGCTGGGCCTGGGGCCGACCCCGTTCGCTCGCACCCACTTCCGACCCTTCCCACTGCCCGACCTCCCCTTCCCCGAGGCTGCTCCCCTGAGCTTCACGCCGCCGGAGGTCGGCGCCCTCTACCAGTTTCCCGCGGTGCCTTCAAGTGGGCTGGGCTGCCTGGGTCTGGTCGAGCTGGGCGGTGGCTACGACCCATCATCCCTGGCGGCCTACTTCCAAGGGCTCGGCCTCCCGGTTCCCCAGGTGGCCAGCGTTCCGGTCATGGGCGGTGGCAACCTGCCCACTGGCGATCCTCAGGGCCCGGACGGCGAGGTCACGCTGGACCTTGAGGTGGCCGGCTCACTGGCCCCGGGAGTCAGGATCGCCGCCTACTTCGCCCCCAATACTGATCAGGGGTTCCTCGCTGCCATCCAGGCGGCGACCCACGACCTGATCAACCGCCCCCAGGTCGTCTCCATCAGCTGGGGCGGTCCCGAGCCGGGCTGGCCCGTCGGGGTGAGGACCGCCTTCGAGCATGCCTTCGAGGACGCCGCACTGGCGGGGATCACCGTCTGCGTGGCGGCGGGGGACAGCGGCTCATCCGACGGGATGACGGACGGGTTGGCCCATGTGGATTACCCGGCAGCGAGTCCGCTGGTGCTGGCCTGTGGGGGAACGCGCCTCCTGACGGCAGGCGGGGGTATCAGCTCTGAGGTGGTCTGGAACGACCTCCCCGCCGGCGGCGCCACCGGGGGCGGGGTGAGCCGGGCGATCCCTCTCCCCGCCTGGCAGTCCGGCGCCGGTGTTCCCCCGGATGTCGACCCCGGGAGTTACCGCGGCCGTGGGGTGCCGGACGTGGCCGGCAACGCTGACCCCGAGACTGGCTACCGCGTGCTCGTGGACGGCCAGGCCGCGGTGTTCGGGGGGACCAGCGCAGTCGCCCCCCTGTGGGGGGCGCTGTTGCTGGTGTGTTCCGCGCAGCTGGGCCGACGCCTGGGCTTTCTCAACCCGCTCCTCTATTCCCAGATCGCTGCTGGGGGGGCCCTGCGCGACATAACAAAGGGTGACAACGGCGCCTACATGGCCAGGGTGGGGTGGGACGCCTGCACCGGGTGGGGCAGTCCCGTAGGCTCCGCCCTCCTCCGGGCGCTGCGGGGATGACCGCCGCGGGCAGGACTCCCCGGAAGTGCCCCCGATGAGCCTCCCAGAGCAGGCCTACGAGCGGGTCAATCTCCTGGCCGACCCGCTGCACGAGTACTGCAGCATCACCAAGCAGCTGGGGGACGGAGCCAGTTCGGAGCAGGCGCTGCTGGACAGCCCCTGGCTCCAGCGTCAGCGCCGGATCCACCAGCTTCAGTCGGCCTGGTGGGTCTTCCACACCGCTGAGCACTCACGCTTTCAGCATGCGGTGGGAGCGATGCATCTCACCGGGCGCTTCACCGAGCATCTCTACCCCAGCCTCCGGGAGAGCCTCCCCGACCTTCCCAGCCAGCCGCTGGTGGTGGAGACGATGCGAGTGGCCGGGCTCCTCCACGATGTCGGCCACGGCCCGTTCGGCCACTTCTTCGACAGCGAGGTGCTCTCCTCCTTCCGCCTGGACCACGAGGATGTGGGGCGCCGGCTGGTCCTCGGCCAGCTGGCCGACCTCATCGCCTCGCTCCGTCGCAGCCCGGATGGTGACTTTGCCCCAGGGGAGTGGATCGACCCCCGCCATGTCGCCTACGTCATGGCCCCCGCGGAGCTGGAGGGCTTTGAGCCGCCGGCCTGGCTCGCCGCCCTGAAGCCGGTGCTCTGTGGGCCGGTCAGCACGGACAACATGGACTACGTGCCCCGGGATGCCTACATGTGCGGGGTCGCCGTGGGGCCTGTCGACCTGCCCCGGCTGCGCCACTACATGTTCATCAAGGATGGGCAGCTGGTGCTGCATCAGCATGGGGTGCCCGCCCTGGAAATGTTCCTCTCCGCCCGGCTCTACATGTACAACCACGTCTACTTCCACCGCACCGTCCGGCGTATCGACCTCCACATGCGCCCACTTTTCGCCGCCACCTGCGCTCAACTCCTGCCGCCCGGCAACCCCCTGGACCACCTGGACGAGTACCTCCTCCTCACCGACTGGTCGCTGTTGGCGGCGGTGGAGCGCTGGCAGAGACAGCCGGCCGACGCCGAAGAGCGCCGGCTGGGGGAGGGGTGGCGGGACGTCACCGAGCGCCGGCTGCCCTGGCGGCTGGCTTACGAGGCCTACCACGAACCGGACACTCTGGGCAGCCCTCCGGTGCCCCCTGCGGCGGAGATCGAGCTGGCCATCCGGGAGGCGCTTCCCGTCCACCGGCGGCGGGTGGGCCTGGCGGTGGACCTGGCCAGCACCGCTCCACGGCCGGAGAACCCCGCCGCCGACCGGCAGCCGCTCCGCCTTTACGACCCCATGTCCGGCCGGGTGGAGATGGAGGCCGCCTCCCGCCTCCTGGTCCGGCTCCTGCCCGCCCGGACGGTCTGGCTGCGCGTGTACACCGATACCGTGCAGGACCGCGAGGCGATCCGCGCAGCAGCCGCCGAGGTCACCTTCCGGACGGGCCGTCGCCCGGGCACCTGAGGCCCCCTTGCGACCGGTCTTGGGCCGGGACTAGCCCAGCCTGACCCTCGGCCCAGCCGGCATCTCCGGGGCCTGCTGGGAGGCGAAGTTCACCTGGCTGATCTGCCCCGCCACCGCGGCCGCCAGATCCCGGAAGATCCGCGCCTGCGGGGCGTCAGGATCGTCCAGCACCAGCGGTCGCCCAGCGCCTCCGCCCAGGCGCACCCGGGGATCCAGCGGGATCTCCCCGAGGAAGGGCAGCTCCCGCGCCTCCGCCAGCTGACGTCCGCCGCCCCGGCTGAAGACGTCGGTCACCTCCCCGCAGTGCGGGCAGACGAAGCCGCTCATGTTCTCGATCACGCCCAGCACTGGCACCCGCAGCTGCTCGAACATGGCAATCCCGCGCCCTACATCGGCCAGCGAAACGTCCTGGGGCGTGGTCACGATCACCGTTCCAGTCAGAGGTATGGACTGGGCCAGGGTCAGCTGCACGTCGCCCGTGCCGGGCGGCAGGTCGCAGATCAGGTAGTCGAGCTCGCCCCACTCGACGTCGAAAAGAAACTGGCGCAGGGCGCCGGCGAGCAGCGGGCCGCGCCAGATAACCGGCTTCTCCGGGTCGATGATGGTGCCGATCGAGACCACCTTCAGCCCGTCCACCAGGTGAGGCATCATCCGGCCCTCGACGGCAGTGGGAGCCTCGCTTATGCCCAGCATGATCGGGACGTTGGGGCCATAGATGTCGGCGTCCAGCAGCCCCACTCGGGCCCCCGTCTGGAGTAGGGCGAAGGCCAGGTTGACCGCCACCGTGGTCTTGCCCACACCTCCCTTGCCGGCACTCACCGCTACGGTGTTGCGAACCCCGGGGACGTCCTGGCGGCCGGTGACCCCCCGGGTGCGGGAGACGTCCGAGCCCCACTCCAGCTGGACCGACTCCACCCCGGGCACCTTGCCCAGGACCGCGGCCTCGATATCCCCCTGGATGCGGTCCTTGAGCGGGCAGGCCGGGGTGGTCAGGATCACCTTCACCCGGGCCACGGTGCCCTCCAGGCGGAGGTTCTTCAGCATCCCCAGCTGCATCATCGGACGGTGCAGTTCCGGATCCTCGATCCGGGCCAGGGCATCCTCCAGCTGAGCCAGCACCGAACTCTCCCCACTCACCAACACAGCATATCCCCCGGCCCCACGGTGCGCCTCAACTGTCCTCATCGCCGAGTTGCAATAGCCGCGGTTTGGTACCATTTGCACCAATGGACGCACTCGAAGCCATGAGGGATCGAGGGCTGCGCCTAACGCCCCAGCGCCGTCTCGTCTACTCGGCTCTGGCCGAGCATGCCGGCCACGCCACCGCCGATCAGCTGTGCTCGGCGATCTCGCTCAAGGTCCCGGGGTTCCAGAGGACCACCGTCTACCGCACCCTTGACCTCCTGGTCGATCTCGGCCTGGCGCGCCGGGTTCAGCTGGGGCACGCCAGCGCCTACGAGGCGGTCCGCGACGGCAGCGACCTGCACCAACACCTTGTGTGTGAGCTGTGCGGGTCGACCACCGACATCCGGGTTCCCCAACTGCTTGAGGGAGTCCGCTCCGCCACTTCCCAGATCGGCTTCGAGCTGGAGAAGGTGGAGCTCGTGGGTCACGGCCGGTGCCGGGCCTGCAGCCGATCGTTGGCCTGACAGCCTCGGCAGCCCAGCCAATAGCCCTACTGGCGACGTGCCAGCAGGAGTAGGGTCAGATCCTCGGTATCCGAGCGGTCGCCCCCGTGGCTCCTATGGTGCCGCTCCAGCCGCATCACCTCCAGCTCAGGGGGAACGATCCGGGAGATCCGCTCCTCGGTGAAGAGCAATCCCGCGTGCCTCGGCCCGTGCCCTCCGGGGGCCTCGGCGTGATGGCCTATCACCAGAAGGTGACCACCGTGTGCGAGCGAGGACGCCGCGACCTCCAGCACTCCGGCCAACTCCTCTTCCGGCAGGTGGATATTGGCGAGCAGGCACAGCTGGAACGCCTCCTGGGGAGGGCGGTACTGGAGCAGGTCCGCCTGGACTACCTGCACCTCCATCCCCCGTTCGCGAGCGGCGCTGCGGAGCTGGTCAAGCGCGACCTTCGAAAAGTCGACCGCGGTCACCCTCCAGCCCAGTTCGGCCAGCCCCAGGCTGTTTCGGCCGGCACCGGATCCCAGGTCAAGCGCCCTCCCGGTCGGAAGCGCGGATGCCACCTCCAGCACCAGGGGATCTGGATCCGTCGAGAAGGGGCGCTGGCGGTGGCGTTCGTCCCAGGCGGAGGGGCCGTGGTCGGTCGAGTTCAGCACGGCCTCCAGAGCCGACAGCGCCGCTGCCAGGCCGGCGATCCCCACCTCTCCGAGGCGCGCTGCCAGCCACCGCTCCTGCTCCTGGACCAGCCGCTCCACCTCGGCCGCCCTTTCGCGGCCTTGGGGGGTCAGGGTCAGGGAGCGGGTGCGCCGGTCCGCCGGGTCGGCCTCGCTCAATATGAGCCCCGCCCCCTCCAGGTGGTCCGCCAGGTGCTTCACGTTCATCGGATCAGTCGCCAGGAGCCTGGCCAGTCCCCGTATGCCGGTACGGTCGTGGTCAAGCAGTGAGCGCAGGACCGCCGCCTGAGGAGGCGACACCTCGAGAGGGGCGAGCCGTTCCGCCCAGCTCAGCCGGAGGGTGCGGGCCACGCGGCTCAACCTGAACCCGATGGGCTGAGGCCCCGCCGCCCCTTCGTGGAGCGATCCGGCGGCGGCCTTGGCCCTGCCCCTCGTCACTGCCGGGCCCTTGCCATGGATCGCCGCACCTCCTCCAGCGCTCCGTCTGGGAACTCAACCGAGCCACCCAGCCCGGCGGCCGCGAGCTCGCCCCTCGCCGCCTCTTCCAGGACCACGAGGAGGGCTCGGGTGCCGGCGGGGTCAGGCCCGAAGACCAGCACCCCATGGTTCCCCAGCAGCACGGCCATGGTTCCGGCGCTGCGTCCCAGTGCCTCGGCAATGCCCTCCACCGAGCGGTGGGAACCCCGGGGGGCCCAGGGGACCACCGGTACCGGCTCAGCCTGCCCAAAGCGCAGCAGCGCCTCGTAGCGGCAGGGGAGACCCCGGTTGGCCATGGCGAAGGCCAGGAGCCCGGGGGAGTGGGTGTGGATCACCGCTCCGGCCCAGTCACGCTGGCGGTAGACCAGCGTGTGCATGTCCACGATCTCGCGCATGGTGGGCTCCAGGGATCCCCGGATGACGTCGCCATTCAGGTTCACCAGCGCCAGCTGGCTCGACTTGAGCCTGCGCACTCCACCCTGGGCGGTGATCAACATCTGCTCCCGCCCCACCCGGGCGGAGAGGTTGGCGTGCCCGCTGGCGGACATCACCCCAGCTTCGAAGAGGCCCTCGGCGGCCTGGATCAGCGCGGAGGCCGCGTCTTCCTCTGTCATGAGATTCCTCCTCACCAGGAACTTTGTAGGTTAGTCTACAACTTTTCGAGGGTGGTGGCTGGGTCTACCGAGGTGGACCCCGTCGTTTGATAACATTCCGCCTCCCACGCGACGCGGCGCTGGCGGCGTCCCGTGCCATCTGTCGGCGAGTCCCGGCCCCTGGCCGGCGCGGGCCCAGTCCCATCCACCCCCGAAGGTCCGCCCTGCCGCCCAACCCTCGTTCGTCGAGCATTTGGAGTTGCCCTGAGCGTCCGGTCTGCGCCCCATCCCCCGGCGGCTCTGGGCTCCTCGTTCTGGGCTTACGCCGCCTCCAACACCGCCGCGGGGCTGGGCGATGGGGTGCGCGTGGCCGCTCTGCCGCTCCTGGCCGCGTCGCTGACCACGTCCCCGGCGCTGGTGGGCGCGGTGGCGGCCTGCCAGTCCGTCCCCTGGTTGCTGGTCAACCCATTCTCCGGGGCCCTGGCGGACCGGCATGACCGCCGCTCGCTGATGCAGCTGGCCACCGTAGTCCGGGTGATCCTGGCCGTGACCCTGGTGGGGATGGTGGGCCTGCGCCTGGCGGACATCGCCTGGCTGTGCGTCCTCGGATTCCTTCTTGGGTCCGCGGACACGCTGGGCAGCAACTCGGCCTCCGGCCTGCTGCCGCGGCTGGTGCGGGGACCACAGCTGGAGCGGGCCAACGCCATCAGCCAGGGCGGGTACGCAACCGGCGAAAACCTGCTGGGTCCGGCGCTGGGCGCGTTGCTCTTCACGGTGGCCAGGGAGCTGCCGTTTGGCGCCGATGCCGCCGCGTTCACGCTTGCCGGGCTCCTGCTCCTGGCGGTGGCCGGCCCCTTCCCCCCGGACTCCCGGGGCGACGGGCGGATCATGGCCGAGGTGGCCCAGGGGGCCGGTTGGCTGTGGGCTCACCGCCCCCTTCGACTCCTGGCGGTCCTGGTGGGGCTGCAGAACCTTGCCTTTGGCATGGTCCTCAGCACCTTCGTGCTCTTCGTGCTGGAGGTTCTGCAGGTCCCCCGCGTCCTGTACGGCGTGCTGCTGGCGGTCATGGCCTCAGGGGGCCTTCTGGGCAGCCTGTTCGCCTACCGGGCCGGTGTCCGGCTGCGCCGTCCTGCGCTGCTGCGCGCCATCCTGGTGGTGAACGGTCTGGGCCTCCTGGCGATTTGGGGGCTGCCGCGGATCTGGCTGGTGGTCCCGGTCCTTCTTCTGCTCGGCTTCCTGGGGACGCTCTGGGACGTGACGGTGGTCTCCTACCGCCAGCGCGAGACTCCCGACGCACTCCTCGGCCGGGTCACCAGCGCCTTCAGAGTGGTGGGCATCGGCGCCTACCCGCTGGGGGCCGCGCTGGGGGGAGTACTGGCCCAGGCGGCGGGGCTGCGCTTTCCCTTCCTGGCGGCCGGTCTGGTGATGGCGGTGGCCGTCTGGCTCAGCGTTCCCGGCCTCACGGGAGTCGAGCTCAGCCGCTGACCACGTGCGGACTCCGCAGGAGGCTGGCAAAGTCGGTGCCGGACACCGCCCGGGCCAGCTGCTCACCGGAGAGATCGATCTCCATCGCCGCCTCGTAGACGAAGGAGTAGACGTCCTGGAAGCTGGCCGGAGAGAAGCCCCGGAGCAGGAGCATCTCCCCCAGCTCCGGCTCCTGGATCAGCTGGTCGCGCAGCTCTCGGGCTGCCAGCAGCAGCGACTCCAGGAGCTGGACCTCGACCATGTACTCGGCGATCAGCTCCGCCGCCCCCTGCGCCTCCTCCAGCACCCGGGCTCGGCGCCGGAGGTCCGCGATCTCCTCCAGGTACTCGACCTGCTCGGCGTCGTCCATGGCGAGGACCAGGTTACCGCTGCCCGCGCTACCTCAGTGGATGAGGAAGTGAGTGGCGATGATCGGGGCGATGAGGATGGCGATGATGTTGACCACCTTGATCATGGGGTTGATGGCCGGCCCGGCGGTGTCCTTGTAGGGGTCCCCGACCGTGTCCCCGGTCACCGCCGCGGCATGGGTCTCGGTCCCCTTCCCCCCGAAGTTGCCCTCCTCGATGTACTTCTTGGCGTTGTCCCAGGCCCCGCCTCCGGAGGTCATCTGCAGAGCCACGAACAGCCCTACCACGATGGTGCCAATCAGCATCCCGCCGAGGGCCACGGGTCCCAGGATGAAGCCCACCAGCAGCGGGGCGGCGACGGGGATCAGCCCGGGAAGGATCATCTCCCGCTGGGCTGCCGCGGTCACGATGGCAACCGCCCTTCCATACAGTGGCCGTCCGGTCCCCTCCATGATCCCGGGGATCTCCCGGAACTGGCGGCGCACCTCCTCCACGACGCCGCCCGCGGCCCGGCCCACCGCCTGCATCGAGAGGGAGGCGAAGAGCACCGGCAGGATGCCGCCGAAGAGCAGCCCCACGATCACGCGCGGGTTGCTGAGGCTGAAGTCGAAGTGGTGGTGCCCGAGGGTCTCGGTGTACCCCGCGAAGAGCACCAGGGCGGCCAGCGCCGCAGACCCGATGGCGTACCCCTTGGTGACCGCCTTGGTGGTGTTGCCCACCGCGTCCAGGGGATCGGTCACGTTGCGCACCGACTCGGGCAGCTCGGCCATCTCCGCGATCCCGCCGGCGTTGTCGGTGATCGGGCCGTAGGCGTCGATGGCCACCACGATTCCCACCATGCTGAGCAGGGCCATGGCGGCGATGGCGATCCCGTACAAGCCGGCCAGGGCGTAGGCACCGAGGATCCCCACGCCGATCACGAACACCGGGGGCGCGGCCGCCTCCAACCCCACGGCCAGCCCGGCGATGATGTTGGTGGCGTGGCCGGTCTGGGAGCTGCGGGCGATCCCGCGCACCGGGCTGAACTGGGCGCCTGTGAAGTACTCCGTGATGGCCACGATCAGGATGGTGATCACGACCCCGATCACTCCCGACCAGAACAGGTTGATCACCGGGTGACCGAGCACCGCCGAGGAGAGGCCGCCAGTGCTGGAGAGGACCGCGGTCAGGATGGCGAAGCCGATTATGGCCACCAGGGCCGACGCCACCAGCCCCCGGTAGAGGGCGCCCATGATCCAGCCACCCTTGCCGATGCGCACGAAGAAGGTCCCGACGACGCTGGCCACAATGCTGATCGCGCCCAGCAGGAGCGGGTACACGGTGAGGCCGAAGTTGTGGAACTCGAGCCCCCCGAGCAGCATGGCCGCCACCGCGGTCACGGCGTAGGTCTCGAAGAGGTCGGCGGCCATTCCCGCGCAGTCCCCCACGTTGTCCCCGACGTTGTCGGCGATCACCGCCGGGTTGCGAGGGTCGTCCTCGGGGATCCCCGCCTCGATCTTGCCCACCAGGTCGGCACCCACGTCCGCCGCCTTGGTGTAGATGCCGCCGCCCAGCCGGGCGAATACCGAGATGAGTGATGCGCCGAAGGCCAGCCCGACGATGGCCGAGGGCTTGTCCAGGATCCAGAAGGCGATGGTGACCCCCAGCAGCCCCAGCCCCACCACGAAGAAGCCAGTGACGGCTCCCCCGTTGAAGGCCACCCGGAGAGCCGGCCCCAGCCCCCCTCGGGCCGCCTCAGCGGTGCGGTAGTTGCTGCGCACCGAGACGTTCATGCCCACGTAACCGGCGCTGGCCGAGAGGGCCGCTCCGAACATGAAGAGGAGAGCGGTCTTCCAACCGAGTGAGCTGTTGATCAGCCCGCCCAGGGCCAGGAGCACCGCCAGTCCTAGGCCGATGGCGCCGATGATGGTGTACTGCCGGTTGAGGTAGGCCGAGGCTCCCTCCCGGATCGCCTGGCCGATCTCCTGCATGCGCTCGTTGCCCGGGGCCCGGCGGAGCACCCAGCGGGCCAGGACGCCCCCATAAAGGATCGCCAAAATGCCGGCCAAGAGCACCGGGATCAGCACGGTTCGGGTCATCGGGTCCTACACCTCCCAGCGGCGCGGCAAAGCCTGCCGGAGCGGAACCGGCAGCCGTGGCGGCGCCCGCCGACGACAGCCAAAGTGGCCGGATTATAACGTTCTCGGGTTGGGGCACACCAGCACCCGGGCGTGGTCCTGTTGTCGCCCGGTCTTCACCAATGCGGAGAGGCTCGGTCCCTACCAGTGGCGTGGGGGGCGCCTCACGGCCAGCCGGCCGGGGTCAGCCAACCGGTGCAGGGTACCGGCGGGGACGCCATTTTGGTTCGCCCCCTTGGCGATCAAACAGCGGGCCGGGGCGTCGCGACCATCTCCAGCGAGAGTGGATCAGCCGGCTCGGCCTCTCTGGCGCCCGCGGCTGGGGCGGTCCCGCGGAGTTCGGGTTGGTCGGCTATGGGCGGAGGCGAGCCGAAGCCCCAGATTCAGGAGATGACAGCGCAGGGCCTCCGGTGAACTCACCACGAAGGGAACTCCCAGATCCACGAGGAATCCAGCGGCCCAATCCAGGCGGTGGGCGCCGAAGGTGATCCTGGTTCGCTCTCCGGCGGCCTCGACCATGGAGACGCTGGAGGGTACGTGCGGCGACACCTCGCCGAGCGGCGCGTCCAGCTCGGCCACCACCCGGTAGCGGTAGGCCGCCACCGCCACCGCCTGGGCCACGAGTTGCCCGGGGTCGGGTCCCTCGCGGGGAGTGAACGTCCAGCCCGTCCGCGCCAGCTCGCCGATGCGGTCGATCCTGAAGGTCCGCCAGTCCGAGCGGTCGAGATCGTAGGCGACCAGATACCAGTGCTCCTCCGTGGCCACCAGACGGTAGGGCTCCACGCGGCGGACCCCCCGCCGCCCGGCAGCCGCCTCGTACTCAAAGGTGACCCGCTCGCGCACGTGGCAGCAGGCCGCCAGCGCCACCAGGCGCTCGGTGGGGACGCGGGAGCGGGAGCGGTCGAGCGAGATGGACGTGGCCCTGAGGATGGTGACCTGGCGGCGGAGCTCGGCCGGGAGGAAGCCATCCAGCTTGGAGAGTGAATAGGGGGCACCAGCCTCCGCCGGCGCCGCCCCCCACTGAACCGGAGCTCCCAGGGTGACCGCCACGGCGGCTGTTTCCGCCCGGCTCATGGCCAGCGGGGGAAGGGTTGCCCGGTCGCCCAGCCGGTAGCCACCACCCGCCCTTCCGGGCAGCGCCGGAATCAGGTAGCCGGCCGAACGCAGCAGGTCCACATCGCGACGCAGGGTGCGTTCAGTCACTCCCAACTCACCGGCGAGCTCCCGGCCGCGGAGCCCCGGGGTGCTGTGCAGGAGGTCCAGAAGGCGGAGGAGGCGGAGAGCGGCTTCCGGCATGGGGCCATCATGGCGTCAATGCGGACGCTGCGTGTCCGCATTGATGTCTAACCTGCGGGCAAGCCGCAAACCAGACCCGGAGGCGAACCATGAGTGACGTGATCCTCTTCCACCATGCGCAAGGACTCACCGAGGGGGTGCTGCACTTCGCAGAGGAGCTGCGCGCCGCCGGGCACCGCGTCACCGTGCCCGACCTCTACGAGGGCCGCACCTTCGCCACGGTGGAGGAGGGGGTGGCCCACGGGGCGGAGATCGGGTTCGAGACCGTCCTGGAGCGCGCACGGCAGGCGGCGGAGACGCTCCCCGAGGGCCTGGTGTATGCCGGTTTCTCCCTGGGGGCGATGGCGGCCCAGATGCTTGCCCAGTCCCGGTCCGGGGCCGTGGGCGCCCTGCTCTTCCACGGGTGCGTCCCCCCTACCGAGTTCGGGGATGGCAACTGGCCCCCCGGCGTGGGCCTGCAGATACATGCCATGGACCACGACCCCTACTTCGTGGACGAGGGAGACGAGAAGGTGGCCCGTGAGCTGGTGTCCCGGGTTCACGGTTCGCGGCTGTACCTCTACCCGGGCAACCAGCACCTCTTTGCGGATCGCAGCCTCGCCTCGTATGACCCGGAGGCAGCCCGGCTGCTGATGCAGCGCGTGCTGGCGTTCCTCGCCCTGGCCGGCCGGGAGGAGCCGGACACCCAGGAGGCGGAGCTGAAGACGCTGGAAGGCTACCTGGCACTTCAGCGGCAGACCATTCTGGCCAAGACCGCCGGGCTGGACCGCGAGGGAATGGCAAGGTGCCTGCCCACCTCCTCCCTCTCCCTGGGAGGCCTGCTGTACCACCTGGCCCTGGTAGAGGAGAGCTGGATGGAGGTCCGGTACGCCGGCCGGGACCTCCCGGATCCCTGGCGCGGCGTCGACTTCGACGTCGATCCCGAGTGGGAGTTCCGCACCGGAGGGGAGCTCGAGCCCGAGCTGGTGCGCCAGCGCTACCGTGAGGCGGGCGAGCGCACCCATCGGGTGATCGCCGGGGCCGGAGGCCCAGACCACCTCTCGGCCATGCCTGCCCACAACGGCCGCCCCTTCTCCCTCCGCTGGGTCCTTCTGCATCTCATAGAGGAGACGGCGCGCCACATCGGGCACGCGGACTTGATCCGCGAGGCCATCGACGGGAGCGTCGGGGAGTAAGGCGACAGCTCCGGCACCCGGCCGGGGCCGCCGCTCCGGCCGGGGCCGCCGCCCCCAACTCGGTCCCCGCCGGCCAGCACTGGGCCGACCGCGGTAGCACAACGTCAAAATGTCAGGGGATGGCGGGCAGCAGCTGGATCATCGCGGTCGGCGACGAGCTCCTCTCCGGGCACACCGCCGACTCCAACTCTCACTTCCTGGCCGGCAGGCTGCGGACGACCCCGTACCCGGTCTCCCGCATCGTTGTGCTCCCGGACCGCTTGCCGACCATCGTGCGCGAGCTCTCCCTGGCCGCCGCTGGGGAGGCGGCCCGGGTGTTCTGCTGCGGAGGCCTCGGCCCCACCCCGGACGACCGGACCTATGAGGCCCTGGCCGAATTCCTCGGAGTGCCCCTGGTTGCGGACCCGACCACCGTGGAGCGGATCCGCACAAGGACCGCCGAGCTGTACCGCCAGGGGCGGCTCGACAGCCCCGAGCCCAACCCGGGGAACCGCAAGATGGCGCTGGTTCCCGAGGGGAGCCTGGTGCTCCGCAACCCGGTGGGCAGCGCTCCGCCCACTGCCACCCGCCTGGCGGGAGAGCGCGCAGCCAGGTGGCTGATTACGCTCCCCGGCGTCCCCGCGGAGCTCCGAGCCATAGTCGATCAGGAGGTGCTCCCCCGCTTCTGTGCCGGGGGGCCGGCTTTGGGCTTCGGGGAGATTCGCTACAGCGGGGTGGCCGAATCCCAGTTCTATGGGGTCCTCACCGAACTGGGTGAGGAGTTCCCCCAGGTGAGCTTCGGCTCCTACCCCCAGCCGGTACGCGGGGAACTGGTCATCCGGGCGTCGTCGTCAGACGGCTCCCAGCTGTCCCGGGCCCTCACCAGGCTGCGCGAAATCAGGCCGCCGGCCTGAACTCAGTGGGCCTGGGTCAGCGGGCCACCCGGTGCTTGTCGAAGCAGTTGCTGCAGTAGACCGGGCGGTCGTACTTGGGCTGGAAGGGCACCTGGGTCAGGGTCCCACAGTCCGCGCAAACCACCTCGAACATCTGCCGCGGGGCTCGGGGGCCTGCCCCGTACCCTCCTCCGCTTCCTCCCTGGCGGGAAGCCTTGGCCAGCTGGCGGCAGGGCTGGCACCTGGTGGGCTGGTTGACCAAGCCCTTGGACTGATAGAACTGCTGCTCTCCGGCGGTGAAGATGAATTCCGACCCGCATTCCCTGCAGGTCAATGTAACGTCGACGAGGCTCAACCGAGCATCCTCCAACTATCCACTTAGCCAGGACCACTCGGCCGTGCCTTGAATCGCCGCCCGGAACTGTCTGGCGGCCGCCACTATAGCAAAGGCTGGGGTGTTGCGAGCGGTTTCCGTGCAGTCCGCCCTCTGCCGGGGGAAGCTCAGAAGGTGAAGAGGTCCAGCCCGCCCGCCACCGGGAGGGCGACCCCGGTCACGTAGGCGGCCTCGGGACTGGCCAGGTAGCAGACCGCGGCGGCGATGTCCTCGGGGCGGCCCAGCTCCCGCATCGCGGTGCGGAGCACCATGCGGTCCACCACGGAGGGAGGGGAGGTGCGGAAGCCCTCAGTCTCGATCGCCCCGGCCACCACCGCGTTGCTGGTGATGCGGTGGCGCGCCCCCTCCAGCGCCATGGAGCGCATCAGGCCCAGGATCCCGGCGGCGGTGGCCGCCACACTGGCGTCGCCGAAGCCTCCCTGCAGGGCGCTGACCGTGGACTTGTAGATGAGCCGGCCGTACCCTCTGGCGCGCATGTGGGGCCAGGCCGCCTGCGTGCAGTTGAACGCCCCCGTGAGGTTCACCTCCAGGTCCCGGCGCCAGAGCTCCGGAGAGAGGTCCATGATCTGACCCTGGTGGTCCGACACGCCGGCGCTGCTGACCAGGATGTCGAGGGATCCGAATTCCTCGGCCACCTGGTCGAAGACCTCGCGCACCCGCTGCCGGTCAGTGACGTCGAGCTGAACGGCGCGCGAGCGCCGGCCCATGCGGGTTATTTCGGCGGCCGTGGCCTCCGTGTGGACCTCTCCCTGGGACGCCATAACCTGGGCCATGACGCTCTCGCTCTTGGCGGCCACCCTCTCCACCTCGGGGTCCGATTCGGTGAGCAGATCGGTGACCACCACGTCGGCCCCGGCGCGGGCCAGGGCCAGCGCGTCTGCGCGGCCCAGGCCCCGGGAGGCTCCGGTCACCACCGCCACCCTGCCGCTGAGGTCGAACATGGACATACTCTCGTCGAGTGTATCCCTCCTGCTATGGTGCCCCGGGGCCCTAGGCGGGGCCCGGCGCAGTTCCCGGGAGGCCTATGCGACCAGTAGTCGGCTGGAGCGCGATCGCTGCCGCCGCAGCGGTGACCTCGTCTCTCGCCCTGGCGGCTTGCGGCGGGAACGCCGAGTCGACGCGGAGCGGGCCGCGCATCCTGGCCGACGCTTCGGCCGCGATCAACTCGGTGAAGTCGTTCCGCATGTCCGCCAATGTCTCCACCTCGGGAGGGGTGGGCAGGTTCACCTTCGAGGTGGCCGGCAAGGGCGTGGGGGAGGGAACCTTCAGCCTCGGCAACCTGCAATTCCAGCTCGAGGAGGACCACGCCACCGACTACATCAAGAGCGCCAGCCTGTGGAGCAGCGTGGGCGGTGGAGCCTTGCAGCAGCTGCTCACCGGGCACTGGGTCTCAGTGCCGGCCTCGAACACCCTGGCCCAGCAGCTCACGAGTGGACTAGTGGCCCTCACCTCCCCGTCTCAGACCGCCGCCTCCCTCGCCAAAGGAGAGCCCAAGGCTCGACGGGAGGGAACCTCAAGCGTGGACGGCGAGGGGGTGGTGGTGGTTCGGGAAGCCGCTGGCGGAGAGGTGTTGGTGGCGACCCAGGGGCCGCCCTATCCGCTGGAGTTCCGCCTGGGCAAGGGGACCACCCTGTATCTCTCCGATTTCGGTGGGGCCTTCAACATCCATCCCCCCGCCCACTCGCTCAGCCTGCTCAACGTGATCGCCGGGTTACAGTCTGGAGCGCCCTGAGGCACCGGCTCAGAGCGAGCGCAGCTCCATCTCCGCCTTGGTCAGGGCCGGCTCCCCTGATCCGTTGCGGGCCTCCAGCGTCAGCACCATCCGCCCGGTGCCCACTTCCTTTACCTGTGGTTGACCGCTGATCCGATCTTCCGAGGGCACCGGCGCCGAGAACCGGCACGAGACCCGGGAGACGTAGGCCACCTCAGCCGCCCATTGCTCCAGAGGCGCCGCTGCGGCGGCCATGGTGAGGAGTCCGTGGGCGATGGTGGAGGGCAGACCAACGGCCCTGGCGAAGTTGGGGTCGAGGTGGATGGGGTTGTGGTCGCCCGAGGCCTCGGCGTATTCGTTGATCCGCGCCTGGGAGAGGCACACCGATAGCTCGGGCGGCTCTTGGCCCTCCCCGGGGGGCATGCTCTTCAGAGGTCCCGTGGCTCTCACGGGGCGCTCCGGACCAGGAAGAGGCTGCGCGAGTGGGCGGCATCGTGCCCGCCCTGGTCCCGCCCCGTGCAGGTCAGCTCCAGGAAGACCATCCCCCGGCGCTCCTCTGCCCTGGTGATCTCGCCGCTCGGTGTCAGTTGCTCCCCGAACCGAATCGGCCGGTCGAACCAGAAGTCCTGCTCGCCATGCAGCAGACGGGGCAGGTCAAGTCCGACCTCACGGTCCGAAAAGAGGAGGGGAACGATGGGCCAGAGGAGGTAGACGGAGGCGAAGGTGGCCAGCGGCCGGCTCGGCTCCCAATCCGCCCCGTCCCATACCGCCCGAAGGTAGACGCGGTGCCGTTCACGATCCACGATCTGCGGGTCCGCCTCGTAGCGGCGGCCGAGGCACTCCGGATTGAAGGCCATGACTCGGCCAGCATACGCACTCGGTGCTAGATTGGCCCGGTGCCCACCTGGGCGACGTTGAGGGCGAGAGGTCGCCTCGGAAGGGGCACCTGGGCCGGTCGCTGGGGTTTGGTCGCCGCACTCGCCCTGCTCACCGCCGCCGTCGAGGTCGGTCCCACCGCCGTGGAGGGCCAGCACAGGCCCCCGGTCAGTCCACCTGCCCGCACCAGTCCGGCCGGTTATGACCAGCCAGGACCCAATCGTGATCAGGCTCGACTGCTGGCAATGAGGCTTCTGGCCGAGGCGTGGCTGCCCCCGGCCGCGACGGGGATGCCGGTGCCGACTCATGGGCCGCTGAGCCGGCCCCAGAGCACGTTCGCCGACGTCAACCTGATTGACCTGAGCGCCGCCTACCAGGCCACCATGCGCACCTTCCTCGTCCAGGAGGAGCTGGCACGGCAAGCACCTCCCGGAACCAGCTACTCCGGTGGCGGCACCCTCTCCGGGCCGGGAACTCCTAACGTGTACTCCCTGGCCTTCGCCCCGCGCCAGCTGCCCTCCTTCGCCGGGGCGGCTCAGCTGGTCTACTCGTACTACGGCTACGGGCCGCGGACCCTGATTCGGATCGACTCCGAGGTGGTCTGGCGTCCCTTCCGGGGTCAAGCCACCAAGCTGCCGCCCCGCTTGACCCGGGCAGAGGTCCGCTCCGTGCCCCAGACCAGCCCCACCTCGCTCCGTTCCCAGAGCTTCAGCCTCGGCCCCGGGGCGCAGCTGGGAAATCTCGTCTCCGCGGTCAACTCCGAGCCGGCGGCACCCCCGGGCTTCGTGGGCTGCGCCTTGATCCAGCAGATGATCACCGTGGACTTCTACGCCGGCTCGCGCCCTCTGGCCCAGTTGACCCTGTACGTGGGTTGCGCCGACTTCACCCTGCGCCTCGATGGGCGGTCGATACTGCTACAGGTCAGCCCCACCCTGGGCGTACTCCAACGCCTCCTGCGCGGCTGAGCCGACCGTCCCCGGGCCTCTCCCCGACCTCCGACGGCCTCGCGTCGCCGGCGGACGGCTCAGCCGGCTCCCAACTTTGACACCGCTTCCGCCCCTCTGGTAGGGTGGCCAAGGTGCCGCTGGGGAGAGGCGGCCGGGCAAGGAAGCTTGGGGAGAAGCTGCTTGCAACATGGGAACTCGCGCCTCGTGCATGGTGCCGTGGCGCTGCTGGCGACCGGTTTGGTCGTGGTCGGGCTGCTGGACGGCACCCCCGGAGCGATCCAGGCGGCCTCCCAGTCCACCGGCTACTGGCCAGCCCCGGCGGCGGCCGGTGCCGGCCTCTACTACGACAAGCCGGCCGCGGTGCCGGGCAGCATCCCGGTCGTCCCCGCCCCGGTGGTGGACGCCACCTCTAGGTCGAGCCTTGCCACGCTGGCGGCCAGCCATGGCACCTCCGTGGTGGAGCTGGCCTGGGCCAACCAGGTTCCCGCCGGCGCCTCACCCCACTCGGGCCAACCCCTTCTCATCCCGCCCCCCGGTCCGGCGGTGCTCGTGCGGGTGCTGCCCGGGGAGGATCTGCAGTCCTTTGCGGCCCGCTTCCGGGTGAGCGCCGGGGTCGTGCTCAACTACAACAACCTGAGCGGGAGTCAGCTGGTGCCCGACACCTTCCTGCTCATGCCCAAGGCGGCGTCCCCCTCGTCGCTGCCGGTGCAGGATTTCCTGCCCCAGTCCGCCGGGGTTCCCGAGGTGACCCCCAGCCAGCCCCGCTCCCCCAATCCCTTCCCCTGGGGCCAGTGCACCTACTGGGTGGCCAGCCAGCGCTACGTGCCCTGGGAGGGCAACGCCATTGCCTGGTGGGCGGAAGCGCGAGCCTACGGCGTTCCCGAGGGGCTGGTGCCGGTGGCGGGGGCGATCGCGGTCTACGACATCGGCTACTACGGGCACGTGGCCTACGTCACCAAGGTCTTGGCCAACGGCAGCTGGCAGCAGACCGAGATGAACGTCTACGGCCTGGGGGTCGAGGACACCCGCACCATGGTCCCCGGCGAGGACGGATTCGTCGGCTTCATCTACTGACCTCTGCCCGGCCCGCCTCGGCTTCGGCCCCGCGCGGAACCTGCCCGCCCCGCGCCGCGTTGGAATGGTCAGGATGCGAGTGCCGCAGGACGTGACTTGACGGGGAACCGCGCCCCCTGGCGTCGCCTCCGGCTTCTCCTACCCGCTGTCCTGGTGCTGGTCGTGGCCATCGGCGCCCTGCAATACCTGCGGCCCATCCCGCCCATCCAGTTGGTTCGGGCTGCCCCCTCGACGGTGACCATCCCCGGGCGGCTGGCCCCCCTGCCCTGGCCCCAGTTCGGCGAGGCGGCGGTGGCCGTCGACGGCGTGGGCCTGGTGGGAAGCCACGGCGGCGACCAGGCGGAGCCGATCGGCAGTATCGCCAAGGTGATGACGGCGGTCCTGGTGCTCAAGGACCACCCCCTGCAGCTGGGCGCGCCGGGTCCCACGGTCACGGTGACCGCGACGGACGTCGCCACCTACCAGCAGGACCTGGCCGGGGGGCAGTCCGTGGTCCCCGTGGCCACCGGTGAGGTGCTCACCGAGCTGCAGCTGCTGGAGGCCATGCTGATCCCCTCCGGCAATAACGTCGCCACCCTCCTCGCCCAGTGGGACGCCGGCAGCGAGAGCGCCTTCGTCAGCAAGATGAATGCCGAGGCTCATGCCCTGGGCCTGACCCAAACGACCTACGCCGATGCCAGCGGGCTCTCCCCGGCCACCGTCAGCGACGCGGCCGACCAGACCCGGCTGGCCGAATACGCGTTGGCCAACCCGGTGTTCGCTCAGATCGTGGCCATGCCCCAGGTCACCCTCCCAGTGGCCGGGGTCACCTACAACGTGAACGCCGACGTGACCCACGGGGGCATCGTCGGGGTTAAGACCGGCTCGACCCCGCAGGCCGGAGGCTGCTTCGTGTTCGCGTACCAGACCACCGTGGGGTCAAGGTCGGTACTGGTCGTGGGCGCGGTCCTCGGCCAGGGTGGCACCAGCGTCCTGGACGACGCCCTGGCAGCGGGGGTGCAGCTGGCCCACGCCCTGGGACCCCAGATACAGCTGTTCCCCCTGCTCAGCCCGGCGACGGTCGTGGCTCGGCTCGAACCGGCCTGGTCGACGCCGATCGCGGTCACCCCCTCGCAGGCCTACACGGCGCTGGGCTGGCCCGGTCTCAGACTTCACCTCCAGGTGGCCTCGCTTCGGCTCAGCACCGCCCTGCGGGCCAGCCAGAAGGTGGGAACCGTGATGGTGGAGTCGCCGGCCGGGCGAGTCTCCCTCCCCCTCGAGGCGCCCACCCCGGTTCGCGGTCCCTCGCTCCGATGGCGGCTCACCCGGATATGAGCATCAGGGTGGCCGAGCGCCCCTGATTCTTCCGGGACGCTCATGGGGGGATGGCGCCAGGTGTCCGCGGTCGCCGCTCCCTGTCCGGCACAGCAGCTGGCGCGCTAACCTAAGAACCGGGGCCCCCAGTATCCGACCGAGATGGGCCGGCTCGCCCGGCCGCACTTCGTCGACCACTCCGGGGAGGATTCCGATGGCCGAGGGCAAGAAGGCGAGCAGCAAGGGTGTGCGGGACTCCACGCCCGTAGCCCGGGGACGGGCGAATTCCTTCACCGAGGAGGAGCGCGCCGCCATGCGGGAGGCCGCCCGCGAGCGGCGGATCAACCAGTCCGACCCCGCGGCCGGCGAGCGCGAGGTTCTGGCCAAGATCGCGGAGATGCCAGAGTCCGATCGGGCGATCGCCGAGCGGCTGCATGACCTGGTCAGGGCGACAGCCCCTCACCTCACGGCCCGGACCTGGTACGGCATGCCCGCGTACGGTCAGGGTGGGGCGATCCTGCTCTTCTTCCAGAGCGCTCAGAAGTTCAAGACCCGCTACGCGACCCTGGGCTTCAGCGACAAGGCCAAGCTGGATGACGGTGGGATGTGGCCCACCACTTATGCCCTCAAGCAGTTCGGGCCGGAGGAGGAGGCGCGGGTGGAGGAGCTGCTGCGCCGGGCGGTGGGCTGACGCCGAGGAGGGGCTACCGTGGGAGGGACTCCGCCTAGCCGGCGAAGCGGTAGCCGATCCCCGGGACGGAGTGGATGTAGGTCGGGTGCTCTGCGCTGGGCTCGATCTTGCGCCGCAGGCGGTACACGTGGGCGTCCACGGTCCGGGTCTCGATCTCGACCTCGTATCCCCAGACTCGGCGCAGGAGTTCGGCCCGGCTCATCACCTGGCCCGGCCGGCTGGCCAGAAGGGCGAGCAGATTGAACTCGGTGAGGGTGAGGGGGACCTCCTGGTCGTCCCGGTAGACCTGCCGGCGGCGCAGGTCGATGCTGAGCCCAGGAAACTCGAACCGCTCCCGAGCCTGCTCCTGGGGGGCGGCGTCCGAGCGCCGAAGGTGTGCTCCGATTCGGGCCACCAGCTCGCGCACTTCGAAGGGCTTGACCACGTAGTCGTCGGCCCCCAGCTCCAGCCCCACCACCACATCGATGGTGTCGCTCTTGGCGGTGAGCATGATGATCGGTACCTTGTGGCCGTCGCTGCGGAGCTTGCGGCAGACGTCCAGCCCGCTCATCCCCGGCAGGTTGATGTCCAGAAGGACCAGGTCGGGATTGCTCTGCTGGACCAACTCCAATCCCTCGGTGCCGGTGGCGGCCTCCAGAACCGTGTAGTGCTGGGGCTCACAGGCGAGCTTCACGATCTCCCGGGTCGCGGGGTCGTCCTCAACCATGAGGATGGTCTTGTTGCCGCCGCTCATGCGCCCAATGCCTCCAGGTACTCGGTTACGGTGTTGACGAAGCTCTTGACCTCGATGGGCTTGGTGATGTACCCCGAGCAGCCCGCCTCCATGGCCTCCCGCTCGTCCCCCAGCATCGCCCGGGCGCTCAGCGCCACTATCGGGGTCTGAGCGGTCCGGGGGTCGGCCTTGAGCAGGCGGGTGACGGTCAGTCCGTCGATCCCCGGGAGCTGGATGTCCATGAGGATGAGGTCATAGGGATGGGCCTTGGCCTTCTGCAGTCCCTCCTGGCCGTCCATGGCGGTGTCCACCTTGAAGCCCTGTCCCCGGAGCACCAGGGTGGAGAGCTCAAGGCTGGATGGATTGTCCTCGATCACCAGGATACGGTTCCGCAGCTGCCCGTTGGGGCGCAGCCCGTGCAGTGGCAGGGTCACCGTGAAGGTGGCGCCCTTTCCCAGCTGGCTCTCCACCTTGATGGTGCCCCCGTGCAGCCCCACCATCCTCTTGACCAGGGCCAGCCCCAGCCCGGTGCCCTCGTAGGGCCGGTCGGCGGAGGACTGGACCTGGAAGAATTCGCTGAAGATCTCCTCGTGGTGCTGGGGGTCGATACCGATTCCACTGTCCTTGACCTGCAGCACCAGCTGCCCCGCCCGCGGCTTGGTCCGGGCCCGGACCAGGGCGTATCCGCCCTCGGGGGTGAACTTGATGGCGTTGGCCAGCAGGTTGTAGAGGACCTGCTTGAACTTGCCCTTATCGGCACGCACCAGGGAGTCCTCGTGGTCGACCTCCACCTGGAGAGCCACCCGGGCCCGCTCCGCGAGCGGGCGGACGACGGTGAGCACCTCGCCGATGGCCGGCCCTAGCTGAAACTCCTCGTACTGCAGCTCCAGCCGGCCAGCCTCGATCTTGCTGAGGTCGAGCACGTCGTTGACCAATCCCAGCAGATGGCGGCCGCTGGAGTGGATGTTCTCCAGGCACTCCTGCTGCTGCTGGGCGCTCATCTTCCCCGCCAGGTTGTCCTTGAGGATCTCGCTGAAACCGAGGATGGCGTTGAGCGGAGTGCGCAACTCGTGGCTCATGTTGGCCAGGAACTCGCTCTTGAGCCGGCTGTTCTCCTGGATCTGGGCGTTGGCCACCTCCAGCTCGTGCTTCTGCAGGGCGATCTCCTGAAGCTGGCGCTGGGCCGAGGCGTGCAGGGAGGCGTTGTCCAGACTGATGGCGGCCTGGTTGGCGATCACGTGCACGAGTGCCTGCTCCAGATCGGTGAACGGCTTGACCCGCTTCCGGCCCAGGCTGAGGGCACCCATGACCCGGTTGGGGGACTCGAGCGGCATGACCAGCACGCTGCGGGGCGAGCTGGGGCTGGGGAGGCTCTTGAAGCGAGGATCCTGGGTGGCGTCATCCACTCGGACCGCCTTGCGCTCGGCAACTGCCCAGCCCACGATCCCCTCACCGACGCCGAAGGCGGCCACGCTCCCCACCTGCTCGGTGTAGGGATAGGTGGCCATGGCGCTGAGCTGGGACTCCTCCTCGTCCAGCAGGAACACCGTGGAGGCGTCGCACGCCACCAGCTGGGCGAGGGACCTCAGGGTGAAGTCGATGTTCACCTTGACGTCGAGGCTGGACGTGAACAGGTTGCCAACCCGCTCCAGCAGGTCGACCATCGCCTTGTCGTCCATCCGCTGGGGATTATAGGCAACGCTCGAATTCACGACCACAACCCCGGGCGCGCCCAGCCTGGCCCCAACGGCTGCCTGGCACCGCTCAACCGACCAGTTCCCAGCGAGTTTCGACATCCCTGAAGCAGCCTGGGGCTGGCACCGCAGGATCTCCCGGGCGCCGCGGTCACCCGGCCCGGGGCGAAGGCCGACCGCCCGCCAGCGTGCCGCTGGCTCCTCCCGGGTGGGTGCACGGCGAAAGAACAGGCATAGCCACGCGTGACGGTACGCCTTGGCACGTCCGGCCAGCAACCGGCGGTCGCTCCGAACGGCCGACGGGAGCGGAGCTGGTGCCGCGAAGAGCACGGAGAAGGTCGGCCAACCTTGGGGGGCGGCCCTCACCGGCGCGCGGAAAGGCGCCTATGATCGCGGCGACAGGACGACCGCTAATGGTTCTCCAGGGAGGTGCCAATGTCCGCGGAAAGTACCCGTAGGGTGGTGGAGGCATACCTCGGCGACCACGGGCTGGACGCCCTCGCTGAGGACGTGGTGTACACCGTGATGGGTTCGGGCCAGACGGCTCGGGGGAAGGCGGAGGTCGCCGCCCTCCTTGACCACTTCTACCACGGGGCCTTCGAGGCCACCGCCCATGGCCGAAGCCTCGTGGTCGGCGAGACACAGGCGGTCTTCGAGGGCGATTTCGCAGGGAAGCACGTCGGCGAGTTTGCGGGGATTCCCGCCACCGGGAGGACCGTCAGGGTGCCCCTCTGTGTCGTCTACGACATCCCCGGCAACCGGATCGTGGCGGCGCGGATCTACTTCGAGATGGACGCGCTGCGGGATCAGCTCGGACGGTGATCGGCCTCCCCGGCTAACCCGGCAGCGGCTCGAAGCGGGCCTGGAAGAAGCGCAGGTACCTCGGCTCGTGGATCATCCGGAGGCCGCGCGCCGAGCTGGCCGCGTTGTAGACCGCTTCCACCGACTCGGCCACCACGTCCATATGGGCCTGGGTGTACACCCGGCGGGGGATGGTCAGCCGGGTCAGCTCCAGCTTGGGTCGGCGGTGGTCCCCGGTCTTCGGGTCCCGCCCTGCGGACACGATGCCCCTCTCCATGCTGCGGATCCCCGAGTCGAGGTAGAGTTCCGCCGCCAGCGTTTGGGCCGGGAAAGCCTCCTGGGGAAGGTGCGGGTAAAAGCGTTTGGCGTCAAGAAAGATGCCGTGGCCGCCCACCGGATGGACGAACGGGACGCCGGCCCCGTCCAGCAGCTCTCCCAGGTAGCGGACCTGCCCGACCCTGGCCCGGATGTGCTCCTCCTGGACCGACTCCCGGATTCCCACGGCGATCGCGGCCATGTCGCGGCCGGCCAGTCCACCGTAGGTGTGCAGACCCTCGAAGACGATCACCAGGTTGCGAATCTCCTCGAAGAGCTGCTCGTCGTTCACCGCCAGCCAGCCGCCGATGTTGACCAGGGCGTCCTTCTTGGCCGACATCCAGGCACCGTCCACCAGCGAGCAGAACTCGCGGACGATGGAGGCGATGGTCCGGTCCGAGTAGCCTGGCTCCCTCTCCTGGATGAAGAAGGCGTTCTCCACTAGCCGGGTAGCATCCAGGTAGATCGCCACCCCATTCCGCTGGCAGAGATCGCGGACCTCCCGCAGATTGGCCATCGAGACCGGCTGCCCGCCCGCCATGTTCACGGTCGCGGCCAGGCTGAGGAAGGCGACCTCGGACCCTCCGCGGCGGCCGATCACCTCCGCCAGCTTCTCCAGGTCCACGTTGCCTTTGAAGGGGTGCAGGCTTTCCGGGTCATGGGCCTCGTCGATGATCACGTCCACGAAGATCCCGCCGGCGCGCTCCTCGTGGTCGCGCGTGGTGGTGAAGTACATGTTCCCGGGGACGAACTGGCCCTGGCGGATGGCGCACTGGCTGAGCAGGTGCTCGGCGCCCCGGCCCTGGTGGGTGGGAACGACATGAGCAAACCCGTACGTCTCCCGGATGGCGTCCTCAAACTCGTAGAAGTTGCGAGACCCCGCGTAGGCCTCGTCCCCCAGCATTAGGGCCGCCCACTGCCGGTCGCTCATGGCGTTGGTGCCGGAGTCCGTCAGGAGGTCGATGTAGACGTCCTCGGAGCGCAGCAGGAATGTGTTGTAGCCGGCCTCCTCGAGGGCCGCCTCCCGGTGCTCCCGGGTGGTAATGGTCAGCGGCTCGACCATCTTGATCTTCCAGGGCTCGGCCCAGGAACGGCGGCGCAGCTGCTGTCCGGTGGTGGCGGGGAGGTGGGTGGTGCTCATGCTGGCATGCTAGCAGACCGGATTTTGGTCTCTTTCCTTACCACTGGGGTCTCATTTTGAGCTCCGAGCGGGTACCCTCATGGGCATGAAGGCCACGGCCATCGGGCCGGTCCGCACCCGGCGCAGCTTCGAGGAGGCGGTTGCCCAGATCGCCGAGGCGATTCGGGCCGGGGACTTTGGCGTCGGCGACCGACTTCCCTCGGAGAGAATCCTGGCGGCCACCATGGAGATCTCGAGACCCACCTTGAGAGAGGCCCTGCGCGTGCTGCGCGAGGCCGGAGTGCTGGCTCCCCGGGACGGGGCGCTCACGGTGGTGTCGGAGAAGATCCCGTTGGGGGTACTGGAACGGCGTTCCGAACTGCGCATCGGGGAGGTGGCCCAGGTGCTGGAGGCGAGGCGGTTGCTCGAGCCCAGGGTGGCCCAGCTGGCCGGCATGTACGCCACCGAGGAGGACCTGGGGGATCTGGCGGAGATCCTGGAGCGCCAGAGGGCCGCCGCCGGCGACCGGGAGCGGGTCAGGCTGCTGGACACCAGGTTCCACCTGGCGATCGCCCGGGCGACCCGCAACCACGTGGTGGTGGACCTCACACGCTCACTCCTGCGCCGTGTCGAGATCGCGCGGGACATGGCGCTCCGGACCCCGGTGGAGCCTCGGCGGGTGATCGCGATGCACGAACGCACCCTCCGGGCCATCGCCGCCGGCGACCCTCAGGAGATAGAGGTGGCCATGGATGAGCATCTCGCCTATCTGGAGGTGATCTGGGAGCGCGAGTCCGGCAGGCCCCGGCTGCGCCGGCCACCGGACTTCCTCATCTCCAAGGTGGGGACAGAGTCCGGCTGAGGGGCCGTCCGGGTCAGGAGTCGAAGCCGATTCCGAGCCGGTCGAGGGTGCCGAGGAGTATTCCCCGCCGCCCGGTGCGGTCGGCGGCGGACATCGCCCGCTGGACCGCCGCCAGGGTTGGCCAGCGCAACGGTTCAGGCGGGAACGGGAACGGTGGTTGGCGGACCAGGCGCAACCGCAGGAGGGGTGAGTCGGGCTCCAAGAGGCGGGCCGCCAGCACACTGCCGGCGAACCGCGTGGCCGCCACCCCCAGACCGGTGTAGCCCAGCGCGTACACCACGCGCCCTCCCAGCGCCGACCCGAAGGTGCAGGTGAAGCGGGTGGTGGAGGCGATGGCCCCTCCCCAGCGGTGGGTGAAGGCCAGGTCGCCCAGGTCGGGGAACATCTGCCGAAACTGCTCCAGAAGGCGGACGTAGGTCTTGGGGCGGTGGTCGAACTGCGGCCCGACCGCCCCCCCGAAGTGGTAGACGGCGTCGTAGCCGCCCCAGAGGAGCCGGTCGTCCGCGGTGAGCCGGAAGTAGTGAAAGTGATTGCTGTGCTCGGAGGCGCCTTCCCGCCCCTCCCAGCCGATCCGTTCCCGCTGATCTCGGGTAAGCGGTTCGGACACCAGGACGTAGTCGTACACCGGGACGAACCGGGTGCGCAGACGCGGGAGCAGCCGGCCACTGTAGGCATTGGTGGCCAGGACCACCCGCCGGACCCCGGCCACCCCCCGCGGTGTCATCGCCTCGATCCCTCCGGCGACGGGTTGCAACTGCAAGACCGGGGTGCGCTCCCAGACCCGGACGCCCAGCTCCTCAGCCACCCGGCGGAGGCCTCGCGCCAGCCGGGCGGGGTTGAGCAGGGCCGGCACGGGGTCGTACAGCGCGGCTAGCACCCGGGGTGAGTTCAGCCGGGCGCGCGCCGCGTCGCCCTCCAGCAGCTTCAGCTCCGGCCGCCGCGGCGACCGCTCTCGCAGCTCCTCCCTCAGCTCCTCCACCTGCCAGGGGGTGGTGGCCAGCTCCAGGACACCTGGGCGTTCCAGTTCACAGGCGATGCGGTGGCGCTCCACGAAGTCGAGCAGTTCGTCGAAGTTTTCCCTGCCGAGCCTCTCCAGCTCCTCGATCTCGTCGGGAAAATGACGCACGCCGTTGGCGTACCCGTGGGTGAGGCTGGGCTCGCAGAAGCCGCCGTTGCGCCCGCTGGCGCCGTAGCCCACCACCTCTTGCTCGAGCACACAGACATCCAGCCGCGGATTGCCCTGCTTGAGAGCGATGGCGGTCCACAGGCCGGTGAAGCCACCGCCTACCACCGCGACGTCAGCTCGCATCCGGCCTTTGAGCAGCTGGGCCGGGTAGTAGTCATCCTGACTGAGCCAGAAGCTCGGTCCCCGGTCACCCTCCCAATCCTGACCCGCCATCGCGCCCCCCTTTGATCAGCGTCCCAGGCTACTTGGCCTAGGAGATTGGCTGTACATCCCGGGGGCTCCCGGCGGCCGGGCCCGCTCTGCCGGCACGGGGAAGGCGAGCCGTGACCGTGGTGCCCTGACCCGCTTCCCCGCGGATCTCCAGCCGCCCGCCCTGGAACTCGGCGCGCTCCTCCATGCCCAGGATCCCCAGGCCGTAGGTGGCCGCCTTGGGGTCGAAGCCCCGCCCGTCGTCGCGGACCCGCACCAGTGCCGATACCGGCAGCACCTCGACAGTGACCTCTGCACTGTGGGCGCCGGCGTGGCGCTCCACGTTGTTGAGCGCCTCCTGAACGATGCGGAAGACGGCCGTGCTCAGCTCCGGGTCGAGCCCGGAGATCTCTCCGCGCAGGTGGAGCCGGGCCTCCACCCCTGAGCGCGCGGCGAACTCTTGGGTCAGCTGCCGCAGCGCCGGCCCCAAGCCGAGGTCGTCGAGCCCGGAGGGGCGCAATCCCTGCGCCATGTGGCGGAGCTCGTCGATCACCGCGGCCAGCACCTTTCGAGAGGCCTCCAGGTGCTCACGGACCCCACCGGAGAGGCCCTCGGACTCGGTCAGGAAGTCGAGTCGGCGGAGCAGGTAGATCAGCGCCTGGAGGGGCTCGTCGTGCAGGTCCTGAGCCACCTTGCGCCGCTCCTCCTCCTGGGCCCGGAGCAGTTGGGATGCGTAGGCCTCAGTTCGGCGCTGCCGCTCCTGATCCTCTGTGAGGTCGTGGAGGATCACCTGGAGAAGCGGCTCCCCACCGCGCTCGGTCACCAGCGTGGAGAGCGGCTGGAGGGAGCGGATCATCCCCCGGGGGTCGGCCACCGACACCGTTCGTGGAGGCACCTGGTCCAGCAGGCCCCGCGCCGCGGCCGGGTCCAGCAGGGACTCCAGACGCCGCCCGGAGACGCCGTGTCCGAAAAGCTCCTCGGCAGCCGGGTTCGCCTCTCGAACCAGCTGGTCCGCTCCCACCACCAGGGTCGGGGCGGAGCTGGCCTCGAAGAGTGCGCGGTACCGCGCCTCGGCGGCACTGTGGGCCTCGACCGCCTGGGCGGCGCGAAGCCGCGCCACCAACTCGCGGTCCACCCGCTGTCCGACGGCGACGGCGCCGGCCGCCGCGAGCAGGAGCAGCGTCCCGTTAACCCACCGCGACTCTGCCCCTGGCGCCAGCACCAGGTTGGGCACCATGAGGAGGATCCCCCAGGCGGCGGTGGCACCAGCCCCTCCGAGACCGAAGCTGAGTGCGGCGTACACAACCGGGACCACGATCAGCCCACTGAGTACAGAGACCGGAATCCCCAGCGGGAGCTGGCTCCGGGCAAGGTTGAGGGCGAGTTGGCCCAGGACCACCACAAGGATGAGCAGCTGCACCACCCAGAAGCGCCGGTCGCGCCAGGGGGGGTGCGTCAGCCCCCGGATGACCTCGGTCCGCGAGGGTATCGAGCCGTCGACGGTCACCTGCTCATCATGGCGTCCGGGGACGCTGTACGGCGCGCCGGTGAGCCCGCGAGGAGCCGGATCTCCACGCGGCGAGATCGCTGCTATCCTCCGCTTGGAAGTGCATGGGTCCAGGTGGGCCCCCCGAACTTCAAGATCGCTTGGATCCGCGGCCACACGTGGTCAGTAGGGGCCAGTCGATCGTCCGACGGCCTGATTGGGCGCCAGGAATGGCCAGGGGAGGCCACGCGTTGCTCAAGTGGCCGAGGGTGACCTCGGAATCGGACCTGCGGAGTGCCCTCGCGAAGTGAGATTCCCCGGAATCCGCCGGGTGCGGACGGTCCGCGAGACCGCCCGAGCGGGACCCGGAAGCCCTGCGGGCAGGGCGGTCGGGCTGTAGTCTGTGCCCCTCAAGTGGCTGCCCCGCCAGCTGGCCCAACCGGACCAGGTCGTAGGCCGCCATGATCATCTCCTCCCAGAGCCAGTTGCGTTCCGCCCCCTTGTGGCAGAGGTTTCTGCCCATTCCGGCAGTCTTGGTCCAGCTGAAGATCTCCTCCCCGCGCTTCCCCTGACTCTCTGCTAGCCTGGGGTGGTCGCCAGCCGGGCCAAGAGTGCACTGCCCCAGTACCTCTCCCGCCGGGCCACATGGGGGGCGACCCGCAACTCTTCACGCGCTTGGAGGAGGTCATCGGGGTCGCACACCCTGTCCACCCTCCGGGTGAGACGCCGCCGCAGCATCACTAGGGCGGCCTCCCGCTCGCAGGTCCCGCTCGCCCGGGTCGGTTCAAGGTCGAAGACCGGCCTGTGGCGCTACTCGATCAGCCCGCGCACCGTAAGGCACATTTTGGTCTCCCTGCCCAGCTCCTTGCGGGCCATCATGGCTTCCGTGTCGGTCCTGGAGCAGTGGGTCTAAGTGCTCTGGCGCTGGCCCTTGAAGTCGACATCCGGGTTGCTGGCGGCGTAGCCGTCGTGGTCCGGCGGACCGTGATCCTGTTCCGGCGGCCGCACGCACTTCACCGAGCCCACGCTTCCAGCAGCTTCCGGTCCACCGTGAAGTGGCTGGATGTGAGCAGGTATCGCCGGGCCCACCCCCCACCGCCTCGAAGACCCCCCGGCTCGCCCGACGCTCCAGCAGCCGCCTGCGGCTCTTGGCGAAGCTGGAGTGGTCGAAGGGCTCGTCTCCCACGTTCACCCCAGGACCCACTTCAAGAGCGGGTCGTTCCGCAGCCACTCGCAGAACTGGCGCTCACTCCGGAACGAGTACAGAGCCGTCCGAAGGCGGCTCGTCAGCAGCCGCTCCCGGGGGATCGACGGGGACCCAATCTGCGCGCACATCCCCCCGGAAGTGGTCCCCAGATGCTTCTGTGCCGCCTCTGCCAGCGGCCGGATCTTGCGGATCGGGTGGTTGGCCGGATTGGACTGTCCTGGGTCCATCCAACCCAACATCGTCGCCTGGCGGGAGGTACCGCCACGCACATCAATCTCCATCCTCTGGCCGGGCAGACCCCCAACCGAGCCTATCAGGGACTCAACCCGAAGTGGAAGCGTTCTTCAACACGCTACCGGAGTTGCCAACTTGGCCCGGGATCGAACTAGAAGGTTGCCGTCAGAGTCTGAAGGTGTGTGTAGCGATCGTCGAAACCGAGAGGTGCCTCGGTCAGCGGCTGCGGCCAGCAGCCACTGGGTGCGGGGGGATGATGGTCGCCCTTACCGCCTGATCCTGCCGTGAAGGTGGCGGCACGCAGCGGAGACCGTGGTCAGCCAGTCACGGTGAAGGTGCCGACCATGCCCTGGGCGGCATGCCCTGGGACCGGGCAGAGGTACTCGTAGCTGCCTGGCGGGCCGGCGGTGAAGCGCAGCGTCGCGGCGTGCAGGCCGGCCGAGGTGGGGTCGCCCAGAACCCAGACCACAGCACCTTCGAAGGCGGGCGCCGAAGTCATCATCGGCATCCGCGATGAGCCCGCGCCGCCAGCCGTTACGACCAGGCCGTGGTGCGTCCTGCAAGCTTGACCAGACCAGCGGGTGGAAGTCCCGTCCGGGTAGGACCTGGAGCGCCCGGTAGCAGGCCCCAGCTTGGCGGTGAGAACCGCTGGGCCGAGCGGGGCGTCAAGAGCCTCATTGGAGGGAGC
>JAKATL010000032.1:0-351 GCA_021827985.1 bacterium
CTCCACCCCTGGGGCCAGCGCAACCACTCGATGTAGTCCAAGCAGTCCTCGTCCGTCTGGAACCAAGACTGAAACTCGCCAGTGGAGCGTGGGTAGTCGATGCCGGGACGCGGGCTGCTCACTACCCGTCAATCTTACTCCGGCTAAATGGATACCCCCAAGTACCCCTTATCGGACACTGGGGGGGGGCGACCGGGCTGCCTGCCCTCAGGTTCCGATCAGGGCGTTGCCTGAGTAGTCCACGGCCACGCAGAAGCTTGAGGACGGGCAGGAGACCGAGTCGAGTCCCGCACTCGGGTCGATGCTGAGGGGGTTGGACCAGGAGCTGCCGTTCCAGGTCAGGGCGTTGCC
>JAKATL010000032.1:361-33528 GCA_021827985.1 bacterium
CGTTGCCTGAGTAGTCCACGGCCACGCAGAAGCTTGAGGACGGGCAGGAGACCGAGTCGAGTCCCGCACTCGGGTCGATGCTGAGGGGGTTGGACCAGGAGCTGCCGTTCCAGGTCAGGGCGTTGCCTGAGTAGTCCACGGCCACGCAGAAGCTTGAGGACGGGCAGGAGACCGAGTCGAGTCCCGCACTCGGGTCGATGCTGAGGGGGTTGGACCAGGAGCTGCCGTTCCAGGTCAGGGCGTTGCCCACGTTGTCCACTGCCACGCAGAAGCTCGCCGAAGGGCAGGAGACTGAGCTGAGGGAGGTGGCGGGGTCGATGCTGACAGGGCTGGACCAGGAGCTGCCGTTCCATGTCAGGGCGCTGCCGTAGCCGCCCACGGCTGCGCAGAAGCTCGCTGAAGGGCAGGAGACCGAGGTGGGATCGCCCTGCCCGATGCCGGGGTTGTAGGGGTCGATGATTAGGGGGCTAGACCACGAACTGCCGTTCCAGGTTAGGGCTCCCCCGCCCGAATCCACGGCGGCGCAGAAGCTCGCCGAGGGGCACGACACTGAGCTGAGTCCCGCACTCGGGTCGATGCTGAGGGGGTTGGACCAGGAGCTGCCGTTCCAGGTCAGGGCGTTGCCGAAGCCGTCCACGGCGGCGCAGAAGCTCGCCGAGGGGCACGACACCGAGGTGAGGGCGCCGCCAAGTCCCGTAGTTGGATTGTAGGGGTCGACGCTGACCGGGCTCGACCAGCTATTGCCGTTCCAGGTCAGGGCGTTGCCCGGGTAGTCCACAGCAACGCAGAAGCTGGCCGATGGGCACGACACCGAGAGGAGACTACCTCCGCTGGAATCGATGCTGAGGGGGCTGGACCAGGAGAGGGCCTCGGCGGGCGCGGAGACCTGGAGGGAGAGCGCTGCGGAGACCGCCGCGCCGGTGCTGTCGGTCACGGTGGCAGTGAAGTTGCTCGTCCCGGTCGCAGTGGGTGTGCCGGAGATCACCCCGGTGGACGGGTCCAGGGTGAGGCCAGCGGGGAGGGAGCTAGGGGTCACGGACCACGAATAGGGGGGGACCCCCCCGGATGCCTGAAGGGTGTCGCTGTATGCCGTCCCCAGGGTGGCACCGGGCAGGGGGCTCATGGTGGTAATCGCCAGCGGCCCCGGTGCTGCCACCTGGATGCTGAGGGAGGAGGTGGCGGTCGTGGAGGTGCTGTCCGTCACCGCCACCATCACCGGGAGGGAGGTGTTCTCAGCCGAGACGGGAGGCGTCCCGGACAGCGTGCCGCCACTGGACAGGCTCAGCCAGCCCGGTGGGCTGGATCCGGAGGGGAACTTCCACGTGTAGGGCGTGGAGCCGCCGCTGGCCTTGAGCTGGGCACTGTACGGCTCACCGGCCACCCCCTCGGGCAGGGCGGTGGTCGTGACCTCCACTGCGTGAGCCAGGGTGAGGGTCGCGTTCAGGACGCTGGCACTGGCGTTGACGTTCACCGCTCCCCCGAACAGATTGATCCCGAACCCCACGCCCGCGGTGAAGTTGAGCCCCAGGGACCAGACCGGCGCCTGGGACTGGAACGTGCCCTTGAGGGCCACCCCTCCCTCCAGGTACGGCCCCACGGTGTCGGCACCGGGCACGTAGTCCACCGCCAGCAGGAACTTGAGGTCCAGCCCGCCGGAAATAGTCACGGATCCTGCGGCCGGGGAGGGTGGCGCCGTCACCTCGGCGCACAGCGGGGTGCCCGAGGGGACCGGTGGGTCACAGCCATTCGAGCCCTTGGGCGAGAAGCCGCTGGAGGTGCTGTAGGTGAAACCCACCTGCCGGTAGGCGGACTGGGTGATGGTGGACGTGGCCGTGACTCCCGCGGAGACCGAGAAGACGGCGGTCACCGAGTAGGTCGGAGTGAGGGTGAAGACGATCGGACCCACGGCGATGGGGATCTCCGTGCCGATCGGGGTGGTGGGGACGATCGGCACGGTCGCCGAGCAGCCGGCGGAGGCCGAGGCGGTCAGCCCCACCGTGTACCCCTCGTCCAGGCGCAGGGACGACCTCGCGGTCACCGTCAGGGGGAACTGCCACCCGATGTGGAACCGTGGGGTGACCTGGAACTGGTTGATGGTGGCCGTCAGCCCCACCGACCCAGAGGCGCCACAGGGGTTGCTGGCAGCCTCGTCGGGGTTCACGTCCCCGTTCTGCCCCGGGCTCTGCTGCAGCGCCGCCCGCCGCTGGATCGCGCTCGCACTGGTGGCCAGGTAGCTGGTGGCCGTCCCCTGGTGGCCGAAGCTGCCCTGCGGGAGCGCATCGCTGAGGGTGGCCGGCACGGTTGTCAGGGTGGCGCCCCCGCTGGACACCCCGGTCACCAGCGCCAGCAGCCCGTAGGGGGTGAGCGCGGTCACCCCGCTGTTGACTATGTCCCCCGACACCAGGGCCGCCAGCTGGGAGTCGGAGCCGGAGAAGGTCAGGCCGGACTCCCCCGTCCCCACACCGGTGAGGAGCGACACCGACTGGGAGTTCAGCGGCACCGTGCTGGGAGGAATCACATCGGTGCCGGACTCGTACCCGGCCACGTCCACCACCAGGTCGGTGCTGCCCTGGTCGTTGTAGAGGGAGATCTGGCCCCCGCTCCCCAGGGCCACCACCACCGCATTGGCGATCGTCTGCCCCGGGCTCCAGTTCAGGTCGGAGGCCAGCGGCTGGGGCGCCCCGGCCGGCCAGACCGTGAGGTAGGAGGGGGCGGTGGTGTCGGTCACCGTCACGTTCAGCACCACCGCCACCGGCGGAGTCGGCGTGTCCTCCCCCGCCACCCCGCCCAGGCCCGCCACCTGGATGGTGAGGGTTCCCCCGGGGCCAAGCGTCTTCCCCAGGCACTGCTCCGCCCCACCCGAGAGCCCCGAGGGGTTGCCCGCCCGGGTGTCGCAGATCCGCTGCGGTGGCCCGCCGGTGAAGTACGAACCCGGGGTCCCAGCCTGGCTGCCGTCGGTGAACCAGCCCCCCACGTCCACCACCAGGTCAGCGTGGCCCTGGTCGTTGTAGAAGCTGACCTCCCCCCCAGTCCCCACCGGGATGATCACCCGGTTGGGCACCGTCTGCCCTCCCGACCAGTTGAGGTTCGAGGCCAGCGGCTGGGCAGCCCCCGCCGGCCACACCGTGAGGTAGGAGGGGGCGGTGGTGTCGGTCACCGTCACGTTCAGCACCACCGCCGAGACCCCGCTGCTGGGCACCCCCCCGCTGGTCTGCCCTGAGGGATCGGTCCCCGCCACCTGGATGGTCAGGCTCCCCCCAGGGCCCAGGGTCTTCCCCTCGCACTGGCTGAGGTTCACCCCGGAGAGGTTGGAGGGGTTGTTCGCCCTCGTGTCGCAGATCCGGTACGGGGTCAGCCCCGTGAACAGACCGGACTGCCCGGTGGGGCTGGGCAGCACATACCCCTCCACGTCCACCACCAGGTCCGCCTGGCCCTGGTCGTTGTAGAAGCTCACGTCCCCACCCGTGCCCACCGCCACCTGGCTCAGGTTGGGCACCGTCTCCCCGCCCACCCAGTTGAGGGTCGAGGCCGTGGGCCGGGTGGCTCCCGCCGGCCAGACCGTGAGGTAGGAGGGGGCGGTGGTGTCGGTCACCGTCACGTTCAGCACCACCGCCGAGACCCCGCTGCTGGGCACCCCCCCGCTGGTCTGCCCTGAGGGGTTGGTCCCCGCCACCTGGATGGTCAGGCTCCCCCCAGGGCCCAGGGTCTTCCCCTCGCACTGGCTGAGGTTCATCCCGGAGAGGTTGGAGGGGTTGTTCGCCCTCGTGTCGCAGATCCGGTACGGGGTCAGCGGGTAGTACTGGCCCCCCGGGTGGCCCGGGGTCACCTGGTTGGAGGCAGCAGACGGCGGGCTGGTCCCGGCGCTGTTGGTGGCGGTCACCGTGAAGCTCTCCGCCGTGCCGTCGGGCAGCCCCCCGATCGTGGTCACCAGAGACGTGCCCAGCGCGGTAGTGCTCTCTCCCCCTGGGCTCGCGGTGACGGTGTAGGAGGTGATGGGGCTGCCCCCATCGCTGCTGGGAGCGGTCCAGCTCACCGTGGCCGACGCCTCCCCGGCCACCGCCGTGACCCCGCTCGGCGACCCCGGAGCGGTGACCGTCTGCGCCAGCACCGGCTCGCTCCCCGCCACCGCTGCCAGCAGCGCTCCGGCGGCCACCAGCCCCCCCAGGGCCTGCCACCGCCTCGATGGCAGGGGCACACTCACCCTCATGCTCCACCGCCCCCCTACATCTCGCGCAACCTACCAGACATTCACCAGAACACGCAACAGAAGGGCATCCCCTTGACTTCCACGCTTTCATGGCGATAAATGCCAGGAACCGTCTCCAGCCAATGGACCGCCACCTGTTCAGGAGAACGGCATGCCCGCAATGCGGCCAGCCCCCGCTTCACCCGCGACTCCTTGGGACCTCGATCACTGCCCAGGGCCCGTGCTCGCCCAGCGGTACGCCGACCTGCAGGCCTTCGTCTCCTGGCTCCAGGAGCAGAACGTGGAAGTCCCGGCCTGCTGGTACGCCCACGGCTGGGTGGTCCACCGGCTGGCGGTCCTACAGGCCTGGAGGACCCTCGCCTACAGCCCAGGCGCTCACCCCCGTGACGCCGCCGACTGGTGGGCCGTGGGACTGGCCGCTCTCCAGCGCGACTGGGAGGCACTTCTCGGCCACCAGGGCCGCCACCCCCCGCCCGATGCCCCCTGGGATGACCCCGTCCCCGTCCCGGAGTTCGCTGAGTTCGTGAGAGCCCAGGTCGCCGCCCGCGCCCACCGGGACGCCGAGCCCGGCTCCGCCTGATGGTCCCGGCGGTCCGCTTCCTCCGCCTCCTGCCCGGGCAGCTCGCGCGCCGCTGGCGCGAGGCGCTGGCCGCCGTCTGGTTCGGCTGGGGCACCATCTCCGTTTTCGCCAGCGGTGGCCCGGTGGCCTACATGCCCTACACCCTCATATGGCTCGGTGTCGGGCTCGCTGGCTGGCTGTCGGTGCGCCGCTGGGCGCCGCCGCCTGCCAGGCGCTCCTGGGCGTCAAAGCCGCCGGAGGGGGAGCCAGCCCCCTGGCGGATCCTCCTCGGCTGGGAGGACCGGGGATGGGTTTCCGCCCCTCCCCAGGTGGCGGCCCTCGTCCTGGGGCCGCCCAGGAGCGGCAAGACCAGAGGGGTCATCATCCCCAACGTCGCGGCCTGGCCAGGACCGGTGCTGGTCACCTCCACCCGCCGGGACGTGCTGGACGCCACCGTCCTCTGGCGGGGCCGTAAGGGGATCCCCTGGATCTTCGATCCCCTGGGGGTGGTGGACCCGCTGCCCCCCTCCACCTACCGGCTGGTCTGGTCCCCGCTGCGCGGCTGCCGGGAGTGGGACACCGCCCGCCGCCGGGCCGAGGCCCTCTCCGTGAGCGCCGGCGGCGGAGTGGAGAACGCCTCCCACTGGCGCACCCGGGCCACCCAGCTGGTGGCGGTGTCCTTCCACGCCGCCGCCTGTGGCGGCCGCGACCTGGCCACCCTCTGCTCCTGGGTCCACGCCCAGAGGGCGGGGCCCATGCAGGCTCTCTGTGAGGCTCCTGCCGCCGAGGCGGTGCTGGAGGGGCTGCTGCGCACCCCGGAGCGCGAGCGGGGCAGCATCTGGTCCGCCGCCCAGGGGGTGCTCTCCCCCTTCGACACCGAGGCCGTCCGCCGGCTGGCCGACGCCGAGCCCGTTCTCCCCTTCGACCCGTACGACTTCCTCTATGCCGCCCACACCGTGTACGTGGTCTCCCCCTCGGACGCCCCCACCGACGGCGCGCCCCTGGTGGTGGGGCTGGTGGAGGAGGTGCGCGAGGCCGCCCGCCAGCTCAGCGACCAGGAGGGAGGAGCCCTGAGCAACCCCTGGCTCTGCGCCCTGGACGAGGCGGCCACCATCTGCCCCCTCCCTGGCCTCCCCCGGATGCTGGCCGAGGGCGGGGGCAGGAACGTGGTCACCCTGGTGGCCCTCCAGGACCTCCGCCAGGCCCAGGACAGGTGGGGCGGAGCCGCCGCCCAGAGCTTCCTGACCCTGGCTGGCGCCAAGCTCATCCTCCCCGGCCTGGCGGATGCCGAGACCCTGCGCACCCTGGAGGTGCTGGCGGGCCGGGAGTTCATCCCCCAGACCACCACCTCCGAGAGCCAGAGCAGCCGCCCCGGCCGGCTGCGCTCCGACACCGGCCGGAGCACCACCCACGGCTGGGTCGAGCAGCCAGCTGTCCCCGCCAGCGCCTGGCGGTCCGGGCCTCCAGGTTCCGCCTGGGCCCTGGTCGGCCAGTACGCGCCGGCTCGAGTCCAGCTGGTCGATCCAGAGCGAACCCAGCCATTCGCGGGCTGGCTGCACCCTGAACCAGCAGCCCGCGCGCCCGGTCCTATGCCCTGAGGTCCCGGTCAGCTGGCGAGAAGGGTCGCTTTGGTGGCCTTGTCCTGCGATTCGATCCTCGCCTGGAACGCAGTGTGGGCCACCCGCCCACCGGCCCAGATGGGGACCTCGCTGAAGATGGTCAGATCCGTGCCCGGCTGCGCCACGGCCGAGAGGGATATGACGGCGGGCTGAGGGGCAAGGTAGGCACGCACCGCGACGCGGATCAGTTCCGACACCGGTATCTGCCGGCGAGCCGCCTCCCTGCGGAGAGCCCCCAGCTCCTCGGCGGGCAAACGCGCCGAGAAGACCGTCATCCCGGACGGGCTGGGCGTGACCACCTGCTCCACTTCATCGACTTCACTCGCCATACCTTCTTCGCTCCTCCTGGCTGCTGTCCCACCCGGTGACCGGCCGCCAGCGGCCCGGGTCGGCGGTCCTGGTCACGACCACGGTCAAGAACCTACCCCCCCTGCCCCGGCCAACGAACCTGTACAGCCCAGGTCTCTCCCGCTTGTTCCTGACGACTGTAATACGAGCAGCCAGCATAGCATCCACGTCCTCTGGCTCGATCCCCTTCTCACCAAGGTGGGCCAGGTTGTTGTCGTCCCATTCGAACTCGACTATCCGCACGGCCACTCCCCGTGTGCTAGCATACCGTGGTATTCGCCACAGCATACAAAGAGGGCGCGGCCTTGCCAACCGAAGTGGACTTCCTGATCCTCTGCGACGCAGCCCAGGTCGCGCCTGACGGCAAGCTCTACACCTTGGGGGCCGGGCTGACCTTCATCGGCCGGCCAGTGGCCACGGGAACAGAGGCAGCCACCGCGCCTCCCTCTCGCTTTGCTCTCGCCGCCGGCTTCCTCATCGATTGGAACGACACCAACGAGCCGCTCTCTGTCCGAGTCGCGATCGAGGATGACGACAACCATCCCCTGGTCCAGCTCCAGGCCCAGCTTGTCGTGGGCCGGCCGCCCCAGGCTCCGCCTGGCATGGAGCAGCGCGCCCTCCTCGCCCTCCCGATCATGATGCAGTTCCCCAAGGCCGGGCCCTACCACGCACGGGCCACCATCGACAGCCACGAGGCCCAGCGGATCGTCAACTTCCGGGTGGTGGACCCCCCGGTGCCTCAGTTCATTCCCCCTGGACCGCCAGCGACCGGGTAGCTACGTCCAGCGGGACTGGGCTCCTGCAGCGCCACATGGAATAACTCCCCCGGCTCACTCCTCGCCCAGGAGTGCCTCGACCTCCGCCCAGCTGTCCAGGTCGACGACCACGACCGCGGGGCGCCCTTCGACGGCACCCGGGCCGAGGTCCGGGATCTCAACCGGAGGGCCCAGGCCGCCCGCCTCGGGAAGGGTGAGCTCCGGGGAGAGCCCGTGGAGGTGAGAGGAGGCCGCCAGCGGGAGCTGGCCGCCGATCTCGAGGACGGCTCCTCCCTCCTCCTGTACGAGGGCGACCTGGTGGTCACCACCCGCCCGGTGCACGGGGTCAAGCCCACGGGCCGGCCCACCGGCAGGCCGGTCCGCCGGGTGGAGAACGGCGAGACCGGGATGGTGGTCGCCACCGACCCCAAGAAGCACGCCGTGACCGTGCGGCTCCGGGACCGCGACTGGGTGGTGGATGAGGAGCACCTCCCCGCCCTCGACCTCGCCTACGCCCAGCACCTCTACCGCGCCCAGGGGAGGACCGTGACCGAGGTTCTGGTCTGTGGCGGCGGCTGGCAGACCGACCGGACCACCGGCTACGTGGGGGTGACGAGGGCCCGGGAGACCTCGGTGGTGATCACCGACTCCAGCAGCCTCGACACCCCCGAGGGGGACACCCAGGCGGCCCTCCAGGCCCTGGCTGCCCGCTGGGCCGAGGCCCACCCCGCCGTGGCTGCCTCAACCCTCCTCCAGCAGGCGGAGCTGGCCGCTGCGGCCCCGGCCGAGCCGGCTTTGGAGCCGGAGGCTGAACTCGAGCCTGCGGAAACTGCTCCCGAGCCCCGCGTGGAGCTGGAGCCCGGCTGGACGCTCGTAGACCAGCCCCAGGCAGAGCGAGACACACTTTGACTGGTCGCAGCTGAGATCGCGTCCGTGGAAAGTCGACTCCCCGCTCGATATGAAGTAGGAGTGGTCAAGGGAGCCGTCCCTCAGGTCCGTCGAGCATCCAAACTCCCCATTTTGTACAATCCGTAGGTATGGAAGAGCTTGCGGTCAGCCGGGCCCGTGATCATCTGGGCGACGCGGTGAATCAGGTCCAGTACGGGCGGGAGATGGTCTATCTCACCCGGCATGGTCGCCGGGTGGCGGCGCTGGTGCCCGTTGA
Source organism: bacterium (assembly GCA_021827985.1). Lineage (GTDB taxonomy): Bacteria > Chloroflexota > Dormibacteria > Aeolococcales > Bog-877 > JAJYXT01. Next base: position 9,015 of record JAKATL010000032.1, read on the forward strand.
AGTTCTGGAGGCCATTGAGGCCGCCGAAGATGCCGAGGATGTGGCTGAGGCCACCTTCGCGCTGGCCGAACCTGGTCTTGACGTCCCTCTGGCCGAGATCCGCGCTGCTCTCGGGATCCCGCCCCGAACCCGCTGAGTCCAGCGGGAAGCTGATTGTCTGCTCAGGCCTACGAGGTCCGTCTGCGGCCGGCTGCCCGCCGCCAGCTGGAGAGGCTCGAGCGTGCTGTGCAGCTGCGCCTGATCAACGCCCTGGCGGGCCTGGCGGAGCAGCCAAGGCCGGCCGGAGCCAAGACGCTCCAGGGTCTTCCTGGACTCCTGCGCCTGCGCGTAGGTGCCTACCGCGTGCTCTATCAGGTGCACGATGATCGGCTTCTGGTGCTGGTCCTGACTCTAGGCCGCCGCCGCGACGTCTACCGCCAGCGGTGAGGGACGTCTGGCGCGGATTCCTTCGGGATCGCGGAAGGAGGCCAGGGAGGTTCTGAGGAGGGCGTGAGGTCAGTTTTCCACAAGAGAGTCTCGCCGCAGCGAGTCTTACGACGGTAGATACGACGGTACCCCCGCTTTTTGATCTCGACCTAGGGTCTGAAACTCCCTACCTCGGGGTCTGAAACTCCCTACCCTGGGCGAGGGTCTCGGAGCGGAGCTCCTACCCTTCTGGGAGCCGTAGCTTATTCAGGAGCTGCCCCAGGCTCTGGAAGCCGATGGCCTCGGCCTGCCGCTCCTGGTCCCGGGCCCGCTCCCTGGTCACGAGCGCCTCGTTGTCGGAGTGGCGCTGGGCCTGATCCAGCTCTAGGAGCGCGCCGAACGGGTCTGGATACTCTGCCCTGAGCCGGGATGTGACCCAGGCCGAGCCACGCCGGGCGGTCAGCTGGGTGAGGACTGCCGTCTGCTTCTTGGAGGGGCTCCTGGTGCCGTACGCGAGCCGCCAGGCCGCCATGACCGGAGGGGGCAAGGGACTAGTAGGGACGCCACCTGCCAGCAGCTGGGTGCGGCTCGCCTCAAGGCGCCACATCCCGGGCAGCCGTCCCTTTACGAGGCACGCCTTGTACCGGGGGTCGTTAGCCACCATGACGGCGAGCGCCCGGCGCACCCGCTTGGCCACCTGCGAGCGCCTGCTCCAGTCGAGCCGTAACAGTTCGGCGATCGCCGGGAGGTTGCGCTCTGTGTCTACCCTTGGTGAGCCAGGTGCAGGGTTGAAAGTCTGCATCGAGAGGGCGTCCAAGGAGAACGAGGATGACCGTGACCAGGAACCAAGGGCCGGAGGTTGGATCCCAGCGGAGTAGGGCTGGGCAAGAGCGGCCGGACCCGGAGGTGCCAGCTCGAGCCAAGCCGGCACGGACCTACAGCGCTCGGTACAAGGCGGGGATCCTAGCCGAGTACGAGAGCTTGGACAGAGAGGGCAAGGGAGCCCTGTTGCGTCGGGAGGGTTTGTACAGCTCACTGATCTCACTTTGGCGCAAACAACGGGACCGAGGGGGCCTGAAGGCGCTGGCCCAGCCCACGGGGCGGCCGCCAGCAGACCCGGTGGAACGGGACAACCAGTTCCTGCGGCGGCGGGTCGCCAAGCTCGACGGGGAGCTGGACCGGTTCATGCGGGCCCATGCCCACGGGGAGAACCGCCTGCCCTTGGACCACCCGGCAAGCCGCTCCAGCCCCGTCCGGCGCACCCGTCCCGTGCTCGCGCCCGCCGCGGCCGCCCACCCCATCCCGCTCACCCCCCTCTGTCTTTCCCCGTGAATGACCGCGGTTAAGCTGGGGGCCGCAGAGCATTCAGCAGGAGGGCACTCACGTGCGCAGCTTCGCCTACGACGAGCAGGTAGCGGGTCAAGCCGATGCCGTCAGGCGCGCTCTCGATTGCCCCGGAGTCCCTGCTCTCGATCCAACTCGCCCGGTGCTGTTCTCCGGGATCGGGACATCGCTGCACGCCTGCCGGGTAGCCGCCTACTGGGTGGCAGAACTCTCTCTGGGGAGAATACGGCCGGCAGCGGTGGAAGCCCACGAGCTGGCGCTGCACGGCCGGTTCACCATGGGCGACCAGATTGTGGTCGTCTCGCACCGCGGCACCAAGCGCTTCCCCGGAGATCTGCTGGCGCGAGCGCGAGCCGCAGGAGCCACCACCGTCACGGTCACGGGGCTGGGGGCTGCCAACCCCGGGGGGGACCACATCCTGAGGACCGGGCCTGACGAGCGGGCCAGCACTCACTCCGTTTCTTACCTCACGGCCTTGGCGGTCCTCGGGCAGATCATTGCTCGGATGCTAGATGACGGCGAGTTTTCCAAGATCCTGGCCGGGATTCCCGACGGAATCCGGGAGACACTCGCCCTGCCCGCTCCGGTGGAGATCCTGAGCCGCCTCATCAACCGGGAGCCGCTGCTGGTCACCGGCTACGGGATAGACGAGATAACTGCCGACGAGGCCGCCCTCAAGATCAAGGAGGGCTGCTACCTGTACGCGGAGGGGATGTCCGAGGAGCTCGCTCTGCACGGAACCCCAGCGGCCTTCGACCCCCGAATGGGCGCCATCGTGATCAAGCCCGGCCGCGACGACGGGGGACGCGCGCGGGACCTGACAGCCCTCCTCCTCGAGCTCGGCGTGGCGGTCCTGGAGGCCGGTCCAGCCGCGGCCGATCTTCCCTTCGCAGACGTGGAATACCTCCTGCGTCCATTTGTCGCGATCATTCCCATCCAGCGGTTGGTCGCGGAGCTCGCCCGACGCCGAGGGTCCAATCCGGACCTGACCCGAGGAGACGTCGAACCTTGGGCATCAGCCATCCACAGGGTGCGGCTCTAGTTCGGAGAACGCCGCTACCGAACCGAATGCACCCGACGGAGACAGGTGCGGGTTTCCATGGTTGACAGGGGTCGGGCTTAGGGCGGAAGCCCGGTTGGGAACCGACTCCTACTCTCCTGGGGCGGGCAACCCGTCGCCGTTCCAGCCCGGTGCGGCGCGCCCGTCTCATGGCCGCGCAACGCCCCTACGGCCAGCCCGCCGACTCTGGCCAGCCGCAGCCGCCTATCCCACCCCCTGGCCACCCCCGTGAATGGTCACGGTTAACCTGGGGGGATGCTTCCCGCCGCCACGCAGCGCCCCCAGGCAGCCGCCCCCCTGCGCGTACCCTCGCGGCTGCAGGGCCTTCTGGACCGGCGGGTTGACGTGATCGGGGTGGGAAGTGTGGAGGGAGGGGAGATGGCCCACTTCCTTCTGGCGGCTGGCTTCACCCGGGTGGTGGGACACGACCTCAGCCCCGACCTCCCAGAGCTCGCCAAGGCCCACCGGCTCGCGCACGCCGGCATGGGCGTCGAGGCCGCCCGGGAACACCTGGAGGGCCTGCTCGCCGGCCTGGGGGAACTCCACCTCGGGGAGCGGTATTTGCAGGGCATCGCGGAGAGCAGCCTGGTGCTGCCCACCCAGGCCTGGTTTCTGCACCCGCGAAACCGCGAGCTGCACCAGCTACGGGAGCGCGGCGTCCCCTTCTACTCCCTGATCCAGGCCTACCTGGACCTCTGCCGCGGTCCGGTGCTGGGGGTCACCGGAAGCCACGGCAAGTCGACCACCTCGGCGCTGGTGGCGCGGGGGCTGAGGGCGATCGCTCCTCTGGTGTGGCTGGCCGGCAACGACCGCCACAACCAGCAGGCGCTGGAGGCGGTGTCCCGGGACGCGGCCGGCGAGGGGTGGCTGGTGCTGGAGATCTCCAACCGTCAGCTGCTGCAGATGGATCGTGCCCCCCGCTTGGGCTGCATCACCAACATCACCGAAAACCACCTGGAGGAGCATGGGGGGATGGACGGCTACGTGGCCTGCAAGCGGCGCATCTTTGAGCTTCCCGGTTGTGAGGTCGGGGTCCGCAACGCCGACGATCCGGTCAGCCGGGCGACCGGCTCCCTGCCGCGGGGGGTCCGCCAGGTGGTGTTCGCAAAGGAGGAGGCCGGGCTGGGGGAGAGCGACGGGTGCTTCGAGGAGGACGGCTGGGCGGTGGTCCGCCGCGGATCGGAGCGTCAGGCGGTGCTGGAGCTGGACGGCCTGCGCCTGCCCGGCCAGCACAACCGGGCCAACGTCCGGGCGGCACTGGCCATGCTGGCTGCCTCGGACGGGGTCCTCTGGCCCCAGCTCCCAGAGGCGGCGCGGGCGCTGGCCGAGCTTCGCCCCCTCCCCCACCGCATTCAGTTGGTCTGGCAGCAGGGAGGCGTGGACTACTTCGACGACCTCTCCAGCACCACTCCCCAGTCCACCTTGGCCGCGGTCCGGACCTTGGCGCGGGAGGTTGTCCTGATCTGCGGGGGTGAGGACAAGTCCATCCCCTTCGATGAGCTTGCCGGTCTGGTGGGGCGCGAGGTGCGCCAGGTGCTGCTGCTGCCCGGATCAGGGTCGGCGCGGCTGCTGGAGGCGGTGCGGCGGAGCGGCGGCGCGGCGCTGGTACGGGAGATGGGAAGTCTGGAGGAGGCGGTCCAGGCGGCCCGCTCTCTAGCCCGCCCGGGGGACGCCGTGCTCCTCTCGCCTGCCTGCCCCGGTTTCTTCTCCGCCCACTACGGAGCGGGAGGCTACCGGCGGGCCCTCAGGGGTGGGCCTACTTCTCCTCGTCCACGAAGGGAGCCAGTGTGAAGGGGGCTGTCGCCACCACCTCGAAGACGGCCCCGCAGTTGGGACAGTCCACCAGCGCCCCCACCTCCTCGTCCCCCAGGAGGTCCAGGTCGGCGCCGCAGTCGGGGCAGCAGCGGTCGGATTGGTCGGCCATATGGAATCTCCTGCGTGGCCGCGGCTGAGCCCGGCGGCGGGCACTCCGCGCCTCCCAATTTAGCGAAACCCCCACCCTCCCCGTTCCCGACCCCGCTGGAGCCGGCTCCCGAGCTGGGATCCCTGCTGGGAATCGAGGAGCTCTGGTTGAAGCGGGAGGACCTCTCGCCCGATGGCTCCCACAAGGGCCGCAGCGCCGAGCGGATGCTGGCGGGGATGGCCGCCCGGGGCCAATCGGCCGCGGTCATCAGCTCCTCGGGCAACGCCGCCCTGGCGCTGGCCCGCCGGGCCAGCGCCCACAGGGTCCGTCTTCTGGCACTGGTGTCCCCCGTCACCCCGGAGGTGAAGCTGCGCCGCCTCCTGGAGACCGGCGAGACGGTGGTGGCCAGCCACCACCCGGTGGCTCTGCTGCACCACGCCGTGGGGGGCTGGGGGATGGCCGACCTCCGTGGCTCGACCAACGAACTGGCGCCTCTCGGCTACCGCGCGCTCGCCGCTGAGCTGGCTCCGGCCGGACCCTGGTCGGCGGTATTCGTGTACAGCTCGAGCGGCGCCACCGCCCTCGGGCTCTGCCAGGGCTGGCGGGAGAGCGGCATCCCCCCCCAGGTGCACCCCGTGGAAGGGGCGCCCGGAGGTGAGCTGACCCGCCCCTGGTACCGGGGCCAGCCGCCCCTCGAGCCGGCCTCGGTGGGCGAGCTGGGGACCCACCGCAGCCGGCTCTCCCCCATCCTCCGCCGGGAGGTGATGGGCACTGGGGGACGTGGCTGGCGGGTGGGTGCAGGGCAGCTGGCGGAGGCGCGAGCCGCCGCCCGGCGGTGCGGGCTGGAGACCTCGTGGGAGGGGTTGGCGGCACTGGCCGCCGCCTCCTCCTGGTCCCGGGGGGCCGGGGGGCGAACGGTGGTCGTGCTGACCGGAGCAGGATGGCAGCTGGATCTCACCCCCTCCCCCACCCCCCTCGCCCCGACCGCGGACACGCCCGCCGAGCTGGACGCAATCCTCGAACTGGCGGGGTTCAGTCGGGAGGAAGGTCGGTGACCGGTGGACGGGTGTTCTATGTCGCCCCCGACCCGGTGGCCGCCTTGGGCTCCCGGCTGGCGGTCCTGGCGGCCAGCGATGCGGGCCTTGCGGCGGACCCCGATCGGCTTACGGTGGTCCCGGGCGGGGGCCGGGCCGGCCGCTCGCTCCTGGAGCTTCCCGAGGTCGGGTGGAGGCTGCAGCGGGAAGCCTCGGCGGTGGTCCTCTGGACCGGGTCCGCGTCCGCCCGACGGCGGCTCACTGAGCTCGGTGTCCCCAGTGCCAACAGCGATCCCCAGGTCGCCCGCCGGCTGGAGAACAAGGCCCACTTCCAGGATGCCGCCCGGGCCCGGGGGATCCCGGTGCCTAGGAGCATGTCGGGGGTCGCCGGCCCCGATCTCCTGCACTCCGCCTCCCATCTTGGGCGGGCGGTCTTCCAGCTGGCCCGGGGATACTCCGGGGCCGCTACCTATCTGGTCCAGGACGCCTCCGATCTGGATGAGCTGATCGCCAGGTTTGCGGGCCACCCCTGCCGGGTGGCCGAGTTCATGGAGGGGACGCCGGTGACGGTGACCGGGGTGGCCCTCGAGGAAAGGGTGGCCCTGGGCCCCCCCAGCCTCCAGCTCACCGGCCTTGCCGAGCTCACCCCGCACCCACTGGGATCCTGCGGCAATGACTTCAGCTCCCCGGTACCGGGAGCGGAGGCGGTGGCCCAGGTGGCCCAGCAGACCGGCGAGTGGCTCCGGGAGCTCGGCCATAGGGGGATATTCGGGGTGGACCTGGTGGTGGATCCGAGAGGGCACCCATGGTGCATTGAGGTCAACCCACGGCTGGTGGCCAGCCTCCCCCTCTGGTCGCTCTCCGCGCCGCCCGGCAGCTCCCTGCTCGACCTGCACCTGGCAGCCTTCGGGCTCGCCGAGGACACAGAGACCGTCCTGGACTGCCGCTGGTCCCAGCTCATCCTCTACCAGCAAGGCAGGGTCGGGAGCGCTGGGGCGCCAGTGAGCGAGGAGGGAGCGTGGGACTCGGCGGGAAGCTTCGTCCCCGATCGCCGCCTCACGCTGGCCGGACCGAGCCCAGGCCGGGTGGGTCTGATCCGCCGGTCCCCCGCCGGGCCCGGGAAGGAGCTGGCCCGCCTGATCCTCGAGGGGCCCCTCATCGGGGCCGACGGCGATCTCCTGCCTCATCTGAGGGCCGCCGTCCTGGCCCTGCGCGCGGAGCTGGAGCCGGAGCCCGCGCGCTCGTAGGCGCGAGCCAGTCCAGGACCACCGCGGTGCGGTCGTCCCACTTGCGGCCCGCTGCCACCAGCGCCTCGGCGGCCATCTGGACAGAGGAGCGGGAGAGGGCCGCCGCCAACTCCTCCGGTCGGAGGATGTCCGGGGGGAAATCACCTGTAACCCCGTCGGTGACCAGTGCCATGCGGTCCCCGGCCTGCAGGTCCAGCCGTCCGCGCTGGCGGGTCAGCAGGCCTTCGGGTTCGGGAAACCCGAGGGCTGAGTCGAGCAGATTCCCCTCGCCCTGGTCCCGGCTCAGCTGCACCAGCTCCCGGCCGCGGAGACGGTAGAGGCGGGAGTCCCCGACCGAGATCCACCAGCCGGCCTCACCCACCAGCCAGAGGGCGGTCACGGTGGTCGCCCCGAGCTGGAGCCTGGCGATCTTCGAGCTCAAAACGGTCAGCGCCCGGGCCAGCCGCTCCAGCGGCTCCCCGGGAAGCCGGTGGCACAGCTGGGGCAGCTCCTGCGCGGCACACTCGGCGGCGCGTTCGCTGCCCTCCACCCCGCCGACGCCATCGAAGACGGCGAACAGCCCAAGCTCCGAGTCCACCAGGAACCGGTCCTGCCCGTGAATCCGGAGCTCAGAGGTGCCCACCGCGATCCTGGCGCCCGCCACCTGGGGCGATCTTACTTCAGGGAAGTGCGGAGCCGGTGGTTTCGCCGCGAGGCTGGAGGCGGTACCTTGGAACTGTGGAGTTCCGCGACTACTACACCACCCTGGGAGTGGCCCGCACCGCCACCGACAAGGAGATCCGCTCCGCCTACCGCAAGCTGGCCCGGGAGCTTCACCCCGATGTGAACAAGGACCCCCGGGCCACGGAGAGGTTCAAGCGGGTCAACGAGGCCTACGAGGTCCTCAAGGACCCGGAGAAGCGGGCCAAGTACGACCGGCTGGGTGCCGATTGGGAGCAGGTGGAGCGGGCCCAGGCGCGGCGACCGCAGCCACCCCCCTTCGAGCAGCCCCAGCACGGTGCCCGTTTCGGCGGGTTCAGCGACTTCTTCGAGACCTTCTTCGGCAACCGGGGTGCGGATTCGGGGCCGGACCCCCTGGTGGAGATCGAGCTCGAGCGGCTGCGCCGGGAGCAGAACGCTCCCCGGCGCGGTCAGGACTCCGAGCACCGGGTGGAGGTCACCCTGCGAGAGGCGGCCACCGGGAGCGACCGGACCATGCAGCTCTCCATCGACGAGGAATGCCCCACCTGCCACGGAACCGGCCACGTGGCCGACCAGGCGGCCGGAGGCGGGACGGCGGTCAAGGTGGAGGTGAAGACCTGCCCCACCTGCCTGGGGACGGGCCGCCAGACCAGGCGGCGCAGCCTCAAGGTGACGATCCCCCGGGGCGTCACCGAGGGCTCTCGGGTACGGGTGAGCGGCGAGGGCCGGGCCGGCCCCCACGGCGGGGCCCGAGGCGACCTCTACCTCCGGGTCCACCTGGAACTGGACCCGGGTACCGAGGTTCGCGGCCGTGACGTGTACACCGACCTCCCGGTGCGGGATTACCGCGCGGCGCTCGGAGGACGCGTCGCCACCCGCGATCCGGCGGGAGGCGGGTTGGAGGTGACGATCCCCCCGGGGACCGCCAGCGGCCGCACGCTACGGGTCCCAGGCAAGGGCATCCCCTCCCTGCAATCGGGGGGAACCGCCGGTGACCTGTACCTGCGGGTGCGGGTCAGCCCCTCCACGCGCACCCCGATGCCCGAGGCCGAGCGGGACGCCTACCGCCGCTTGGAGCAGGCGGACTCCGGGGGCGGCTGAGCTGAGAGCGCGGCGACAACTGCCATGAGGTTGCTCCTGGCCGTCCACCCGACGGCCGGGACACGTCGACCCGCTGCTTCCCTTCGGCGCCGCAGCCCGGGCGGACGGCCACGAACCACTGCTGGTGATCACCAAGTCCACCGGCACCCGGGCGGGGGCGGCGGGGATCGCCGTAAGCCTCGGTGATGGTCCCCCGCCGGACGCGATCGGCGCGATCTGGGCGGAGTTCGCCTCTGCCACACCCCGCCGGCGCGGGCGCCTGGTGGACAGCCGGCCCTTCCCGGGACCGCAGGTGGCGGCGCTTCCGCCGGCTATGGAGCAGGCCGTCCGGTCCTGGCGGCCCCACCTCATCCTCCGCGAGCCCTGCGAGTACGCGTCGGCGGTGGTGGCGCTGAACTCGGGAGTGACCCAGGCCACGGTGGCGATCTCCCAGGGACGGGTGGAGGCGAGTGCCCTGAGGCTGGCCGGCCCTACCCTGGACCGGCGCCGAGCGGGAACCGCCGCAGCCCTGACGCAGGCCCCCTACCTGTCCAGGTTCCCCAGCTCCCTCGACCGCGACCACGTCCCGGACACCCGGCGCTACCGGATTGCGGAGGATGGCAGGCGCCCCTTGCCGAGCTGGTGGGGGAACGACACACGGCCTCTCATTTACCTGACGCTGGGCACCGTGGCCCCAAGGGTCACGCCCCAGGCGGTGCCCACCTTCGAGGCGATGGCCAAGGCCGTCTCGCAGCTTCCGGTCCGGGGACTCCTAACGGTTGCCGACGGGCCGTACCGCCTGCCGGACGTCACCACCTCCAACCTTCAACCTTCACGTGGAAGCGTTCGTCCCCCAGGAGGCGGTGATGCACGCAGCGGCGGCGGTGGTGTGTCATGGCGGGTCCGGAACTGTCCTGGGAGCCCTCGGTGCCGGCGTCCCCCTCATCGTGCTTCCGATGATGGCCGACCAGCGGGCGAACGGGACGATGGTGGCGAGAGCGGGTGCTGGTCTGGTGCTGGAGCCGCCCGAATCGGCTGCGGAGGTGCCGAGCAAAGCTGCGTCGATACGTTCAGTGGTGGAGCGGTTGCTTCGCGAGCCGGCGTTCCGGGTCGCGGCTCAAAGGATCGCCTCAGAGATGCGCCGGACGCTGCCCCCCGAGGTCCAGGTCCGGACCTTGCTCGCCGTTCCCGGCGACGGGTTGCCTGGCCCATTTAGACGGACAACTTCGAACGCACCGGCCAGAAGGTCCGGGCGTCGGCAGACCAATGGCGACATTGGCGACGCCAGGAGCCGCGCTCGCTGACGTTACTCGACGCCGATGGCTCCGAGGACATCGAGCCGGGCCGCGCGGCGGGCGGGCCAGCTAGCCGCGGCCAGCCCAAGGAGGATCGCGATCACGAGGAAGACCACCAAGCTCTCGTAGGGGACGACAACCGCCGTCGCCGCCTGCTGCCGGCTCAGGGCCACCGTGAAGGCGGCCCCAAGGCCGGTCCCGACCACCACCCCGGCGATGGCTCCGAATAGCGCAACGATGACCGCCTCGGCGCGGACCATCACCCGCACCTGCCGGCGCTGCATGCCCACCGCGCGGAGCAGGCCGAGCTCGCGGACGCGCTCGAAGACCGAGAGGAGCAGGGTGTTGGCGACCCCAATGAAGGCGATGATCACCGCCAGCGCCAGCAGGACATAGACCAAACCGAGAGCCTGGTCAACCGCGGCTGTCTGTGCTGCCTCGAACTGCCCCCTCGTCTGGACTGTTAGGTTGGGGTTGGAGGCGACCGCCCGGTTGACCTCCTCATCGACGATTCCCGCGTAGCCACGATCGGCACTGACCAGAACGGCACCGGGCAGCTGACCCGGGAAGTGGGTTTGGAAGAATCGATCGCCCACCAGGTACCCGCCGATGAGGGCGTTGGGTTGGAAGATCCCCCCTACCCTGATGGTCGCGTGCTCGGCCTCGGGGAAGGAGACCGAGACTAAAGAGCCGACCCGCAGATGCTGGGTCCGTGCCGTAGTTGCATCGACGAGCAGCTCGCCCCGGCTGAGCGCTGGAACCGCTGCGCCAGCGACGATCCTGAGAATCACATTGGCGGCAAGGTCCGAAGTGCAGATTCCCTTGAGGGCCACGGTCGAGCCCCTAACCTCGAAGTCGGCCCCGTACGCGAGGCAGCTGCTGCTGACGTGCGGCAGCGCGGAGACCTCCCGCGCCACTCCCGGGCCCAAGGTGCCGCTGGAGCTGGAGACGATCAGGTCCGCCCGGATCGCATTGTCGACGCTGCTGGTGGCAGCCTGAGCCAGCGACGCCCCGATCACGCTCACTGCAGAGACTAGGGCAAGCCCCACAAAAAGGGCCGAGGCGCTGTGGGCCGTGCGGCGCGGGCTGCGCATGGCATTGACCTGTCCCAGGTGGCCCGAGATTCCGAGGAGCCTGCTCAGTGGTGTTCCGATCGCGCTTGAGAACGGTCGAGCCACACCCGGCGCCAGCATGGCACCCCCAACGGAGATCCCTAGGGCGCCGACTCCGACCGTGGCCAGGGAGGCGTGACCCAGCCCGAGCCCCAAAGTCCCGAGGCCGAGCACGGCTAAAACTCCACCGGGCAGGATCCGACGCTTCGAGCCGGACTCGGGCTCCTCGGTCTGGGCACTCAGCGCCGCTACAGCAGGAATCCGCACCGCCCGCCAGGCGGGCCCGACGGCTGCGACGAGCGTGGCAATGACCCCCACCCCGAGGCCGGCGGCGGCAGTTGCTGGTTCGAACACCAGCGGCCCGGAGGGCAAGGGCACGCCGAGCGCGTTGAGCAGCGCTTCGAGGCCGAGGGCCGCCAGCACCCCCAGGCCCAGCCCGACTAGTGACGCCACCGTCGCGACCAATAGAGCCTCTAGCAGCACCGATCCCAGGAGTTGGCCGCGCCCAGCGCCGACCACTCGCAGCAGTGCCAGCTCACGCGTCCGCTGGCCGACGATGATCGAGAAGGTGTTGAAGATGGTGAACGCCCCGACGACCAGCGCGATCAATCCGAAGACCAGAAGGACTGTGGTCAGTGGGGCCACCGACTGGGCGGCGCTGCTGGCCTGCTGCTCGGCGACGGTCCGGCCACTCACCACCTGAATCCCCGTCGGTAGAAGCCGCGCGATGTCCTGGCGCACCAGCTGTTTGTTCACCCCTGGCCTGGTGAGGACGTCGATCGTGTAGAGCTGCCCCACCGCTCCGAACAGCTTCTGGGCCGTGGGCAGGCTGAATGAGGCGAAAGTGGCTCCGGGCACATCGCCTGCGCCCACAAAACCGGCGATGCCACTGATCCTGAAGGTCTCTTCACCCCCAGGCAGCAGGACCCTCACCGGGTCTCCGACCGCGAAGTGGTACCTCTTAGCCGTCGCCTGGTCCATGACGACGTCGTGGGGATTGGTCGGCGCACCGCCGGCCACCAGCTGGTGGGCAGAGAGCGCCGGGGCCGGAACCCAGGCCAGCCCCTCCGCGGGCTCGATCCCCGTGCTGATCGGATTGCCGTCGTGGGCCACGAACCGCGCATACCCGCTCACCCCGCCGGCGGCGTAAGCCACACCGGGGACGGCGCGCACCCTGCCCAGCACTGACTCAGGAATCTTGAGGACCCCTGGGGCCTGAACCTGGAAGTCAACGCGCTGATATACGCTCCCGAACAACGAGGAGAGGGTGCTGTTCAGGGTGTCCGTGATTACCAGGGTGCCGGTGATGAAGGTGACGCCCAAGACAATGGAGACGGCGGTAAGCGCCAGACGGAGCTTGCGCGCGAGGAGCCCCTTGACTGTGACTCGCCACACGTCAGTGCCGCAACTCCCTCATCTGCGCCAGCACCGAGCCGGCGGTGGGACTGGCCAGCTCCGCCACCAACCGACCATCAGCCATGAAGACGACGCGATCGGCGAACGTGGCCGCCAACGAATCATGGGTCACCATGACCACCGTCTGGCCAAGCTCCGAGACAGACAGGCGCAGAAACGCCAGTGTCTCGGCCGAGGCGTTGGAGTCAAGGTTACCGGTGGGCTCGTCGGCAAAGACCAGCCCAGGTCGGCTGAGCAGAGCCCGAGCGCACGCGGTTCGTTGCTGCTGGCCCCCCGAGAGCTCAGAGGGTCGCTGCGACAGCCAATCGGCAATCCCCAGCTCGCCGACCAGGTACTCGAACCAGTCCCGATCCACCCGGCGCCGTGCGAGATCCATCGGGAGGGTGATGTTTTCGGCGGCCGTGAGCGTGGGGACCAGGTTGAACGCCTGGAACACGAAGCCGATGCGGTCCCGCCGCAATTGGGTAAGCCCCCGGTCGTCCAGCTTGGCCAGGTCCTGCTCACCGACGTAGGTCCGTCCCGAGTTCGGGGCGTCGAGGCCGGCCATGCAGTGCATCAGGGTGGACTTGCCTGATCCCGATGGCCCCATGACCGCAGTGAAACGCGCGGCCTCAAAGGAGACTGTCACGCCAGCCAGAGCAGCCACCTCGGCTGCGCCCTTGCCATAAGTCTTGACCAGGTCGATTGAGTGGGCGGCCGCACCGCCGCTAGCCGGAGGGCCCAATGGCCCCGAGCTACCGGTGGTACTCAAGTCGACGATTCCATCTGCCACGAAAGCGGAGCCTCCTCGGTCCGGGTGGTCCCTGTCCGGACGGTGCCCGCGTCACGGATGGACCGAAGCTACGGGATCAGTGGGCCCAGAGACGTCAACCCCGGAGGTTGATTTCAGGTTGAGAACCGTGGACCCGTCTCCACCCGGGTGGTTGATTCGCAAGCGCACGCCCGGCGGTACAGTGGGCGCGTGAATGCGGCCCGCATCCTCCTCGGTCAGATGCCCCACTCCGTCAGGGTCGACGCCCGGGTGCGGCGGGTGAGTTGGGGAGCGATCAGAGCAGCGGTCTTCTTATTGGTGTTGCCGGTCACCATCACCCAGGTGCTCCTTCTCCAGCAGCCGGGAGGCCACTCCACTCTGCTGGCCGCGCTGTTGGTGGTGACCAGCCTGGCCTGGGTGGCCTGGTCTTGGGAGAGGCCTTGGCGGACGCCCACTGCCAACGTCGGTACATGGCCGCTGGCTCTGATGCTGACGATCGCTCTCGTCAGTGGGATGGCGACCATGGTCGACGGCCCCGGATGGTCCGCCAACTTCGCCGGGCCGGCACTGGTCGCCGCGGGGGCCTCTCTGGACCGGAAGGCTGTCTTCAGCGTTCCCTTGTTGGGCGGGATCGGGGTGCTGGCGGGCGGACTGATCTACGGTGGCTCCGCATTCGGGATGTTCGGGCAACTGCCGACAGCTGTCTACATCGTCTTCTATGCAGCGCTGTTCGTCGTCGTGACGCTGGCTGGAGTCGCGCTCGGACTTCGCCGTCAGCAGCTGGAGCAAGCCCATCTACTACTCCTCCAGCAGGAGCAGGCCACCGCCGGCCGGGAGCGAGCCGCCGCATTGGCCGAGCGGACCAGGATCGCACGTGAGATCCACGATGTTCTGGCGCACTCCCTGGCGGACCTTTCGATTCAGCTGGAGGTGGCCGACGCCCTCCTCTCTGACAGCTCCGACCAATCAGGGGCGTTGGCGCGTGTGCGTCACGCTCACCGCTTGGCCGGGGAGGGGCTGGAGGAGACCCGCAGGGCGATCCGGGCGTTGCGCAGCGACGCTCCTCCCCTTCCCGAGGCACTGGCAGCGATGGTGGGCGCCTACCGATTGGGCGGAGGGGACGCCAGCTTCGACCTTGACGGGGCTCCTCGTCCGCTGACAGTGACCGCCGGACTGGCGCTGATCCGGACTGCCCAGGAGGCGCTGGCCAACGCTCGCAAGCACGCCCCGGGGACGCATGTGGAGCTGAGCCTTTGCTATGAGCCTGAGCGAGTGCTGCTTACTGTGAGCGACGGCGACGGAGCGGCCGCGGGACGCGAGTCCGTGCCGGAGCCGCTGGGGCCCCGCACCGCGGGCGGAGGTTACGGCCTGTGCGGCATGCGCGAGCGCCTGCGACTGGCAGGAGGCTCCCTGATGGCGGGACCGATCGCCGACGGGTGGACGGTGCACGCAGAAGTTCCTGAATGATCAACCAGCCGCTGAGAGTCGTAGTGGTCGACGACCAGGCGAGCGTCCGGGACGGTCTCGTGGCCCTGCTGTCGACACTGCCCAGCTTGGACGTGGTTGGGAATGCGGGCGATGGAGAGATGGCGGTCTCAGTGGTGGCACGAGAGCTTCCCGACGCGGTCCTGATGGACCTGCGCATGCCGGGTGTGGATGGCGTAGAGGCCACGCGCAGGCTCACAACGTCCCACCCACAGGTCGCAGTGGTGGTACTCACCACCTTCGTCGACGATGAGTCTGTCCTGGCGGCTCTGGAGGCCGGGGCCCGGGGCTTCCTCACCAAGAACGCCACCCGCGCCGACATTGCCCGGGCCCTGGAGGCAGCGGTGGCCAACCAGGTGACAATCGACGGAGAAATACAGCGCCACATCCTCTCGGCGGTGCAGCGGATGAATCAGCCTCACGAGATCGAGCTGTGGCCCGACGGACTCACGAAGCGGGAGGGCGAGATCCTCAGCCTGATCGCATCCGGACTCACCAACCCTGAGATCGCCAGCCGGCTCTTCATCGGCGGGGCGACGGTCAAGACCCACATCAACCGCATCTTTTCCAAGATTGGAGTTGCCGATCGCGACGGTGCCATCGACTATGTCCATCGCCTGCGGGCCGAGCCCCACACCGTCGGGGACCGATCTCTCCGGTCTCGACCCGGAAGCCGATAAGGCTCTGGGATTGCCCCGGCAGGAAGCCAGCCGGGTGTGAGGGCTTCCTAAGCGGCAGCGAGGTTCAGGGCGTCCTCCGTGAGGGGCGGGAAGCAAACGCCGGTGCAGATCGCCGAGGAAGCTACGGACGGCGCGTCATGGCAGGAGCACTGGCAGCGCCGCCGGACCGACATCGAGGAGCGGTCAAGGATCTGAAGTTGGGCTGGGGCCTGACCCACTTCCCCCTGCGGCGCCGCCGCGCCAACTATGCGCGGCAAACCGCACCTGTGATCGCCTCCAACCTGACCGCCATGCTCTCCGCCGCCAACGTGGCCCGGGAGCGCCACGAAGATGGGGCCATCGCCGACGCCGAGCTCCCCGCAGAGCATCTCGCCAAAGCGGGGCGGGTCCACAACACCGCGGTACTGCGGCGCTGGCTGTTCACGGTCCCCGCTCGCCTGGTGCGGAGCGGTCGCCGACTCTGTTTGCGACTGGCCCAAGGCATGTTCCACAAGCGGGAGTTCTGGGCCTTACACCACTATCTTCTGCGCTTGGCTCCCCCCGGATAGTCCTCGACGCCCACCCGGCAACCGGCCTTTCGGCTACCGCCAATTCAACACGCCTTCAAACACCTGCGGGCGCACCTCCACTCCCCAACAGCTCCCGTCGGCGACCAAACCGGAGCCATCAATCTCCCAGCTGCGCCTGCTCACCTCTCAGCGCCCGCCGGTCTA
Organism: bacterium; assembly: GCA_021827985.1. Classification (GTDB taxonomy): domain Bacteria; phylum Chloroflexota; class Dormibacteria; order Aeolococcales; family Bog-877; genus JAJYXT01. Next base: position 25,221 of record JAKATL010000032.1, read on the forward strand.
CCCCCTGTCGCCGGTCCCTCACGGGCTTACCCACTGATCCAGGTCAGAGATCCAGCGACACCGGTGATGAAGCCGACGAATCCGACGTTGGCTGCGGCCAGATGCTTGAACACGAAGTCCAAAGCCAAGATCACGTCCACGACTCCGGCCACGGGCCAGACGGCACTCTCAAGCCGCGAACTCATCGGCGTCACCGGGGCGGTGGTGCGAGTCGTGGTCCGCTCGCCGTTACCAGCACGATCGACGCCGGTCACGGCACGCTCCTGCTCGCTGCCTACTTGTTGAATCATTTCTGGGCCTCGTGGCGCCAACCCGCTGGACGCTGCCCGTGCGTCGGCGTCCCGGTCGACCCATGCAGACGCCAAGTCCACTGTGCGCCTTCTTCAGGCTAGTGTCTGTACGCTGGCCTCAGACGCCCGTGCGTGGCGCCTCGCGCCGACGGAGGGAACGGGGGAGGCCAATTCGAACCGTGGACGACTCCTTGCAGGCGCGCGGCGTTTTCGGGCTTCGGGTCAACCTCGGGAGCCGAGCACACACACGGGCGGGAAGGTGGGGTGGTGCAGGGCCATCGCCCACGCGGGTGGCGGTCGGCCGAACTCGGCGGCGCGGTGCCAGGTCTGGTCACCTCGGCACCACGCCGAGCCACCTCAGCCAACCGCCGCCGGCGTACAATCTCGCCTCGCCAAGCGTTTTGAGGGCCAGGCGGAGATTCGCATGGACGATCGCATGAAGGCCCACCGCGGGGATCGGGGAGCGCCGCACGCCACCGGCACCGAGCAGTTGTCAGGGTACCGGGTGGGCCCCCTAGACGCCACCACCTGGCCAGCGTTCGCCCGGCTGGTGGAGAAGCACAACGGGATCTGGGGTGGCTGCTGGTGCACCTGGTTCCACACCATGGCCGCCGAGAAGACCCGCACCTACGAGGGCAACCGCGACCTCAAGGAGCGGTTGGTGAGCGAGGGCGGGGCCCACGCCGCCCTGGTGTTCCAGGGCGATGACGCCGTCGGCTGGTGCCAGTACGGCTCACCCCGGGAGCTCCCCAACATCTACCACCGGAAGGAGTACCTGGCCGGGATGACCCACGAGCCCGACTACCGCATCACCTGCTTCTTCGTGGACCGGGGTCACCGCCACCGGGGGGTCGCCGGCCTCGCCCTGGCGGGGGCCCTCGATCTCATCGCCAAGGCGGGCGGGGGGCTGGTTGAGGCCTACCCCCAGGAGGCTCCGGCAAAGAAGGCGTCCGGCTCCCTCCTCTACAGCTGCACCCGGGCCACGTTTGAGCGGGCCGGCTTCAGCTATGACCGGCCCAAGGGGCTGAAGCACTGCGTGATGCACAAGGTGGTAGGCGCCGCCCCCTGACCGGCCAGCTACCACCTTCTGCCGATCAGCCCTGGAGCTCTGGGACGGGCTGCGGTGGCGGTGGGCCCACGTAGCGCGCGCTGGGCCGGATGATCTTGGGGTCTTGGGCCTGCTCCAGCACGTTGGCGGTCCAGCCTATGACCCGGCTGGAGGCGAAGGTGGGGGTGAACATCTCCGGCGGGATCCCGCAGGCGGCCATGACCACGCCGGCGTAGAACTCGACGTTGGTGTAGAGGCGCCTTCCCGGTTTCAATTCCGCCAGCACCTCGACCACCGTGCTCTCCACCTTGAGAGCCAGATCGGCGAGCGGCCCGCCCAGCTGCCGTGCCACCTCCCGCAGCATGTTGGAGCGGGGGTCTTCGGTGCGGTACACGGCGTGGCCGAAGCCCATGATCCGCTCGCCGCGGCGCACCTTGCTCTCGATCACCGAGCGCGCCCGCTCAGGGCTCCCGATCTCGTCCAGCAGTTCGAGCGCCCGGCTGGGTGCCCCGCCATGGAGCGGCCCGCTCAGGGCGCCAATGGCGCCCACCAGGCAGGCTCCCAGGTCCGCCCCGGTTGACGCGATCACCCGGGCGGTGAAGGTGGAGGCGCTGAAGCCGTGGTCGATCGTGGAGGTCAGGTAGCGCTCGATGGCACCCGCGTGCACCGCGGACGGCTGCACACCGGTCAGCATCCAGAGGTAGTTCGCCCCTGCCTCCAGCTCGGGGCGCGGTGGAACCGGCTCCTCCCCCTGGCGCAGGCGGTACAGCGCAGTGAGAAGGGTGGGGGTCAGCGCGGCGACGAAAAGGGCGTCCGCCCGCCGCGCCAGCTGGTCTATGTCATAGAGGGGCCGCAGGCCACGCTCGGCGGCCGCCAGCGAGATGGCGGTCCTCAGCCCCTCCAGAGGTTCGGACGCTCCGGCGATGGCCGGCAGGGCCCGCATCACCAAGGGGCTGGCGGAGCGGAGCGGCCGGACCTCGGCGGCAAACGCCTCCCGCTCAGCCCGATCGCGGGGGAGCTCGCCGTCCAGCAGCAGGCGCCAGCAGTCCTCCAGGGTCCGCCTCTCGGCCAGCTCCACCGCGGAGTACTGGCGGTAGTGGTAGAAGCCCTCCTCCCCGCACACGTCGCTGACCTCCGTGTCGGCAACCACAACCCCCTTCAGGCCGGGCGGCGTCGGGGCAGGTCCGATCGAGAGCATCGGGACGAGTTCGGCCAGCGAGAGGACTCCCACGACCTCGCCACCCGAGGTCACGACCAGCTGCCCGGACCCCGGGCGCGCCAGCATCGGGAGGGCGGCGCTGAGGTCGTCCGTGGCGTCGATGGTCCCCAGGAGGGGGCGCATGGCGTCGGATACCTGGAGTCCCGGCCGGACGAGGGCCGCCCCGGCGGCGTGGGCCTCATTGAGCGTGCCCACCGGGACACCGCGCTCGAGCACGACCGCCACGGCGGCGGCCTCCGCCCGCATCCGCGCGACCGCCTCCTTGAGCGCATCCCCGGGGCGGACCGCCGGCACCCGCCCCGCCATGACCGTGCTCACCTGCTGCACGGCCCCAGCCTACCTACCGAGCTGGCCATAGTCAATCTTGATTATCATCAAGTCAATGCCAGGATTGACGGCCCAGGAGGCAGCCGACCGGCTCGGGGTCAAGCTCGCCACTCTGTATGCGTATGTGAGCCGGGGGGCACTCCGCCGCTGGCGCGAGCCCGGCTCGCGGCGGAGTCACTTCGACGCCGCGGAGGTCGAGGAGCTGGCGCGGCGGGGCAAGCCCCGCCGGTCGAGCCTGCCCCTGGCCCTGGACCTCGTGGTTCACTCGCGGCTCACCGAGATCGCCTACCAGGACCTCCGCTATCGGGGGGTGAGCGCACTGGAGCTGGCGGAGTCGGAGATGTTCGAGGAGGTGGCGGGTTGGCTGTGGACGGCCAATAGGTCGGCGAGCCCCGGCCCATGGCCGGCACCCCACCTCGAACTTCCCGAGGCGGGGACGGCACGCGACCAGATCCGGCTCGCCGTGGTCCTGCTCTCCGCCCGGGATCCGCTCCGCGCCGACCTCTCGGTGCCGGCGGTGGTGGAGCGCGGGCGGCGGCTGATCGCGGCGATGGCCGCGGCCGCCGGCCCCTCCGCCGAACCGGCCCCAGCCAGCATCGCCGGCCGGCTCTGGGCGGCGCTTGCAGAGCTCCCCGCCACCTCGGAGCGCCTCCACGCCCTGAACGCCGCTCTGGTACTGCTCGCAGACCACGAGCTGGCGGCCTCCACGGTGGCGGCGCGCGTCGCCGCCTCCGCCCGAGCCGACCCCTACTCGGTGGTCCTGGCAGGGATGGGAGCCGTGGCCGGGGGCCTGCACGGAGGTGCCCCCCTCCGGGCCCGAGAGCTGCTGGAGGCCTCGGTCCCATCCGGGCCTGCGGCCTCCCTGGCCCGCTCCGCCGAGGCCCACGGCCACCTTCCTGGGTTCGGCCACCCGCTGTACCCTGGAGGGGATCCGAGGGCCCGGCTGCTGCTCCGGCTCATCGATCGGGCGGCACCCGGCTCGGCGGTCTGTGCCCAGACGAAGGTGGTGATCTCGACGGCCCGGGAGAGCGCCGGGGTCGAGCCCAACGTCGATCTTGCCCTGGCTCTCCTCACCATGGTGGCGCAGATGCCACCGGATGCCCCGGAGGTGATCTTCACCGTGGCGCGGGCTGCCGGCTGGCTGGCCCACGCCCTGGAGGAGTACCAAGAGCCACCTTTGCGGTTCCGCGCCCGAGCGGCCCAACGCGCCTGAGCGCCAGAGGGCAGGAATCTGGGGAACCCAGGTAGCGGAGAGCGCTACCTGGAGAGGCCGTCCTCCTGCCGGTTGGCCGGGCGCTGGGTCGGCTGGATCAGGAAGATCCAGACGTCCCAGAGGGAATGGCTGACGATGAGGCTGGTCATGGGGGCCCCGGCCGCGGCGAGCCCGGCCCAGCTGACCCCGGCCACGGTGGCGGCGGCGATCAGGGTCCGGTTGCCGGTGACCAGGTGCGCGCCGCCGTACAGCAGCCCGGCCGCCGCCGCCGCCCGGACCCTCCCCATCCGCCTCTGTAGGGAGCGCTGGAGCAGCCCTCTCCAGAAGAGCTCCTCGGCCGGCCCCACCACCAGAGCCAGGCGCAGCGCCAGCTCCAGGTGGGGCCGCAGCTCTCCCAGCCGGTAGATGTCCGCGATCTCCTCTCCGCCCCCGGGGAGCACCTCACGGGCGACCCGGTCCCCCACCTGGAACGCGCCGTAGAGCCCGCCCGCGATCGCCCCCCCGAGCGCCACCTCGCGGGCCCTGGGCCTCCTTCGCAGCAGAGACGGCTCCAGGAGCAGCGCCGCCAGACCGAGCGATGCCCCGGTTCGGGTCATCCGCGGCCAGAAGCGGTCGCGGGGTCCGCGGAAGGTGGCCGCGAAGGCGCCGTAGGCGCCCAGGGTGACCAGGCCGGTGAGGGCGGAGCGGCGCCTCAAGCCGACCTCAAGCCCCTGGGTGCCAGACCGCGGTGGCCGCCAGCCCGACCACCAGGAGGGCGCCGAAAGCGGCGTGCAGCTGCGCCGTCTGGAGATCGATGAGGGAGATGGCCCGCTGCTGTCCCATGGCGCCCAGCTCGGAAGACCTGAGGGCCCGAACGAAGAGGGGCAGCGAGAGCACCGCCAGAAGGCTGAGCCGGGGGAGGGCGCCCACGGCAACGGCGGCCACCAGCGCCAGGTACGCGCCCACCAGCAGCCCCACGTACAGCCCGTGGGCAAACCGGCGCCCGGCGCGGATGGAGAGGGTGCTGATCCCCGCCCGGGCATCCTCGCCGATGTCCCGCCACTCGTTGCCATGGAGGATGGCGGTCACCAGGAGGCCGATGGGAAGGCTGATCACCCCGGCGGTGAGTGACCAGCTGCCGGTGATGGCGAAGAACCCTCCCAAGACCATGAGTGGACCCATGAGGGTGAAGACCAGGGGCAGGCCGGCAGCCCGGTACTTGTACTGCAGGGGAGGCGCGGTGTAGCCCCAACCGCCGACCAGCCCCACCAGCCCGAGGACGGCCAGCTCCCAGCCCCGGGCCACGATCAGGGCCACCCCCAGCAGGGCCGAGATGGCGAAGGCCGAATACGCCAGCCGGAAGGCGGCGCGCTCTGTGACCCGGCCGGTAACCAGCGCCAGGCTGGCCCGAGGGGAGGTGATGGAGTCCAGCCCCTTGCGCACGTCGTAGATCTCGTTGACCACGTTGGTGCCCACCTGGAGCAGCACCCCGGCGACCAGGGCCATGGCGAAGAGGGGCCAGAGCATCCGATGATCGGCGAGGGCCAGGGCGCCGGCGGCAGCCACCGGGGTCGCCGACGCGGTGAGGCTGAAGGGGCGGACCACCTCGAGCAGGCCGCGCAGACGGCGCCGGAGCCCGACACCCTCGCGGTCCGAGCTGGAGAGCTGGGTGCGGTAGGCCACCTCGCGCTCGGCGGCCGGGCCGACGGCGGCGCAGAGCGCCGCCGCGTCGACCAACTGCTCCACCTGCTCCAGCTCCTGGAGCACCGGCTGGAGGATGGGAAGGCCCATCCCGGCCCGGCGGAACTGGTCCGCCCGCTGGGCGATCTCCTCGCGGGTGCCACAGAGCAGGAAGGCGTCGACCAGGTCGTCGGGGATGATCCGGGCCGCTCCGGTGTAATCCTCCTCCCGCCACTTGGCGAAGATCGCCTGGCGGATGGTGGGGTCCAGCCCGGCCCGGATCATGGCCGGCTCGGACTGCACCGAGAGCATGTAGATGACGAAGGGCTCCCGCTTGGCCCGGTCCAGCGCGGCCCGGCGGCTGGAGTCGGCCAGTGCCAGGAGGTACCCCGCCAGTTCGACCTCTCCCTCCGGCCGGCCGGCCCGCTTCTCAGCGGCGCGGATCCGGCGGACACCCAATTCGAAGGCGGGGAGGGACTCCGCCGGCCTGGCCAGAAAGCCGTCCGCCACCCGGCCCGCCAGCTCGTGGAAGGCGCGGCGGTACCCCGCCACCCAGATCGGCACCCGGTGGGGTGGGGGGAACATCGGCTCCAAGTCGGGCAGGCCCTCGGCGGTGGTCAGCCTCTCCCCCGCCCAGAGACGGCGCAGGTCGAAGATCGCCTGCTCCACCTTCTGGGTTGCAGCCACAGGGTCGTAGGGGATGCCCATCTGCAAGAGCCGGAGGGGGAGGGCCGAGCCCAGGGTGAGGATCACCCGCCCAGGGGCCAGGTCGTCCAGGGCGGAGACGGTCATGGCCAGCAGGACCGGGTGCCGAGTGTTGGGGTTGAGCGCCCCCAGGGCCACCCGCACCCGGGGGACCTCGGCCGCGACGGCGGTGGCGTAGGTGACGGCGTCCCGCTCGAAATAAGCCTCGTGGAACCAGACCGAGTCCAGCCCCCCCACCTGCGCCCGCCTGGCGTACTCCACGGCCTCCCGCAGGTGGCCCCGGCCGGCCAGGCCCAGCCCCACAGGCAGCAGACCTTCAGCCACGACCCGGGCTCCCCGGCGGCTCCTCGGGACCTGGCTGGCGCCCTCCGGCAATCACCACGTCAGGTTAGCGGCTGAGAGGTCAAGGCGCCCGAGCGGTCAGCTCCGGAAGCGCTCCCGGAGCGCCGCCAGCCGGCGGCGGTACTCCTCCTCGTCGATCTCCCCGCGCGCCAGCCGCTCGGAGAGGATCATCTCGGCCGCGTCAGGCGCCCCGGCTGCGGCCAGGGGGCGCGAGCGCTGGAAGATGACGAAGCCGACTGCGACCAGCGCCGCGACCAGCAGCAGAAAGAGAATCAGCATTAGCCACCAGTGGTCCCCCACGGGCCCTGGACCGTATCGGTAGAACATCGCAGATCGCCTCCTTAGGGGGCATGGGCCGCCCCAAGATCACCTTACTGCCCGCAGCTCAGAGTCAGCTGAGAGAGGTTGGCACGACCACGTCGTCCCGGCCCCGATCCGCGGGCCCCGCGGCGACTGAGGAGGAGGCTGGCCGGCGCCCCGATCCGGGGTTCGGCGGCCCATGCCGCCGACCCGCCAGCCGGGTGGCAGAAAGCGCGGCGGCCAGGGCCATGAACGCCATGGAGGTGTAGAACGCAGCGTGCAGGCCACCCGTGAAGACCTGCGAGAGATGAGGGTCGAGCCGGGTCGTGCCCACGAAGATGGCGAAGGCGAGGCCCTTGGGGATGGCCCGGGCCGCGACCAGGATGGCCACGGTGAAGGAGAAGACCATCCCCACGTTGGCGAAGGTGCGCAGCAAGCCGGAGGCCGTGCCGAAGGCCCGCCCCGGCGCCACCTTCATCACCGCGGCGTTGTTGGCCGGGAAGAACCCCCCGCTTCCCAAGCCGTTCACCACCGCCGCCAGAGCCACCACCCAGAGGGGCGTGGCAACCCCCAGGGTCGAGTACACCCAGAGGGCGACGATCTCGATGGCGAGGCCTGCGGTGGCTGGCCACACCACTCCCACCCGGTCGGAAATGCGGCCGGCCACGGGGCCGACCACTCCTCCCACGAGGTACCCGGGGACCAGGAGCAGGGAGGCGTCCAGGGGACTGAGGCGGCGAACCCCCTGCAGGTACATGATGACCAGGAAGAGGACGGCGAAGTTGGCCAGGGACTGGAAGAGGGCCGCCAGCAGGGTCGGGCTCATGGTGGGGATGCGGAAGATCGAAAACGGGACCATGGGGGCTGGGCTGCGGATCTCGATGAGCACGAAGGCGGCGAGCAGCACCAGCCCGCCGCCCAGGAACCCCAGGACCGTGCCGTCCAAGGAGGAGCTGGTGAGCTGGGTCATGGCCCAGAGCACCCCGAAGAGTCCCAGCCCCAGCGTGAACATCCCCGGCCAGTCCAACCGCTGGCGGGAGCGGTTGCCGGTGTCGTGGAGCACCCGCAGGGCCAGCCCGAAGGGTCTGTAGCAGTGGTGTGTCTTGCTAAGCGAACATGAGTGATGTGTAAGACTTGGTGGCATGGCATTACTGCGACTCAAGGCGGCGGCGGAGGTGCTGGGAGTGCACCCGGTGACGTTGCGC
>JAKATL010000033.1 GCA_021827985.1 bacterium
AACCTGCCATCAGGGACGCTGGTGCTGGCCGATCGTGGCCTGTACAGCTTCGAGCGCTGGCAACGGGCAGCGGCGACTGGGGCGGCGCTCTGTTGGCGGGTCTCCACACGGATGCGACTGCCCCGGGACGTGGTTTTAGAGGACGGCTCGTACCACTCGCGTCTGTACGCCTTCGCCGATCGCCACCGACACCAAGACCCCATGGTGGTGCGGGTCGTTGAGTACCGGCTGGATGATCCCGGGCGACCAGGGCAAGCCGAGGGCTATCGCCTGCTCACCACCGTGCTCGAGCCGGGTGCAGCGCCGGCGCCGGAGTTGGCAGCCCTGTATGGCCAGCGCTGGGAATGCGAGACCGTCCTCGATGAGCTGAAGACCCATCAGCGTGGACCGCGGGTCGTCCTCCGCTCCAAGCAGCCCTCCGGCGTCGAGCAGGAGGTGTATGGCTATCTCTGCGTGCATCATGCCATCCGGCGACTGATGCACGATGCCGCTCTCGAGGCGGCGCTGGCACCTCAGCGCCTCTCATTCCTGCGAAGTCTGCGAGTAGCCCGCCGGAGTACGCGCACCGCCCCTGGTTTTTCCCCCTGAAGCGCTCGCTGCCGTCTACGCGGCTGCAGTCGAGGAGATCCTCGATCAACCCCTGCCACAGCGCCGGCTGCGCGCCGCACCTCGCGTGGTCAAGCGCAAGATGTCCAACTTCAAGCTCAAGCGCCCCAGCCATCGGAACTGGCCCCAGCCAACCCGTCCAATAGCCGATGTGGTCTGGGTCCTTTAAGTAAACGGTATTGCGCCTAGCCAGGCGACAGGGCGGCTCGGGCACAGATCTCGCGTCCTGCGCCTCTCTCAGCGGGGTCTAAGGCCGGAGGGGGTGGGGCAGCCGTAAGTTCGGACCGTCAGACCAGGGGCCGGAAGGGCCCGCTTGCACAAGAAGAAGGACCAAACATGAAGAGGACGCTGATCCGCTGGCTGGCGACCGGGGCCGTGGCCGCCGCGGCCGCGGGAGTTGGGGTGACCGCCGTCTCGGCCGCCACCGCATCCCCTTCCACGACCCCCAAGAGCTCGGCGGCGCACCACCGCTTCGGGCTCTTCCGCCTGCCCAAGGTGGCAGGCGAGGTGGTGTCCGACAGCTCGACCGGGGGCGCTGCCGGAAAGGGAGTTCTGGTGATCAAGGAGCCGGACGGCACCCAGGTGACCCTGAACCTGCTTCCTCACACCCACGCCTGGAAGTACCAGGGATTCGGCGTCAAGCCGGTGGCTGAGACCGCATCCTCCCTCCAGCCCGGCGAGATCGTCGTGGTTGCCGGGTGGGGCGTGCACGGCAAGAACCACTGGGCGAGGGCGATTCTCGACCTGGGGTTCCAGACGTCCGGCAGCTGAGCTGATCCTCCCTCGAGCCGGGGCCACGCCCCGGCTCGCTGGGGGGCTGGTCCCGCCCCAGGCGACTGCGGGAGGATGAGGGCTGACCGCCTCTGCCGGCGGCGTTACTCCGGACTCTCGTTGGGAGAGTGGAGGTGCAGCCCATGGACATCATCCACCTGGCCGTCGCGCCCTGGGACCTGGCGCTCCGTTCGGTCGTCATCTACCTCGCCCTCACCTTCGCCCTCAGGCTGTTCGGCAAGCGCGAGCTGGGCCAGATGACGATCTTCGATCTGGTGCTGGTGCTCCTGGTGGCCAACGCCGTCCAGCCCGCCATGACCGGGCCGGACAGCTCCCTGCTGGGGGGGCTGGTGATCATCGCCACCCTATTCGTGCTCAACCTGGCCCTCGGCCTGGGCCGCGTCAGGTTCAGGTGGCTCGACCATCTGCTGCGCCCCTCTCCGACGGTGCTGGGGACCCACGGCACCTGGAACGTGGCGGCGCTGCGGCACGAGGGGCTGGACCTGGAGGAGGCAGAGATGGCGCTCCGGGAACATGGGGTGGACGGGGTCGGCGACTCCATGTTGGTGGAGATGGAGTCGGACGGGAGCATCAGCGTGGTTCCGAGGCAGGTGGCTGGCCGCCAGCGTCCCAAGCGCAGGGTGCGGTTGGTTCGGCGGCCGTGAGAAGGAGCGTCCAGCAACTTCTCCGTGCCCGGTGGGCTCAGGGAGCCGACCAGCTCCGGGTCATGGCGGTCGCCGCCAGGCAACTGGCGAACTGAAGCTGATCACCTGGGGTAACCACCCCTCCGCTCACCCCAGAGGTTCAGAGGATGTGCGGGGAGTGCTGGTCGCCTCGTTCTTCCCTGCCGGCCCTACGGAAGATCACCACCCACGCGACCAACGAGCCCCCCGCCACCAGGAGGAGCGCGGCCAGGGGAAGCGCCACCTGCATCGCCGTGACCATCTGAACCTCCCTGCTCGGACAGGTGTATTGTAGTCCCCTTGGTGAGCTGATCGATCTTCGCGTGGGCGGCCCTGCCGCCCCGGACCCGGTCCCGGCCCTGAGCCGGCGCGGCCCCATATGCCGCCACCCAACTGTTCGCAGGAGTCGATCTTGAGTTCGCCAGCTGCCCTCGATCCCCGGCGCGCCCGCCTCGCCCTCTGGGGGCTGGCGGGGGCTGCCTTCACGGATGCCTTGGGGGCGACCATGATCCTTCCCATCCTGCCGCTGTTCCTGCGGCACGGCGGGGCGTCCTACACGGAGGTGGGGCTGACCACCGCGGCCTTCTGGGGCGCGGGCCTGGTGGTCGGCTACCCCATGGGACGGCTCTCGGACCGTCTGGGCCGAAGGCGCCTTTTGGTCGGCAGCGAGCTGCTCTATGCGGCCGCCACCGCTGCCTTCGCGCTCACCCCGAGTCCGATCGGGTTCATCCTCCTGCGCGCCGTCCAGGGCGCCGCCTCTGGGTCGGCCAACGTCCTGGCCCTCTCCTTGGTGGCGGACATCGTGGTCCCCGAGCGGCGGGGCCGGGCCTACGGACTGTTAACCGGGGCCAACATGGCAGGGACCATCGCCGGGCCGATGATCGGCGCCGTGCTCTTCTCCATCTCGGTGGCGCTGACCTTCCTGGTGTCGGCGGCCGCGGCGGTGCTGGTGTCCGGCATCATCGTGGCCACCGTCCCGGCCGGGAAGGCCGCCCTGAGCCACGCGCGGGAACCGGCCCGGCAGCGGGCTCTCTGGCGGCAGCGGGGGCTCCTCGGGATCCTGCTCTCCTCGATGGCGGTGGGGGTGCTCATCGGGATGTACGACACCCTGTGGAGCCTTTTGATGCACTCCCGCCATGCCAGCAACTTCGAGATCGGGCTCTCCTTCACCATCTTCGCCCTACCCTTCACCGTCGGGTCGTGGCCAGCTGGCTGGCTGGCCGACCGCCTGGACAACCGCCGCCTGATCCGAGCGGGCATGGTTTTCGCGGGGGCATTTGCCGCGACCTACCCGTTCGTCCCCTCGCCGGTCTGGCTGATCGCCCTCGGAGCGTTCGAAGGGGTCTTCACGGTGGTAGGGATGCCCGCCCGTCAGGCGATGCTCTCCCGGTTGGTCCCGGCGGAGCAGATGGGGCGGGCCCAGGGGATGTACAGCTCCTTCCAGGTGGGCGCCTCGGCGCTGGCCGCCATTGGCGCAGGCGCGCTGTTCGGGGTGGCTGCACCGCTTCCCTTCGTGGGGACGGCGGTGGTCATGGTGGGCACCGCCCTGGTGCTGCTTCCCCTCTGGCGCGGGGTGGACGGGCACCCACGGGCGGCGCGTGAGCCGGAGCGGGCTTCCGCGAGCGCCTGACGTGCGAGGGCCCGGCGCCGACCGGCGCCGGGCCCCCAACGGGTCAGTTGACCGGCAGGACGGTCCGCTTGAAGTTGGCGTTGGTGACGATGGCGAAGGAGGTGTAGAGCGCGGCGATCGCGGTGAGGATCCCGACCACCCCACCGATCTTGATGAAGCCGGTCCCGCCGCCCCAACCCCAGGTCCCGAAGGCCAGCAGGAAGAAGGTGATGAACAGGAGCAGGAACACCACCTGGACGGCCCGGACGCCGCCCAGCGAGGCCACGAACATGTAGAGGGTGAAGACGCCCCACATGAAGAGATACAGACCCACGATCGGGCCGATCGTCGAAGGCGCCGTCTTGGCCAGGAAGACGTCCACCAGCAGGTAGTAGCTGAACCAGAAGGCGCCATACGAGGTGAAGGCGGTGGCGCCGAAGGTGTTGCCGCGCTTGAACTCCCACATCCCCGCTAAGAGCTGCCCAAGCCCACCATAGGCGGCGGCCATGGGAAGGACCGCGCTCGTGGCCCCGGCCGCGATCACCCCGGCGTTGATGAACGAGAGCAGCATGGTGGTTAGGCCGAAGCCGGCCAGCCCGAGCGGCGCCGGGTCGGCAATCTCCGGGGCCGGCGCGGCCCCGGCCGGATTGTTGGTTGCCATGTTGGTCTGAGACCTCCCTACTGATCGAATTGAACGGAGAGAGACGCCCGGTATCCCTTCGCTATTGCTCCTTTACCTCCTCTGTGACCGCTCGGGAGCGCAGCTCCTCGACAACCGCGGGATCCGCCAGGGTGGTGGTGTCCCCCAGCGCCCGGTGCTCGGCGACGTCCCTGAGGAGGCGCCGCATGATCTTGCCGGACCGGGTCTTGGGCAGCTCGGGGGTGAAGACGATGTTGGCCGGGGCGGCGATCTTGCCAATCTTCTTGGAGACGTGGTCGCGCAGCACCCCGAGGAGCTCCACCGAGGGCTGGTGGGTGGCCTTGAGGGTGACGTAGGCGACGATCGCCTGGCCGGTCTGCGCATCGCTGCGGCCGCAGACCGCGGCCTCGGCGACGGCCGGATGGTCGACCAGGGCGGACTCCACCTCGATGGTGGAGATGCGATGGGCGGAGATGTTCATGACGTCGTCGATCCGCCCCATCAGCCAGAAGTCGCCGTCCTCGTCCTTGCGGGCCCCGTCACCCACGAAGTAGGTGCCCTTGAAGCGGGACCAGTAGGTCTGCTGGTAGCGCTCGGGGTCCTTGTAAATGCCCCGCAGCATGGCGGGCCAGGGCTTGCGGATCACGAGGTAGCCGCCCTGCCCGGGCGGCACCTCCTGCCCCTGCTCGTCGTAGACCGCGGCGTCGACGGTGGGGAAGGGCTTGGTCGCCGAGCCCGGCTTGAGGGTGGTGACCCCGGGGAGCGGTGAGATCAGGATCATCCCCGTCTCGGTCTGCCACCAGGTGTCCACCACCGGGGTGCGGCCCAGGCCGATGTGCTCCCGGTACCAGATCCAGGCCTCGGGGTTGATCGGCTCGCCCACGGTTCCCAGCAGTCTAAGGCTGGACAGGTCGTGCTTCTGGGCGTGCTGTGGACCCCACTTCATGTGGGTCCGGATGGTGGTGGGAGCGGTGTAGAGGATGTCGACCTTGTAGCGCTCGATGATCTCCCACCAGCGCTCCTCGTTGGGGTGGTTGGGCACGCCCTCGTAGATCACCCCGGTCGTGCCGTTGCACAGAGGACCGAAGACGATGTAGCTGTGGCCGGTGACCCAGCCGATGTCCGCGGCGCACCAGAAGACCGATTCTGGCTTAATGTCGAAGATGTAGTCGTGGGTGGTGGCCACCCCCACCAGGTAGCCCCCGGTGGTGTGCACTATGCCCTTGGGCTTGGCGGTGGTGCCGCTGGTGTAGAGGAGGTAGAGCAGGTCCTCAGAGTCCATGGGCTCGCAGGGGCAGGTGGCGGGGTCGTCGCTGAGCCCCCCCAGCACCTCGTCCACGTAGACGTCCCGCCCCTCACGCATGTTGACCGGGGCGCCCATCCGCCGGCTCACCAGGCAGGTGCGGACCGTGGGGGACATCTCCAGCGCGGCGTCGGAGTTGGCCTTCAGCGGCACCTTGCCACCCTTGCGCCAGCCCTCGTCCTGGGTGATCAGCAGCTCGGCCTCCATGTCGTTGAGCCGGCCGGCCAGGGCGTCGGCGGAGAAGCCCCCGAAGACCACGGTGAAGGGAGCGCCGATCCGGGCGCAGGCGAGCATGGCCACGGGGAGGTCCAGGCACATGCCCATGTAGATCCCCACCGGGGTGCCCTTCTTGACCCCCAGCTTCTTCAGCCCGTTGGCGAAGCGCACCACCTCCCGCTGGAGGTCTGAAAAGGTGACGGTGCGGCGCTCGCCGTCCGGCTCCCCCTCCCAGTAGAAGGCCACCTTGGCCCCGCGGCCCGCCTCGACATGGCGGTCGACGCAGTTGTAGCAGACGTTGAGCTGCCCGCCGAGGTACCACTTGGCGTAGGGGGGATTCCACTCGTAGAGCTTGTCGTAGGGGTGGAACCAGCTGACCCTGGTCCTCCCCTCCTCGTCCCAAAACTCCTCGAACCCCTTCTGGTAGATGTCGGCCTTGGCATTGGCCTGGGCCGCGAACTCCGGGGGTGGTGGGAAGGTCCGCCCCTCCACCTGCAGCGCGTCTATCCGGTTGCCATCGACTGCCATACCACCTCCTAACTTGCCCTAGTGCCCGCCCCCCCCGCAGACGGCACCTAGCCGCGCCGGTGTGCGGCTCGGGTGCAGGGTAGCCGCCACAAGGGGCCCAGAGGGGAGGCTCGCGCCGAGCGGTCCGAATCCGCGGCCCAGCGGTAGCAGCTTCTAGGGAAACGGTTGCGCTGGCCGGGGTCCCGGTGGATGATTCGCGCCATGCCCTGGCCCGCGCTGGTGGGAGTCGAGGCGGTGTTCACCGCTCTGGCGGCTTTCCTGGTACACCGCCGCCTCCGGCGGCGTCCCTTCGCCTTCAACACCGCCGAGGAGAGGGCGACCCTGAGGACCCTGGCCTTCGCCACCTCCGCCGTCGCCAGTCTGCGCCAGGGACTGGACCGCAAGACCGCGGTCAAGGTGCTGCGATCATTGGTCCCCCAGTCAGGGGGGATGGCGGCTGCCATCTACGATGCCCGCCAGCTGCTGGCCTATCAGCCCGCCGCCGGCAGCCGGGCGGAAGCGCACGCCCGCCATCTCGAGATGGACTCGGCCGCCTGCCTCTCTGCGCTGGGGTCGGGGCGGACGCAGATGGTGCGCCTCCACCCCCAGGAGCCCACGGACTGCCCCCTGCGAGTGGCGGTGGTGGCTCCCATCACCCTCGACGACCATCCGGTGGCAGCCCTCGTCACCTACCACGGGGGAGAGCCGAGCCCCGCCCAGCTGCGGGTGACCGCCGACCTGGGCGAGCTGCTGGCCACGCAGCTCAGGCTCCAGCGGGCCGACCAGCAGCAGGCAGCGCTGGTGCGCTCGGAGCTGCGCGCCCTGCGGGCCCAGATCTCCCCCCACTTCATCTACAACCTGCTCACCACCATCGCCAGCTTCGTACGCAGCGACCCGGAGCGCTCCAGGGAGCTGCTGGTGGAGTTCGCCGACTTCAGCCGCCGGGCCTTCGCCGGCCCCAGCTCGGAGTTCACGACCCTGGCCGACGAGCTCGTCTACGTCAACCAGTACCTCAACCTGGAGCAGGCCCGATTCGGAGAGCGGCTCCAGGTGCGCTACCACATCGAGCCCGAGGTGCTGAGCACGGTGGTGCCGGCCCTTCTGATCCAGCCCCTGGTGGAGAACGCCGTGAAACACGGGATCGAGCAGCGGCGCGGCCGGGGCACCGTAGCGGTTGAGGCGACCGACCAGGACGACGAGTGCTGGATCTGCGTGCGCGATGATGGCGAGGGGTTCCCGGGAGGGATGGAGCTGGCCGACCAGCAGGGGGCGCTGGGGAACATCCACCGTCGGCTCACCCACGTGTTCGGCCCCGGACACGGGCTGGAGGTGGTATCCCGTCCCGGCGAGGGGACAACGGTCACAGTGCGGGTCCCCAAGTACCGCCCTGGGGTGAAGGCCTCCTGAGATGAGTGAGGTCATGATGTCGGCCCTGGTGGTCGACGACGAGGCGCCGGCACGCCACGACCTCGGCTACCTCCTGAGGCGATCAGCCCGGATTGGGGAGGTGCGGGAGGCGGAGGACACCGCCGGTGCCATGGACCTCCTGCGGGCCAACCCGGCCGATGTGGTCTTCCTGGACATCCAGATGCCCGATCTGGACGGTCTGCAGATGGCCGAGCTGCTGAAGACCCTGCACCCCGAGCCCCAGGTGGTCTTCGTCACCGCCTTCGAGCAGCACGCGGTGGAGGCCTTCCAGCTGGCCGCCTTCGACTACCTGCTGAAGCCGGTGCGGGCGGACCGGCTGACCCTCACCCTGGAGCGGCTGGCAGCGGCGCGGAGTGAGCTGGCCCGCAGCCTGGCGCGGCCGGAGGAGCTGGCCTGGGCAGAGTCCCGGCTGGCGGTGGTCCACCGGGGGCAGACCCTGCTGCTCTCAGTGCAGGACATTCGAGTCGGGGAGGTCTCCGGCGACCGGGTGGCGCTGATCACCGCCGAGGGCCGCTACCTGGCCCGCCTCCGTCTCCAGGAGCTGGAGGCCAGGCTCAGCCGGCAGGGCTTCCTCCGGGTGCACCGGCACTACCTGGTCAACCTCCACCATGTGACCGCGGTGGAGACCTTCTTCAACAACACCTTCCTCCTGCGGCTGGACGGTGTCCCGGGGCTGGCGGTCCCGGTCTCCCGCCGCCACGGCCAGCAGCTCCGCAGCGCCCTGGGGCTCTGAGGTGCGCCCAGAGGGCCACCTGACCCCGCCGCCGCCGACATCTTCGGGGCTGCGGGAGTTCTCCGAGCAGACGGAGGTCGGTGGGATCTTCCTTCAGGCCCTGATGCGCCGCCAGTTGCGGCTGAGCCTGGGGGTGGCCGCGGTGTTCTTCGCCTTCCTGGCGGCCCAGCCGCTCCTCTCCACCGTGTGGAAGCCGTGGACCAGGTGGGACTTGGCTGGTGTGCCGGTCACCTGGGTGGTGCTCGGAGTCCTCTCCTACCCGCTCCTGGTGTGGCT
Organism: bacterium; assembly: GCA_021827985.1. GTDB lineage: Bacteria > Chloroflexota > Dormibacteria > Aeolococcales > Bog-877 > JAJYXT01. The sequence goes on from JAKATL010000033.1 coordinate 8,773, forward strand.
GGGGCGCCACTATGTGCGGCGGGCCGAGGAGGTGGACGAGGAGTTCACCGACCTCCTGCGCTGAGGTCCCCGGGTGGGTCCTTCGGTGGCGGCGGTTCTCGGCCTGGTGGCGATGGCGCTGATCAGCATCCTGGCCGGCCTCTTCGCCCGCCGCTACAGCCGCACCACCTCGGACTTCATGGTGGCGGCCCGGGCCGTGCCCCCAAGGGTGAACGCCGCCGCCGTCAGCGGCGAGTACCTCAGCGCCGCCTCCTTCCTCGGGGTGGCCGGCCTGGTGATGCAGTTCGGGTACGACGTCCTCTGGTATCCAGTGGGCTACGCGGCGGGGTACCTCCTGCTCCTGCTCTTCGTGGCCGGGCCCCTGCGCCGCTTCGGGGCCTACACCATCCCTGACTTCGCCGAGGGACGTTTCGACAGCCCGCGGTTCCGCCGGTTGGCGGTGATCCTGGTCCTGGTGATCGGCTTCTTCTACGCCCTTCCCCAGATGAAGGCGGCGGGCCTCACCGTGGAGACCGCTTCCGGCCTGCCCTACTGGGTGGGCGTTGCGGTGGTGGCGGTGGTGGTGGTGACCGCCGTCACCGGGGGCGGGATGCGCGGCATCACGCTGGTCCAGAGCCTCCAGTTCGCGGCCAAGATCTTCGCCATCTCCCTCCCCGCCTTCCTCCTCCTCCTCCACTTCGGTGGGCCGGGCACCCCGTTCGCCACGGCCCGCGGCCAGCTGGTCCGGCTGCCGGCCAGGACCACCTACCGGGTGACAGGGGGGGAGCTCTGGCAGCTACCCCGGGCCACCTCCCTGGACGTGGAGGGCGAGGCGCTGGTGCTCTGGAGCCGGGAGGACCCGGTCAGGGCCCCCGGGGCGGTCACCGCCGAGGTCGGGGACACCCCCGCACCCGCCTCACCGGTCAGGGGATCGAAGCACCTTCTGCTGTTCGGAAACCAGCGGATTCCGGCCGGAACCCTGGTCTGGGGGGGCAAGGCCACGGTGCTGGTCCCGAAAGGGCAGCCGGCACCCTTCGGGAGCACCACCCCGGCCGCCAACACCGCCAGCTGGTCGGCCCCCTTCGGTCCCCTGGCGGGGGGGAGCGGTCATCCGCTGCTCTTCACCTACTCTCTGATCCTGGCCATCGTCCTGGGGACCATCGGCCTCCCCCACATCCTGGTGCGCTTCTACACCAACCCCGACGCCCGGGCGGCGCGGCGCACCGCGCTGATGGTCCTGGTTCTGCTGGGCGCCTTCTACATCTGGCCCCCCGTGTTCGGCGCCCTGGGACGGGCGCTGGACCCCTCCCTGTACGGCAACAACCTCACCGATGCGGTGGTCCTGGTCCTGCCCTCGCTGCTGGGGGGATGGCTCGGTCAGCTGCTGCTCGCGGTGGTGGCGGCCGGTGCCTTCGCGGCCTTCACCTCCACCCTGAGCGGGCTGCTGGTCTCCCTCGCCGGTGCCCTGGGCCACGACGTGTACGGGAGGTGGCTGCGTCCCGCCGCCAGTGCCCACCGACGCCGGATCGCCTTTCAGGTGGCAGCGGTGGGGGCTGGGGCCCTGGCCGCGGCGCTGGGGCTGATGGTCGGCCAGTTCGACATCAGCGTGCTGGTCGGCTGGGCCTTCGCGATCGCCGCGAGCTCCTTCTTCCCGCTCCTGGTGCTGGGCATCTGGTGGCCCCGGCTGACCACCAGGGCCGCCGCCCTGGGGGTGGCGCTGGGAGGCGGCACCGCCACCCTAGCCATCGTGACCACGATGGTGGCCACCCTCAGCCCGCAGGTGGAGGACTTCCTGGCCCGAGCCTCGGGGCTGGCCGTGATCCTGGCCCAGCCGGCGATCGTCACCGTGCCGCTGGCCTTCGCCGCCATGGTCCTGGGCTCCCTGCTGCGCCCCGGGCCGCCACCGGGGGTGGCCGCCAAGCTGGTCCAGCTCCACGCCCCGGAGCTCCTGGGGCTCCGCTCCGACTACATCCCGGATTGACTCAATAGCCCTGGGCCAGGTCGGCGACATTCTCCAAGGGCAGCCCCCCGCGAAAGCGGCTCAGCTGGTCCAGGAAGAGCTCGGTGCTGCGCCGGGCGAAGTGGGGAGAGCTCCAGCTCACGTGGGGGCTGAGGTGGACGCCGGGGGCGGTCCAAAGGGGGGACGAGTCCGGCAGCGGCTCCTCCTCGAAGGCGTCCAGGTAGGCGGCGGCCAGGGGCCCCTGGGTGAGCGCCCGGAGCAGCGCCGGCTCGTCCACGAGTCCGCCCCGGGCTATGTTGACCAGAGCGGACCCCTCGGCCATCAGCCGCAGCTCTGAGTCCCCGATCATCCTCCGGCTGCTGCCGGTCAGCGGGGCCGCCAGCACCAGCGCGTCCGCCCCGCGGCAGGCCTCCCGGAGCCCCTCCCGGCCCACGACCGGCAGCCGGTGGGGCCCACCCCCCAGCTCGGGGCGGCGGCGCACGGCGACCACCCGCGCCCCCAGGGCCAGGGCTCGGCGAGCCACCTCGTTGCCGATCGCGCCCAGGCCGACCAGCACCAGCCGCAGGTCCCCCAGCTCCCTCAGCGGGAGCTGCTCGAAGCGGCGCTGCCGCTGCAGCTCATCCAGTTCGGCCAGCCGCTTGCAGTGGTGCAGGAGACAGGCCAGGACGAACTCGGCGATGGGGACCGCCACCACCCCGGCGGAGGTCGTGAGGGTGACCCCGGGGTAGCCCTCCAGCAGGGGGCGCAGGTGGTCGATCCCCGCGCTCACCGTGTGCACCCAGCGCACCTCGGGGTGGGCCCTGAGTCCCGCCTCCAGGGGGTCTTCCACCCCTCCCTGGAATCGCCCCCCGAAGAGCCGCCAGATGCAGTCGAAGCGTCCCTCACCAACCCCGGCCCCGGGCCCGACCAGCTCCACGTCCTTGTCCAGCCGGGCCAGCACCCCCGGATCCGGGACGGGGCTGCGCCCCACCACAAGACATCTCAGCTGGGGACTCACGCCCGGTTCCCCCCGACGGGCAGCCCGGGGGCCGTGGACGGCGGCGCCCCCCTCCAGCTGAATCCTTCCGTACGGCCCACTTCCGGCATTATGTCGCCATGCCCGATTGGCCCCAGCCCCTGGTGCAGCCGGACCAGCTGGTCGGGCAGTTGGGCGCGCCGGATCTGGTGGTGCTGGACGTGCGCTGGTCGCTGGAGCAGGGTGCCGAACGCGAGGCCTATCTCGCCGGCCACATCCCCGGGGCGGAGTTCTTGGACCTGGACCTGGAGCTGGCCGGACCCGCGGGGGCGGGTGGCCGCCACCCGCTCCCCAAGGTGGAGGACTTCGCCGCCAGCATGCGCCGTCACGGGGTCAGCTTCTCGAGCCAGGTCGTGGTGTACGACGAGGTCACCGGGGCGGCGGCCCGGGCCTGGTGGATGCTCCGGGCCGCCGGCCACCGCCGCGTGGCGGTCCTGGACGGCGGCCTCCAGGCCTATCTGGAGGCCGGGGGGCAGCTCACCCGCGCGAAGCCGAGTACCCGATCCGGCGACTTCCAGGCCAAGGGGTTCGAGCGCTGGGTGGGGGCCGATGGCCTCGAGACCTGCCGGGACCAGGGCAGCGTTGTGGTGGACGCGCGGGCGAGGGCGCGCTACCTGGGGCAGCCGAATCCGCTGGATCCCCGCCCCGGGCATCTCCCGGGGGCGGTCAGCCTCCCCTGGACCGACCTCTTCGACCGGGGTCGGCTCCGCCCTGCGGCCGAGCTCCGGCACCTGCTCGGGGAATCCGGGGCGGGTGACCGTCCGGTGGTGGTCTACTGCGGGTCGGGGGTCACCTCCTGCGCGGTGCTCCTCGCCCTGGAGGTGGCTGGAGGCGGGTCGGGACGGCTCTACCCCGGCTCCTGGAGCGAGTGGGCGGCGGACCCCAGCCGGCCGGTGCAGAACCCGGGTGGCGGCTGAGCTGCCCTATTCCCGCCGGACCACCTTGTGGCTGGCGGCCTGCTGCACCGGGCGCATCACAATCTGGTCCAGGTCCACGTGCGGGGGGCGGGTGGCGGCGAAGGCCACCACGTCCGCGACGTCGGCCGCCGTGAGTGCCTCGACCCCCCGATACACCTGAGCGGCACGCCCGGCGTCCCCCCGGAAGCGGTTCAGAGAGAAGTCCGTCTCCACCATCCCCGGGCAGACCTCGGTGACCCGGATGGGCCGCCCCGCCAGCTCCAGGCGGAGGGTCCGGGAGATGGCGTGGACGGCGTGCTTGGCCGCGGTGTAGCCGGCGCCGCCCTCGTACACCTCGAAGGCGGCGGTGGAGGAGATGTTCACCACGATGCCTCTGCCGGAGCGCTCCAGGGCGGGGATCAGCTGCCGGGTCATCGCCACCAGGCCGAGGACGTTGACCTCCCACATCCAGCGCCAGTCGTCGAGCGGCGCTGCCTCGACCGGGTCCAGCCCCCGGGCGCCGCCGGCGTTGTTGACCAGAACCGCCAGCTCCTCCACCCCCGCGCCGAATTGCGCGACGCTCGCCTGGTCGGCCACGTCCAGGTGGCGCCAACTGGCGCCCAGCTCGACGGCCAGCGGCTCCAGGAGTCCATCGCGGCGCGCTCCCAGGAGCAGGTCGAACCCCTCTTTGTGGAGCCGGCGCGCCACCGCCTCGCCGATGCCCGAGCTGGCCCCGGTGACCACCGCCAGTGGGCGCCCATGCTTCCCCATCACCTTCCGCTATCCTCCCATGCCACCCGCGGTTGGTGCGGCGGAAAGCTGCGCCTCGAGGTCGTCCGCCAGCGTGGTGGGCATCCGGCAGGTGAAGTCACGGCAGACGTGCGCCGTGGGGATGCCCCCCAGGGCCGGCCGTCCGGCGGCGAGTGGCGGATCCGACTCCGACCCGGTTCCCACCGCCACCACCAGGGTCGGCAAGAAGTGGGAGCGAGCCCGGCGGAGGAGCTCGAGATGTTCCCCGGGTGCGGCGGCTATGGCCAGTTGGGTGGCCCCCGCGCTCATGACCTCGAGGTCGGCCAGCAGCCCTCCGAAGGCCAGGGGCTGGCCGGTGGCCGCCCGGCCGAGGCGGGACACGGCCGCCTCCGCCCGCTCCGACCACGACGCCTCCCCGGTCAGCTGCCAGAGCCGCCAGCAGAGGGAGACCATCTGGGAGATCCCGGAGCGCGTGGCCCCGTCATCGACCACGGTCGGCCGCGCCGGCAGCAGGGGGTCCGCTCCGGTGGCCGTCTCGTGCCAGAGCCCCTCCCCATCCCGATGGAGGCGCTCGGCCGACTCCGCCAGCTCCAAGGACCGCTCGACCCACGCCCCGTCGCCAGTGACCTCGTGCATCCAAAGGCAGCTAAGGCCGAGAGCCGTCCGGTCCTCGAGGGTGGCCGGAAGGCGGGAGCTCGAGCCATACAGGACATGGGTGAGCCCCCCCTCGGAGTCACGGGCGCTTTCGCAGAGCAAGAGGGCACACCGCAGCGCCGCGGTGAGGAATCGATCATCGGGAAGGAGGAGCCCCAGCTCCGCCAGCGCACTGGCCGCCAGGGCGTTCCAGGCCACCACCACCTTGTCGTCCCGCTGGGGCTGGGGGCGGTCCGCCCGCACCGCCAAAAGCCGCGAGCGCACGTCCGCGGCCCCGGGAGGGATGCGCCCCCAGGGGAGCGCGGCCTGGAGCACGAAGTCACCGTCCACCCGGGCGCCGGGGTCCAGCCTCCAGAACTCCCGCCAGCCCTCCCCCCCAGAAGCGTCCAGCTGCCCCCGGGTCCAGAGGTAGGTGAGCCCCTCCCGGCCGGCGGAGTCGGCGTCGAGGGCTGCGGCGAACCCTCCCGAAGGCAGCCCGAGCCCGCTCACCATGAACTCGGCGGTCTGGACGGCCACCGCCAGCGCCCCCTCATCTCCCTGCAACTGCCAGTGATGGAGGTAGAGGGGGATCAGCTGGGCCTGGTCATAGAGCATCTTCTCGAAGTGGGGCACGCCCCAACGGCCATCCACCGAGTAGCGGTGGAATCCACCCCCCAACTGGTCGTGAATCCCGCCCTCCGCCATGAGCCGGAGGGTCAGTCCCACGGCCCGCCCGGCCTCCTCATCCCCGCGCAGGGCCGAGCGCGCCTGGAGGAACTCCAGGAGGGGAGCCTGGGGGAACTTGGGCGAACCGCGGAGACCGCCGTGGTCCGGGTCCCAGCCGGCGAGGACGCGCTCAGAAGCGGCAGCGAAGTCCTCCCGCGAGGGAGCAGACCCGTTCACGTCGGCTCTTGAAGGCGCCAGCACCCGCGCCAGCTCGCGGGAGGTCGCCTCGAGATCCGGGCGCCGTTCCCGGTAGGCTGCCGCGGCCGCCAGCAGCACCCGCCGGAAGGCGGGTAGGCCGCCACGATCGCGTGGTGGGAAGTAGGTTCCGGCGAAGTAGGGCCGCCCATCGGGGTGGAGGAAGATGGTCATGGGCCAGCCACCGGACCCGGTGAGGGCCAGCAGCGCCTCCATGTAGACCCGGTCGACCCCGGGGAGCTCCTCCCGATCCACCTTGATGGAGACGAAGAGGTGGTTCTGCAGCTCAGCCACCTCGGGGTCGGAGAAGGACTCGTGGGCCATGACGTGGCACCAGTGGCAGGTGGAGTAGCCGACGCTGAGCAGCACCGGCTTGTCCTGGGCCCGGGCCACGGTGAACGCCTCCTCGCCCCAGGGGTACCAGTCGACCGGGTTGTCCTGGTGCTGGCGGAGATAGAGGCTGGACTCCCGGGCGAGGCGGTTCATGGCCACAAGGTACTGCGGGCAGCAACGGGGATCTGTCGTCACCTGATTGCCACAATATCTGTCGTGTATAATGTTGGCATGAGTACGACTGAGACCTCCCTACGGGCCCACCGGGCTCTCTCGGACTGGACCCGAGTCGCCCTGCTCGAGGAACTCCGCCAGGCCCCGGCTCCGCTCGACGCCCAGGAGCTGGCAGAGCGAGCGGGGATACATGTGAACACGGTGCGGTTCCATCTGGAGGTATTGGCGCGCGCGGGCCTGGTCGCCTCGGAGATAGAGCGTCGGTTGCGTAGGGGCCGGCCCAGGCGGATCTGGCACGCAGTGGTGCAAGCAGGACCGGAGGCCGGATACCGCATGCTGGCCGAGGTGCTGTCCGGCTATCTCTCGACCTCCTCTCCCAGCGCTGAGAGGACGGGCCTGGAGATCGGGACCCGGTGGGGCGCCGAGCTCGCGCATGCGGACTCCCCCGAGAGCGGGGGGGGCCTGCCGCAGGTCCTGGGGATGCTGGCCGACCTGGGGTTCAGCCCGGAGCTCGAAGAGGTGGAGGGGCGGTCGCGTATCAACCTTCACCGCTGCCCGTTCCTGGAAGTGGCCGCCGGGAACCGCCAGCTCATATGCTCCGCGCACCTGGGCCTGCTGCGCGGGGCGCTGGCCGAGGTCGGGGCCGCTGTCACCGTCTCCGAGCTGCACCCGCTGGTGGAGCCGAACCTGTGCGTCGCCCATCTCGCCAGCACTGATCCGGCTACCAGCGCGGCCGGGTGATGGCACAACCGCTCGCGGACACCCTGGGCGACGCGGCACTCGAGCAGGAAGCCTGGCAGCGGCTCCAGGAGGTCTACGATCCCGAGCTGGGCATCGACCTCGTGAACCTGGGGCTGGTGTATGAACTCCAGGTCCACAAGGGTGCTCTTGTGGTGGCGATGACCCTGACCACCCCGGGCTGCCCGATGGGGGGCAGCATCCCCGATCAGGTCCGGTTCCGCTTGGGAATGATCCCAGGAGTTCGCGAGGTGGAGGTGGAGCTGGTGTGGCAGCCACCTTGGGAGCCGGAGATGATGAGTCCGGCCGCCAAGCAGGCCCTGGGCTGGAGCTGAGGCCTGGTGGCACATCTGGATGTGCGCGATCTGATGGCCAGGGGAGAAGAGCCCTTCGCGGCAATCATGGCAGCGGTTTCCGCCCTCTCCCCTGGAGAACCCCTCGAGCTCGTGGCACCACTCGACCCCGTTCCTCTGTACTCGGTGATGGAGGCACGGGGATACGGCCATGAGACGGAGGACCTCGGCGAGGGAGACTTCCTGGTGGTCTTCAGCCCCCTGGAGGCGCGGCCCCATGGGTGAGGCAGCGACCGCCGAAGTCGAGGTGATCCGTTCTGAGGAGGTCCGCTCCCACGGGGGCCCAGTCGCTCGAACCCTGAGCGATGCTCCCTCGCACCGGGTGCTCCTGCTGGAGCTGACGCCCGGGCGGGAGCTGCCACCTCACCGCCCACCCAGCAGACTGATCCTCTGCGTCCTTCAGGGAACGGCCGAACTGCTCACCGGTGACACGACTCGGTGGCTCCTGGCAGGGGAGGTGGCCACCGTACCGGCCGGTATCGCCCGGGGAGTGCGCTGCCCTGCCGGGCGGCTCGTAGCGCTGGCCATCGTGGCCCCTCCACCCAGCGCGGACGACCACCTGGGAGACGAGTCGGTGGCCTGGCCGGTGCCGTCCCCGGGCCCGGACCCCGCAGCCGTCATCCGCTCCGAGCACCGGGAGCTGATCAGCGGGGTGGCCCACCTGGGCCTTCTCGCCCAGCGACTTTCGGGAGGTGGCGTCGATCAGCTTGAGGGAGAGATCCGGACCGCGATCGAGTTCCTGGAGCATGAACTCCTCCCCCACGCGCGAGCCGAGGAGCGCCTCATCTACCCAAAGGTGGAACGAGTGCTCAGAGCCGAAGGCCAGGCGACCGCGGCCATGGAATACGATCACCGCCGCATCGAGGGGCTGGCTGCGGATCTGGGGAGAGCGGCGGCCGCGGAGCACTCGGATGAGGCGCGCGGGCTGCTCCAGCAGCTGGCGACCACAGTTCAGCTGCACTTCGACAAGGAGGAGGAGCTGTACCTTCCCCTGCTCTCCCGGCTCGGTCCGGAGGAGCGGCAGGCAATGGTGCGGAGCCTCAGGGGAGGCCATCCGGAGGAGCCCACGCCCCGGCAGGGGGCGGGGAAGGGCGACGGGGACAAGGGAGACACACGATGAGTGAGCTGACGTTCGAAGTGACCACAAGGTGGTCGGGAGTGGGCCGGGAGGCACTCGGCACGGTGGAGACCGGGGACCAGGTCCTGGCCTGGTCCGTCCCCGCCGGGATGGGCGGGCGGGGCGAGGGGAGCAGCCCGGAGGAGCTCCTGGCCAGCGCGGTCGCCACCTGTTACACCGGCACTTTAAGTTCGCTCCTGAACCGAGACGGCCTCCCCTGGGAGAGGGTCCAGGTGAGGATGCGCCAGCGGGTGGAGGGCCGGCCGCTGCGGATCGCCGAGCTCCTGGTGACCCCGGAGGTGCTGGGCGGAGATCCAGCCCGCCATGCCGCCTACCAGGCCGCGGCCAACCTGGCCCGGGAGCACTGCTTCATCGGCAAGCACCTGCGGCGCGAGGTGGAGTACCGGGTGGGCCAGGTGTCGGTCGAAGCTCCCGAAACAGCCCAAGAGGAGCTGGACGTCCGCTCCCTGGCCCCCGCCCAGCGGCACCAGCTGATCTTCTCCACCATCGACCGGCTGGAGGCCGGCAGCAATCTCACCCTGGTCAATGATCACGATCCTCTGCCGCTGCGCTACCAGCTCGAGGCCACCAGGGGAGAGGAGTTCAGCTGGGAATACCTGGAGCAGGGCCCGAAGACATGGAAGGTCCGGATCGGGCGCCGCTCGCAGTGACCGCCACCGGCGGGCTGGCCAGGATCCTGGACCAGGCCCTGCGGCAGCTCGGTGATGCGGGCCAGGTGGAGAGCGCCTGCCGGATGGCGGCATCCGCCTACGCCCTCCTGGAGAGGTGGGATCCAGGCGCCGCCGAGCGCTTCACCGGGACTCTCCATCACCTCACCTGCCGGCTCCCACCGGAGAGTGGGCGTGCCCGCGCCAGCTGAGGTGGCGACGGTCCGGGTCCCCGTGGCCGTCCTGCCGCGGCCAGGGCTCCTCCGCCTCGAGGTCGAGGAGAAGGCGCTCTGCCTGGCCCACACGGAGAGTGGTGGCTGGTACGCGGTCGACGACACCTGCACCCACGAGGACTGCTCGCTCAGTGCGGGGGCGCTGGAGGGGGAGGCCGTCGAATGCCCCTGCCACGGGTCCTGCTTCGACCTCGCCACCGGGGACGTGCTGAACCTGCCGGCGGTGCTTCCGCTGCAAACGTACCCGACCGTACGGGACCACGACGACATCGTCATCGAGGTGGAGCGGTGACTTGCATGGGGGCTGGAACCAGCCCCGAGGAGGAAGGGCGTTGACCTACGTGATCGGAGAGACGTGTGTCGATGTGAAGGACAAGGCCTGCGTCGAGGTGTGCCCGGTCGATTGCATCATCGGGACCGACGAGGACCGCATGCTCTACATCAACCCTCTGGAGTGCATCGACTGCGGCGCCTGCGTGGACCCCTGTCCGGTGGACGCCATCTACGCGGAGGAGGACCTGCCGCCGGCATGGAGCGAGTACACGGGGATCAATGAGCAGTACTTCAAGGATCCGGCCGCAGCCCGGGCAAAGGTGGAGGAGCTCAAGCCGCGGGTGGCGCAGGGAGCCTGAGGGTGGCATCTCGGGCCACGCCCGGGGAAGCCGTGGAGGCGGTGGCCAGCCTTCCCCCAGAGCGAGGTCGGAGCCAGGGGGGCGAGGTGCCCCTGGAGGTCTCCATTTCCATCGGCCCCATCGAGCGGCGTGAGGTGACCTCAATTCTCCAAGCACTGGAGCGCCTGACCCAGGGCGCCTCGTGGAAGCAGATCCAGGGCGAGCTGCTCTCCGCCCAGACCACCACGCGGGTGCATCTCCTTGCCCACCGGTTGGCAGCAGCGGTCGCCGACGAGACCAGCTGCACGGCTCGGGCCGACCAGGCAGGTGGCCTTGAGCTGCGCTTCCCCGCCGCCGGGATCCTTCCGATCCGCCAGCTCGAGGAGACCCTGCGGATGCTGAGGACGCCGTTCTCCATGACCGTGGAGTCCCCAGAACCGGATGCGGGCCGGCTGAGCGCTTCCTGGGACCTCGGGTGGGATGAGCCAACCGTGCTCGTCCTGGGCCGGCCTCCCCGGGACCCCCACGCCCGGTCGGAGCTCTGGGAGCGCATGGAGCAGCTCGTTGGGGGCTGATCCAGGCCCCCTCCGGTAGCCGGAGGGGACGCGCTGAGCACGCTGCTGTGGACACTCCTCGTCCTGGTTCATGTCCTGGCGGCCAGCTTCTGGGTGGGGGGCCAGCTCATGCTGGTCGTGGTGGTCATGCCCGTGTTGCGGAGCGGCGGGTCACCGCAGCTGGTGCGGGAGCTGGCGAGTTCCTCGGGACGGCGCTTCGCGGCGGTCACCAACTGGGTGCTGTTGCCGGTGTTGGTGGCCAGCGGGATCGCCCTGGCCGCCCTGAACGGGGTGCGCCTGGGCAACCTCACCACCACCGCCTTCGGAAGGGTCCTTTTGGTGAAGGCGGCACTGGTGGGAGGTGTCTTCGCCCTGGCGGCAGTCCACGGCCTTTTGGCGCAGCGGTTGCCTCGGCACCGCACCCGGCTTCTGGCGGGCGTGACCCTCGTCGGCTCGATTGCCATCCTCGGACTGGGAGCGGCCCTCGCCGTCCTCCCCGGGCCCTGAGCAGCCCGGGGCCTGGCTATCCAGGGCCAGGCGGTGGGGGGATGAGCCCCACGGCCTGCCGCCAGGCCAGGTAGTGCCAGGTCCAATTGAGCAGGACCGAGGCCCGGTTGCGGACCCCGAGGAGCTCCACGAGGTGCAGCCCCAGCCACGCGAGCCAGGCGGCCGTGCCGGTGAGCCTGAGCCTGCCTCGAAGCTGGGCCACCGCCGCCCGCCTGCCGATGGTGGCCATGGTCCCCCGGTCGTGATAGCGGAAGGGCAGGGGCTCCTGGCCGGAGCGAATCCGGCGCAGCTGCCGCACCGCGTGCCGACCGGCCTGGATCGCTGGCTGAGCCAGCTGCGGCACTTCAGCGGTGCCGGCTCGCGCCCCGGCACAGTCCCCCAGGGCGAAGGCCTCCGGGTGACCTCGCAGCTGCAGGGAAGGGGTGACCTCCAGCCGCCCCGACGCGGTCCGGGCCAGGCCCCGCAGCAAGGCGGAGTCGGCCACCTCCACTCCGGCCGACCAGACCAAAAGGTCCGCCGGCCTCAGCCCGGAGTCGAGAAGGACCGCCCCTTCCCGCACCTGCCGCACTGGGCTGCTGGTCGTGATGACCACCGAGCGCCGTTCCAGCTCCCGGCGAGCGTAGCGGGACAGCTCCGGGTGAAAGCTGGGGAGCAGCCGCGCAGCCGCCTCCAGGAGCTCGACGCTGATGTCATCCCGGCGCAGTTCGGGATAGTCCCTCCCCGCCAGGAGGTCCCGGAGCTCCGCCAGCGCCCCACAGGTCTCCACCCCGGTCGGCCCTCCTCCCACCACCACCAGGTGCACTTGGTGCCTGGTCTGGTCGGCGGCGGCCCGCTCCAACACCTCAACCAGCCGGGTCCGCAGCCGGGCCGCGTCCACCAGGGTGTGGAGGGGGAGCCCCAGCTCGGCCGCGCAGGGGACGCCGAAGAACTTGGGGGCGGCTCCCGTGGCCAGCAGCAGGTAGTCGTAGGGCAGGGTCCGCCCACCCTCCAGCGTCACCTGTCCTAGGTCCCAGTCGACAGCCACCGCGGTGCCCTGCACGAACCTTCCCCGACCCATCCGGCGCAGCAGGCTGCGGATGGGGAAGACCACATCCTCCAGGTTCAGCCCCCCGGTCGCCACCTGGTAGAGCAGGGGCTGGAAGGTCGTGTAGGGCTGCCGTTCCACCAGCCAGGCGTCCCAGCCCAGCTTGGCGAGCTCCGCCATCGCGGCCAGGCCGGCGAACCCCGCCCCGATCACCACCACCGTGGGCAGCGGCTCTCGAGTTGGGGAAGACTTCACCACCTGCTCAGGGGGATGGGGGCGCCGAGGTCCCGGTCCGTGATCCTGGCAGGGTAGCAGCAGGGGACGACCGCCGGGTGGCACGGGCCGGAAGGAGGGTGAGGCGTACCGCCCCCAGCCCCAGCACCGCCCCGGCGGCGTACACCGAGCCACCTCCCAGGACCGCCACCGGCGAACCGGCGAGGAGGCCTCCCAAAGTGGCGGCGTACCCCGCGGTGAGAACGAGCAGGCTGAGCCACCCGAGGCGCTCATCAACGAGGTCCTGGAGCAATGGCGGCGCGGTTGGCCCGGGGCCTCGGGAGTAGCGATGGACCCAGGTGAGGAAGGGCAGGATCTTCTGGTACCGGCCGGCGATGGCGAAGCCGAATCCCCCCATGATGGCGGCGTAGCCGTAGGCGACGAAGACCCGCGGGGAGACCTCGACCCCGGTGCTGAGCAGGACCCCCAGGCCTGCCGCCACCAGCAGGGAGACGAGGCTGACGGCCACATGGCCCTGCTCCACCGAGACCCGGCGGCGGCGGCGCCCCCGCCACATCTGGAAGAGGTCGGCCGCGAACAGGAGCACCGCTCCGGCGAGCGCGGTGGCCGCCACCCTGACCTCGATGCTGCCGGGCCAGAGCAGAAGACCCAGCACCAGCCCGGCCAGAGAGCCGTTCCAGAGGGCCAGCAGGACGTGGGCCGTCCGCCAGCTGCGGCGATGGGCCAGCGCGAATAGCTCCATGAGCTTGTACGAGACCCCGATCAGAGTGCATCCCAACCAACCCGCCAGCCCGGCGTGGACGTGGGCGGCGAGCATGTTGGGGGTGATCGCGAACCACTGGAACTGCCAGTCCAGCGCCCAGGTCAGCCCGAAGCCGATGGTGACCAGGAGCCAGGCGAGCCCGCAGAGGACGAACAGCCCCATGGGGTGCCGGGTGCGGACAGTCCGGTAGCTGACGGCCAGCACAGCAGCGAAGATCAGGATCCCGAGAACAGCCAGGCTCCCGAAGCCGGCCACCCCCGGGGTCCAGTTGAAGTAGAAGCTGGGCACGAAGCCGGCCACCCCGCCGGTGTAGACGAAGTAATTCCATCGGGCCAGGCGCGGTGCCGCAAGGGTGGCCTGGAGGGCCACCGGAAAGAGCTGGAAGAGGGCTCCCATGAGTGTCATGGTCACCCAGCCCAGCACCACCAGATGGGTCAGGGCGAAGACCTCCGGATCGTCGAATCCCGAGATGAGACGGGAGGCCAGCAGCGGCACCGCCGCAGCCGCCAGCAACCAGGCGCCCATCCCCGTCGCCAGATACCGCAGGGGCAGGCCGATCTCGGGGCTTCGCTGCGGGCGGATCATCCCCGCACCTTTAACACGACGACTATAGTGTAATTATTCTGATGGCCCGCTCGGGCCTTCCCCCTTCGCCGCGCCGCCGGCTGCGCCAGCCGCCGCCCTCGCAGGGGCAAGAGCGCCCGCTGGCGGCGGCCCCACCCGCTACCTGGTGCCGGACCGCCTGGCCCGGAGCCAGCCACGGAATCCCTCCGCGAACTCGGCGCCGAGGGCTGCGGAAGGTCCCTCGATGAGCACCTGGGGACGGCCACCGGGAGGCGGGCCCTGTGGATAGCGCACGCTCAGCCGGCTGTAGATGTCGCCGCCGTGGCCGACGTAGCAGTCGAGCTGAGGTGGGCCGCCCTCTCCCCTCTCCGACAGGCCGAGCCGCGCCAGCACCCCCCGGGCGGCGGCCGTCCCCGACGCGACGGCCGCCCCCGAGGCGCGAGGGTATGAGGTGGCGGCGGCGTCGCCGGCCACGAACAGTCCTGCCCAGCGGGTCTGGAACTGCTGGTCCACCGGCACCAGCGGCCCCTCCCCCGCCAGCGGTGCCAGCAGGGGGCTGGCGCGGTGGGCCGGCACCAGCAGCACCAGGTCAGCGGCCAGCGGCTCACGATCCTCCCCCACCACTCGCCCACTGTCCAGCGCCTCCCGGTCCGGGGTCCAGCCCAGACGGACCTCCACCCCAGAGCGGGCACATGCCTCCAGCAGGTGGGTGCCAGGCTCCGGCCCCAACGCCGCCAGAGGGTGCGCCTCAGGGGTGGTCAGCACCACCCGGACTCCCCTCCCTCGCTCGTCAAGGTGTCGGGACAGCCGCATGGCCAGGCCGAAAGGGGCGGGCGGGCAGCGGTATGGCAGGGAGGAGATGACGACGGCCACCGTCCCCCGCTCGAAGGCGGAAAGCCGTCCCGCAGCCCTAGCTGACGAGGGCAGGTCCCAGCAGGGCAGGACACGATCCGCCTCCCCGCCCGCCCGCTGGCGGGCCAGCATCAGCCCGGGGGCTGCCACCACTGCATCTGCCGGCACCCAGTCGCCGCCGATGCGCACCCCGGTCGGCCGCACCTCCCGCACTCGACCGGCGATGACCTCGATCTGGGGCAGCTCCAGCCGGACGCGGAGTCGGCTAACCGGTGCCCGGCCCAGGATGACGTCGGGCACGCCGGGCAGATAGCCGGCCCTCCCACCCTCCGTCACCAGCCGGACCCGCACGCCGGCCGCGGCCAGGTGGAGCGCGGCTGCCAGCCCGGCGTCACCTCCGCCCACGACTATGACCGTCGGTGCGGAGCGCGAGAGACGCAGCCTGCCCGGCCCAGTTCGCTCGGAAGTTGCCTTCATCCTAGAGCCCCGAATGGACGCTTCCCCGGACAGAGCAGTGGCACCACCCAGGCCTAGCCGGACCGGCCAGGGCCGCCTCCTCCTCGTCACGGCAGCGCAGGCAGCGGCTCACGACCCCGCCACTGGTGACCACCGCAAGCCGGGCGTGGTCGCCGCAGAGAGCGCAGTCGCCAAGGCAGGCGCCGAGCACGCGGGTGGTCCCCGCGGCGCCGCCAGGGGAACTCGGCGGCCGGGCGCTCCCGTCGAGCGTACCGCGGGCATCTGCGGGAGGTGGGGCCGAGTGCGGCGGGCAGTCCAGGCGGTAGCCCTGCCCGTCCAGGGCCCAGCAGACCACCTGCCACTCGGACCAGAAGCGCTCTAGGAAGCTGCGGTGAAACCGCCGCCGGCAGCGGGGACAGCTGAACATGCCGCTGGCTGACCCAGTTCCCTCACCGGCTTGCATCCCGGTCCTGGCCCGGGCAATGGCGCCCCGCGAACCGGGCCCGACTCGTGGAGGCATCGGGGACGGGCTCAAAGTGGCGTGGTCCCGAGGAGCTGGCGCAAGGTCAGGGGCAGGATGCCCCCGTGCCGGAATTGTTCGATCTCCGTGGGGGAGTCGAGCCTCGCCCGCACCGGGAGCTCCCGGCCGTCGGCCACCAGCCTCAGCGCGCCCAGGTCCCCTTCGAGCAGCTCGGCGATCCCCAGCAGATCGAAGGTCTCCTCTCCGGTCAGCCGGAGCTGAGCTGCGTTGGCGCCGTTGCGGAACTCGATGGGGAGCACGCCCATCCCCACCAGGTTCGACCGGTGGATCCTCTCGAAGCTCTGGGCCACCACCGCGCGCACCCCCAGCAACCGCGTGCCCTTGGCGGCCCAGTCGCGTGAGGAGCCCGAGCCGTAGTCGCGGCCGGCTACGACCAGCAGCGGGGTCCCCGCCTCCTGGTAGAGGCAAGAGGCGTCGTAGATGGTCATGGTGCGGCCACTGGGATGATGCCGGGTGTACCCCCCCTCGACGCCGGGCACGAGCTGGTTCCTAAGGCGCGGGTTGGCGAAGGTGCCCCTGATCATCACCTCGTGGTTGCCCCGCCGCGAGCCGAAGGAGTTGAAGTCAGAGACGGCCACCCCTTGGCTCCTGAGGTATGCACCCGCCGGCCCGTCGGGGCTGATCGCCCCGGCCGGAGAGATGTGGTCGGTGGTGACGCTATCCCCCAGCAGCGCCAGGCACAGGGCTCCCCGGATGTCCTCAGGCGGGGCGGCCACCCTCGCCACGTCGGTGAGGAAGGGAGGCCGACGCACGTAGGTCGATTCGGGCTGCCAGACAAACCGGGTGGCGTCCTGAGGTGACAGCCGGTCCCATAGCTCATCCCACTGGAAGACGGTCCGGTACTCCTCCCGGAACTGCTCACTGGTCAGCGCTCCTGCCACCACGTCGGCGATCTCCTGGGCGCTGGGCCAGAGGTCCCGGAGCCAGACGGGGCGGCCATCCGAAGAGGTCCCCAAGGGCTCCGACCCGAAGTCGAAGTCGAGCGAGCCCGCCAGCGCATACGCCACCACCAGCGGCGGCGAGGCCAGGTAGTTGAGGCGCACCTCGGGATGGATCCGGCCTTCGAAGTTGCGGTTGCCGGACAGGACTGCGGCCACCATGAGCCCCTTCTCCCGCACTGCCTGGGACACCTCCGGGATCAGCGGCCCGGAGTTGCCGATGCAGGTGGTGCACCCGTAGCCGACCAGGTTGAAGCCGAGTTCGGCAAGCGGTCGGTCCAGGCCCGCCCGCCGGAGGTAGCGCATCACCACCCTCGACCCCGGTGCGAGCGAGGTCTTCACCCAGGGCTGGCGGCGCAGCCCCAGCTCAACCGCCCGCCGGGCCATGAGCCCGGCGGCCACCATCACATCGGGATTGGAGGTGTTGGTGCAGCTGGTGATGGCGGCGATGACCACGTGCCCGTCGTCGATCGGCACCATCTCTGCGTCCAGCTCCACCTCGACAGCGCGCCTGCGTCTGCCCGGCAGCTCCCTGGGCAGAGCGGGAGGGCCGGTGGCCTCCGGTCGACCGGCACCGGGATCGCCGCCTGAGGCTCCCGCGTGGTTCGACGCCGGAGGGTCGCTGGCCGGGAAGGAGTCTGCCGAGGCCTGCTCGCAGGACCCGTCCACGAGTGGAGGCGGGGTCCAGCTCTGCGCTGGAGGTCCGGAGCCCATGGTCTCGGGCACCAATGACCCGAGGAGGCTGCGGAAGGACCGGGGCACGAGTGACAGCGCCACCCGATCCTGGGGGCGGGACGGTCCGGCCAGAGAGGTCTCCACTTTGGTGAGGTCCAGGTGCACCAGCTCGGAGAATTGCGGGAGGCGGTTGCCGGGCTCGAAGAACAGGCCCTGCTCCCGGGCATACGCTTCCACCAGCTCCACCTGGGAAGCGGGCCGGCCGGTGAGGCGCAGGTAGTCCAAGGTGGCCTGGTCGATGGGGCTGATGGCACAGGTGGCCCCGTATTCGGGAGCCATGTTGCCCAGGGTGGCGCGATGCTCGACCCGTAGCTGGCCGAGGCCGGGGCCGGTGAACTCCACGAACTTGCCCACCACCCCGTGCTGGCGGAGCAGCTGGGTCAGCGTCAGCACGAGGTCCGTGGCGGTGGCCGTGGGGGGCAGCTCCCCCTCCAGGTATACCCCGACCACCACGGGCATGGGGACGGGAACCGGGTGCCCCAGCATCGCCGCCTCCGCTTCGATGCCCCCCACTCCCCACCCCAGGACCCCGATTCCGTTGACCATCGGGGTGTGAGAGTCGGTGCCCACCAACGTGTCGGGGTAGGCTTCCCCCTCCTCGGTGGCGAACACCACCCGGGCGAGGTGCTCCAGGTTGACCTGGTGACAGATCCCCGTGTCCGGGGGCACCACGGCGAACTGGCGGAAGCCCTGCTGAGCCCAGCGCAGCAGGCGGTAGCGCTCCCGGTTGCGGGACAACTCCAGCGTGCGGTTGACGTCGAAGGCACCCGGTCCGCGCCACTCGTCCACGATCACCGAGTGATCCACGATCAGCTCCACCGGGACATTGGGGTTCACCTGGTGGCTGTCACCGCCCAGCTCGGAGAGGGCGTCCCGGAGCGCCACCAGGTCCACGACCGCCGGCACGCCGGTGAAGTCCTGAAGCAGGACCCGCTCGGGGTGGAAGGGGAGCTCCAGGGATGGACCGTCCACCCACGGCCACCTGGCCAGGGCAGCCACCGCCTCGGCGGAGACCTCGCCGTCGCGCTGGTGACGGAGCAGGTTCTCCAGCAGGATCTTGATGCTGTAGGGCAGGGTGTCGAGGTCCGCGAGGCCTCCCAGCGCCGCCAGCCGGCTGATCCGGTAGCGTCGCCCGCCCACCGCGAGCTCCGACTGGGAGTTGAAGGCGTCGGTCAAAGCGGCGCCACCCCCGACCCAATCTCCTCCCGGCGCAGCCGTCCTGAGTCGCCCATCTCCAGCCCCGCGAGGAGGAGGTGGAAGTAGACCAGGCCCGCGTACGGGCGCCAGGCCTGGGCAAGCTCCTGGACCTCCTCGTACCCGGGCCGTCCCGGAAGCTGGAAGCGCCGGCGCAAGGCGTTCTGGGCACCCACGTCGTCACCGGGGAGGATCGACCAGCGGCCCAGGCCCCGGAGCATCACGTACTGGGCGCTCCAGCGCCCGATCCCCGGAAGGGAGCGGAGCCTGTCCTCCACTTGTTGGTCCGGCATCGCCATGAGGGCCTCGGAGGCAAAGTCCGCACCGCTCAGGGCCTGGGCTACGGCCACCACGGCCCGCGACTTGGAGCCGCTCAGGCCGAGCTCCCGCAGCGACTGCCAGTCGGCGCCGGCGATCCCCCCCATCTCCGGCGCCCCCGGCCCCCAGCCCTCTGTGGCCCGCGGCAGCCGGGTGCCAAACCGGGCGGCGAGCCGGTTGAGCAGGTGAATGCCGACGACAAGGCTGACCTGCTGGCAGACCACGGCGTTGGCCGCGGCCTCGAAGACGCTGGGAAAGCGCGGTGGGCGCATGCCCCGGAAGCGGCGGGCCAGCTCTTCCAGCCAGGGCTCCTTGCGCGCCCGGTAGAAGCCGGACAGCTCCTGGCCGAGCCCCAGGACATCCACCAGCGTGACGCCCACCAGGCGGAGGGTCTCCAGAGACAGCGCCTGGGGCTCACCCTGAGCGACGATCTCGAGCTGGGGGCCCAGCTGCCGCACCGCCACGCCCACCGCGGCTCCGCCGACGGCCAGGAGCCGCCGGTACCAGGTCCCGTCGTACTGGTCCACCTGGTTGTGCCCGCGGCGTCTCAGGGCCCAGACGGTGAGGTCGAGGCGGAACGGGGCCCCAGGAGGCAGCTCGACGAGGGCTGTGGCCGACCCCGGGCCGGCGGTTCGCCAGCGCCAGGAGGAGGCTTCCTCCTCACCAACGCGGAGGCCGGCCAAACTGGCACCCTCGAGAGTTGGCACCAGTCATCCCCTTAGCTGGTAACTGCCCACGGGGGTGCAGAACCCCACCGCCAGGCGGTTCCAGCCGTTGATGGCCACGATCGCCAGGGTGAGGGAGACCACCTCCTCAGGCGAGAAGTTGGCCGCCACCTCCCGATAGACCGGATCCGGAGCCCCCGATTCCGGCAGCAGCGTCAGCGCCTCGCACCAAAGGAGGGCTGCCCGCTCGCGAGCAGAGTAGATGGGCGCCTCCTGCCAGGCGGCCACCAGGTGAAGCCGCTGGGGCTCCACCCCCAGGGCGGCCGCATCCTTGGTGTGCATGTCCAGGCAGTGGCCGCAGCCATTGAGTTGGGACGCTCGCACCTTGACCAGTTCGAGCAGCTCCGGTTCCAGGGTCGAGGAGTGCACCACCTGCTCCAGGCCGACCATCGCCTCCACCGCCGCCGGCAGCACCTTTGAGTAGTCGAGGCGCATCGGCCGCTCGGCCACGGACTGAGCGGCGGCCCCGTGGTCAGGCGCGACCTCCTGGCCGTTCATTCCGGCCCCCAACTGGGGCACCCCGGTTGGTGGCCTTCGCTCAGCACCGCCCCGCAGTCGGGGCAGAGCAGCCCGGCCCAGCAGGCGGGGTCCCCAGCCTCATCCGCCGCATCCACCCCCGGCGAGGGAGCCTCGGGGGCCCCACCGCTCTCGGGCAGGGGGCGCAGCGGCGCTCCTGGCGGTCGTCCCGTGGTCATCAGGGTGGGCTCAAGCGCAGCTGGGCCGCCTTCTCGCCGACGGCCGCCAGCAGAGTCTTCCAGTCTCGGGCGAAACGCTCGACTCCCTGGGCCTGGAGGGACTCGCCGAGGGCGTCGACGTCGAGCCCGCAGGCCTCCACCTCCCTGATCACCCGGTCGGCTTCGGAGGTGGCCTCCTCCATGGGGGAGCCCTCCGGGCCGGAGGCCAGGGCCCGGAGTGTGACCTCCGGCATGGTGTCGATCGTGCCCCCCGCCACCAGCGCGGCCGCGTAGTACGTCGCCGGCATGCGGTCGTCCTTGGTGGAGGTGGAGGCCCACAGCAGCCGCTGGGGCAGCGCCCCCAAGGCCGCCAGCTCCGTCCATCGCTGGCTGGCGAGGATCGATCGATGGGCGGCCAGGACCCTGCGGGCCACCGCCAGGCCGAGCTGATGCTGGAGCCGCTCCGGCAGCCGGGGGTCGGCTGCACCATCCCAGCGGGACACGAAGACGGAGGCCACCGAGGGCATGTCAAGCGGGAGCCCCGCAGCCCGGCGTCTCTCCAGGGCTCGGAGATAAGCGTCGGCGGCCTCCAGGTAATGGGTCTCCGAGAACAAAAGGGTCAGATTGACCCCCACCCCACCGGCCATCAGCTCCTCGGCGGCCGCCAGTCCGGCAGAGGTGCCCGGCACCTTGATCAGGAGGTTGGGGATGGCGGCCTGCTCGGAAAGCCGCCGGCCCCAGACCAGCGTCTTCTGGTAGTCGTGAGCGAGGTCGGGAGGGATCTCCAGGGAGACGTACCCATCCTGACCCCGGCTGCGCTGGTGGATGGGGAGGAAGAGGGTGGCGGCCCCGATCAGGTCCTCCAAGGCCACCGCATAGACGAGCTCCTGAGGATCGGTGACCTGTCGCCGGAGGAAGATCATCAGCGAGCCGTCGTGCGCCTTGCCCTCGGTGAGGGACCGGGCCAGGATCGAGGGGTTGGACGTCAGGCCGCTCAGCCCGAGATCCTCCACCCATCTGGCCAGCGTCCCGTTCCGGAGCTCGGTTCGGTCCAGGTTGTCCAGCCAGAGCGACTGTCCGGCTCGCCGCACCCAGTCCAGCGGCCGGACCGCCCCACCCACAGGCACGGCCCTAGCCGTGGCCATCCGTCTTCTCCCGGAGCTCCGCCCGCTCGAGGTCGAGGGTCCGCTTCACCTCGGGGTAGGCGGCGCTGAGGCAGCAGGGGCAGGACTCATACCACCGCCTCATCCCCTGGTCGACCGCCACCTGGGGTGCTCCCGCCTCTCCGTGTGGCTGCGCACGTTCACTCATCCTCAGTCCTCCTTCACCGCCTACGGCACCGGGTGGGCCAGCCGCCCCTCGACGATTCCATCACGCTCCCGAACCACCAGCGGCGGCTGGGGGAAGGTGGCGGGTCCCCGCAGGACCCTTCCGTCCTTCAGGTCGAATTGGGAGCCATGCCAGGGGCAGGTGACCCAGCTCCCCTCGAGTCTCCCCTCGGCCAGGGGCCCTCCGGCGTGGGAGCAGACGGCGCTGAGGGCGCACAGCTGGCCCTGGACCCGGGCCACCACCACCCGCATCCCGCCGGCGTCCACCGGGCAGAGCACCCCCTCGGGGAAGTCGCTGCTCCTGCCGAGGCTGGTGAAGCTCGTCGGCCCGCTGAGAAAGGCGCTGCGGTTGACCATGGTTCCGAGTCCGAAGGTGAGATGGCCGCCAGCGTACATCCCGGCCATGGCCACCGCCAGGCCGGCCGTCGACAGCCCCAGCGCCAGGGGATGCCAGGCGAAGGAGGACCACCACCTGAGCCCCAGGGAAGCGGCCATCAGCAGGAGCGCCAGGGTCATGGTCAGCCCATGCAGCATGTTGACCCGCAACTCCTGGCCGAAGGTGTCCTGCGAGTCGGTCAAGCCCGTGAGGGCGGCCGCCACCCCCACCAGGAGGCCCACCGCCAAGGCCACGTCGCCGGCTTGCGTGCCCAGCCTCGGGTCGAAGTGGGCGGCGTAGTCCAGCGCCGCTCCTGCCGCCCAGGCCCCCAAAGGGAGGTCTGTGATAGCGGGATGCAGCGGATGCCCCAGCCCCTTGGAACCATGCAGCAGGTCGCGGACCGAGCCGCCCGGCGGGCCGAGAGCCGCGAAGGTGCTCTTGAGCGAGGCCTGGACGAATCCCCCCACTGGGTCGAGCCAGCCCTGGCTCCGGACCAGCCGGTCGAACCAGGGCTCAGCCACGGGAACACCAGCTCCGCTGGGGGGAGCCATCCGAGTCATTGAGCGGTTTAACACCATTCATATCGTGTGAGAGAAGTATACTATCAGCGTGGAAGCCAGAGAGGCGACGGAGCGGATGGTCCTGGCGCTCCAGGACCCCACTCGCAAGGGGATCCTGTTCTCCTTCTACAGCGACCCGCGGCCCCGGACAGTGGACCAGGTGGTGACCTCGGCCGGGGTGCACCGCTCCGTGGCCTACGCCCACCTGGAGAAGCTGGTCGGCCTCGGCTACCTGGCCACCGGGCTGCGCCGCGGCGCCCGGGGACGGCCCACCAAGACATACCGGCTGGCCCCCGAGCCTCCTCCCAACGAGCCCCCGGCCCACGGCCTGCTCACCGTTCTGCGCGTGCTCTCCGAGGCCGTCAGGGAGTTCGGAGCTCGGGGCCAGGCGGCCGCCCGGGAGAGTGCGGTGCGGCTGGGGAGATCCCTGGCGGGTGCCGGAAGCTCTCCGGGTCGCTGGCTCGAGCCCCTGGTCGCACTCGGTGACCGGCTCCACCTGGAGCCCTCCGGAGAGGTGGTGGTCGAGCGCTGCGCCTTCCGAGACGCCTGCGCGGCCGACCCGGCCCTGGTGCCGGTGCTCCACGCCGGCCTGATCGAGGGGGTGCTCGACAGAAGCCCGCTCCGGGGCCGGGTCACGCCTTCCCGCTGCCAGTCGGGAGGCTGCGTCTTCAGCCTGGAAACCCCGTCGGAGGACGGACCCGATGGCACTGCTGCCTGAGACGGCCGCCGCGCCGGGCCAGTCGGGGCCAAGAGGAAGCCGCCCCCGGCGGCTGACCCCGGCGCAGAAGGAACGCTTCCAGGGCTACCTCGCCGAGATCTTCGAAGCCCTGGGGCTGCCCCCGGACCGGCCCGGAACCCGGCGCACCCCGGAGCGGTTCCTGGCCGCGATCCACGACGCCACCAGTGGGTACGACGGAGACCCGAAGCTCATCACCACCTTCCCGACCGAGTGCCGGGGCGGCCCGGACTGCCGCATCGCCCAGGTGGTTGAGGGGCCCATCCCCTTCTTCTCGCTCTGCGAGCACCACGCCTTGCCCATCGTCGGGCGGGCGCACGTGGGCTACATCGCCCACCAGGACATCATCGGGCTCTCCAAGCTGACTAGGGTGGTCCGGCTGTACGCCCGCCGTTTCACCGTGCAGGAGCGGCTGGGCCAGGAGATCGTCGACTTCCTGGACAGGACGCTGGGGGCGCACGGGGTCGCGGTGTACCTCGAGGGCACCCACATGTGCACGCAGATGAGGGGGGTTGGGAGCTGCCTCCGATCAGTAGCCTTCTGTGCCCCATATGTATGTTCTAGTCTGCTATCATGGTGAGCGTGAACCTGAAGCAGTGGGCCGAAGTACAGGGGGTGCACTACCACACGGCCTA
>JAKATL010000034.1 GCA_021827985.1 bacterium
CTGCTCCGACTCAATCTGGGTCAGGAGCGCCATCACCTGGCTCTGAGACGCCAGGTCGCCCTGGGCTCGGAGCT
Source organism: bacterium (assembly GCA_021827985.1). Lineage (GTDB taxonomy): Bacteria > Chloroflexota > Dormibacteria > Aeolococcales > Bog-877 > JAJYXT01. The sequence goes on from JAKATL010000034.1 coordinate 75, forward strand.
GGTTCAGAAGCTGGGTCAGTTGGGCCTGGTCACCGGCGAGTCCCTGCTGGGCCCTGGTGTTCGGACCTGGCCCCAGCACAGCGGAGATCCAGACCAACCCGGCCATCGCCACAGCAACCGAGACGCGCCCAATGGCTTGGGCTCCGCGCATACGTCCTCCCACATAGCGCGTGCGTTACGGGGGGGCAAGTTAACCGATAGGTCCCACCGCGGTCAAGTCGGCAGGCGGCGGCCATCCGGCCCACGGAACTGGTGGACGAGTTCCACCAGCCGCTGGAGCTGGGCCGGCTCGGTGTTGGGAAGGACGCCGTGGCCCAGGTTGAACACGTGGCCCCAACGCCCCCGCGCGCGGGCCAGGACATCCTCGGCCAGCGGCCGGAGGCGCTCCCAGGGGGCCAGCAACGCTGCCGGGTCCAGGTTGCCCTGCAGGAAGTGCTCGGCACCAACCGTGTCCCAAGCGGTGTCCAGGGGCACCCTCCAGTCGACGGAGATCCCGGCGGCCCCGAGGGCGGAGAAGGAGGGGAGCAGGTGGCTGGAAGCGGTGGAGAAGTAGATTGCCGGCACCTTTCCCCGGAGCCGGGCGAAGAGGCCCCGCAGGTGGGGCAGGAGGTGCTCCCGGAACGACCTTACGTCCAGGACGCCAACCCAACTGTCGAAGACCTGAACGACCTCGCAGCCGGCGTTCGCTTGGGCGACCAGGTAGTCGCCGAGGTGGTCTGTGAGGGTGGCCAGGAGCTGCGAGAACACCGCGGGCTCCGTGTGCAGGAGCCCGCGGAGCGCCGGGTAGTCCCGGCTGCCATGTCCCTCGACCAGGTAGCAGGCGAGGGTGAACGGTGACGGCCCGAACCCGATCAGGCCAGCCCGCTCCCCGAGCCGTTCCCGGGCGATGCGAATGCCCTCCAGCAGGAAGGGGTAGGCCTCCTCGGCGGCGGGGCGGCGCAGCCCGCGGACCTGCTCGGCGCTGCGAATGGGGTCCCCGACCCAGGGACCCACCTCCTCGCGAAGCTCAAAGGGCACCCCCATCCCCTCCAAGGGAAGCATGATGTCGGCGAAGAGCACGGCTGCGTCGACGCCCAGGAGCTCCACGGGCATGCAGGTGACCTCCGCGCAGAGCTCAGGCTGGTGCACCATCTCCATCAGCCCCCAGCGCCGCCGGAGCTCCCGGTACGGGGGCAGGGACCGACCCGCCTGGCGCATGAACCACACCGGCGTGGCGTCGACCTGCTGGCGCCGCACGGCGCCTAGCAGCCGTGCCCGTCCGCCCCTCACCGCTCGCCCATTTGGTCCACCATCATGGGAGCATGCCAAATCGGAGTGGGTCGCTGAGCGGCTGGGTCGCGGCCGCCCACCTGGGTCCCTCTCTGGCCTGCACCGCGTTCACCGCCCTCTCCGGATGGGCGGCCACCCGCGCAGGCGGCCGTGGCGGGTCCCGCACCGCGGCGATTCTGGCGTCCCTGGCGATGGCCCTGGCCCAGGTAAGCACCGGCTCGCTCAACGACGTTGCCGATCATCGGGCGGATTCGATCCACCAGCCGTATAAACCAATCCCCCGCGGCCAGGTGACGCGGCCGGCGGTCCTGGTCTTTGCCCTCGGCACCGGGGCCGGCTCGCTCCTGGTTGCCGCGCTGGCCGGGCGTCGGGCACTCAAGGTCATGGCACTGGGGCTGGCTAGTGGCTGGGCCTACGACCTCTGGCTGCGTCGCACCCCGCTCTCCTGGGCGCCCTTTGCGGTCGGCATCGGGACGGTGCCACTGCTGGGACCGGCGGCGCTGGGTTTGCCGCCCGTCCGTCCCCGCCTGCTGATGGCGATGGCCAGCCTGCTGGGACTCGCGCTGCACCTCGCCAACGGCGGGCCGGACGCCGCCCGCGACCGGGCCGCCGGGCGCAAGAGCCTCCCCGTGCTTCTCGGGGTGCGAGGGAGTCGGCTCGGCGCTCACGCCACCCTGACCGGAGCGGCGGCGCTGAGCGTGTTGAGCTCGCCGGGTGCGGCCCGCGGATGGGCGCTACGGGGTGCGGGGGCCGGGCTGGGGCTGCTGGCCGTCGACCGTGTCCTTTTGGAAGCCGAGCGCCGTCCCGGGCAGTACCCGTTTGTGCTCCCGGTCCTGGCGGCGGGGGCGATCGCGGGCGGCTGGCTGGTCAGTTCTGCGGGCACGGGAGCCGGTCGGTGACCGGGCAGCCGGTGCCCGGCACCGAGGTGCGGCTGCGCCCTTCGCCCCGAGAGCGCTGGCTGGCCGCCTGGAGTGCCGCGCGGGTCCTGGCGCTCTTGCTGATCCCGGTCGGGGTGGTCCTCGCCCTCCTGACCGGGAGCTGGGGCTGGCTCCTGGTTCTGGAGATGTGGGCGGTGCTTTCGGCTGTCCTCTCGTACGTGGGCCAGGGCCAGAACGCGGTCTATGTGGGCGAGCTGGGGGTTCGGCGGATAACCAAGGGCTGCAGCGTGACCGCCACCTGGTCGGGCCTGGAAGGGATCGAGGTGACCATCCCCGGCCAGCGGATCGTGGTCTTCCAAATCAACAGCAGCGACTACCGCATCGAGCGATCCGGCTGGGGCAGCCGGCGCAACCTGGAGGCCCTGCGGCGCAACCCCCCCGACGGCATCAAGCTGCGCTTGGACCGCCAGACCGCCGACACCCTGGTCACCATGGTCCGCGAACACCGCCCTGACCTCTCAGGGGTCTCCGACTGGGATTGGACCAGCCGGCCCAGCGGCGGGGTCCAGCCGACTTCGAGGTCCTAGTCCGGGCCGGCCCGCAGCAACCCCCGAAGTATCGCCCGGGCCTCGGCCCTCTCGCTCTCCAAGAGCGCCAGCAGCTGTTGACCGCCATCCAGAAGCGTCTCGGCCTGGCGGAGCAGTTCGGGACTCTGCGCTCCCTGGAGGCGGCTGTGCAGCCGCTCCAGTCGGCGCAGAACCGATCTCGCCTCACTGGTGGCAGCATCCAGCTCCCGGAGGTCGCTCAGAGACCCGGCCATCGCCTGCTATCCCCCACCGTGCCCAGCATGCGCGCCATTGCCACCCAGCGTCCCGCTACCTGCCGGGGACCTGCCGAGGCTTGGCGTCCCCTATCCGCAGGGGGCAGCGTCCTCAGCCTCGGGGTTCCTCGGGCGCGGCCCCGCAGGCCGGCTCTCACGTTGACGCCTGGCCGCCGGCCGACCAGCGGCTCGGACCTCGTCCAACACACGGAATCAGAAGGAGTCCGGCTCCCACGTATGAGCCGGCCATCACCCCGAAGCCGGCGGCGAAGCCGAGGTGCTGGATGATCTGACCGATGGCCACGATCCAGAGCGACCCAACGCCATACGACAGCGCGAAGTAGTAGCCGAACATCCCGGCCTGGGCCGAGGTGGTGATGCTCTCGCTGACCAGGGCCTGCAGCAGCGGGTTCTCCACGTAGGCCACCAGCCCGACGAGCAGAGCCAGCACCGCCAGGCCGGCGAGCGGCAGCGAAGAAGCCAGGCCGAAGGCCAGGACCGCGATTGCCGAAAGGGCGTAGGCGCCCCACAGCACCGGGATGCGTCCGAGCCGGTCCGAGAGCGGCCCGCCCAGGATCGGTCCCAGGACCGCCCCCACGAGGACCACATTGAAGATCACCCCCACCGTGGCCTCTGGCAGGTGGACCCCGTTGCGCAGGTAGAGGGGGATGAAGGCGTTGAGCGTCCCCAGCCCACGACCACCGGCAGCGACCGTGGCGGCAGCCACCCCGAAGATCGCCACCCGGGGGTTGACCAGCTGATCGCGCCGAATGCGCGGCAGGTGGGGACGTAGGCTCGGTCGGGGCACACCCTTGCCTCGATCGCCGGGGACGGGAGGGAAGGTGAGGAGCAAGATGAGACCGAGAAGGAAGAGCGGAATGGCAAGTATGAGGAGGGTCGGCCTCCAGCCCAGATTGGCAATCAGCAGTGCCGCCGGAATGGGGATTACTAGCGAACCCACGCTTCCTCCGATGGTGGCGACGCTGAGGGCGGTTCCCCGTCGCTCGGGGTACACCCGGGCCGCCACCGAACTCCCCACCGGGTGCTGCTGGCTCGATCCCAGCAGGGCCAGCCCCTGACCCGTCGCAAAGACGGGGTAGGTGGGCGCCACCGCGCCGAGGATGGCGCAGAGCCCCACCATGAGGTTCTGGCACCCGAGGATCCAGCGCGCGGCCACCCGCTGGCCGACGTACCCGGCACTGGCCTGGGTGAGGCCGCCCACCACCCCGATCACCCCTACGGCCAGCCCCAGGGTGGCGTAGTTGAGGTGGAAGTCGACCAGGATCGCCGGGTAGGTCAGCGGCAGGAGGCCCGAGTACATGTGCTGGCCGGCGTGCGAGGTCGCCACCAGGCCGAGCGCGCGCCGCCGCGCCCGCCTGCCCGCGTCGAGTTCCGCGGCCGCCTCCACGGTTGCAGCATACGAAGCGTCAGGACGGGGACGGCAGCGGTGCAGGACCGTAGACGAACCCGAGGAGGGTCTCGGTCGGACTCCCCGTGGCCCCCGCTGCGACCCCTCTGAGGTCCACATAGGGCGGGGCGGGGCCGGGGAGCGCCCAGTTGGACTCCGCCACCGTGTACGACCCTTCCGCGCTCACCCCGACCACGAAGGCCACGTGCCCAGGCCCCCGATCTCCGAACACCGCGATCGCCCCCAGCTCTGGGGAGACGCCGACCGCGTAGCCCGCCGCTGACGCCAGCTCCAGCCACTGCCCCCCATTGCCGCCCAGGAGGCCCTGGGGCGTGTGCCAGGTGACCAGCCGGCGAGTGGCCACGTACCAGGTGCACTGACCGGTGGAGAACCCCTGGTAGTTGGCGGGGAACGGCTCGGGGTGTCCGGTGCAGGCCGACGGCTGGACCGCCAGCGCCCCGGGCTCGGGTCCGCACGGCGCCGCCCAGTTTGGAAAGGAGGGAGAGCTCGCCAGCACCACCTCTCCCGGCCGCAGGACCAGCCCCCCAGGATCTGGGAGCAGGCCACCCAGAGCCGGCCACCCGGCAGCCGCCGCGCCAGCGCCCAGCAATCCCACCAGGCTGGCCCCCAGGACCACTGGGACCAGGCAGCCCAGGGCCAGCAGGGCACCCATACCGGACAGCCAGTGCCGGGGACTCATGGGGAGTCCGCGGCCAGTTGACCGGTGCTCAGTGCTGGCCACCACTCTCGAGGAGCGCCCCCTCGGAAGCTGGCGTGCTCATCCCCGGCCAGCACCAGCCCGCAGCCCGGCTCCGCATCTCGGAGGAGCTCGCACTCCGCGTCGGAGAGCGAGAACGCGCGCCGCACCCCGGGAAGAGCCACCGGCTCCTGGCGGAGCAGCAGCTTGGTGTGACAGTTGCGGATCACCACGTTGCCCACGGGCGAGTTGAGGAAGTCCTCGACCACCTGCGAAACCACCAGCAGCCCGGCTCCCAGCTTGCGGATGCGCCGAGCCATGCTCTCCAGGAACCGGGCTCCGGAGGGGGAGGAGAGCAGGACCTCGGCCTCATCCACGACCACCAGGGTGGGATGGGTGTGCGGGAGCTCGAGGTCCGCTTCCAGGTGCCAGAGCACCAGCTCCATGGCCGCCCCCAGGAGCTCCTCCCGGGCGTGGAGGTGGCGCAGGGAGACCACCAATGCGTCGTCGACATCGAGTCCGCCGGCGCCGTGGAAGACCCCTGACCCGGGACCGGCTGCCTGTCGTTGCAGCCCGGCTGCGAGCTCCCCATGGCCCGCCACCTCCAGCTGCTCCAGGACTTCGGAGAGTCCAGCCCTCATAGGCTGGAGCCGAAGGGCGGTCAGAGCGGCGAGCCCCACGGCCTCCATGGAGCTCCTCGAGGTGGCCGACCGGCTCGACCCCAGCAGCCGGCCCAGCAGAGGAAGCGCCCGCTCGACCCGCCGGTCAGGCTCCTGGCCAGGTGGCCCGAGTACATTCAGCCCGCGCTCATCGGTCGCGCCCAGTTCCAGGCACCGTGCTCCGAGAAGTGTCCCCAGCTTCAGATACTCCCCGGCGGGGTCCAGGCACCGCAGACGGCAACCCTGGAGGGAGAGACGGGCCGCGAGCAATTTGGAGGTGAAGGACTTGCCCCCGCCTGAGGTCCCCAGGACCAGGATGTTGCGGTTGGGATTGGACGCGGCCAGGGGATCGACCGTCACCAGCTCCCTCGTGCTGGGGCTGGGTCCCAGGAGCACCCCGTTCGGCGCGTCCAAGGCGGCCCGCAGGAAGGGGATGGCGGTGGCCGTGGCTGCCGTCGTCATGTCCCGGGACCACCCGAGGGGGTCAACACCGAGCGGCAGCGTGGCTCGCCATCCGTCGGCCTGGCGGTTGAACAGCGGAACCGGGGTGCACCCCAGCTCGAATAGGGTGTTCACCAGCTGCTCCCACCCGAGCTCCATCTCAGCCTGGCTGGATCCCTCCACCGTGATGCAGGTCACCAGCCGCATGAGGCGGTCCTCCTCCAGGAGGACCCGCTCCTCGAGGGCCAGAGCGTCCTCGAGTGCGGCCCGTGTGCCTGCATCTGGGCGCCGACCCTGGCGCCGGTCGACCTCCAGCCCTGTCTCGAAGGTGCGGATCCGTCGGCGCAGGTGGCCCAGGCTGTGCAGCTTCGGCATCGGGTACAGGTGCTGGGCTATCCGGATCGGAGCTGCGCCGGCCAGCACCAGTGGGGCCAGCCAGCCCAGCTGCAGACGGCGGGGGAAGCCGCGCACGACCAAGCTGCGGACCACCCGGTCCGAGAACTCCAACCGGTCCGGCCTCACGGTGACCATGTCTGGCGCCAACCAGCTGGCGAAGCTGGCAGTGGGACGGCCGCTCCTCCCCCCGGTCAGCTCCTGGAGGAGGCGCAGCCAATCCCCGTCTTCGAGGGGACGGGGGTGCAGTCCCGGACCGGTCAAGGCTGCGGCGACCGATCTCCGGCGCTGCTCCAGCTCGAACGTGTCACGACGGCGAACTTGCCCCGGCAGCGCCCCCCGCAGGCTTGCCGGGGAGTCGTCCCAGATCACGGCCAGGTGCCGGCGAAGGTGCACCTGGCCACTGGCCATGAGTCCCGCCGAGTACTCGGCGTCCGCGCGCCCGATGGTGGTTGGCACCGGGTGTGTCGAGGGGGCCAGGGGCCGGGAGATGGTGTAGAGGGAGACGGGCCCGGAGAGGGTGGAGAGCGCTCGCCAGTAGCGCCTCCAGACCAGCTGTCGCTCGGCGCCGGAGCGCAGCAGAAGGTTTAGGGCGGCCAGTTCCAGCCCGACCCGGCGGCGCCCGTCCCGGAGGCTAGCCACGCCGCCCTCCAGGTAGGCGACGTCGATGAGGTCCAGGGTCGATCCGACCCGCGACCGCAGCCTCATTGGCGGGGGGTGGCTCCCGAGGGCATGGTCCAGGAGATGGGCCAGCGCTCCGCACCGTCCACGTCGCGGAACTCCGCACGCGACCTCACCAGGTCCGGATGGCACAGCCGCCTGCGCTGGGCCCGAAACCGCGCCGCGTCCAGGAGGTAGGCATCGAGCCGGCGGCCTCGGCGGCTGCCGAAGCCCAGAACGACGCAGCCGGCCGCCCACGGCACGGCCCCGATCAGGGTGGCATCCAGGCCACAATGGGCGTGGATCAGGATCATTGGCAGGACGGCCGCTCCGCCTAGCCAACCCAGCTGCGGGGTGGTCAGCCCGCCCCAGCGGCTGGGCACGTCGGAGATGGGCTGCGGTACTTCGGCCTCCATCATGTTCGCCTGGTTTGGTCCCGCGAACGGCCGGGCTGGGGCTGAAGCCTGCCGCGCCGTAGGGCGTTGAGGTAGGCCACGTCCAGGCTGTGGACCGCCGGACCTCCCGCGGCGGCGTACCGGCTGCCGAGGGCGTGGAGGGCTTCTCCCAACTCCGTGCCCTCCGCCAGGGACTTGATCGCCTCCAGATCGGCTGGCGCGAACCCGGTCAGCCGGATGAGCTCCGCTTGGCGTCTCCCGTCCCCCAGGAGCTGGCGCCCGAGAAATTGCTCTCTCGTCTCCCGGCCGACCACCGTCGGCCACCTCCCGCCCACTCCCGGGACCGCACTCTCGAGCCTGGTGGCGAGGTCCTCCTCCGGCCTCCCGGGCAGGCCCAGGCCGTGGGCGGCCCTCCCACCCCAGCGGGAACCGTAGCGGCGGGCCTGGGGCAGGGCGGTGGTGGCCGCCAGAAGTGAGCCCCCGAGCACCGTGCCGGCGGACAGCTCGGCCAGGGCTCGGACCCGGTGGGTGGTGGACATCTCGCCGCGGCTGATGCGGCCCGGCACCTCGACCATGAGGAAGACCGTCACTGCGGCCAGCAGGCACTTGGCGAACTGGTCACCGGGATTCCCGCTCCCCACTTCAGCAAGCAGGCCTCCCTGAGCTGCGGCGCAGTTCGAGTGCGCAGTGGGGGAGATGAAGGGACAGGACCCGTGGGCAGCCACCGGGGCCAAGCCGGACACGGTGGAGACCACCGCCACGAACGCCAGGAAGATCAGGGTCTGGACGACCACCACGGCTGAGAGCGACGCGACCGTCGCCCAGTAGCGGTTGAAGAGGGCGCGGCCTCCCGGCAGCGCCAGCGCCACGAAGGCCAGGCTGGAGCAGGCAGCCAGGAGCGAGAGGACGATGAATCGAGCCAGGTAGGTCAGGGCCAGCCACAGGCCGAGCCCGGTGAGGGCGGTGAAGGCCACCATCCCCATCAGCCCGTCCGGGACGTCGTAGCCGTTGCGGCCGTGGGGTCCCACCCCGGCCCAGACGTCGGTGAAGGTGGGCACCGTCCCCCAGTAGATGTCCGCATAGCGGCAATCGGAAGGGCTCTGGCCGCCCCCCGCCCGAGGCTCACCCGGCAGGGGAAGGACCCCCAACTGGAGAGCTCCGAGCGTGGAGCTACCGCTGCCCTCCAGGCAGTTCTGGCCCTGGTTGTTGTTGACCTGGTTGTCGGTGTTGGTGCAGAGGGGCTGACCGGGGGATGCGTCGCCGCGGTCGCAGTTGGCGTCATGGAGTGGGGGGCCGAAAAAGTTCTCGCTGCGGTCCAGGACCTCCTTGGTGAAGTCGGGATTGGACACCCCGATGCAATGCGACTGCGTGAAAGACCGGTCCATCCAGGGGTCGACCAGGACCTGCTGGCGCGGGCTCGGGCCCGGGAGCGAGAGATGGATGCCCGGGTGGATGATGGGACTGTCCTCCGGGCAGTAAGCGGTGACCGCGAGGACGGTCATCATGTCCAGCGGGGTGGTCCCCGAGCCGCCCAGCCGCTGGAAGGTGGCCTCCAGGATGCCCTGGGATACCCAGCTCCCCATGTCGATGACGCGTCCCGCAAGGTGCAGCGGAAGCCCGGCCCCCAGGACGGCGGCGGCGATCAGGCAGGGCACTATGCCGGCTCTCAGGTTCAGCTGCTGCCCGGCCATGAAGAGCGACACCTGGAGTGCGAAGGCGACCACGATCAGCGCCAGGGACAGGGGCTCGAGGACCGCGTTCATCTCCTGGACCCAGGGGATGCACCCGGCTGAACCGCACTGGTGCGCCGGCTCGCCGAGACTCCCGTCGTAGTTGTCCACCACCGGGTTGGTGCCCACCAGAGTGGTGATCAGGTGCCAGGGGCCCGAGGTCACGGCCCCGGTCAGGGGGTCGATATGGGCCGGGTCGGGACTCCCGTCGAGGCTGCCCATGATCGCCACTGGCCCCGAGACGAACGCATCGATCACCTAGCAGAAGGGATCCGTTATCCCCCCGCACTGCTGGCTGTCGCTTCCGGCGGAGGCTGCCGCCGCGGGGGGAGTCAGGGTGGGCTGGGCGACGGTTGCCGGAGCGCTCCCGGCGGAGAGCAGGTGTCCGGCCAGGACGACCAGGGCGGCGGACGGCCGCCTCAGGGGCCGCTCGCCGAACAGGTTGCGGTGGCGCAGGCGGTGTTGCTGCCGGTCAGCCCCTCGACGAAGGTCAGGATGGCTCCTTCGTTCACCAGCAAAAGCACGCCCAGGAGGACGGTCACCAGGCCCTGAATGGCGGCCGCCCGGCGCTGGCTGTTGTCGAGCGACGTCATGTAGCGGATCGCCGCGAAGCTGAGGCATAGGACCGCGACCGCCCCCAGGGCCAGGGTGGTGACCGTGTGGATGAGGTTGTTGAGTCCGGTCGCGAAGGTCGCCAGCTCGGTCAACGAGGGTCACCCTGGGGCTGAGCCCAGGCCATCGGACGCGGCCCATCTGCAATGGCAATGGGACGGCCCTTAGCCGCTCGGGGTAAGCGCTCCACGGCCACCCCTGTGCCGGCCACTGCTCGCATCCGGCGGTCGGCATACCAGGGGAGCTGGCGGACAAGTGCCGGGTGGTCGCTCCCCCGAAGGATCAGGGCCCGCCCGCGCCGGAGCCGCCTGATCTCATCCGGTGGCAGATGCGGGTGGGCCTGCACAGGGTGACCGCCGTCCGCGGAGTGCAGGGTGGCCGAGCCGACCAGCCGGCTGGCCTTCTCCAGCAGATCTACCTCGGAGATGCCGGGCAGGAGGAGCTTCGTCCGGCAGTTGGCCCAGAGTGCGGTCACCGACTCCGCCCCGTAGAGGGTCGAGACCGACGCGAGGTCCTGGGCCAGCAGCACCAGTCGCACCCCCTGGGTGCGGCCCAGCTGCACCAGCGAGGGCAGCTCGGGCAGGGCCGTCAGCTGGGCGAACTCGTCCAGGACGAAGAGCACCGGGAGCGGCGGCGGGCTGGCGTACACCGCCCGCCAGCAGGCGGAAAGCAGGGCGCTGAGCAGTCCCCGCAGCAGGGGGGCGTCGGTGGGGCTGACCACGCAGTAGAGGCTGTTCAGCTGACCGCTCGCCAAAGAGCGCGGATCGAAGGTGCTCCGGGCGGTGGTCCGAGCCACCTGATCGCTGCCGAACACCCCCAATTTGGACACCAGGGTGGCGACAACCCCCATGGCCGTGCGGTCTCCGCCGCTCAGTGCGCCCTGGACCAGCTGCCGGGCCAGCGGATGGCTGAGCTCCTCGACCACCTCCTCCGCCGGGACCTGCTGCAGTAGGGCCAGGACGTCACTCAGGGTCAGGCCTGAAGCGGAGGCCTCCACCAGCAGCCCGTGCAGCAGCTGAAGCGCCAGGTCGTGCCAGAACGGTTCACGCTCCGGCGGGCGGCCGAGAAGGAAGCCGGCGCTGCGCAGTGCGTCGTCCGAGCTGGAGATGGCGCTGATGGGGTTCCAGCCATCCCCGGGCTCCATGAGGGGGGCGAAGACGGCGGCTCGCCCTCGCCGCTCCCGGGCCATCAGGGTCCGGGCCAGCAGCTCCCCCTTGGGGTCCGTGACCACCACCGGGCCGGGCCACTCGAGGATCGCGGGAATCGCTAGCGAGCTGGACTTCCCCGACCCGGTGGGGCCGAGCGCCAACAGATGCTCGTCCTCCGGCAGTCGCAGGGTCACTGGCCCGATACGCCCCAACCGGACGCGTGCCCCGCCCCCATGCCAGAGCCGGCGGAGCTCAAGAAGGCGGGCGGTGCGTGCCCCACCCAGCAACCCCGGGTGCAGGGAGGAGCGTGGACGGCCCAGCCAAGTGAGCGCCCCAGCGGCCAACACCACCCCGAGGGTAGCCGCCAGGCCGGTCAGCCGCGTCCCCGTCGGTGGGCCGCCCACGACCCCCTCGCGCATCGCGCCGGCCACCACCGCCGCTCCCACCACCGCGGCCGGAGCCAGCAGCCAGAGCAGCTCCTCCTGCCTCTTATCCACCGCCCGGTGAGTCCGTCCAGCTCCCTCCGAGGGGCGCAGCTGGGGGCTGCGACGGCGCCGTCGCCGGGCGCGCCCGGGCCGTTACAGGAATTTGCCGGACTGCTTCAGGAACTTGCACAAGCGGGCCTGCTCCGGGACCTAGACTGCGCCCGATGCCCCGTTCTCCCCTCGCCTCCACCCGTCACCAGGGGGCGAGGAACATTCTGGTCGCCGACCGCGACCTCCGGTCTCGCACCGCCACCTCGGCGATCTTGCGCCGTCTGGGATTCGAGGTGGCCGAGGCGGAGTCGCCCCGCTCGGCGCTCGCCCAGGCCCGCTCCGGACCCTACTCCTGCGCCATCCTTGACCTGAACATCTCGGAGGCAGGGGCTTTCGACCTCTGCCGCCGGCTGCTCTCGGCTCCGGGCTGGAGCTGGACCCCGGTGATCTTCACCAGCTCGCGTCCTCCCGAGCCCGAGCAGAGGGACACGCTGCAGCAGGGCGGATTCACCTTCCTGCTCAAGCCGTTCCGCTCCGGGCAGCTCCTCTCAGCCGTGGGCGACGCCCTGGCCGCCACCACGCCCCTGCGTGAATCCCGGCCGGATCGGCGGCGGGCACTCTCCACCGTCGAGGCCGCCACCGCCTGACCGGGCCGGCACCTAGCCCCCGGGACCCGGGACCTGCGGCAACCCCGAAGGCGAAGGGATGGATGACGGTGAGGGGGAGGCTGTGGGGGTCGGAGGCGTGCTGGGGGTGACGACCGCGGTGGGGGTGGGGGTGGGGGTGGGGGTGGGTGACGGGGTCAGGGTGCCGCCCCCGAGCACCTTGCTCGACGGTCCGGTCCCCGGCAGGTAGTAGTCAACCTGACCGTTCACGGTGCGGCTCACCAGGCCCTGCGGGGGTGTGTACCACTGGTTGGGCACCCCCGCCAGAGCGGCCTCCATGAACTGGTTCCAGAGGGAGGCGGCGCCACTGATGCCGTTCAGCCCACCACCGTACATGGGGGCGTCGTTGGCGTTTCCAACCCAGTCTGCCCCTACCAGCTGAGGCGTCCAGCCCACAGCCAGGTTGTCACGATAACTGTTGGAGGTCCCGGTCTTGATCGCCGCCGTGTGCCCCGGCAGGATCAGGGGGGTGTCCGGTCCGAAGGCCAGGAGCCGGTTGGAGTTACGGGAGAGGATGGTGTTCATGATGTAGGCGACCTGGGGGGACAGCACCTGGGTGGCGGCGGTCGGAGCCTGATAGAGGATCTGCCCCGTCTGACTCTCCACCGTGTTCACGAAGTGGGCCGGGTGCAGCACCCCCTGGGAGGCGAAAACCGACCCGGCCTGGGCCAGTTCCCAGAGGGGAATGGGATAGGCCCCTAAGGTCATGCTCGGCCCGTACGAGGAGTTCGGTCCGTTCAGGGTTGTCACCCCCATCGCTCGCGCGGTGGCGAGGATCTGCGGGATACCGGTGGCGAGCTCGACCCGGACCGCCGGCACATTGAGCGAATTGCCCAGTGCCACCTGGATCGGCACCACGCCGGCATAGGTCCCCTCGTAGTCGTGCACCACGAAGCGTCCACCGCCCGGCCCGCCGGTGGGAAGGCTGTAGGGACTGTCCAGAACCGGGGTGGTCATGGTGACCTCGTGGTCCGCGATGGCCGTGGAGTAGGTGAAGAGCTTGAAGGTCGAACCCGGCTGCCGGGCCACCGCCGCCATGTCGATCTGCCCTCCCGGCACGCTGGGCCCGGCACCGCCGACCCAGACCTCGATCTGCCCGGTGGCGGGAGCTTCAGCCACCAACGCGCCGTCGGTCATGTGCATCGCCTGGTGCCTGGTGATGTCCGCCGTCACCAGCTGCTGCGCCTTCTGGTTCAGGGCCACGTTCAGGCTGGTGTAGACCCGCAGCCCCATGGTGGCGTAGCCCGAGCCGAAGTGCTGCTGCAGCCATACGCGCACCTGGTCGACGAAGTAAGGCGCGTTGTCCACCGGGGCCTCGCTGCCCGAGCCCAGGGTGGGCGGCTTGGCCAGCACCGCCGCCGCTTCCTGGGCGGGAAGCACCCCGTACTTGACCATGGCGGCCACCACGGCCTGCTGGCGAAGGCGCGCCCCCGCCATGTTGCTGAAGGGGTCGAGGTAGGACGGTGCCGGCAGGAGACCGGCGAGCAGGGTGGCCTCGGGGAGGGTGAGCTGCGCGGCGCTCACCCCGAAGTAGGTCTCGGCGGCGGCCTGGATCCCGGTCGCTCCCTGTCCGAAGTAGGCGTCGTTCAGGTAGTCGTCCAGGATCTGGCTGCGGCTGAGGTGCGAGGCGAGCTCGTTCCCGTAGAGGATCTCCTTGACCTTGTAGGTGATCGACTTGTTGTCGGTGAGGTAGAGGAGCTTGGCCACCTGCTCCGGGATGGTGCTGGCGCCCTGGGCGGCACTGTGATGAAGCAGGTCATAGACCCCGGCCTCCACGATCCGCCCGACGTCGAAGCTCGGCGCCGTCCAGAAGCTGTGGTCCTCGATAGCGACCACCGCCCTCTGCATCGCCGGGGCGATCTGGTCCAGCGGCACCGGGATCCGGCTGGTGCCGGAGGGATGGAGGTCCGCCACCAGCTGGTTGCCCTGGCCGTACACGACGGTGTCCGTGGGGAGCTGCCGGGGAGGCGGCAGAGAGCTGTAGGCCCGGGCCAGCGCCGTCGTGGGCACCGCCAGCGCAACCACCGCCACCAGCACACCCATGAGCGCCAGACCCATGATCTGCCGGCCGTGGGGAGCCGCGGCACCGCCACGCCGACGGCCCCGGCGCGGTCGCTGGCGGGACTCGGGATTCAGTTCACGCATGATGTCGGTTGGGCGCGGCGCGGGGCCAGGGTCCCGAGTTCTTGCCGGGACCGGCCAGGCGGGGGAGGCGCACTTCACGCGCCGCGCCCACCTCTGCAACGCCCAGCGGAGCGGTTTGGTTTCCCCAGTCTCGGCGTGGCCCTCTCGGGGCGCGGCGCCCGGGCATCGGTGCTGGCTGTCGGCCCCTCCCGGGCCTCTGCTCCGGACCGGCTGACGCCCCGCCGGTGGATCTGCCAGTCTAGAGGCTCCGAATGAGCAGCATGCCACCCTTCGAGGAGCGCCGGGAGCTCCCGGTGCAGCCCTCCCAGATGCCCTACCTGCGGCCGCCCACGCCGCGGGCGAACTGGAGGTTCACAGGGCTGGCACTCGGGGGTCTGGGCCTGCTGGCGGTCCTCCGGTTGGTCGTCTCCCACCCGGCGCCCGCCCCCTCCCATGCCTCGCCACAGGCTGCGGTCGCCGGCTACCTCAAGGCCGCCGTCGCCGGCTCCCAGGCCGGTCTGGAGTCGTACCTGGCCCCCAGGGACCGCCGGGGGGCCGCTGCCATGCTCAGCGCTCTCCGCGCCGACCGGGTGCGCCTGGTCTCCCCCTCGATCGGTCCGACTAGCGTGCAAGGGGCCACGGCCCAGGTCGAGGTGGCGCTGGAGGTCTGCTACCGGAAAACCCCCGGAGCACCGTACACCTGCGAGCTTCTGAGCCATGAGCCGTTGGGACTCTCCTCGGAGATCCTGTGCCAGGACCTGGCCGGGCGCTGGTACGTGACGACCCTTCTGAAGCCGTCGCCGCTGTCTGGCTAGGGACGAGGCGCCTAACCGGCGCCGGGCGCCTCCAGGGACGGCACCACCTGGCGTTCGGGGTCGAGCAGCCGGGTGAGATCGTCCTCGGACAAGGCGGTGCGCTGGCGGGCCACCTCTCGCACCGTGGCCCCGGTCTCGAAGGCCTCATGGGCGATGGCCGCCGCGGCGTCGTAGCCAATCGCCGGCACCAGACCGGTGCAGATTGCCAGTCCGCGCTCCAGCATCTCCGGTCCGCGCTCGGTGGCCACCAGGCCGTCCACTGCCCGCTCTGCGAAGTTGTCCACCGCCCGGGCCAGAAGCTCCATCTCGGTGAGCAGGTTGTGGGCCGCCACCGGGAGCATCACGTTGAGCTCCAGGATGGAGCCGGCAGTGCCGGCGAAGCTCACCGTGGCGTCGCACCCCAGCACCTGGGCCACCACCATGAGCAGGGCCTCGCAGATCACCGGGTTGACCTTGCCGGGCATGATCGAGGATCCCGGCTGGACCGCGGGCAGGCTCAGCTCGCCGATCCCCGCCCGAGGGCCGCAGGAGAGGAGCCGGATGTCGTTGGCGATCTTGTAGGCGCTGATGGCCGCCGACCGCACCGCCGCTGAGGCGAAAACCACCGCATCCAGGCTCGACTGAGCCTGGAAATGGTTGTCGGTCTCACGCAGCTGGGCGTCGTAGAGGGAACGGAGGCGCTCCACCACCCTGGCGGCGAACTCGGGGTGTCGGCCGATGCCCGTCCCGACCGCGGTGCCGCCGAGGGCGACCTCGGTCAGCTGGACCCGTGCTGCTTCCAGCCGCTGCAGCGCCCGCTCCACCTGGCCCCGGTACCCTTCGAACTCCTGTCCTAGCCGGATGGGGGTGGCGTCCTGGAGGTGGGTCCGCCCGGTCTTGATCACCGGCCACAGCGCCTCGCGCTGCGCTGCCAGGCTGTTGGCCAACCGCTCCAGGGCCGGTCGGAGCTGGTCGCGCATGGTCGCCAGCGCCGCCAGGTGGATGGCGGTGGGGAAGACGTCGTTGCTGGACTGTCCGAGGTTGACGTGGTCGTTGGGATGCACCAGTCCGCGGTCGCCACGGTCCGCTCCCAGCAGCTCCAGAGCCCGGTTGGCGATCACCTCGTTGGCGTTCATGTTGGACGAGGTGCCGCTGCCGGTCTGGAAGATGTCGACGACGAACTCCCCGTCGAAGCTTCCCTCGGCGACCTCGCCGGCCGCGGCGGCGATCGCCCGAGCCCGCTCCTCAGCCAGCAGGCCGAGATCCAGATTCACCAGCGCGGCCTCGCGCTTGATCGCCCCCAAGGCGGCGATCAGGCCCCGGGGCAGGCGCAGGGTGGAGATGGGGAAGTTCTCCACCGCGCGCTGGGTCGAGGCGCCGTAATAGGCGCGGGCCGGCACCGCCAGCTCCCCCATGGAATCGCGCTCCAGCCGGACTTCTGCGTCCACGGTTACGAGTTTAGGCCCTGTTCAGGCTGGGGGCCGGGGCGCCAGTCGTCGACCAGCCGGCGCTTCCAGTCGTCCTGGGGATCGCGCCGGCCCGGGGGCCAGAGCCGGTAGCCCTCGAAGCGGCGCAGGAGCAGACAGAGCAGCACCCCGACGGCCGTGATGGGGTAGGCACGGGGGTCCCGGCTGGCCGCCAGCACCACCGGCA
Source organism: bacterium (assembly GCA_021827985.1). Classification (GTDB taxonomy): domain Bacteria; phylum Chloroflexota; class Dormibacteria; order Aeolococcales; family Bog-877; genus JAJYXT01. The sequence continues at coordinate 16,897 of JAKATL010000034.1, forward strand.
GGCTGAGGTAGCCCATGAGCACCCCGAGGCCGCTCCGCCGCATCCCCCCGCCCACCGCCAGCAGGGCGAGCAGGCACACCAGGCCGATCCAGGACCAGAGGGCGATGGCCCCGGTGGCGGTGGCTACCCCCCGGCCGCCGTTGTAGCGGAAGTAGAACGGCCACCCGTTGCCGATCACCGCCGCCAGCCCGGCGCCCGCCGCGACCCAGCTGGGAGCGTGGAGGAGGTCGGCGGCCAGCACCGGTGAGAGCCCCTGGGCGAACTGGAGCGGCCCCACCATGGCCGCCGGCGCCAGTCCCACCGTCCGATAGAGGTTGCTGGTGCCAATCTTGCCGGTACCCACCCGACGGAGGTCCACCCCGGCCGCGCGCCCCACCAGCCATCCCACCGGCACTCCTCCCAGGAGGTAGGCCCCACATAAGAGGGCTGCCACCCCTGCCGGGGTGCTCAGCGGGCCGGTCATCCCGGCAGAGGCAAGTCGCGGATGGCCGCCGCCCCGAAGAGGCCGGGGCCGGTGTGGAGGGCGATCACCGGGGTGAGGCTCAGCTGCTCCACCCCATCCACCCCGAACCGCCCGCGCAGAGCCTCCACCAGCGGCTCCATGGTGGAGGCGGCATCGCCGCAGAAGGCAGCCAGCCGCAGCGGCGCATCCCGGGGCATCTGCTCATACAGGGAGTCGACCACCGTCCGCAGTGCCCGCCTCGTGCCCTGGACCAGGCCGAGCCGGCGGACGTCGCCGCCGACGAAGGCGAAGACCGGGCGCACGCGCAGCAGGTCACTGCCCCTGCCTGCGAGCGCCGGCACCCTCCCGGAGCGCACCAAAAAACGCATCGTCTCCAGCGCCGCGATTACCCGGGCTGAGGCCGCCACGCGGGCCACGTGGCCCACCACCTGCTCCAGCTCCAGGCCGGCCGCGCAGGCGGCGGCGGCGGCCTCGGCGACCAGGGTGAACCCGGCGGCGGCGGTGCCGGTGTCCATCACCTCCACCCGCCTTCCCGGCTGCTCCTCGCGCAGCATCTCGGCCGCCACCCGGGCCGAGCGCTCCATGGTCGAGAAGACACCGGGGATGGTGAGACAGAGAACGCTGTCCGCTCCCGCCTCCCGGAAGGCCCTGAGGTATTCGCCCGGGCTCGGGGAGCTGCTGGTGGGAAGTGGGCCCGCCGCCCGCATCATGGCGTACAGCTCCTCGCTGGAGATGTCCACACCATCGCGGAGGCTGCGCCCGTCCACCTCGATGGACATGGGTACGACCGTCACCTGAGGGGCCCCCGCCAGCTCCGGGGGCAGGCAGGCGCCACTATCCACCACCAGAGCGGTCCTCGAGGTCCTCCCGGCGGTCACTCGCTCCCCGGTGGCGTTTCCAGCTCCCTCATGCAATCTCGATAGATTGCCAGAAGGCGCTCGATCATCGGTTCCATGCCGTGATGCTGGACAGCCCGCTGGCGGGCCGCTGCCCCCAGGGCGGCGACCAGGCTCGGGTCCGCTGCCAGCTGGCCCAGCCGCTCCCCCAGCGAGGCTGCCAGGCGACTGGGGTCGATCGCCAGGCCCCCTTCGGCCGCCACTTCCAGCCCGCCCTCCGGAGTGGCCAGCAGGGCGCAGCCGCTGGCCATAGCCTCCAGCAACGAGATGGACAGTCCCTCCGCGGTGGAGGGAAGGCAGAAGACATCGACCTCCTGCCAGAAGGCCACTCGGGCGTCGGCGCCCACCAGCTGGCCCCGATAGCTGACCCGGGGGTCGATGGCCGCGGCGCGCCGAACCAGTGGCGATAGGGTGCCGGAACCGGCGATCACCAACCGGGCTCCCCGCGCCAGCGGGGCGGCGGCGAAACCCTCCAGCAGCGCACCTATCCCCTTCTCCGGATCCAGACGGCCCAGATAGCCGACCACCAGCTCGCCCGGCGACCGGAGCTGACGACCTCCCCGGGGAGGGCGGAAGAGGTCCACATCCACGGCGTTGGGCACGACCACGACCCGCTCGGGCCCAGCCCCGAGCCGCAGCAGCCGCTCCCGGTGGCCCTCGGTGAACACCACCAGCCGCTGGTAGGAGCCAAGGCGGGAGAGCCAGAAGCGGTGCAACTGGCGCATCACCCAGCCCCGGGCGGTGCCCTCGGCAGCGAAGGGAAGATGGAAGGTGGCCACGGTGGCGGACCCGTGCCGGCGGGCCAGGCCCCCCACCCAGCCGTCAGCGAGGGTGAAGCTCAATGAGCAATGGGTGACCTGAGGCCGCTGGAGGGCGATGGCCGCCTCCATCCGCCGGCGGAATCCCGGACCGGGGATGGTGACCGTCTTGAAACGCAGGGTGGGCCAGGAGGTGGCCATCGGCGGGTCCACCGGCACCAGGAGGCCATCCTCGGCGGCGTGGTGCAGGTAGACGGTGCAGCCCCGGCGCCGCAACCCCTGGGCCACCTGCTCGCTGTAGCTGCTGAGGCCGTCCGCGCGCCGTCCAGCGGCATGGCCGAGGAGGACCACGCGCAGCCCGTCCTCACGGTGGCCCGAGGTCACGCAGGCGCCCTCTCTCAAAGGGGTACCACTGCTCGGGCCAGCGGAGCACGGCGCGCTCGAAGGCCTCGACCACCGGGCGGAGCGCCCTCTGGGGATCGGCCCCCGGCGCCACGGACACCGCATCGTGCACCTCGATGAAGTAGCCGCCCGCCGGGCTGCGCACGGCCACCACCGGGAGCAGTGGGCAGCCGGTGTGCTGGGCCAGCCGATAGGGGAGGTCGGAGATCTTCGTCAGATGGCCGAGGAACTCCACCTCCAGAGAGGGGGTGTCACCCGGGATGTCGGCCACCAGCGCCACCACCTCCCCGCGGCGCAGCGCTGCCAGGACGGCGCGAGGGGACTGCGACGCCAGCACGGGGTGCATCCCCATCTCGGAGCGCGCCCATACCACCAGGTCGCGGATGGCGGCCGAGCCCTCGTCCGCCATCACCACCGTGAGCGGCAGGCCGAGCGCGGTGGCGTAGGCCCCGCCCGCGTCCCAGGTTCCCAGGTGGAAGAGGACGAGTACCGCTCCCTGCCCGCGGAGACGCAGGTCCAAGAGCTTCTCCGCTCCGGACGCTCCGAAGGTCGACATGAGCCGGGGGCGGGGGAGTCGGTGGACGTACACGAAGTCCAGCGCCGTTCTGGCGTACTCCCGGTAGCTGCGGGCGGCCAGCCGCCGGGCCTCGCGCCGGTCCAGCCCCGGCAGAATCTTTTGGAAGTTGGCGGCGGTGATGGCCCTCCGGCGGGGCTGGACGGCGAAGGCGAAGTTGGCCACCGCGTCCGCGATCCGGTACCGGTGGTCCCCCAGGAGGTGCAGGAACCCAGCGGTCCAGTTCAGGCCCGCTCGCAGAGCGGCGTGGGGCAAGGGCCGTTCCGCCTCGGGCACCTTCAGATTGTCGCATTGGGCGCCTCACGGGCCGCGCCCCAGTTGCCGCGTGCGGTCGCCCGCCGCTGCTCCCGGCCTGCGGCGCGCCGGCGGAGGGTCTTTAGCACAGCTGCGATGGTGTAAACTCCAGCGTCGATGGGCAGCCCCTGTCCGCCGCCAAGGTCAGGGCGGGATGGTCTGGCAGGGTGCGGGCCCCATGGTTGATGGTGGCCAAGCAGGGGGTAGAAGGTTGGCTGACCGCTCCGGGCCGCTACTGGCTGCCCACCAGTTCTTCCGCCAGGGGCAACCTTCAGCGGAAGGTTGGAGCCAGCTGGTGGCGAAGGGGCGGGAGTGGGAGGCGTTCTATCGCGACCGCTGGCAGCACGACAAGGTGGTGCGCTCCACCCACGGAGTCAACTGCACCGGTTCGTGCTCCTGGAACGTCTACGTCAAGGATGGCCTGATCACCTGGGAGAACCAGGCGGTGGACTATCCCTCGCTGGGGCCCACCATGCCGGAGTACGAGCCCAGGGGATGCCCCCGGGGCGCCTCGTTCTCCTGGTACACCTACTCGCCCTTGCGAGTCCGCTACCCGTATGTCCGAGGGAGCCTTCTGGCGCTTTTCCGGGAGGCGAAGGAGCGGGAGCACGATCCGGTGGCCGCATGGGCGTCGGTGGTGGAGAACCCGGAGGCGGCCCGGCTCTACAAGTCCCACCGGGGCAAGGGGGGGTTCGTGCGCGCCTCCTGGGACGAGGCCGTGGAGATGATCGCGGCAGCACACGTCTACACGATCAAGACCTATGGGCCCGACCGGGTGGCCGGCTTCTCGCCGATCCCGGCTATGTCGCAGGTCTCCTACGCCGCGGGGACCCGCTTCCTCTCCCTGATCGGGGGGGTGATCCTCAGCTTCTACGACTGGTACGCCGACCTGCCGCCCGCTTCCCCCCAGGTCTTCGGGGACCAAACCGATGTCCCGGAATCCGGGGACTGGTGGAACGCCGGTTACCTGATCATCTGGGGTACCAACCTTCCCATCACGCGGACCCCGGATGCCCACTTCATGACCGAGGCGAGATACCGCGGGCAGAAAGTGGTGGTGGTCTCCCCGGATTACTCAGACCACGTCAAGTTCGCCGACCACTGGCTGCCTGCTCAGCCGGGCACCGATGCGGCGCTGGCCATGGCCATGGGCCACGTGATCCTGAAGGAGTTCTACGTGGATCGCGAGGTTCCCTACTTTCAGGACTACGCCCGTCGCTTCACCGACCTGCCGCTGCTCGTGACCCTGGACCCAAGACCGGAGGGGACAGTCCCCGGGCGGTTCCTGCGGGCATCGGACTTGGAAGGGGGTGGAGGCGAGGAGCTCCCCGAGTGGAAGCTCGTGGTCCTGGACGAGGCCACCGGGACCCCAGCCGTGCCGCCGGGCTCGGTGGGGCACCGCTACCAGAAGGCCGAAGGCCAGTGGAATCTGCAGCTGGGGGAGCTGCGTCCGGCGCTCACCGTCCTCGACCGGGCCGTCGAGCATCTTGAGGTGAGGCTTCCTCGCTTCGACCTCGGAGGCGGTGACGGAGGCTCGGAGCTCATCCGCGGGGTCCCGGCGATCCGGGTCGGGGGCCACCTGGTGACCACGGTCTACGATCTCATGCTGGCTCAGTACGGGGTGGGTAGACCCGGCCTTCCGGGGAACTGGCCCGGTGGGTACGACGATCCGGAGCCCTGCACCCCGGCCTGGCAGGAGGAGATCACCTCGGTAGGGGCGCCGCTGGCCACCCGTATCGCCCGGGAGTTCGCCCGCAACGCGGAGGCCACCGAGGGCCGCTCCATGATCGCCATGGGGGCCGGGACCAACCACTGGTTTCACTCCGATCTCATCTACCGCGCCTTCCTCTCATTGCTGCTCCTCTGTGGCTGTGAGGGGCGGAACGGGGGCGGGTGGGCCCATTACGTGGGGCAGGAGAAGGTGAGGCCGTTCACCGGCTGGCAGACGATGGCCTTCGCTCTGGACTGGGTGCGGCCACCCCGGCACCAGTCCGCCACTCCCTATCTTTATCTGGCGACCGATCAGTGGCGCTACGAGGGGTACGGCGCCGAGGAGCTGGCCTCTCCCCTGGGAAAGGGTCTGTTTCGGGGCCGCCAATTCGCGGACTGCTATCTGCAGGCGAGTCGACTGGGCTGGCTGCCAGCCTACCCCAGCTTCGATCGCAACCCCCTGGACGTCGTCGTCGACGCCCGGCGGATGGGCCGGGAGCCCTCGGACCACGTCGTCCAGGAGCTCACCGCGGGGCGCCTGCACTTCGCCGCCGAGGACCCGGACGCGCCCCAGAACTATCCCCGGGTGCTGACCGTCTGGCGGGCCAACCTGCTCGGGTCCTCCGGCAAGGGACACGAGTACTTCCTGAAACATCTGCTGGGCACCAGCGACCCCGCCGTGCGGGCGGAGGAGAGCCCGCCGGGGCTGCGTCCTCAGGAAGTCCACTGGAGGGATGCTCCTCCGCGAGGAAAGTTGGACCTGCTCACGACCATCGACTTCCGGATGACCTCCAACTGCCTCTTCTCGGACGTGGTGCTTCCGGCCGCCACCTGGTACGAGAAGTACGACATCTCGTCGACCGACATGCACCCCTTCGTGCACAGCTTCAACCAGGCGGTCCCCCCTCCCTGGGAGGCCAAGACCGACTGGGACGCCTTCAACCGCATCGCTGCGGCCTTCTCGGAACTGGCGGAGCGCCACCTCGGAGTCCGCGAGGACCTGGTCTGTGCCCCTCTGCTTCACGACACCCCGGACGAGATCTCGCAGCCGCTGGGGCAGGTGCTGGACTGGACTCGCGGCGACTGTCCCCCGGTCCCCGGGCGCACCATGCCCAAGCTGCTGGTCGTGGAGCGCGACTACTCCTCTGTGGCCGAGAAGATGAAGGCCATCGGGCCGCTGCTGGAGGAGCTGGGCAGCCAGACCAAGGGGGCCCACTGGAAGCCGGCGCTCGAGATCGAGGAATTGCGGGCCCGCAATGGCACGGTGCAGGGTGGGGTGGCCGAAGGACGGCCGCGGCTTGAGCGAGCCGAGCATGTTGCCGACGCCATCCTGGCGCTCTCCGGGACCTGCAATGGCCGGCTCGCGGTCGAGGGCTTCCGCTCTCTGGAGGGACGCTGCGGGGTGCCGCTCGCCGATCTGGCCGCATCCCGGGAGGCGGACCGGATCACCTTCAAGGACACCCAGGTTCAGCCCCGCACGGTGATCACCTCCCCGGAGTGGTCGGGGATCGAGGCTCACGATCGGCGCTACGCGCCCTTCACCATCAATGTGGAGAGGGCCAAGCCCTGGCACACCATCAGCGGTCGGCAGCATTTCTACCTCGACCACGAGTGGATGCTGGAACTGGGGGAAGGTCTGCCGATCTTCAAGCCACCGCTCAACTACCGCCTCCACTTCGGCGACCAGCAGATCGACCAGCCCGGGCGACTGGAGGTGACGGTGCGCTACCTGACGCCGCACTCCAAGTGGTCGATTCACTCCGAGTACCAAGACAACCTCTTCATGCTGACCCTCTTCCGGGGCGGGCCGGTGATCTGGATAAGCGAGGAGGATGCCGCTGCCATCGACGTGCGGGACAACGATTGGATCGAGGCCTACAACCGCAACGGGGTGATCACCTGCCGGGCAGCGGTTAGCCACCGGCTGCCCCGAGGGGTGTGTCTCATGTACCACGCCAAGGACCGCCATGTGAACGTGCCCCTCAGCGAGTTGCACGGCAACCGGGGTGGGGTCGACAACTCCCTGACCCGGGTCGTCTGGAAGCCCACCCACCTCATCGGCGGGTACGCCCAGCTCTCCTTCGGATTCAACTACTTCGGCCCCACCGGCTCGCAGCGCGATGAGATCACCGTGCTCAGCAAGCGTCAGTCGGAGGCGGTCTACTGATGAAGGTGCGCGCCCAGGTCGGAATGGTGATGAACCTGGACAAGTGCATCGGGTGTCACACCTGCAGTGTCACCTGTAAGCAGGTGTGGACCAACCGCCCGGGGACCGAGTACGTCTGGTTCAACAACGTGGAGACCAAGCCGGGCCTGGGGTATCCGCGCCGCTGGGAGGACAACCAGAAGTGGCAGGGGGGCTGGAAGCTGGACCGCCGGGGCCGGCTGCGGCTTCGGGCCGGCGGGCAGCTGCGCAAGCTGCTGACGATCTTCTGGAACCCCGACCTCCCCACCATCGACGACTACTACGAGCCCTGGACCTACGACTACCACACCCTGATCGACGCCCCTCTCTCCGAGCGCGACCCGGTCGCCAGGCCGCAATCGCAGCTCACGGGCCGGCGGATGGATGTCAAGTGGGGCCCCAACTGGGACGACATGCTGGCTGGTGCCCCGGAGACGGCTTCTCAAGACCCCGACCTGGCCGGTCTGCAGGAGCAGGTCAAGCTGACCTACGAGCGGACGTTCATGTTCTACCTGCCCCGGATATGCGAGCACTGCCTCAACCCCTCGTGCGTCGCCTCCTGCCCCTCGGGGGCCATGTACAAGCGCGAGGAGGACGGCATCGTCCTGGTGGACCAGGAGAAGTGCCGGGGCTGGCGCTTCTGCGTCTCCGGCTGTCCCTACAAGAAGGTCTATTTCAACCACCACACCGGCAAGGCGGAGAAGTGCACCCTCTGCTACCCCCGGATCGAGCTCGGGCTGCCCACCGTGTGCTCCGAGACCTGCGTCGGCCGGATCCGCTACCTGGGCCTCCTGCTGTACGACGCCGACCGGGTCCGGGAGGCGGCCTCAGAGCCGGACGAGAAGAACCTCCTGGACGCCCAGCTGAGTGTCTTCCTCGACCCTGCGGACCCTTCGGTGCAGCGGCAGGCCAGGGCCGACGGCATCCCGGACGACTGGATCGAGTACGCCCAGCGCTCCCCGGTGTACGCCTTGGCCCACCGCTGGCGGGTCGCCCTCCCCCTCCACCCCGAGTACCGCACCCTGCCCATGGTCTGGTACGTCCCCCCACTTTCCCCGGTGGTGAACGCCCTGGAGGGGGACGGTTACGAGGCCGACCCCGACCAGCTGTTCCCGGCCATCGACGCCATGCGCATCCCCTTGGACTACCTGGCCAACATCCTGGCCGCGGGCGACCGGGAGGTGGTCCGGCAGGCGCTGCGCCGCCTCGCGGGCATGCGCGGCTACATGCGCAAGCTGGAGGTCCTAGGAGTTCGTGACCAGCAGGCCGCGGCGGCAGCCTCCCTGGAGCCTTCTGAGATCGAGGCGATGTACCGCCTGCTGGCGGTGGCCAAGTACGAGGACCGGTACGTCGTGCCCCAGGCCCACAGCGAGCAGGCACAGCGGCTGGCCGAGCTGCCGGGGAGCTGCGGTCTGGATTTCGATGGCGGTCCGGGCAACTGCGGGGCGTTGCCACGGCCGGCCCAGGGCATCAACGAGGCCTTCATGGTCCACAACCGGAAGGCTGGAGGCCACCGGTTCGTACCGCTGCCGGTGGTGGGCTCGGAGCCTGGGCAGGGCCGGTGATGCCGGGTTTCGGGCACCGGGCCCCCTACAAGCTGCTCTCGGTCCTCCTCCAGTACCCCGGAGATGAGGTGGAGCAGGCTCAGCCCGAGCTGGTGGCGGCATCCCGGCAAGGTGCGCCCGGCGCGCAGCGGGAGATGTCCAAATTCTTTCGCTACTGGGAGGTTACCCCCTGGCCCCAGGTGCGTGAGGAATATGTCGAGACCTTCGACCTCCAGCGACGGTGCAGCCTCTATCTCACCTTCTTCACCCACGGCGAAACCCGCAGGCGAGGCCAGGAGCTGCTCCGGCTCAAGTGGCTGTACCGGGCTGCCGGGCTGGAGCTGGAGGGCCCGGAGCTGCCGGACTACCTGCCGGTGATGCTGGAGTTCGCCTCCCTGGCGCCTGGCAGTGCCGGCCGGGAGCTGTTGCAGGAGCACCGCACCGGGCTCGAGCTGCTGTGGCTGCGCTTGAACGAGCTGGAGAGCCCGTACGCCTGCCTCGTCCAGCTCATCCGCCGGAGTCTCAAACCACTTGCCGCGTCCCAGTTGGAGGTGGTGCACCGGCTGATCCAGGCGGGCCCGCCCGCCGAGGCGGTCGGCCTGCGACCGTTCGCCCCACCGGAGGTGATGCCGTGGGCGGAGGTGCGCTGGTGACCCTCTGGGAAGCGCTGCTGTTCGTGGCCCTGCCCTATGCCTCCATCACCCTCTTCGTGGCCGGGCACATCTGGCGTTACCGGCACGACAAGTTCGGGTGGACCAGCCGCTCGACCCAGCTCCTGGAGCGGCGCTGGCTGGCCTGGGGCAGCAACCTCTTCCACTACGGGGCCCTGGCGGCCATCGGTGGCCACGTGGTCGGGCTCCTCATCCCGGAGCAGCTGACCCACGCTGTGGGCATAAGCGAGGGTGCCTATCACCTCTTCGCGGCCGCTGCCGGGACCGTCGCCGGCCTCGCCTGCGTCGCCGGGTTCGTCATCCTGGTCGGGCGGCGGGCCTACTTCCCGCGGATCCGGCGCACCACCACCTGGACGGATGTCATGGTCTACCTGGTGCTGGCGGGCATCATCGTTCTCGGTCTCATCGAGACCATCGGCTTCAACACCCTGGGCAGCGGTTACAACTACCGCCCCACCATCGGGGTGTGGTTCCGCAGCCTCCTGTGGCTGCACCCCGAGCCTCAGCTCATCGCCGGGGCCCCGCTGGTCTACCAGCTCCACGCCACCCTGCCCTGGATCCTCTACGCGGTCTGGCCCTTCAGCCGCCTGGTCCACGCCTGGAGCCTGCCCTGGCAGTACGTGGGCCGACCCAACATCCTCTACCGCCGTCGCTACGGCCTGGCCCGGCGCTGATGGGAGGCGGGGGTGGCGCGAGCCACCTGCGAGCTGGGCGTGGTTGAGCTCCGCTTCCGCGCCCGCCTGGAGGAGGACTTCGACAGGGTGCGCGCCGTCCTCCAGGGCCCGGCTGAGCGCTGGCTGCCCGGGGGCCGGCAGGCCGATGGGACCTTCCTGGTGAGGCTCCGGGCCGGTGAGCCTCCCCTCGGGCTGAAGCGGGAGGCGCGGGTGTCCGTCGGCCCGGCGCAGCCCCACGGCTGGGGGCTGGTCGTCCCGCTGGAATGGCGGGCGGCGGTGCATCCCGGCCTCTACCCCGTCCTCCTCGGGTACCTCAGGGCAGAGCCCGGCGCGGAGGGGGGCACCCGCCTGCGCTTCGACGCGCGCTACACTCCCCCGGGCGGCGGGGTCGGGAACGCCGCCGATCGCGCCCTGTTGCATCGGCTGGCCCGGACGACGGTGGAGAGGTTCTTCTTGGAGGTCACCTCGGGGTTGCGGGATGCGGCCGGCGGCGGAGTTGCCTAGCTGTCTTCGCTGAGCCGGGCTGGGTTGAGTCCGGGCCTGGGGGGGATGGTCAAGGGGCTGGTGCCGCCCGCCTCCGGTGCCGTGGTGATGGGGACCGGGATCGTTGCCATCGGGCTGGGACTCGACCACCAGCCGCTCTTATCCCATCTGGTCCTGGCCGTAGCCGGGGGCGTCTGGTGCCTCCTGGGTGGAGTCCTCATCCTGAGGCTGATCACCTCTCGGGAGGGGTTGGAGGTGGAGGCGCGTTCCCCGGCCGCCCTCACAGGAGTCGCCGGCAGCGCAGTTCTCGGGACCGCCCTCACGCTCATCGGCTGGGTCTGGGCGGGCTGGGCGCTTCTGGCCCTCAGCACTGGCATCTGGTTGATTCTCGCCGGACCGGTGGTGGGGCACTGGACCGTCCCCACGGTGGGGGTCTCCTTCATGGTCACCGTGGCAACCGAGGCGCTCTCTGTGCTGGCCGCCACCCTGGCGGCGACGACCGGGTCGGCCTGGCTGGCGGTGGCCGCGGCCGTTCCCTGGCTTCTGGGCCTTCTCGCCTATGTCCTGGTCCTCTCGCGCTTCGACCTCGGGCAGCTGGCCTCGGGGCGGGGGGACCACTGGGTCTCCGGCGGGGCCCTGGCCATAAGCGCCCTGGCGTCTGGCCGGGTGACCCTGGCGGCCCTCGCCGTGGGCTGGCCCCATCAGCTGGTGAAGGATCTTGCGGTGGTGGCCTTCGGGGTCTGGGTCGCCGCCGTGGCCTGGCTGCCCGCGCTGCTTCTGGCTGAGGCGCTCCGTCCCCGGCTGGGCTACGACCTGCGCCGGTGGGCGACCGTCTTCCCGGTGGGGATGTACGCGGCCTGCAGCTTCGTCGTGGGCCGCGCCGCCCGGATGACAGCGCTGGAGAGGTTCGCCGCAGTGTGGGTGTGGGCCGGGGTCCTGGTCTGGGTCCTGGTGCTGGTTCCGACCCTGCGGCGCGCCGCAGGATCGGTACAGACCTTTCTCTGACGGTTCGCCCTCGGCTCAGGGCCGCTCAGGCACACCCGGTCGGGCGCCGGGTGTGGCCGCGGGATCGATCAGCCCGGAGCACACTCCGAACTCCCAGAGAGAGGTGCAGACTGCCATCCGTTGGAGGAACTCTCGCCAGTCCCCCTCCTCAAGGGCGAGCTGGCAGGCCTCCTCGCCCAACCGCAGCCCCCGCCACACGAGGCTGCCCAGGCAGCCCGTCGGCACCCGCTCAGCATCCCTCCGGAGCTGCGCCGCTAGCCGCCGCTGCTCCGCGCCGCCGACCACCGACTCGAGATCACCCAGCCGGACGGAGAGCTCCCCGGACAGATACTGCCTGGTCACTTCCGCCCAGCTCCAGGGGTGCCACGCGCCATCACCGTACCGCCTGCCTCGGCCCGGCAGGGCCGGGGCTGCCCTCCTGCTAGGAGGGCAGCCCCCCACTCACTCCACCTGCCCGAAGGCTTTGATCTCCTCCGCCTCTTCCGCGCTGAGCTCCCGCGGGGCCTCACCGCTGCTCATCTTCTGACTCTGGACGTGGTGGCGGATCTCGTCGACGATCTCGGGATTCGCCAGGGTGGTTGTGTCCCCAACGTCGGTGAAGTTGGAGATGCCCGCGATCACCCGGCGCATGATCTTGCCGGAGCGGGTCTTGGGCATGTCCTGAACGATCCAGACGTTCTTGGGGCGGGCGATCTTGCCGATCTCGGTCTCGATGGCCATCGAGACCTTTTCCTCCACCTCCTTGCTGGCCGCGATCCCCGGCTTGAGAGAGACGTAAATCTCGACGGCCCGCCCTCGGAGCTCGTCCACGACCGGCACCGCTGCCGCCTCCGCCACCTCCGGCACGGTGATGGTGGCGGACTCCAGTTCCTTCGTCCCCAGGCGGTGGCCGGCTACGTTGATCACGTCATCGACGCGCCCGAGGATGCGGAAGTAGCCGTCGGCGGCCTGGACCGCCCCGTCTCCGGAGAAGTAGGGCCAGTCGCGCCAGTCGGTGCTCTCCCGGTTCCGGCAGTACTTCTGGTAGTAGATCTGGACGAACCGATCCGGCTGGCCCCAGATGGTCTGGAAGATCCCCGGCCAAGGGTTGCGGATACACATGTTGCCCGCCCGACCGCTGCCCGCCGCCACGACCTCGCGGTTCTCGTCGTAGATCACCGGGTAGACGCCCAGGACGCCGGGGCCGCAGCTCCCCGGCTTCATCGCCTGGAGGGCCGGGAGGGTGCTCCCCAAGAAGCCCCCGTTCTCGGTCTGCCACCAGGTGTCGACGATCACTGCCTCGCCCTTGCCCACCACCTCGTGGTACCAGCGCCAGACCTCGGGCTCTATCGGCTCGCCGACCGTGGTCATGTGCTTGAAGTGGTAGTTGTACTTCCGGGGCTCGTCTGGACCGACCTTGCGCAGCATCCGGATGGTGGTGGGGGCGGTGTGGAAGATGTTCACCCCCAGCCGTTCGGCGATGCGCCACGCGCGTCCGGGGTCGGGATAGGTGGGAACCCCCTCGTACATCACTGACGTGGCCCCCAGCGCCAGTGGGCCGTAGACGATGTAGGAGTGGCCGGTGATCCACCCGATGTCGGCGAGGCACCAGTAGGTGTCCTCGGGATGGATGTCCTGGTAGTACTTGGAGGTGCCCGTGACGTAGGCGAGGTAGCCTCCGGTGCTGTGCTGGGCTCCCTTGGGCCGGCCGGTCGTGCCGCTGGTGTACATCAGGAACAGGGGCGCCTCGGCCGGCATCGATACCGGCTCCACCACTGCCCCCCGGTAGCGGGGGAGCAGCTCATCGATGAAGAAGTCGCGGCCCTCCACCATCGGGCTCTTGGACGCGTACTGCCCGGGATGCCGGCGCCAGACCAGCACCTTGTCGACCTCCTGGCCCTCCTGGCGGGCTCGATCCAGCGCCTGGTCCGCCTTCACCTTGTGGTCGCCTAGTTCGCCGTTCCGGTAGTAGCCGTCCATGGTGATCAGGATCCGGCTGCTGGAGTCCGCGATCCTCTCCCCGCAGGCGGCGCCGCTGAAGCCGCCGAACACCTCGGAGTGGATCACCCCGAGACGGGCCAGGGCCAGCATGGTCACGGGCAGCTCGGGGGTCATCGGCAGGTGGAGGGTCACCCGGTCGCCGGTCTTGACCCCGGCGAAGTCTCGCAGCAGGGCGGCCATCTCGTTCACCTGCCGGTACAGCTCCTGGTAGGTGATGGCCCGGGTCTCCTGGTCCTCCGGCTCCGGGACCCAGATGATGGCCGCCTTGTTGCGCCTCGTGGGGAGATGCCGGTCGACGCAGTTGTAGCAGGCGTTGAGCTTGCCCCCCACGAACCACTTCCAGAAGGGCGGGTTGCTGGTGTCCAGGGTGGTGTGCCAGTAGGAGTCCCAGCTCAGGAGGTCGGCGTACTCCTTGAAGCACTCCGGGAAGTGCTCTTCCTTGAACCTCTCCAGGATCGCCGGGTCGGCTGCGTTGGCCTGCCCGATGAAGTGGGCGGGGGGCTGGATGTACTCCTCCTCCCGCCAGTGGACGGCGATTTGGGCTTCCGATACCTGAGCCGAGTCTTCTTCCACTGCCATGGTGCCCCTCCGGCGCTAAAGCCTCCGACCCCTTATGAGCTGCGAGTCTAACCCACTTCCCGGTTGAATGTCGACGGTTTCCACCCCCGAGAAGCTCCCTGCCGCCCAGGGGCGTGCGCCGGGGGATGACCCAGGTGGGTCCGCGGTCACCAGGGGCAGCCCGTAGACCAGCGCCTCACTCACGACGACCGCGCCTACGGTCGGGACGTGGGGGCTCAGGTGCCCGCGATGGTCGAGGTGCAGGACCCAGGCCCCGCGCACCAGCACCAGGTAATCCGCGAGAAGACGCCGGTGACAGCGCCACCAGAGAGTCTCGGCGCACATCACCGCGGTAGTCCGCTTGCCCGCCTCCTGGAGCAGCTGGTCCACGGAGGCGACGAAGGCCCGTGTCTCCATGTAGTCGGCATAGGAGCGGAACGACGGGTGGCGGAGACCCAGGTGGGCTGAGTCGGGCTTCCCCCGGCGGAATCCGCCGAGGTCGGCCTCCCAGCGGTAGCTCACCCCGGCGCGCGGCAGCCACTCTTCCAGGGCCTGGCGGGCGAATTGCGGGTTGTGGCGGCTGCCGGGGACGCTGCGGATGTCGACCAGCGCCTGGACCCGGGCCCCCTCCAGCAGCCTGAGGAACTCGGCCTCCGTCGCGGTCCCGTGGCCCACGGTCAGCAGCGCGGACGGGACAGGCGCCGCGGCTTCCACGAGGGAGGCGTCAACCCTGCGCATGCTGGCTCTCCTGCGATCCCGCGCCGGTCAATGGGCGGCCCCAGGGTGGCCGCGCCGCACCTCGTAGGCGTCCAGGTACTCCATGACCCGGGCGACCTCTCTGGTGAAGTCAGGATCGAAGCCCGCCCTCTCGAGAAGGTGGGAGCCCACCTCCATGCCCGAGCTGATCCCCGCCGCGGTCACGATCCTCCCTTGGTCCACGATCCGGTCCCGGCTGATCACCGTCCGGGGAGCCAGGCTCGCCAGGCGGTCGATGGGGACCATACCCCGAGGCCCGAGCTCCTGGAGGTCCCCCTCCTTGCGGGCGGTGGCGGCCAGCCCGTCGCGCAGGCCCATCTGGGCGTAGACCCAGGGCCCGGTGCCCAGAGCGGCCAGGATGGTGCTCTCCGGGAGAGCCCGGACGAACTGGTGCAGCCTGCGGTTGTACATCTCCTGGCGGGTCCCGGCCCCACCTGGGATGAGGAAGGCGTCCATCGCGGGGTCGTCAGCGAAGCAGTAGCTGGGAAGGACCGTGAACCCAGCCTGGGCCACCACCGGGCGCATCGACTCGGCGAAGCGGAGTCGTCCAGGCTGGGCTCCCAGCGCCGGGCCACCGAGACGACCCCGAACGGAGCGGTGAAGTCGACGATCTCCGCCTCCTCAAAGACGTAGATGCCGAGCCGGAAGGCCTTGGGGTCCCTCTCATCCATCGGCCGGCCTCGCTCCGTGTTGGGGATCCCGGACCCAGCCTGCGCCTAGCGGCTGGCGCCTTGCCCTGCTCCTCACGGCTCCCGCACCGCCGGGCACCCGCACAGGCTGAGAAACTCGCGGCGGAGACCGGGGTCCTGGTCGTAGCTCCCCCGCCAGAAGGTGGTCTTGGTGCTCGACTGAAGCTCGCGCACCGTTCCTACTGAGTGCCAATAAGTGACACCCGGCCAAGGCGGACGGTCTTACTTGGCCTAGGGGCCACCGGTACCACGTTTGCCGCTTCGGGTCTTACCTGGACTTGGCGGGCCTGTGTTGCCCAGCCCCGCTCAGCGCCCTCAC
>JAKATL010000035.1 GCA_021827985.1 bacterium
ACCTGCAAGGTGCTCCTCCTTTAAGGGTTCGCGGTCGATTCAACACCCGCATTTTCCCTTGGAGAGGGGCACTTTTGCTACCTACCCTGGCCCTGCCTGCCTATCTCGTTGCAATATCAGGGTCTGATATGGTCTTCCTGGGAAGCGGCTTGCGCCGACGGGCGGGCCGCACGGTCTGTATTGGACTCCGATAGAGTGCGGCCTCGATTCCTTTCACGCTAGGAGCCTTGAGCGTCATGGCCTCGCCGTGGACGAGAAGATCACGTGCGAGCCCGATGGCCTCTTGATTATCGCGGGTGTCGATGAGCTGGATGGCAGGACGAAATGGCCGCGCGTCCAGCCGCACTATGCCCAGGTCGCACAGGGCAGCGTATTGGCGTGGTGTGCTCTCGTGAGCTCCGACCCAACGGTCCTTGATTGTGAGAGCTGCGAGGAAAGCGTGCGGATTCCGCAAGTGCGTGAGTCCTCCGAAATGTTGCCCCATCCTGACAGAGGCGACAATTGCTAGAGCCTTGTCAAGCACGGGTTTCCTGATCGTCAAGAGCTCTGAAGCTAGGCCGTACGGAGCTATGGCAAACGTCTGGAGGTCCCCTGCGAGACCGGCAACGCCAGGACCTGCCATCAAACCAGCCGCAACCAATCCGTTGGCCACGGCTCCCGTGTCATCGCTCAAGATGGGGAGACCTTGATAGTCTCTGACCTTGGCAAAAACGCGCCGCACTTGGTCTAGGTCCAAATCGGAAACTACTTGAGCTACGTCGTCGGGGTGCTCGTACGCAAAATAGGGGGAGTAGGCAACGTCGCGGTTGTCCGTATGTGCGACTATGATGGCCGCCGCTGCGTCGGCGATCTCCAGAAGCGGAGCAATGGCAGTAGGATCCACATCCAATTCGTCTACCCATCGTGGACCTTGTGATAGGTCATCGATCACCGCGATCAGTGTTCGCTCCAGCTCCCCGGGCCGCTGGTCGTCGTACACTTGATCAAGTGTGCGGTATAGAGTCCCAAAATCCTCCGGGACCGTTTCATAGAGTCGCTGTACGTGGCCGACGGAGTCCCGATCGACGTTGCGCACATACTCGGCCTCTTCTAGTACCCGGATCACCTTGTCGAAGGCCCATGTCGGAATGTCCAACTGCTGGTTTGCCACACGACGGAGATCGGAACCATCCGCGACGATGTCCAGGCCCTTGATGGCAGTGGCCAGGGCAGCAGCCATCCCGATGGTCTGGGTGGCTTCCAGCTCTTGGCCGACGAGCCCTGACCCGCGATCCACGTCGGCGGCCTGAAGGCCCTGGTGAAGGTCATGAGCGCGTAGTGAGGCCAACAAGGGCCCGCTGCGCCGCTGCTGGACCGAGTCGTGAGGCACGAGGCCAGCATCCTCCGAAGTAGAGCTGAATGCAACGGTCCGGTTGCGGCTGCGAGAGAGCGTCGGTGGGGCCTGGGCACGTGCCCCGCGTTGGTGCCCTTGGCCTATTGGCGCATGGCGGAGTCGTCGCGAGTCTGGGGCTGCAGCGCGGACGCACCTATCCAGGTCAGTGTCCGACCGTTCTGCCAGCGGTCCAGGATATCATCAGCTTCCCTGCTTGGAGGGCTTGAGCAGGGAAACAACCGGCGCTCATTCAGGGCCAGATTTGGACGCGGAAGTCCCTCTGGTTGATCTGACTCACGTCGGCAATCGCCACTTCCGGTGCCCGGAAGTGGAACTGTCCGAGCACCTCGGCGACTGGCGGGCCGAGTGCCGACGTAAGGGCCTTGCATCTGGTCGCACCTGGGCCCGGCCGCACTTGCCTAGGGCGGTCCCACCCGGGGCTCTGAATGTCTCCCGGGCCAGCCCACGGGGCTCCTGCTTTCGACCACCGCCCTGGGGCGAGCGGTGGATGGGCTGAAGCGGCACCTTGGCCCCCCGATGCCGCGCTCGAACAGACTCGGGGCATCTAGCCCCCACCAGGGGCCAACTCGTCCCCAGCAGCGCGCCCACGTAAGGAGGCTCCCGGCCCACTAGAGCCGCTCAGTCCTGCGCCTGTGCCTGCCTGATCTCCGCAGATGGGGGAGCTCGCTCCGGCAAGGACACTCGGGACCGCAGCTTCTCCCCAGTGGTTCCAGTCGAAGCCTGCCGTACTACACTCTGTAGGCAAGCCAGAGCGGCTGAGTTCGCCGGGAGCGTGGAGAAGATGGCAATACCCACGAGTGGTGGGACCTATCTGGGGGAGCGCGGTACAGCGCGGCTGCGGCTTGTCCCTGCCTTCAGACGCTTACCCCTCCTGGTTTCACACCGCCGTGATCAGGGCTGCGTGATCCGCGGCCCAGTGAGGTAGCTCCCGTGGCCTGGCCCAGTTTGCTCCAGCGCCTCAAGGCGCTGATTGGCTACAGCGTCGACGACCCGGCCGGTGCCCCGCCCGTCACCACCCCAAACGATGTCCCTCAGATCGCTCCCTCGGATCCCCTTGCGCCTTCAAGCTCGGTAGGCTCTGGGCTGGTCGTCGATGACAGCGGCCCTGGGTCTGGTGCGACGCTGGAGGTGATTGTCGACGAGGAGCCGAGCACGGGGACTAAGGCTCCTTCCGCTGATCAGCTTCGCTTGCAGCGAGAGCGGGACCGTCGCCGACAGCAGGCGGAATCACTCTTGGTCCAGCAGTCTCGAACCCACGGGGTAAAGGAAGTGCTTGCGCCGGGCAGCCCCCTGCAGAAGCTGACTGACGAGACGATCGAGAACTTTCAGCAGAGCGTGACCAAGTACGTGGACTCCGACTAACCGGTGGCTCAACCGACAGCTGTTCAGATCGGGGACCGCGTCTACTCCGCCGCCATCGGCCAAGACGGCAGGGTCACGCGCATCCAAGGTGACTTCGCCACCGTGCAATTTCCGACCGGAGAGCACATGCTCCCCCTCGAGAGCCTTGCAGTCGTCACCACCGATCCGCTGGTCAGCATCGCCAGCGGCTCATTCGACCCCGAGCCGGCCTGGTTTGACATCCGATTGCGGGCTGCCCGTCTCAAGGCCGCGTACGGCAGTGACGATTTGAGCGGCCTGGTCAACAGCCGGGTCATCCTACGGCCGCACCAGATCTTTGTTGCCCACCGGATTTTAGCGAAGCCTCGGCCCTCGATGATCCTGGCCGACGAAGTCGGCCTGGGCAAGACCGTTGAGGCGGGTTTGGTGCTCAAGGAGTTGCTGGCCAGGAGATCGGTGGCCCGAGTGCTCCTGATCGTGCCGCCGAATCTGATCAGCCAGTGGCAAACCGAACTCCGGATCAAGTTCAACGAGCTCTTTGAGCTCGTCGATCGGCAGGCCCTCGAGCACGCCCGGCAGTTGCGTCCGGGGAGGAATCCGTGGCTGTCCTTCCCACGAGCGGTGATGAGTTCATATTTGGCTCGAAGTGTCGACCTACGGGATGACCTAGCCGCCGGGGAATGGGATCTTGTCATCATCGACGAGGCCCACCACTGCCGCCGCACAAGGGCCGGCAACGGAGGCAACGTCACCGAACTCTACCGGACCGCGGACGCTCTCAAGGACACTTCCTTTGGCATGATGCTGCTCACCGCGACGCCGATGCAGCTCGACCCTTTCGAAGCCTTCAGCCTAGTCGAGCTGGTCGAGCCGGGACTGTATGACGGCTACCAAGACTTCGAGAACGAGGTCTTTGGCTCGCAAGAGCTTAAGTGGTTGGTTAGGACCCTGCAAGCCTGGGACGATGCCGGCGGAACCGAGCGCGAACAGGCCGGGGTCCTCGCGCTTGGGGAGGGCCTCGAAAACGACCTCGACAGCCCCCTGGGTCGCGAGGACGCCATCGAGGCCCTGCTCGGGAGCATACGCATTGGCACAGCCATGGTTCGCAACCGCAAGCGCACCGTAGGGGGTTTCACCAAGAGAAGGGCTGTCACATCCAAAGTCCCGCTGAGTGAAGAAGAGCAAGCGGCCCACCAGGAGCTGGAGGCTTACTTGAGGCTGGGTTTCGCCAACGCCAAGGGCAGCTCGGTCAGGGGCCTGGAACTGGTCACCTACCAACGGATCCTGGCCAGCAGTTCACGAGCTCTGGTCGGTGCTCTGCAGACCAGGCGTAAGCGTCTCCTGGGGATGCCGCAGTCTGTTCGCCTGGTTGTGCCGGAAGGCGACGAGGTCGCCGCCAGCGAGGCTGCCGGCCCGGAACTGGTTATCGCGGAGGACGATGCAGAACTGGCGCTCCTCGACCCGTTGATTGCGAGGTTCTCCGAGCTTTCGGATACCAAGCCTCGCGCCCTGCTCAAGCTGGTAAGGGAGCTGATTCAACGCGGGGAGGACAAGATCTTGATCTTCACCCAGTACTTGGCAACCCAAGACCTTCTCCGCGAGCTGTTGGAGCCAGAGTTCTCCGTGGTCATCTTCCGCGGCAGCCTCAGTCGGATCGAGAAGGATGGTGCCGTCCAGGAATTCCGGCGCCGAGCCCAGGTGATGATCTCTACGGAGGCGGGCGGAGAGGGGCGCAACTTCCAGTTCTGCCGCACGGTTATCAACTACGACCTGCATTGGAATCCGATGCGCATCGAGCAGCGTATCGGCCGCCTCGATCGCTACGGGCAGAAGCGCAACGTGCACATCTACAACATCATCGCCAAAGGGACGATCGAGGATCGCTTGGTCGACATCTTCGAGCAGCGACTGAATCTGTTCGAGGCGACGGTCGGGGGCTTGGAGCTCATTTTGGGCGATATAGAGGAGAGGCTGATCGACGCGATCCTGGCGAGCCGGGGCAATTTGGACGAGGCAGTCGCCAAGTTCGACCGAGCGTTGGAGCTGCGGCTCAAGGATGCCGTTACAGTGGAGGAGAAGTCAGCTGACTTTCTGATCGAATTGGGGAGCTACAACGAAGCTGTCGCGCAGCGCCTCACCGAAGGGCTGGAGGAGGGCCGGCTGCGAACTGACCTTGAACTACTGGTCCTGCATTTGCTGGACTACTTCCCGACAGCCCGGGTAGTCCCCGAAGGCGACGTCTACGACATCACTCCGCCCCCCGTCCTCGAACGGACCACTGGCAAACGTCTCGAGAAAAGCTATCACGGAACCTTCTCACCGGCGGCAGCTGTGCAGGATGAGAGTTTGGACTTCTTTGCCTTTGGACACCCCTTGGTCGACGCCTGCCTGGAGTACGCTCTGAGCGAGCTAACATCGGGCAGCGTAGGCCAGAGGTCACTCCCACGCCACCTGCTGGCTGCCCCCGCGGTTGAGCTTAATTACCTGGTCGAGTTTATTGGCATTCGGCGATGGGCAGAAATCATCTCACTGGCATACTCACTGGAAGCGACCCGTGTCCGAGAGCTGGAAGCGTCGCTGCCACTCGCTGAGCCAACGAGTCAGCATGGGCCGATCGTGAGCTCGGACGACATGGAGCGGGTCCGTCGGGCCGCGGGTGACGATGTAGCGCGCGTCATGCAGAGTCGCTTAGCCGAGTTGGTGGCGATGAACCAGAGGCGGGCGGATGACGAGCTGGCTCGAGCTCGGCGGGTACACTCGTATAATCTGCGCCGACTCGACGGCAACTCGAAGCGGTTACATGAGCAGATCGCGCGGCTGGAAGAGGAGGGAGATCCGGAGAGGCTGCGCATCATTCCTGCCTTACGGGGCCGGCTGGAGGCGACTGCGCGTGAGCGCGCGCAGTTGGATTCGGATCTTGAGGTGAAGACCCGCGATGTGGAGGCGCACCGTCAGGTGACACCGACCGCCACTCTGGTAAGCGCTGCACTGCTCTTGCCAGAGCAAGAGTAAGCTGCGCGACAACGAGTGCAGGGCTCGGAACAGCACCAGCGTCCGCTCACTTCCGCTCCGCGCTCTCAGCTGCTACCCGCCAGCGGACGCCCCAAGCGCTACGGTCAGGCGTATCTTGTAGTGAGCCGGGGTCGCACAACGGCGCACACCTGCAATGTCACCGGCAGATCATGGGTCTCGTCGCGCCGGCGATGCAAGAAGTGCAGCTTCAAGCTGTTGGAGTGTGAGAGCGGCTTGAACCCCAGCTTCTCCTGGGTCGACTCCAGCTTCGTTGAGAAGTGCTGTCAGTTCCTCGGTCCCGTACGTGAGCAAAATGACCGCCGGGCCGTAGGCGTCCCGAACTGGCCGGTTGAACGTGACAGGGACCCGCCCGGTCGACCCGTCGAGCATATAGGCTCCTCGAATCGTTGGATGGGCGCGGAAGTGGCTCGCGGTGTGGGGACATCCCAGAAGGACTCTCTCCAGTCCTGGCAAATCAATAGCCGGCGGCTTAGGCGCCCTCTCCAGTTCCGCATCCGCGCCCACATCCGCAATGGTGAGTGCTTGGGTGCTAATGCGTTCAATGGCGGACCGGATATCGCTGAGGGCCTCCTCGACAGCTACCTCTCGGGACGATCCAGGTTCCTTCATAGCCACGTGCTCAATCGCCCTCTCGACCTGCCCGAGTACGGGCTGTGCCGGCCCCACGATTGCGGTGAACCAGTCAAAGTCATCGCTGATGCCCGTATAGATCTTCTCCTCCACCGTGTCCTTGTAGAAGTAGTTCCGCACATCAACGACAGGCTGCCCACCGATCCGGTCAACCCGGCCAATGCGCTGCTCAACTCGCATGAAGTTCCACGGCATGTCGTAGTTGACGAGAAACCCAGTCGTTTGGAGGTTGAGGCCTTCCGACATTGAGTCGGTCCCAATGAGGATCTTCACCTCCTGGCCAGCCCGGAAGAGCTGCTTCAATTCGGCCTTTTCTACAGGAACCCACCCTGGCACGCCTGGGTCCCAGCGCTCACCTCCGCGGCCAGACCAGCATGCGACCTTGACCTGGTAGGTTGGTACGAGCTGGTCGCGGATGTAGTCCATCGTGTCGGTGTACTGGGTGAAGATGACCGCCGTGTCGTGGGAGCTTCGAAAGGCCTCGTTGAGTTCATTGTGTAGGTACTGCATCTTCGATTCATCGGGAGGTTGCGCGGCCAGCAACTCCAAGAACTCGTCAAGTTCCTGCACCTCGCCAGCTAACTCCTTCCCTACGGAAGGAAGATCGTCCGGTTCAAACAATGACGAGTATTCGATGGCGGCGAGGTCATCGGGGTCCAATAGGTTTTCGGCCGAGGCCCGATTGACCAATACCTCGCGACGACGGCGCAGGCTTCGCTCGATCGCGAGGAAGCTGGAGGTGAGGCGGCGACGGTACACCGTCATGATGAAGCCGAGAGGCTTCTGGCTTCCAGCACCAGTCAGGTAGGCATCGTAGTACCGAGAGATGTAGCGCTCGATCCGATCGTAGAGCGCCCGCTCCGCAGGGGTCATGGGGATGAAGCGGTCCTTCACTTGGCGTTGGGGTATGGAAGTTGAGATGGGAAGTATTCCCTCTTGCTTGTACCGAAGCAGGGTCTGACGGGTGGTGCGGAAGACACGATCGCGCACGGGAGTGTTCCGCCGGAGCCATTCATCGAGCCAGGCCCGCTGATCGCCTGAAAGAGTTTCCGCCATCTGATGACTCAGACCGTGCTCGGGAAACTTGCGGATCACGTAGGACCCCGCCCCACCCAGCGCGCTCCGGACCTGCTGTTCGAAGCTCGGGTCCGGCTTCACATGCGGGTCAGAGGCGTAGTCGGCAGCCATACGCTGAAGAAAGTTCCAGTTCCTGGAGTCGACGGGGTCGCGAAGGGCTTCGAAGTAGCGGGTGAAGGTGTCGGCGGACTCTCCCCACAGAGGGGTGAGTCCAACCAGAGCCAGCAGGTCCCAGACCTCGTGGGCGTGCATCTGCATAGGGGTGGCGGAGGAGAGGTAGAGGACGGTCCAGGCGGACGTAGCCTTCATGTTCTGTAGAAGCGATAGCAAGGAGTTCGGCGAGTCAGTCGCCTTGGAGCCCCGACGCCGGGCATGGTGGGCCTCGTCCACGAACACGATGTCCCAGGGCCCGGCATCCAGCAGAGCTCTTCGCTGACCTCGTCGACGAGCCAAGTGGGAGGAGGCCAAGAGGACAGGGAAGGCCGCCCACAGATTCGCCGTCGCCGGGCCGGGTGCCGCCTCTTTATCGACCCCGCCACGTCGATAGAAGAAAGTCTGGCCATCGAGTCGGGGAATGCGAAGAGAGAACTTCTCGTCGAGTTCTTCTTGCCATTGGCGGATGACTGAGGCCGGCACCAGAATCAGGACCCGGCTGGCTCGACCCGACAAGAGGAGTTCACGGATGATGAGGCCGGCTTCTATGGTCTTCCCGAGCCCGACCTCGTCAGCCAGGATGTACGACCGTGGGTATGTCGCCACCACTTCCCTAGCGATCGCGATCTGGTGCGGGAGTGGTTCGACCCCCGCGGTAGCGAAGCCAACGCCGGTCCCACCATGGAGCCGGGGTGCCATCGCCACGAAGTGGAGCAGCTCCTGTTCGGCCTCGTCCCCAGCCACCAGAGACTCCCCGGGGTCGCGTGCTGGTGGTGGCCCAGCTGTCTCCGTGATCCTAGCCACAAGATGATCACGGACTGCCTCCGGGAGGCCGACCACCTGCCAGCCACGTCCGGGATGGCCGTCCCAGTGAGCCGTGAACTGATCAACCACGGGCTGGCCATTCCACGCCCAGACCTCCTCCTTCCAGGAAGGATACACGGAGAAGGTCTCGTGGTTCTGGGTGACCCCACTGTCCGACTCGTTGTTGGAACCGAGAAACGCGATCCGATTGCCGTCTTGGTCGGAAAGGACTCCGTACTTGGAGTGGAAGTAGCGATCCGATTGATCCCGTCGCAAGGGCCGACCCAGATGGTCAGTTGGCACTCCGATTCGTATCTCAAGTCGGCTTTCTCTCACCAACCACGCCAGCGTCTCCAGCCGGTGCTGCTCAATCACCGTCGCCCCTTCAAGAGGGTCGCTGAGCAGGGTGCGAGCCAGGACCTCATCGAGTGGCGTGCCCTTCTCAATCGCCTGGATGTCCGCGTCGGAGAGGTCGGCCCCAGCGATCAACCGCATCGTGCCCCCGTTGGCAATGAGGTGAGAAAGGCCTCGTGCCACAGAGCACAGAGCCGAGGAGCGGAAGTAGCCAGTTACTCGGTCGTAGGTGACCGCCTCGGTCAGTACTGGTACGAAAAACCCGTTCAGACGGTCATCGGTATCCGAGTACGACCCTCTCAGGTCAAGGTCACGGAACGACATGGACTAGCTGGTCCTCAGTCGTCACCGTCATGTGCAAACAAGAAAGGCTCTTCTGGTTGCTCCGGCTCCTCCTTCACCGGCAGTCGGACGGAGGGAAAGTAGGCGGTGCACAGCTGATCCAGTGTCGCCGCCTCGGGTACCACCCAGCCTTCGTTGGTCTTGGTGCGCGGGATAGCGTTGACGAAGCCTTGCAGTGCTGCCAAGAACCGTCCGTCGGTCAAGAGCCGGGTGCGGTCCAAGAATGCCTTCGCTGCGCCGAGGCCATCGACAGCAGCTAGGTACATGGCTGTCTGAACCGCATCCAGGACAACAGGAAATTCCGTCGCTTCAGGGTACACCCCGGACAGACCTGCCTCATGATCGCCGAGTCGGCGGACACGCTTCTCCGGTGGCAGCAGCTTCACGGTCCCGGACTTTCTCTCCAGGACCCTTGCTCTGGCCAGCTCGTCGATATCGAGCCCTCCCACTGCCAGCGCGAGCCGCCGCGCTTCGTCGAAGGGGAACTCTCTGGCCTGGAACGTCGCCCACGCGACCATCACGAAGTCCGTGATGGGATCCAAGCGCTGTTCTCCTCCGACGAGTCGCTCGCGCTGCATCTTCGTGACCTCAGCACGAGCAGCGTCGAGGGCCTCCTCGGGGCGCAGGAGGCGACTACGACCCGTGTCGGCGTCCGCCTCGGACGAATATACCGGCCAGTGGGCGGAGATCACGGAGAGCGCAGGACCGTACGTGGCAAGGAGCAGGTCGACCCCGGCGATACCCTTCGCCGCGAACTCTGCGTGTGCTCTTCTGGCAGCAGCGCGGACCTCTGGTTCAAGGTCTTCAAAAAATGCCTCGCCCCCGGCTGAGATACGCCGTCTGCAGACCAGCATGATCGTGGAAGCAGCCGCGTTCTTCTTCGCTTGGTGAAGGGACTGCTCACTCTCGGTGTTCACAGGCCAGGAGGCCTCGATTGTGAATCCCGCCTCCATGAGCGATGACCCCAGTGCATCCCACGCATCTGTGCTCTTGTGGGTGAACATTACGGTCATGACGCCGTCCTCGCGGAGAACTCGGAGGCATTCGGCGAAGATCGCTTGCATCTTCGCCTGATAGTCTGAGTTCGCCAGCGCTTTTTTACGGCGGCCGGCATCAGCAAACCTGGCTTGGTTGGCTACCGCCTCATTGGTCTTGTCGGTGAGATCATCTTGGAATAGTTCGGGCCAGACCAATCCCGTGGTGCGCTTCTCCCACACGTAGAAGAAGTCTGCCAGCTCGGCGTACATGACGTTGTCGCTGTAGGGAGGGTCGATGCAGACCAACTCCTGAGAGCCATCGGCAACGTCCTTCAAGTCCCCAGCATTGCCGCACGTGACGGTGACTGGGCCAGGGACCGGATGCATCAGCGGTGTGGCATCCATGGCGGTGGTGTCGGATGGGGCAAGAAGTGACGCTATGCCGACATACGCGTCGACAAGCTGCTCCAAGCACCACGGGTAGAGTTCGCGGGCCCCCTCGAACTCCGCATAGGACGTTCTGAAGGCGAAGTCATGTCTTGAGAATGTATGGTCAAGCTTTTGCCTGCCGGTGTCCCAGATCACCTGGGCAGAGTTCCAGTCCACGCCCTTGCCGATCATGAGCGCGAGCAGCGTGAGAAGGGCATTGGCCCGGCCGCTGTCTTGGACCGTTGCCCGCACCTCGCCCACCAGATGCTGGAACTCCTCGACGAAGGTGCAGTGGACGAGTAGCTGTCTGGGAGAGAACAAGTCACGCCAACGCGGCATTCCGTACTGGAGCGGGCGGAGGTCGTTACCGGGGGGGACCTCCTCGGTTGGGAGGATGTTTCCGGCAGCCCATCCTGGCTCGCGGCGGCGGAGCTCCGCCTCGGCGGCATCCAGGGCGTCCAGGTCAATCTGGGTCGGCGAGCGAAATCCCCGCTTCCCGTTGATCCGGGTCGCGACTGCACAGAGCTGCGAACCCATGCGACCGGCCTGCGCCTCGGCCTTGATGTAGTCCCCGTCGATCACGATGTTGTCCCAGGGGGAGATCGCATCGCCTCCGGCTACGGTCCCTCGATCCGGATTAGCTGCCCGGGTAGCCTTGCCCGTGACGATCTCGAACTCCACCTGATCGAGCGCCCGGCCATCGCGCTCCGTGATGAGGCGCACCGAAGCCTCCTTACCTGACTGCTTGGAGAGCCACCAGTTAGGAGCTAGTGGCACGGGCTTGCCAGTGCGGGGGCAAGCCACAGTCCGAGCGAAGAGGTAGCCAATGACCCGTTCCTGATCGGACTCAAGGCGGAAGAACGGTTCCAGGCGCGAGCGAAGGCGGTCGACCAGCACGGTTCCCCACTTCCGGAGATCGTCGGATAGTTCGCCCCCGAACTCCGCCGGCAGCTCCACGCCAGCCCGAAGAATAGATACTGCGACTGGGTTGAGGTCATTAGCAGAGGTGGGCAGTCCATATCGGATGGCTTCATAGGGGATGGAGCCACCACCGGCGGTCGGATCTAGGACGGAAGGCATTTGTCCCCACGCTCGAATGAGGATGTCATGCAAGAGCGCTAGATCTCGAGTTGTTGGGGAGTTCTTGAAGGCCTGCTTGTACCCGTACCCGCTGCCGGGTAGTTGGATACCGGAGGCGTTGGCGACGGCCAGCATTTTCTTGGCGAGAATCGGGTCGCCAAGTATCCCGCAGAGTCTCAGGAACCATTCTTGATACTGCTCCTGGGTGCTGAGCTCAGTTGCATCCGGGAACTGGGCCGCCAGCGCTGGGGTCCAGGCAGGCATCACGGACCCAAGGACTGCGCCAGCAGAGGCTGCCAGGGGTCGGCGGGCCCACCAGACGTGGAGTGTCTTTAGCTTTGGGAACTGCCCTGGGATCGGTGCGGCTTCTCTGCGGCTCTCAATGCCTAGCTCGGTAATTGGGAGCCAGTCCTCAATGAGAACCCGAGGACGGTCAGCCATGACTACTCTCCAGCCAAGAACAGGCGGAAGGCCCGCCGCAAACGCCTGCTGTCCGGGCCGGTGACCTTCGCGTACCAGTAGTAGGCCTCCTCAGTGGTGAGGGTCGTCACGGCGTCGCCGAACTCCTGCACGCGCCTGGCCTTGCGGACTGGCGCAGCGGCTAGAAGGAGCAGCCCGAGGCGGACACCAGGCTCCTCCCGCAATCGGATTGGAGCCCGGCGAGTCGATGACAGGACCGTCTTCGCCTGACCGCTGGTCTTCACGGCACCTACGACGGCTGGCAGCACGCGATGCACCTGGTCTGAGTCTGCCTCCACTATGACGTGCGACGCTGTCCCATCTTGGTCAGTTTCCTCTAGCCGAAGCCCATACGCGTCGGACCCCGTAGGCACGAGCCGGAGCTGAAAACCTCGAGGCCGATGAAGAGCGGGCGAGGGCGCTTTCACTATGCCAGTATCCCCTTGAGGCGCAACTCTCCGGGCGCCAGCTCCAGCAACACCTTGCGCAGCTGCGCGACCTCGGCACCGTCTGGGGCGATCGGATGAGAGAACTGAACGTCCAGCCGAAGCGTTCCGGCGACAGCTGATGCCTTCTTAGCTAAAGAATAGATGTAATCCTCGACCTTCTGGTATCGGGCCCCTGGCCCCTCCAGCCTTACTATCGCATCGCCCTTGAGACCATCAAAGTCCAAGTCAAGATCCAGAGCGACGACGATCTCGAACTTGGGAAGCTGCCCAATAGCCTTGGCCAGGAGGGTGACGTCCTGGAGCGTTGAGGTTGGCCCCAGGCCGGCCGTGATCGCGATGGTGGTAAAGCCCGCGATGCCGGCCGCATCCTTGGCCTTGTCGACGAGCGACTGGAAAGCGACCCCGGGTGCTCCGCTCGCTTCAACAGACTCCAAAGGTGGCTCTACCGTGCTCCAGACTATCCCGCGCCTATCGGCTTCCTCTGGTGGCAGAATCTGAAGGGAATCCAAGCTCGCCCGCCGGACGTCGGATGGGGTCAATGCTCGCGCTCCCGGTTCCGCGGCCCCGGATACCACAACTGCGCGAGCTTGCGCGCCATCCTCGGCGGCCCGAGCCAGAGCGTCCGAGACCTCTGTCATCCCTGGCATCCGCCCCACCACTTCCTCAAGTCGGCCCCGCAACTCTGGTCCAGACATGACTTGTGAACTGCTCAAGACTCGTTTCACGTCATCTACTGAGACCGGGCGGCCAGTCAGGCCCAGTTCCTGCGCCCTGGCAGCTGTGTAGAGGAAAAAGTCCGACCCAAACTTAAGAGTCGGCGGAGGGTCGCGGTCTGTCCATGCCTTGCTCGCCGTGGAGTCATAGTAGATCCACGAGCCGTTGCGAACACCATCTCGGATGGCATCCCGGAGCAGGGTGATGTCCAGGATCATCTGTGCTGCCGGATCGGCCCAGAAAGCTTCGTCCACCTGTTGCGTCGTCACCTCCCCGACATTCTTGGGCCATGCCTTTTGACGCAAGAAGTCGGTCGAAACGGCTGCCGTGCGGACCTTGCCCACCTCTCGCAAGTGCTCGACCAACACTCTGGTCTGAGCCTTCATCACTTCACCCTGCGAGGCTGCTGGGAGTTCCTCGTGGTGAAGATATTGACTCGCTCTGTCCGCAGCTGGGTAGTAGAGGTGTCGATAGCACCTGGTCAGAGCGATACGAGCCTTCAGCTTCGCGCTGTCCGCGATTCCCTGCAGCTTCCTGCGAACCTCTGGATCAAACTCGCGCATCCGAACACTATCCGCGACTACCGCTTGGGCGGCTAGGTCCGTCCGGACTCGATCGCGCATTCCCTCCACCGCGTCGGTGTCCGCCACCAAGAAGATGAGCGCATTACGGAAGTGGCGGATGGCCTCGGCGGCACCCGAACGATCTAGAATCTCAACAAGTTTGTTGGGAGGTGCTGCGGCCTCTCGCGAAGCCACGGCGACATCGTCGTGGTGTAGGATCACCAGTTGCAGCGTAGCCCGGTCCCTTACGCTCACAGGTCCGGATGGGAAGTGGACGACATCCACGGAGCCATCGGCAGGGAAAGCTGCGCGAACCCGGTCCTCCAGTTCGGCGTTTATCCTGGTGTTGGGGACATTCTGGGCCGCTTCGGCCACTATATTGTTGGCATTCGGCTCGGTGGAGAACCGCCATCGCTGACCAGTGTAGTCAAGGAACCAGGCGACCTGCTCCACTGCTGCGAGAGCTTCGAGTACCAGCTCCGGGTCCTCACCAAGCCTCATGGTCCCGATCACTGCGTCGGCTCGCCCGGTACCTGCCGTCATGACCATTTCCAGGCTGTGCGTGAAGACGGTTCGGCACGCTCTGGTGGCCAGGCGCGCCCCGCCCGCAAATTGTGCCTCGTCCACTTGTCGCGCATGGCTCGACGGGCCGACAAAGTCCGCCAGTGCCACACGCTGGAAGTCGGGACGGCCCAACCCGACGGTAAGGTGGGCAAGGACCGCCTCGCGATCGTAGTCGATGTCGGCGACGTTTAAAATCTCGGCCTGACTGTCGCCGGCCCAGACCCCATGAACCACCTCAGCCAACAGCTTGAGTGCACCACGAGTCCGCTGGAAGCTGGGGATGGTGCCTAAGCGCTTATCGAGCACACGAACCAATTCGGGATGGAACGGATATGAGCGCCGCAGCAGATCCGAGTAGGATCCTGGCTGATCCGCACCGCCAGTGAGGTGCTCGCCCTTCTTCAGGAGGTCCTCGTAATAGCTGCGGTAGGCCTCTGCGGCCTCGGTTGCGGCCGATTCGTCCACGGTCTCAAACAAGCGGCGCTTCAGGATGGCCGCGATCTCCGTGTCAGCTGCGGGCTGCACGATGCTGCTGCCGGTTGTGAATCGGCCGAGCACGGACTCCGTCTCCCGGACCGTGTCTTGGAAGTCCTCTTGCTCCGCTTCGTTGAGGAGTGCGGTAAGGTCGTCCGTCTCCTTGCCGAACGCGTCCTGGCGAGTGGCTAAGGTCAGGATGATGACCAGATTGGGTCGTCCTGCGGCCAGCTCAAATAAGTTTTTCATGAAGACGGGTACTGCAGAGGCCATCCGGCGCACGTCGGGGTCTCCGCTGGAGACCAACTGCCTCAGGCACTGGGCGAGCTCATCGATGATGACTACGGTTGGCCCGTCGCCTATGGCGGAGGCGAGTGTCTCCTTGCCCGGAGCCGTGCGGGTCTCGTCCGAGCGCTGGAGTTGCTGATAGGCAGCAGGCCCGAGTTGAGCCCCCAGTTCGCCCCAGATGGTGTGGGTCAGGATCCCGTGGGTCACCAAGCCGTTGGCAGGGTCCAAGGTGTCCGCAACGATGGCCGCGACGTGGCACTCGGGCGGTAGCAGTGAGGGCTCGATGAACTCGCTGAGGTTACTTGGGCGGGCACCCTTCGCCAGGTGGTAGACGGCGATCAGGCTGTGGGTCTTGCCACCCCCGAAGCTGGTCTCAGATCTGATCACTCCATGGTGGGCGCCTTCCACTCTGGCCCCGGTCAGCCGGCCGAAGGTCCGGGAGAGCAGGTCGCGCAGGCCCTGGGTCGGGTACGTGAGGTTGAAGAACTCGTCAGGGCTGCCATACACCGGGTAGGCATCCGGGCTCCTGACCACCTGGTCGAGTTGAGCTGCGAAGTGGTTGTCCGACAATCCGCCCCGCAGCACATCCGAGCGGGGCCGGCAAGTCTCGGTGATCGATCTCACTGCTGCCTCTCTGATTTACGGGATCGCGTCCCTTGGGGCCACGCTCGGGATGGTAGGCTATTGGCTCTCATCTGTGATGGGGTCCATCCCAGGCTGGCCACCAAGAGCTCGCAGGCAGCCAGGTGGGGACCTCTTGGACCCGATCGGCCGCCTGACGTACTCGGCCTTCCGAGGGCTGGTTGAGGGGCCGTCCATCTCCATTCGGTGAAGGGATAATCGGGCCCCAGTGCTGGCTCATTGCTTGAAGGTCCGGGCCCGTACGCACGACACCGCGTCGCATACCAGCCCGATCCTGGCTGCAGTCGCGGATTGGGATCCGCCCCCCGCCCATTGCTCCAGGTGGACGCCTCAGCCAGCACAACCCAGCCCCCCCTCGCCAACTCGGCACCAGACACGCCAGGCGACCTAGCACTCCGCGCTCCTGGGGTCGCCTCGAGGTGACCTCGCGGAAGCGGCCAGGCAGGGGCGACTAAGTCAGGCAACGGGAGCTAGTGATCCGCTACCCTTAGGTCCGGGGCCGACGGGTGTCACGGGGCGCGGCCCCTAGAATATTGCGATCTTGAGCCAAGCCCGGCGATTCCAGTGGTGCGGAGATGTCAAGTCCACGAACTTCGGTCATGGCAGGAACCCCTGGGCGCGTCGAGTTCGCGAATCCCCGTGTCACCGGAACGGGCGTTGTGGTGCCGCGCGTCCAGTTGACCGTAGAGGTGCGCAAGTTCGATGACGGTGTTCAGGTCGTCCTCGATCGTCTGCGTGTCAGCATCCTAGACCAAGACGAACTTATCGCGAGCGCTGCCTCTACGTTGTTCACAGAGGTGACGACGCAAGGGGGGGATCTCACGATTGAGATTCCGGTCAGCCACTCTGCCTTGGCCTACGTCACCGACCGCCTCCTAGGGCATAAGGTCAACCTGGTGCTGCGCTGGGCCGGAGTCGTCGCGATCGGCCACCCTCGCGCCGTCCCGGCGGCCCAGAGGAGACCGCCTCAGCCGGAGTTCGCGTGGCAGAATCTAAGCTTCGGGGGAGATGAATCTGTCGACCTACCCCTGCAGGTGAGCCGTAGCGACTGGTTCAAAGAGGTGCTCGAACCTGTAGGATTCGGAGAGTTTGTATGGGCCGAAATTGCTATTCCGTCGGCGGAACTACGGGCGGGCTGGACAGCTGCGGTCGACCACCTCCGAAAGGCCGATGAGCTCTACGCCAAGGGCGACGACCCTGAAGTTCTAGCACGGTGTTACTCGGCGCTGCAGGCCCTACCCGGAGCGCCGAGTGACATTGTGAGTGGCGTGGCCAACCGCGCTAAGCGTGGGGCCCTCGACGACTTGCTCCGGAAGGTGACGCGGCTCTACCACCTGGGGCGCCATCCCGACAGGCTTGGCGACGAACCCGGCGCCTACCCTGCTGGCCGTATGGAGGCCCTTTTCGCCCTCAACATGACAAAGGTCGTCCTGGCCTACCTCTCCGACCTACCGCCACCTCCGGACAGCTCGTCCAGCGACCCGGCTGCATCAATAAAGTAGGTCGAAGACGAGTCACGCTGGGAGCTTCGACGACGGGTGGCGCGTACACGCGCTCGCATTCAGCGAGCAGTTTCCGCGCGACGGCCGCAGTCGGGTGCAAAGGCGCTAGCGCTACGAGTCCTTGGGTGATGGTCGCCGGATCCCGGTAGCGATCTCAATCGGGCCGCCATGGACTCGCCAGGTGGCCGGACAGGCGCGTGGGACCATCTGTCTGGCTTCTCGGTCATATGGGAGTGAGCCTTGAGGCGCGGTGAGCAACCGACGCTCCGCCACCGCAGACGGCGTGGCCTCGAGGAGCTGGGCTGAAGGCTATGGCAAGCGATTGCCGACACCGGCAAGTCCCTGAACGGGACGCACGTCCCCACCCGCCGCAACCTGCCCGGGGCCGCGGCTGTCCTTCGTCCAGCCGCGACCCCGGGCTTGGGGTGAATTGGCCTCCGGCCAGCCGCGACCCCGGGCTTGGGGTAACCTCTTCCTCGGCCAGCCGCGACCCCGGGCCCGGGGGTGCAGGTAACTGGGACCCGCCCAGCCGCGACCCCGAGCGGGGGTGCAGGGGACTTCGTCCAGCCGCGACCCCGGGCCTGGACGTGAGGTGGACCGGTGCAGCCGCGACCCCGGGCGGTGGTGCAGGGGACTTCGTCCAGCCGCGACCCCGGGCCCCGGGCCGGGGGGAGTCCCACCCCCCGGCCCTCGTCCCCGCATGCAAGTCTCCCTTCACAGCGCTCCTGCTGGCCAGCCGGTGGCCTCACCTACTCATGGGGTCCTCCTGTCACGTTGGTAGCACACTCAGGAGCCTTGGCCCTCCGCGCTGGGAGAGACCTGGCGGTCCTTATCGGTGCCGGTAGGGCCCACAGGAGGCGCCCTGGGCTGGGACTTCCTCCGCGATGCGGGGCGCCCACTCCCTACCATGAGTTGTGCGAGGCGGAGACCCCGCGCGAGGTGGTAATGAGGTGATCGGAGGAGGCCATGGCGGGGCTCGACGAGATCTACCGTCGCAGTATCGAGGATCCCAGCGGTTTCTGGAGCGAGGCCGCCCGAGCGATCGAGTGGGATCGGTTCCCCACGACCATCCTCGACGACCACCAGCCGCCCTTCTTCCGATGGTTCTCCGACGGTGTCCTCAACACCTGTCACAACGCCGTCGACCGCCATGTCCGCGCCGGGCGGGGAGAACAGGCCGCTCTCATCCATGAGAGCCCGGTGACGGGGACGGGGGGCCAGGTCACCTATGCCGAGCTCCAGGAAGCGACATCCCGGTTCGCGGGGGGGCTCCGGCAACTCGGAGTCGCGGCCGGCGACACCGTCATCATCTACATGCCGATGGTGCCGGAGGCGGTCGTGGCCATGCTCGCCTGTGCCCGACTGGGAGCGGTGCACTCGGTGGTGTTCGGCGGTTTCGCGCCGCATGAGCTGGCCCTCCGTCTCGACGACGCCCGGCCCAAGGTGGTCGTCTCAGCGTCGTGCGGAGTGGAGCGGGACCGGGTCGTCTCCTACAAGCTGCTCCTCGACCGCGCGATCGCCGAGGCCCACCACACCCCCGACTACTGCGTCATCCTGCAGCGACCTCAGGGGGAACCAGCCCGACTCACCGCCCCGAGCGACCTCGACTTCGAGGAGGTGGCGAGCAGTGACCCGGTCGCGTGCGTCCCGGTGCTCGCCACCGACCCGCTCTACGTCCTCTACACGTCGGGAACGACCGCCCGGCCCAAGGGGGTGGTTCGCGACAACGGAGGCCATGCCGTCGCTCTGGCTTGGAGCATGGCCAACATCTACGGTTTGCGGCCAGGGGAGGTCTTCTGGACCGCCTCCGACATCGGTTGGGTGGTCGGTCACTCGTACGTGGTTTACGGACCCCTGCTCCATGGCTGCACATCGGTTCTCTACGAGGGCGGCGCCGTCGGAACCCCCGACGCCGGCGCCTACTGGCGGGTCGCCGCCAAGCACAAGGTCAGAGTGCTGTTCACCACGCCAACCGCCCTGCGCGCGATCCGCCAGGAGGATCCGCGCGGGACGCACCTCCTCAGACACCGTCTCGACAGCTTGCGGGCAGTCTTTCTCGCCGGCGAGTCCCTCGACCCTGACACCTTCCGCTGGGCCAGCGACCACCTGCGGGTTCCGGTCATCGACCACTGGTGGCAGACCGAGACCGGATGGCCCGTCACCGCTAACTGTCTCGGCGTGGAGCCGCTGCCCGTCAAAGTCGGCTCCGCGAACCGGCCCGTCCCGGGCTTCGACGTACATGTCCTGGACGACCGAGGAGTGCCCGCCGCGGCTGGGATCGACGGGCAGGTCGCACTTCGCCTGCCGCTCCCTCCGGGGACGCTGACGACCCTCTGGCACGATGACGGCGGCTACCAGAGCTCCTACCTGAACGCCAACCCCGGCTATTACACGACCGGTGACCGCGGACACCTCGACAAGGACGGTTACCTCTTCCTCCTCGGTCGCCTCAACGACGTCATCAAGGTCGCCAACTACCGGCTCTCGCCGGCGGCGATCGAGGCGGCGATCGCAACCCATCCCGATGTCGCCGAGTGTGCGGTGGTCGGCATCCCCGATGCGGCCAAGGGTCAGGTCCCCATCTGCTTTGTCGTACTCAAGACCGGCGTGGCCTCGGACCCGGATGCGGTGGCCATCGAACTGGTGGCGCTGGTCGAAGACTTGGTCGGACCGGTCGCCTCGTTCCGGGACTCCATAGTGGTGAAGCGTCTGCCCCGCACCCGCTCGGGGAAGATTCTGCGGTCGACCATGCAGGGAATCGCGGCCGGCCGCGCGCTGGCGCCCCCGGCAACCATCGACGATCCGGCCATCCTCGACGAGATCACGGCGGCGCTCAGATCGCATCGGCTGGGCTCGACCTAGAGCGCTCAGCCCGAGTCGATCAGCCGGGTCGGACAGGTCGACACCCCGTGACCAGTTCTCCTCTCTCGTCCGGCCCCTAGCCGCCCCCACGCCCCGCCGGTCAGGGGATGGCGGCGCCGGTCAGTTGGCCCGTCCCGCCATCCCCGGTGGCGCGATCAGACCACCGTGTTCAGGGCCTCGGGAGAAATGATCCGGGTGATGTCGTCGAGCGCCGTGGGATCCTCGATGGTGCTGGGCACGGTGTAGTCGCGTCCGTCGGCGATGGCGCGCATGGTGGCGCGGAGGATCTTCCCCGATCGCGTCTTGGGCAACCGCGGCACCACCTGTACGTTGCGGAACGAGGCCACCGCCCCGATGCTCTCCCTGACCGCCTGGGTGAGATCGCTGCGAAGCACCTCGGGGTCTATCTCGACCCCGGCCTTGAGCACCACCAGGCCGATTGGAACCTGGCCCTTGAGGGAGTCGACAATGCCAATCACCGCGCATTCGGCGACCGCCGGATGCCGAGCCACCACCTCCTCGATGGCTCCTGTCGAGAGCCGATGGCCGGCGACGTTGATGACGTCGTCGATCCGACCCATGACCCAGAGGTAGCCGTCCTCGTCGAAGTGGCCGCCATCCCCAGTGAGGTAGAAGCCCGGATGACGGGCGAAATACTCCTCCACGAAGCGCTCGCCGGCGTTGTGGAGGGTGGTCAGGGTGCCCGGGGGAAGGGGGTGCCGGACGACGATCTCGCCCTCGATCCCAGGGGTTACGGAGTTGCCGCTCCCGTCGACCACGAGCACCTCGAAGCCCGGTACCGGCTGCGTCGGCGAACCCGGCTTGACCGGCTTGGGCTCGATGCCCAGGCAATTGGCCACGATCGGCCAGCCGGTCTCGGTCTGCCACCAGTGGTCAATGACCGGGACCGAGAGCAGGTCGCGAGCCCATTCGTAGGTCGGCGAGTCGAGCCGCTCACCGGCCAGGAAGAGGGCCCGCAGGCAGCTGGTGTCGCGGAGCCGCTTGTACTTTCCCTCAGGGTCCTCCTTCTTGATTGCGCGAAAGGCGGTGGGGGCGCAGAAGAGGGTGTTCACCTGGTGCTCCTCGATCA
Source organism: bacterium (assembly GCA_021827985.1). GTDB lineage: Bacteria > Chloroflexota > Dormibacteria > Aeolococcales > Bog-877 > JAJYXT01. Next base: position 21,221 of record JAKATL010000035.1, read on the forward strand.
CCCGCCAGAAGGCTCCCGCATCGGGGGTGCCCACCGGCTTGCCCTCGTAGAGAACGGTGGTGACTCCGGCCAGCAGTGGCGCATAGACGATGTACGAGTGCCCCACCACCCAGCCCACGTCCGACGCCGCCCAGTAGACGTCACCAGGGTGCACATCGTAGACGTTGGCCATGCTCCACGCCAGCGCCACCGCATGACCACCGTTGTCCCGGACCACACCCTTGGGGCCGGCGGTGGTCCCGGAGGTGTAGAGGATGTACAGCGGATCGGTGGCCTTGACCGAGACGCAGTCGACCCCACTGGCAGCCGAGACGGTCGCCTCCCAGTCCAGGTCGGTGCCCTGCAGCACCGCTCGGTCCTGAGGTCGCTGGAGGATGACACTGCACTCCGGCTTGTGCACCGCAAGCCGCACCGCTTCATCGAGGATCGGCTTGTACGGGATGACGCGCGTGGGCTCGATGCCACAGGAGGCGCTGAGCACCACCTTGGGCTTGGCATCATCGATCCTGGCCGCCAGCTCGGGTGCGGCAAAGCCGCCGAATACCACGGAGTGGACCGCGCCGATGCGAGCGCACGCCAGCATCGCCATCACCGTCTCCGGGACCATCGGCATGTAGATGATGACGCTGTCGCCCTTGTTGACGCCCAGCGCTCGCAGCGCTCCCGCCACCTGGGCGGTCTGGTCGCGGAACTCGGCATAGGTGTAGCGCCGAACGGTTTGGGTCAGCGGGCTGTCGTAGATCAGGGCCGCCACCCCACCCCGGCCAGACTCGACGTGACGGTCCAGGGCGTTGTAGCAGGTGTTGAGCTCGCCGTCGGGGAACCAGTGAACGAAGGGGAGTTCCGAGGTGTCGAGCACCTGATTCGGGGGCCGGGTCCAGTCGATGAGGCGGGCCGCATCACCCCAGAAGCCAATCGGGTCGTCGATGCTGCGCCGGTAGGTGTCGTCAAAGGTTCCCATGTCAGTGCCTCCCGTCAATCAATGCCGGCAGGGCCGCGCGGCCCTGCTGATGAGTACCGCGCCAAAGGCCAGGGAGATTAGTGGATGCGCCGCTGCAGAGCTGCCGGAGTATTCGAGCAGGACCCGTGACGGCGCGCTGGTTGGCCTAGGTGGGCACCACGTCACGCTTGAAGGTGGCCTTGGTGACGTCGGCGAAGGAGAGGTAGAGCGCTCCCAGGCCGGTGAGGATGCCCAGGTAACCACCGAGAACGTGCAAGGTACTGCTGTTGCCCGCCCAGAAACCTACTGCCAAGACCAAGAACGTCGCCGTCAGCAGGGCGAAGACCACCGCCACCGCCCTCGCCACCGCGAACGCTGCCACCAGCATGTAGGCGGTGAAGATGCCCCAAGCGAACAGGTAGAGGCCAAGGGCTCCAGTGACCGCGTCGGCCGGGGCCCCCTTGGTGGTGGCGATCGCGGGCACGAAGTATTGGAGCAGTAGAAAGAAGCTGATCCAGAAGGCGCCGTAGGCGGAGAAGGTGGTGGCGACGAAGGTGTTGCCGCGTCGGTAGGCCCACATCCCGGCCAGGATCTGCGCGCCGCCGCCGACCGGCAGGGCCAGGGCCAGGACCATCGGTGTGGCTACCGCGGTGAGCCATCCCGCGTTGATGACCGAGAGGCACAAGGTGGTGATACCGAAGCACGCCAAACCCAGCGGAGCTGGGTCGCCCATGGCTGCCGCCAGCGCTGCCTCAGGATGATGCACGTCGCTCGGGGCGGGTACCGCAGCCTCCGAGCCGTGTGATCCGACGAGTGTTGCCATGTCCCTTGCCACCTCCAACTTCCCGGTCTGGAACCACCCTGACCCTCGGACCGGGAGCGGTCAGGTCAGGTCGTCTGGCCCATGGTCGCCTGGGTCGGCCCGGTTGCAACGGGAGCGCTGGACGAGCGGCCAGCTTTGCTGGCCCACCGGCGATATCTGGTGACCGAACGGTCGGTCGTCCGCCACCGACATGCAGCTCCCGCGGGCTTCCCAGCGGTGCTCTGGCCAGACCCGGCTGCGGAGTTCGCCAGGGCCACCTCACCGGACAGCATCTCCACGGTCCGTTGGACGCGCCGGATCAGGGCGCGATCGAGAATCCCTTCGAGGTGCAGATCCTCACGATATTCTAAGCGGCTGCCGGAATCCCACAGGCCGACGCCCGGGCCGTGCCAGTGGCGGTAGAGGAACCGGAGTGGCTGGACGATCCGCTCCAGCGAGCAAGATGACATGGGGAAGCCCACAGGGGGGCGCCGGAGCATCGAACCGGGCGGAGCCGATGCTTACGGCCGACACCCGGGCAGGCACCGCGGAACTGTCATCTGCCAGCCCACCCGACCCGCCTGCCTATCCCTGACCCAGATGGCCGGGGCGGTCCGAAGAAGTCGGCGGGCACGGCCGCTGGAACTTCGTCGAGGGGCCGCCAACATGCAGCCGGACCCGCCCAGGCCGCCGGTCCAGCCGGCCAACTCCCGTTGCCACCGCGAGCACAGCGACGGGGGTTCTGGCGGCTGGGCTGGAGAGCTACCTGGCCGCCGGGACAGCGTGGCAGGTATGGAGCGTGCGGGTCGGCCCAATACCCGAAGGCTGAGGTCCGGCCCCACTGGCGGCGTAAATCCGGAAGCGGCCGCGGCATGCTTGGCCCGGCCCAGGTCGGGAGGGCCCGTTGGCAGTGCCCCCTGCAGCTCGCGCCGCAGGTACAGGGAGGCCGGCGACCCAGGGCCGGAGGTGCGGTGCTCGTAGCTGTAGCCGGCGGCACGATCCGCACGGTCCGCGCCAGCTCGACAGCCCCTGCCGCAACCGAGGGGCAGAGGTCCCATGGGTCGAAGGTCACCGCGCGGTGCGCGCCTCGAGAGTTGCGTAGCTCGTCGACGCCTGGGGATCGCCGCTGAGCTTGACCGGGTCCCGGTCGGCTGGGACCCGGGTGCCACCCACCACCGCCCCGGTCAGCTCGCTCCGTCGCCCGACCGGTGACGGCTCAGGGGGCGACGTGCCTTTCGGGCGGTCCGTTGTAGGCGCTCAGCGGGCGGATGAGCGCATTCGCCTGCATCTGCTCCATGACATGGGCCGTCCAGCCGGTGATCCGGCTCATCACGAAGATCGGGGTGAAGGTCGGGACGTCGAAGCCCATCAAGTGGTACGCAGGACCGGTCGGCAAGTCAAGGTTCGGCTGGATGCCCGTCTCCTGAAACATTGCCCGCTCGAGGGTGTCGTAGAGGGTGAGGAGCCGGTCGGCGCCCCTCAGCCGAGCCAGCTCTGCCAGAGCCTGGCGCATAGTCGGCACGCGGCTGTCCCCGTGCTTGTACACCCGGTGCCCGAAGCCCATGATCTTGCGCTGGGAGGCCAGCGCTTCGTGCAGCCACTCGGAGGCGTTTTCGGCCTCGCCAATCTCCTCGAGCATCACCATGACCGCCTCGTTGGCGCCGCCGTGCAACGCCCCCTTCAGTGCGCCGATGGCTCCGGTCACCGCCGAGTAGATGTCCGAAAGCGTCGAGGTGATGACGCGCGCGGTGAAGGTCGACGCGTTGAAGCTGTGCTCGGCGTAGAGGATCAGTGAGACCTCGAAGCAGCGGACGACCTCGGGCTCGGGCACAGCGCCGAAGCAGCAGTGAAAGAAGTTCTCGGCAAACGAGAGGTCGGTGTCGGGAGCGATGGGTGCCTCCCCGCGGCGACGGCGCTGCTCGAAGGCCACGATCGTGGGGAGCTTTGCCATCATGTCGATGGACTTTCGGAGATTCGCAGCCGGCGAGGCGTCGCCCTCGTCCGGGTCCGACGCCCCGAGGAAGCTCACCGCGGTGCGCAGCACGTCCATGGGGTGGCAGGTCGTCGGCAGAGCGCCGAGCACGTCAAAGAGATCGTCCGGCAAGGCCCGAAGCGACCGCTCTTCCCGGACGAAGGCCTCCAGCTCGTCCTTCGAGGGCAGCTCGCCGTGCCAGATGAGGTAGGCGACCTCCTCAAAGGTGCAAGACGCTGCCAGCTCCTGGACCGGATAGCCCCGGTAGAGGAGGGAGTTCGTCTCCTGGTTGACCATCGAGATCGCGGTGGAGTCGGCGACGATGCCGACGAGGCCCCGCTTGATGTCGGATCCAGCACTATCTGCTGCCACCTCATTTGCCTCCGGGGTCGAGCGAGAAGTTGTAGACAGTGTCGTCCAAGGTGCCGTAGGCCTGGTAGTCGATCAGCTCGTACAGCCGTCCTCGGGTCTGCATGGCGTCGATTGAACTCCTCTGTGACCCCTCCGCCAGCAGGGTCCGCAGTCCGCGCTCGGCGGCGCCCATGGCCAGGCGCAGCAGCGTGACCGGGTAGATGACCAGGTTCACCCCGAGCGACTCGAGCGTGGCGATGTCGAGGAGCTTGGTCTTGCCGAACTCGGTCATGTTCGCCAGGATCGGCACGTCGACCGCCTTGCGGAACGCCTCGAACTCGGACTCGTCCGCGAGCGCCTCGGGGAAGACGACATCGGCGCCGGCGTCGACGTAGGCCCTCGCCCGCTCGATGGCGCCCTCCAGTCCCTCGTTCGCGCGCGCGTCGGTGCGGGCGCACACGACGAAGGCGGGATCCCTCCGGGCCGAGACCGCCGCGGCGATGCGCCGGAGCATCTCGGGGCCATCCACGATCGCCTTGTGGTCCAGGTGGCCGCAACGCTTCGGGTTCACCTGGTCCTCCAGGTGGCAGCCCGCCAGACCGAGCTCCTCCAGGACCTGCACCGTCCGGGCAACATTCATCGGCTCGCCGAAGCCCGTGTCCGCGTCGACTAGTGTCGGCAGGTTCGTAACCCGTGCTATCTCGTGGCTCTTCTCGGCGATCTCCGTCAGGGTGGTGAGGCCGATGTCCGGAAGGCCGAGCGACGCCGAAAGCGCCGCCCCGGAGACGTACACGCCCTCGAAGCCGAGCTCTTCGATCAGCAACGCTGAGAGAGGGTTGAACGCCCCGGGAAAGCGGAGCAGCCGACCGGACCCCAGGCCGGCACGCAGGGCCGCCCGCCGCGCCGCTGCCGGCGTGACGGCATGGAGCATCAGCCCACCTCCCCCGCAGCCCTGGCAGGGCAGCCCCACCCCATCAGAACAGCCCTCCAGCGGTCGCCGTGTGGAGCCCGGGGACCGTCACAGTGCATAGGGCGAGCTCCTCGGGGGAGCAAGAGTCGAGACGGGCGACCAGATCGAGGAAGCGCTCCTGCTCGGGCCCAGGGACGATCCCGTCAGCGAGGGTCCGGAACTTGCGCAAGTAGTCGGCCCGGCCGAATGGCCGTGCGCCGAGCGGGTGGGCGTCGGCCACGGCGAGCTCGTCCTGGACGACCGAGCCGTCCTCCATCTCGACGACCACCCGGCCTCCGAACGCCTTCTCGGTAGGATCGTCCGAGTGGTACCGGCGGGTCCACTCGGGATCCTCGAGAGTCCGGACCTTGTGCCACAGCGCCACCGTCTCGGGGCGCGCCGCCCGTTCGGGCGCGTACGAGAGCTGGTGGTGCCACGCACCGTCCTCCAGGGCGACCGCGAAGATGTACATCACCGAGTGGTCGAGCGTCTCCCGTGAGGCATGCGGGTCGAACTTCTGGGGATCGTTGGCACCGGAGCCGATGACCGTGTGGGTGTGGTGGCTGGTGTGAATCGTCACCGCACGCACGCCCTTGAGGTCGTCGAGGCGCGGCCGCAGCCGTCGAGCCAGATCGATCAGCGACTGGGCCTGGTACTCGGCCGAATACTCCTTGGTGTACGTGTCCAGGATCGCCCGCTTGGGTTCGCCCATGGCCGGCAGGGGCACCCAGTAGCGCGCGTCCCGACCGTCGAGCAGGCGGGCGATCACCCCGTCCTCGCCCTCGTAAATCGGTGACGGCGCCGTCTCCCTGCGCATCGCCCGGTCCACCGCCTCCACCGCCATCTTCGACGCGAAGGCCGGCGCGTACGCCTTCCAGCTGGAGATCTCTCCCTTGCGCGACTGCCTGGTCGCGGTGGTGACGTGGAGTGCCTGCTGGATCGCTTGGTAGACGACCTTCGTATCCAGGTGGAGCAGGGTGCCCAGGCCAGCGGCGACCGAGGGACCGAGGTGCGCGACGTGATCGATCTTGTGGGCATGGAGCGAGATCCCCCGGGCCAGGTCGACCTGGACCTCGTAGCCGGTTGCGATCGCCCGCACCAGATCGTGTCCGGAGCGGCCACGATGTTGGGCGACCGCGAGCAGCGGGGGGATATTGTCGCCGGGGTGAGAGTACTCAGCTGCCAGGTAGGTGTCGTGGAAGTCCAGCTCCCGCACGGCGACGCCGTTCGCCCACGCCGCCCACTCCGGCGACACTCGCACTGTGGGGTCCAGGCCCAAGACGGTCGCTCCCGGAGCGTAGGGGTGCCGGACGGCCTGGGCACGGGCCGTTGCCACTGGGCGGCGTGTGAGTGCTGCGAGTGCCACCGCCGTGTCGTCGATGACCCGGTTCACGATCATCTCGGCGACATCGTCGTTGACATCCACGGGGTCAGTGGCCACCTTGGCGAGCTTCCACGCGAGCTGCTCCTCGCAGGGCAGCCGGTCAACGCTCGGGTGGACACCGACCTCGTGCCTGATCACCGCCGTCTACCCTCGCAGGCCACCGGCCCGCGCTCCGGCTGAACGTGGGCGCTCACCGGGGGCAGCCCTGCGGGGTCGTGGCCTCGGCACATCCTGGCGGCGCGTCGCTGACCTGCTCCCCGGTCACGATCCCCGGCCGCAGTGGTACCGGGGCCGGCACTGCCTGGGGGACGCGGTCAACATGGGTCCCGAGGCGAAATGGAGACGACGATGTGGCACGACCCGCCCGGCGACCCAGCCTGAACGACCAGGAATGCGCCGAATTGGTGAGCTGCTGGCAGCGCCGTCGCCCCACCGATACCTCGGCTGCCCGGGGCGGTCAAGCATGTTCCCCTCTTCCACTTCTCGCCCAACCAGTCCTGTCCATCCCCGCTGTCGGCCACGGCTCAGTGTAGCTGGGCTGTCGCACCTTGGCCCGCAGCCGGTTCGCATGCCTGCCTGAACGCGAGGCTCGTCGACGCCACCTCAGCGGCGAGCCTGACATAGCCCTGATCGAGCGAACCGGGCTGGTGAAGCAGAACCGGCTCCAGCAGGGATGCCGCGGCTTCGCCGCTCGGTTCCGCGCCTGGCTCAAGGACCTCGACTTCGACCGTCTGCAGCACCTGCGGGCGCGTCTGGCCGTTCTGGATCGAGATCTCGAAGCCGGTCAGGTGCACATCACCAGGGGTGGCAAGCGGCTGCTGCGCCAGCGCCTGCACCTGGACCAGGCCGGAATGACCAGGGAGCAGTGGCGAGAGCTATGGGATGCCTCGAGGTGGTGGATCACCGCCAACGGCGAGTCCGGGAAGAGCTTGGGCAACGAGACCATCCGGGTCCAGCCCCGAAGGGGTTCTGGAGGTGGACCTGCCCGAGCCGCTGGCCCGGCTGGCCAACTTGACCAGAGGGGGACTCACCCGGTACCGCTTTCAGGCTAAGGTTCGCTTCTCGTATTGCCAGGCGGAGTGGCTGGCCCAGGTCGAGGCTGACCGGGCGGTCGCCCACGCCACCTCCTTCGACCAGGCCCAGAGCCGGTTCTACATCGATGCCAGCTTCACCCCGACCTCCCCTCCCCGGGTCCCGGCCTACCAGGATCTGCTCTCTGACCCGGCCGCACGCACCCTGGCGGTGGACCACAACCATGGCTTCCTCGCTCCCGCCCTGCTCGACCGCTTCGGCAACCGGTGGGCCGGCTGCCTCACGTCGCACTGGTGACCGAGGAGCTGTCCGCCTCGACCAGGGACGGGCACCTGCGCCAGGCGATCACCGACCTTCTGGAGCTGGCCGAGGCGGGAGGCGCCAGGTCCATCACCATTGAGGACCTCGGCTTCTCGGAGATGCGCTCGACCGGCCGGGAGCAATACGGCTCCCGCCGCTGGTTCCGCAAGGTGGTCTCGGGGATGCCGACCGCCAAGTTCCGGGATCGATTGGTGGCGATGGCCTCCAGGCGGGGCATCGCGGTGGTTGGAGTCCCCGTCGCTTACTCCTCGATCTGGGGCAGGCAGCACTGGCTGGCTCCCCTCTGGGCCCAGCATCAGCAGGTATCCGGGCACACGGCCGCGGCCGTGGTGCTCGGTAGAAGGGCACTCCGCCCGGCGCCGAACCAAAGGCCAGTCCAGGTGTGACCACGTCCGACCGGAGGATCGAAGCGGCGGCTCTGCCCGCTGACGTGGAGAGCTACCACGGGGCAGGCGTCGCCATGACCGGTACCGGGTGCCAGGGCCAGCCCAAGCTCCGAAGGCGTCCGGGCAACCACCCACGTGGCGCAAGACCCGAAACGGCGATGGCCTGCTTGGCACAACCCAGGTCGGGAAGGACCGCTCGTCCCGACCGGGTGTCGCTCATGGGCACTCAGCAGGAACGGTGCGAGCTTGCTGGCGGTGGCCACGCATGAACGACGCTCCACTGGTTGGTCAGGCCGTCCTGTGAGATCAGCGCCGATTGGCGCGGACCTCACAGGCGCAACTCCTGGCGCAGCGCGATGGCGTGGCGGCGCGACACCGGCACCGGATACTGGGCATCGTCGTTTCCCACTCTGAGAACGTAGGTGCCGTTCACCTGGCTCTGCACGCTCTGCACGTGGTCGAGGTTGACGACGTAGCGACGGTGCACCCTGAGGAAGGAGCGACCCCGCACCCGCTCCTCGAACTCGGCCATCCTGAGGGTCGAGTTGAAGGCTCCGTCCGCCGTCCGCACTACGACCCTGCGGTCGTCGAACGTGACCATGTAGACGGACTCGATGCGGACCAGCAGGACCTGGCCGCGAAACAGCACCGGGACCCGGTTGCGCAGGGCCGACCATCCCGACCCCGATTCGAGCCCGGCCGCCACCTCCCGGGCGCCAACCGCGGCCGCAGCGGGCGCCCGTGCGACCACCTGGAGGATGTGGCGGACCTGCTCCGGCTGAGTCGTGGGCACGATGTAGAAGATCACCCAGGACCCTGTCCCCGGACGATCCGACAGATGGTCCCAATCGAGTCCCTCGAGCCCAGCCGTGGTAACGTCAACGAAGACGACGTCAAAGTGATCGGAGTGGAGCGCGTCCATCGCTCCAGCCACGTCGGCAGCCTGCTCAAGGGCGACGACCTCGGGGATGCAGCTCAACTGGTCGAGAAGCAGCTCCCGCCAAGCGCCCACGGCGCCGACAATGAGGATGGAGAGCGTCGTGCCCACGTGGTCCACCTGTTCGCACCGGGCGCGGCCCTACGCCGTCAGAGACCCCGGTACCCTCCGATGATGGAGTCTGGTGGCGGGCCGCCGCAACCGGGCCGGGGGTGGTTAGGACCTGTCCAGCCCCGGCCCCGGGCCTGGGGGTGGGTTGGACCGCTTCCATTCGCGACCCCGGGCCCCAGGGACCGGTCCGGGCGGGACCCCGGGGTGGCTCTTACCGGTGGCTTTGCGACCTCGGGCTCAGCGGAGCAGGCCAGAGAGGGCGGGGGCCTCCGCAAACGCCCCAGCGATCACCGCATATCCCGTGGCATTGGGATGGATGTTCGGCGGAGAGTAGTCGCACATCCAGGTCAACTGGCAGATCAGGGCGACGTCCAGGGGCACCACGGTGCCCGCGAAGGGCACGGGGGCGAGGTCGAAGGTGCGGAAGGCGGACTGGACGTCCGCCACCCGGTCCCCGGCCCTCCCGTACACCCCCTCCAACAGACGGTTGAAGGTGAGCGTCACGGCCAGCGACTCCGCGGCCAGGGTGGTCCCGCCGGGGAGGAGGTAGGCGGCCAGGAAGGGGTCGTAGTAGTTCATCCCCACGATCGGCACCCCCCTCCCGGCGGCCCGCCGCAGGGCGGTGAGGATCACCGGCAGCTGCCCTGCCACCTGGCTGAAACCCTGGAGAACGCAGCTCTCATCGATGCTGCCCGAGGCGAGGACGCAGCCGTCCACGTTGTTGGCCCCGATGTCGATGGTGATGAGCGCCACCTGGCCTGGGTGTCGCGCCAGGAATTGGACGGCCCGGGCCAGCTGGGACGGGCCCTCGGAGTAGCAGGGGCTGCCTACCCCACTCAGCATGGAGGCGGTGGTCTCCCCGGGGCAGCTGAGGTTGACCGCCTCAAGGTTGGGGTGGGCGACCTGCAGCTCCTGGTAGAGGTCGCAGGCGTACCCGTACGGGAAGCCGCAGGATTGGAGTGTTCCGGCATCCTCCGGCTGGTACCCGGTGGCCAGGGAGTCCCCCAGGGCCAGGTAGTACCGGGGAGCCGCCGCGGTCCCGGGCCGCCCCGCGGCGCTGGCCACCTCCGGCACCGCCGCTAGCAGCAACCCCAGAAGAGCCGCCATCCCTAAACGCCAGGTCCTACTCCCCATGACCATCCCCCTCGGCGCACGCTCAGCCGTCCCGGCAGGGACTACACCGTCCCTCCACCCCCAGTTGGGGCCCTCCGGCCAGGGCACCCCGGGGGCCCGGAGGTGGGCTGAGGGGCAGAGGTGGGCCCCCGGGTTCGGCTCGGGGCACGGCGCGGGTCCGCCCGGAGTGGCGGAGCGCCCGCCCGGGGGCGGCCCGGGGGACCAGGAATGCGGTGGACCAGCTCCGAGACCTCGCCGAACTCTTCGCCGCCAGCACCGGGCGGGCCAGCAGCTCGCGGGAGTACCTGGGGGTGCTGCGCTCCTTCGCCGCCTTCGCCACCGCCTGGGGAGAGGGCTCCCCTTCTCAGCTCTCCCCCACCCTGCTCCTCCACTACCAGGCGCAGCTCGGCCGGCTGGCACCCACGACCCGCCACCACCGGCTTCTCCTGGTGCGCCAGTTCCTGCGCTACCTGGAGCGCTCCGGCCTCTGCCAGAGGGGGCTCCCCGAGGTCCTGCGGATCCAGCCGCTGGCGCCCCACCACCCCCGGCCGGCGATCTCCGTTGCGGAGCAGCGGCGGCTGATCCAGGCGGCCCCCGACCAGCGCAGCCGGCTGCTCATCTGGCTGCTGCTGGGGACCGGGGCCCGGATCTCGGAGGTCCTCAGCTGCCAGGGCTCCTCCTACCAGGAGGGCCTCCTCTACCTCTGCGGCAAGACCGGCACCCGCTCAGTCCCCCTGCAGGAGGGGCTGCGCCGGGAGCTGGAGGCCCACATCGCGGCGGCGGGGGGCGGGGACGGCCCCCTCTTCCGCTCCCGCCAGGGCCAGCTCTCCGACCGGAGGGCGAGGGAGCTCCTCCTCGACTGCTGCCATAGGGCCGGCCTTCCGCCGCTGAGCCCCCACGACCTGCGCCACGCCGCCTGCTCCCGCTGGCTTCGGGCGGGGATCCCGGTGGTGGTGGTCTCCCGCACCCTGGGCCACTCCCGCCCCTCCACCACCTGGAACCACTACGCCTCGGTGACCGCCCAGGACCTCTCCAGGGGGCTCTCCTCAGACCCCCTGGAGCTGGAGGGGTTGGGAGCTGCCTCCGATCAGTAGCCTTCTGTGCCCCATATGTATGTTCTAGTCTGCTATCATGGTGAGCGTGAACCTGAAGCAGTGGGCCGAAGTACAGGGGGTGCACTACCACACGGCCT
>JAKATL010000036.1 GCA_021827985.1 bacterium
GGGTGTCCCTCGGGCGCGGCTTCCACCGCAACGCCCATGCCACCGCGGTCGTCCCTCGTGGCGACTTCGGCCCCAGGGCGCTCGGCTACGCCCCGCTCAGAGTCGCTTAGAGTTGCAGAGACGCTCATTCGGGGGCTCTCCTGGAGAGCAGTCCAGGCGGCCAGCCAGAGGAAGACCGCCCCGATCCCGGCCGCCACCCCGAACTGACCCTCCATCACCCGGTCGTACACGAAGGGGTTCAGGGCCCCCAGCCACCTCGCGGGCACCTGGGCCACCCACCCGAGCCGGTGCAGAAGGACCATGGGCCCGACGCCGCAGAGACAGATCCCCAGCTCCCGTAGATCCGCCCCGACCAGTAGCCGTCCAGGAGGTGGGCCACCGTGGTGAGCGGCGCCCGCACCCCCGACAGCGAGAGCGGCATGTGGGGCCCGAACTCAGCGTCGATCTGCAGCACGTACCGCGGGCCGGCCAGGAGGTGAAGGCACCAGAGGAAGAGCGCCGGGGGAAGCAGCACCGCGCGGGCCCAGGCCAGGCGAGGGCCGCCAAGGCCGCTCGGCCCCTCCCCCCGGGCCAGGGCCACCAGCGCGGCCGACACCTCGCCGTGATCACGGATGCGAGGGCCCGACCGGGGGCTTGGGGCTCGATCCTGGTTTCCCCCCTGCTATCTTGCCCTCGTGAGCCGGGTCCTGATCGTGGCCAACGACGTGGTAGCCACCAGGATGGCGGGGCCGGGGATCCGCTGCTTCGAGCTGGGGCGGAGCCTGGCCGCGGACGGCCACCAGGTGACACTGGTTGGGGTGGGCTCAACAGACCTCGCCAGCCCCGGGATCACCGTCTCGCCCGAGCTGGGGCCGGCCGCCCTGGAGCGTCTGGCCCGCTCCCATGACCTGGTGATGGTGGAGGGAACGGCGCTGCTGCGTTACCCAGTGCTCCGGGAGGTGGAAGCTCCCCTGGTGATGGACCTGTACGACCCCTTCCCCATCGCGCTCCTGGGCCAGGATGAGCACCTGGGAATGGCAGAGCGGGAGCGCCAGGACCTCGAGGTCCGCGAGGCGGTCTCGGAGATGCTCGCGCGGGGGGACTACTTCATCTGCGCCAGCGAGACCCAGCGGGACCTCTGGCTGGGTTCGCTGCTGGCCGCCGGTCGGCTAAACCCCCGCAACTGGTCTCGGGACCCCACCTTCCGCCAGCTGATCGACGTGGTGCCCTTCGGGCTGCCGGAGGTCCCACCTCCAGTGCGAGAGAGGGGCAGCCGCCTTCCCCTGCCCGGGGTCGAAGAGGAGGACCTGGTGCTCCTCTGGGGTGGTGGGATCTACAACTGGTTCGACCCCTTGACCCTGATCCAGGCGGTCGCCCGGGTCGAGGACCTCTCCCCGCCGGTGAAGCTGGTCTTCATGTCCACCAGCCATCCCAATTCCGGGATCCCCCCCAAGATGTGGATCACCAAGAGGGCCAGGGAGCTCTCCGACCAGCTCGCCCTCACCGGGCGGCGCGTGTTCTTCAACGCCGAGTGGGTGCCCTACCAGGAGCGGGGCAGGTGGCTGGCCGGTGCCGATTGCGGGGTGTCCACCCATTTCGAGAACGCCGAGACCCACTTCGCCTTCCGCACCCGGCTCCTCGACTACCTCTGGGCGGGCCTGCCCATCATCTGCACCAAGGGGGACCACTTCGCCCGTCTGGTCGAGGAGCAGGGGCTGGGCTGGACGGTGCCCCCAAAGGATCCTGAGGCGCTGGAGGCGGCCATCCGCGAGCTGGCCCGGAGCAAGACCCGCCGGGAGGAGATCTCCGCCGGGGTCCTGGTGCAGGCGCGGGAGCTCACCTGGGAGCGGGCCACCATCCCCCTTCGGGCCTTCGCCCAAACGCCGGTCCGGGCCGCCGACCTGCAGGGCCGGCGCGGACTGGCGACCGGCGCCGTTCCGCGGGCCCGCCCAACCGCGGCAGGCGCCGTGCGGCTGGCGCGCCGTGCGGCCAGCAGCTGGCGCCGGGACGGAGCCACCATCACCCTGAGGCGCGCCCGGAGCTGGTGGGCGCGCCGCCGCCACCAGGGGCGTTCAGGCGCGAGGCGCACGCAGTAGGGGGAGGGCACCACCGTCCAGGTGGCTGCCCGGACGGGCGGAGGCCGGACCCTGGAGTGGCGGCAAGGGCGGACCCGAACCTAATAGGCGGTGCTTGAGATCCCTGTTCAGGGATCCAGCGCGGCTGCGCCTGAGGGGCTCGGGCCTTGGGTGGACCGGGAACTCTGGCCGGTCGGGGACCCCGTCTCGGAGGGCAGCTTCCGGGTCAGCCGGCGGCCGCGCCGCCTGTCAGGAGTACCAGCCCTCCACGTCGACCACGATGTCCACGTTCCCCAGCTGGTTGTAGAAGGAGACCTCGCCGGTAGGGCTGAGCCCCACGATCACCAGGTTGGGCTGCACCTGCCTGGTCACGTAGTTGATGTCCGAGGTCCCGGGCTGAGGTACGTTGCTGGGCCATACGGTGAGGTAGCTGGGCTGAGTGGGGCCGGTCACCGTCACGTTGAGCACCACCGCCGTGGGCGGGGAGGCCGACGTCATGGAGGGCACCCCGCCGACCCCTGCCACCTGGACGGTGAGAACCCCACCGGGGCCCAAGGTCTGGCCGGCGTAGCCCTGGCCCGATCCGGGCCGCGTGTCCACGATCCGCTGGGGGGGCTGGGAGTTGAAGTCGGAGCCGCTGGAAGAGGCGGCGCTGCTGCTGGTGAAGTAGCCGTTCACGTCCAGGACCAGCTGGACGTCGGCGCCCTGGAAGTCGTTGTAGAGGTCGATGTACCCGTTGACCACCGGGAGGATCACCCGGTTGGCGATGGTCTCGTTGGCTCCGAAGTTGAGGTTGGAGGCCAGCGGCCGGGGCTGGGAGTCCGGATAGGCGGTGATGTAGCTCGCCCCCGCGGGGTCGGTGGCGGTCAGGTTGAAGGCCACGGCGCCGACCCCGGTGGCGGGGATGCCGCCCACCCCGGTCACCTGGACCCGGATGGTCTGCCCGGGGGTCAGGGGGCCGGTGGTGCCACCCAGGCCGATCCTGGTGTCCAGCAGCCTCGCCGGGGTGACCGGGGTGAAGAGGCCCGCCGCGCCCTCCGTGGTGGTCGACACGTAGCCCTCGAGGTCAGCCACCAGCTGGATATCGCCCAGCTGGTTGAAGAAGCTCACCCCCCCGTTGCTGCCCAGCTGGACCTCGACCAGGTTGGCCACCGTCTCGCCGGCCACGAAGTTGAGGTTGGAGGCCAGCGGCAGCGGGTTGTTCTCTGGGAAGACGGTGACGTAGCTGCCCTCGGTGGGGTCGGTCACGGTCACGTTGAGGACCACCGCGCTGGCGCCCGAGACCGGAACCCCGGCCGTGCCCGCCACCTGGATGCTTATGGTCTGCCCCGGCCCCACCGGCCCGGTGACCCCCCCGGTGCCGTTGCGGGTGTCCAGGATCCTGGTGGGCGGAAGGGGCACGTACGGCCCGCAGGTGCCGGTGGGGGCGCCGTATCCCCCGTACCCGCCGCCGCCGTACCCACCGCCGGCGCAGCTGGCGGCCAGCTGAAGGGCGGGCTGGGAGATGGCCCAGGCTCCGGCAGCCAGCACGGCGAGCACCGCTGCCAGAGTCAGGGGCCGCCTGAGCCCCGCCCTCAGCCACTGCTCCACCCGGTCCATGCGACAGCTCCCCTGAGCAGCCCTTACTGATCCCTCTCGTGGCTGTGAGGCTGCTGAGCATCGATGCTAACACCGGGCCCGGACCTTCGGGGCACTTCTTTACAACTTCGGAACTTGTCCCTGTCCACCTGTGGGCCTGCCTCGTCCCGACTGGTGGCGCGGCCCGGGGGCCTCGGCAAGGCAACTGCCAGGGCGGTGCGGGGGCCGGCGGTCCGACCGCTGTGGAGAGCCGGTAACGATGGTTGGCGCTGGCGCCCCGCTCCCGCAGGATCTGGCCCTGGGTTGAGCGCGGCCGGCCGCGGGCGGGTCGCCAGCCCCACACCAGCACATGCCCCAGATCCACCACCTCGCCCCACCCCGGGGAGCGGCCCTCCTGGCCCTCCTGCCGGTCGCCCTGATTTCGGCGACGGTGCTGGCGATGGCGCACCCGGCGCCCGGCCGCCCGGCACCTCGAGGTGGTGGCGCCGGAACGCAGGTCACCCGGCCCCCGGACAGCCACACGGCGGCCCCGGCGGTGCAGCCGGCGGCGGCCGCGCCCAAGGCGGCGGCCACGGCCCCGGCACCTGCCACCGCGGGCGCCTACCAGTACCCCCTGGACGCCATGGGAGAGGTGGCTGAGGGCCGGCTCGTGCTTGGCCCGATCGCCTCCGGTTCGGTGGACGCGGGGTCCCTCAAGGTGGAGATCCCGCCCGCGGGCTGGGTGCCCGGGCAGAAGGTTTTCCTCTTTCTCGGCCGGCGGTTCCTGCTCGTCTCCAGCCCGGGAGCCTCGGTCGTGATCGACGCCGCCGGGCAGGCGGGCTCAACCCTCAGCGGCTTCCAGTTCCCCTCGGACAATCCGGCCGCCCCCGTCGACGGGTACGCCTCGGTCTCGGTCCCCGGGACAGTGGGATGAGGTTCGCGACCGCGGTGCGATCGGCGTCCTGGCCCAGGGACAGGTGGGGCACCGGTCCCGCCCGCAGCCTCCTGCTGGCGATCTCGCTCTCGGTTCTGGGGGCCCTGGCGCTCCCGTCGCCGGCAGCCGCGGCCAGCGCGCCCCCTCCCAACGGCCCGGTCGTCCCGGTGTACGGCCAGCAGTGGCAGCCCTGGGGGCCGGAGGACCTCGGCACCAGCACCTCCACCATCGCCGCGGACGGCTGCGCCCTCACCGCTTCGGCGATGCTGCTGGAGGCCTACGGCGTGAGCACCAACCCCGGCGCCCTCAACCAGTGGCTGATCGCCAACGGGGGCTACGTCTCCCAGGACCTCCTGGTCTGGGGCGCGGTGGCCCAGTACGCCCAGTCCCAGGGGGTCAAGGTCAGCTACACCGGCTGGGAGGCGGACAGCGTCCCCCTCATCGAGAGCTCGCTTGCGGCCGGGAACCCGGTGATCGCCCAGGTGACGCTGGACGGCAACATGCACTTCGTGCTCATCACCGGCCTCGGCCCCGGTGGCGCCCTCTGGATCAACGACCCCTGGTACGGGGACCACACCACCTTCCAGGCCAGATACGGCAACCCGGCGACCGAGATCCAGTCCATCCGCCTGTACTCCGGGCCCGCGGCCCAGGGCGCCCAGCTGACCTCGGTCACCGACGGGTCCCCCGCCACCGTGAGCTCCGCCGCCGGCAGCCTGGGCACCGACACCAACGGGGCGGCGCTGCTGCTCCTCCCCTACACCACCCCCACCAGTAGCTGGACCCAGGGCAGCCCGGTGGCCGTCTCCTCCTGGAGCCCCACCCAGATCTCCTTCACCGTCCCCGCCGGGACCGGCCCGGGATACGTGGTGGTGGAGACCAGCTTCGGTGACCCCAACTTCTGGTTCCCCTACACCCCACAGGGGTCCGAGCCGGTCTCGGTCTCCTCCCTCAGCCCCGCCAGCGGCCCGGCCGCGGGCGGCACCGTCGTCACCATCTCCGGCAGCGGCTTCGTCGTGCCCGCCGCGGTGGTCTTCGGATCCCAGCCGGCGTCCTCGGTGCAGGTGGTGAGCACGGCGGAGATCCAGGCCACCGCGCCTGCCGGCGCCGGGCCGGAGTCCGTGACCGTCACCGACTGGCTGGGTGCCGCCAGCTCTCCCTCCCCGTTCGCCTACCCGCTCAGCGACCCGCCGGGGGCGCTCACCGCCCTCCCCCCGGCCCGGATCTGCGACACCCGGCCGGGCAACCCCTCCCAGCTCAGCGGCGCGGCGGCCCAGTGCGGGGGCAGGACCCTGCAGCAGGGTGTCCCCCTCCAGGTCCAGGTGGCGGGGCTGGGAGGAGTCCCCCAGTCCGGCGCCAGCGCGGCCCTCCTGAACGTCACGGTCACCGACCCCACCACCTCCGGCTACCTCACCGTGTACCCCGCGGGGGAGCCGGCCCCGCTGTCGTCCAACCTCGACTTCTCACAGGGCGAGACGGTGGCCAACCTGGCGGAGGTGGGGCTGGGGGCGCAGGGGGCCGTGGATGTCGTCACCAACGCCGCCGCCGCGGACGTGGTGATCGATGTCCAGGGATACGTGGCGGCTCCCACGGTGACGGGCCTGGGGCTGTACCAGCCGCTCCCGCTGCCGACCCGTGTCTGCGACACCCGCCTGGGGCAGCCGGCGAACCAGTGCACCGGCAAGACCCTCGGCCCGGACGGCACCCTCCAGATCCAGCTGACCGGGCTGGCCGGGGTCCCGCAGGGGGCCACCGCAGTGGCCGCCAACGTCACGGTCACCGACACCACCCAGGCCAGCTACCTCACGGTCTATACCGGGGGAACCATGCCGACGGCCTCCAACCTCAACTGGACCCCGGGCGCCACGGTGGCCAATCTGGTGGTCGCGCCGCTCAGCAGTCAGGGATCGTTCACGGTGTTCAACCAGAGCGGCAGCGCGGATGTGGTGGTGGACGTGGTCGGCTACTACACCGCCGCGGGAGGGAGCGGCACGGAGTTCAACGCGCTCACCACCCCGACCCGCGTCTGCGACACACGCGCTGGGCAGCCGGCCAACCAGTGCACCGGCAAGACCCTGGCCGCCGGCTCCTCCATCACGGTCCAGGTGGCGGGCCTGGCCGGGGTCCCCCAGACCGCCGCGGCGGTGGTGGTGAACATCACCGCGACGGACACCACCTCCCCGAGCTATCTCACGGTGTACCCCGGAGGGACCCTGCCGCTGGCCTCCTCGCTCAACTGGACAGCCGGTGAGACGGTGCCCAACCTGGTGGTGGCCACCCTCAGCTCGACCGGCTCCATCACCGTGTACAACGACCAGGGCTCGATGGACCTGGTGGTCGACGTGCTCGGCTGGTACAGCTGAGCCGCTGCCCGGCAGCGGGCGGCGCCTGGCTCTGCCGGCAGCCGCGGGGAGTGGCCGGGGACCCGTCCAGGTGGCTGGGGCGGCGTGTCGCGACTCCCCGAGCAGTCTCCAGTCTCCCGGTTCCCTCCTGAGAACGGGGGCGGGCGAGGTCGGACCAACCACTTGGGTACCAGACCTTGGGGGAGCCGGAGAGGGAGCGGTTGGCCTCAGGTGGAGGCCGGGCGAGCAGCCATATCAGTGACTGATTCGTAACTGGTCCCTGAGGACTTGGCTTGGCAAGCCCGCCTGCCGCTGGCCGGTCGGGACTAGGGAATGCCCATCACCTTGGGGCGGGGCCGGCCCCGGTCCGACGTCGATGGCCGATCGGGCCGCCCCGCGGCGCCCTGCCTGTGGACTCTGCCTGGGGTCGGGCATGGTCCGGGCCCGTCGCGCGCGGTGCCCTGCCGTATCGCGTGCTATTGTCAGTGCCCGCTTACAAACAAGGAGGTGGCGGACACCGTCGCCCCCAGGCGGAGGTGGTGCGATGAGAGAGGGCAGCCGTCCAGGTATCCGGTCCCTTGGGGTCGGCAGGAGGGCGGCAGTCCTGCTGCTGCCGATCGGGGCCCTGGCCGTCTCGGCTGCCTTTCCGGTGGCGGCGCAGGCTCGCGGGGTGAGCAACGTGGCCACGGCTTCTCATGGCGGTCACCCCTCCAGCTCAGTTTCCAGCCTGGCAGAGCTGAGAGCCAAGGCGGAGAGCCAAGCGCCGAAGCGGGAGGGAGGTATCTCGGGCTTCGTGCTCGGCGCTCGGGGCCCGGCCCGGGCCGGAGAGTGCGTCGTGGCCGCGCCGCTGGCCGGGGGCACTGACGTGAGTTCCGCTGTCCGGCCGGGCGGCAGCTTCGCGCTCAGCGGGCTGGCCGCGGGGGAGTACCGCCTCGCCGCCGCGGGCTGCTCGCTCGCCGGCAGCCCCAATCTCACATCCGGCGGGGGCCAGCTGGTCCACCTGGTGGCCGGGCAGCGCCTCTCCTGGGTCTTCGTGAGGGAGGACCCGGCGACGTCACCGGGTCCCGGACAGCCTGCCGCGGGCCCGGGACGGACCACTTCCGGGTCGGCGCTGGTGAGGCGCGAGACCCAGCCGCAGCAAACCTCGTCGGGCTCCATCTCCGGGACCGTCACCGCGGCCGCCGGGGGGGCGGGAGTCGCGGGGATCTGTGTTGAGGCGGGTTCCGCGAGCGGCGCGGGTGCCAGCGCGACCACCGTGAGCGGAGGCACGTACACCGTCAACAACCTCCCGGCGGGCAGCTATGGGGTCACATTCACCGACGGCTGTGGCAACACCACGGAGTACGCCACCCAGTACTACCCGGGCCAGGTTATGGAGGGCACCAGCCAAACCGTCTCCGTGACCGCCGGGGTGACCACCTCCGGGATCGACGCCAGCTTGCAGCCTGGGGGGACCATCTCCGGGACCGTGACCGACTCCGCCGGGACGGCACTCCCCGGCATTTGCGTGTCCATCCCGGATGGCGGGAGCAGTACCACCACGGCCAGCGGCAGCTACAACATCGTGGGGGTCCCCTTGGGTGGCACCGCGGTCCTCTTCAACACCTGCCCCGGGCCCACCAACACCTACTCCACCCAGGTGTACCCCAACGACACCTCGATGTCCGCAGCGACCCCGGTCGTGCTCACCAGCGCGGGCCAGACGGCGACGGGGATCGACGACGCCCTCATGACCCTGGGAGGAATCTCCGGGACCGTGACCGACAGCAGTGACGTCGGGATCTCTGGGATCTGCGTCTCGGCCACTGCGGTCAACGGCGCCTTGGGCGTGGGCGCCTCGACCTATTTGGCGCCGGCCGCCACCTCCTCCAGCAACGGCACCTACACCATCTCCGGGGTGGAACCGGGTGCGTACCAGGTGACCTTCGCACCGGGCTGCGGAACGACGGGCAGCTATGCCCCGCAGTTCTATCCAGGGGTCAGCCTCAGCTCCGGGGCCAAGGATGTCGTGGTCTCGGCCGGGGCCACCGCCACCAGCATCAACGCCGCGCTACCCGCTCCGGGGTCGATTGCGGGCTCGGTGAGCCCGGCCACGGCAGGGGTATGCGTGGACGTCAGTCCCAGCGGGGGCGCATCTCTGGCGGCGTTCGTGAACTCGGCGGTGACCAGCGGCACCGGATCCTACGATGTCTCCGGGCTGCCGCCCGGGTCCTATGTCGTCTCCTTCGCTAGCGGCTGCGGCTACAGCAACCCCATGGTCACGACCTACTACAGTGGCGCTTTGGGGTTCGGCACGGCGACCCCCATCCAGGTGGCCGCCGGGCAGACCGTGACCGGCATCGACGGTACGGTCAGCGCCGGGGGCAGCATCTCTGGGACGGTGACCGACGCGACCACAGGACTGGCGCTCCCGGGGATCTGCGTCTCGGCCTTCGCCAGCGACGGCCAGTCCGGCTCCGCCACGTCCGCGAGCGACGGCACGTACACCATCAGCGGGCTGGGCACGGACCAATACGTCGTGGGCTTCGGCTCGGGCTGTGGCAGCACCGGGAACTATGCCTTCCAGTACTACCAGGGTGCGTCATCCCCGGCGTCGGCGACCAGCGTCAACGTCATCGATGGCCAGACCACCGGCGGCATCAACGCCACGATGGTGGCTGAGAGCCTGGCCAGTTTGAACCTGACCGTGACCCTGGGTCCGGCTGACCTGCCGGGCGCGGGAGTGTGCCTCTTTGAAGGCGGGCCGGGGGGCTTTGGGGGAGGAGCCTTCGGCAACGCCAACGGCACCGAGACCTTGACCGGTCTGCCTCCGGGCACCTATCAGTTCACGTTCTCTGCCACCGGGTACTGTGGCTCCTTCGGCAACTACGAGACGGAGACTGTGACCGAGACCCTGAGCCCGGGACAGGCGGTGAGCGTGACGACCAACCTGCCCACCGGGTCGGTGATCGAGGGAACGGTCACCAACCAGGGAGGAGCCGGCCTGGGCGACGTGTGCGTGGCGGCTCTGCCCACGGGACCGGGCTCCGCAGCCGAGTCGTTTCTGGGCTTCCCCGTGGCCATGACCGGCCCCACGGGAACCTACAGCATCATGGGGCTTGCCGCCGGGGCATATCAGGTCGAGTTCTTCACCAGTGGATGCGGGACGGGAATCGACTATGCGTATCAGTACTACCCGGGCGTCAGCTCGGCCAGCCGGGCCGGCACGCTCACAGTGGGGGCGGGGGCGACCATGGCCGGGATCAACGCCACCATGAGCCCAGGTGCCGACATCTCCGGGGTCGTCACCTCCACCGCGGGCGACTGGCTCATGGGCATCTGCGTCTTCGCCATGTCGAGCAACGGGGCGGCCGCGCTGGTCCCCGCCAACTACTACTACCAAATCACGGGGCTGCCGGCCGGCACCTACATCGTGGCCTTCTTCACCGGGTGCGGGCAGTTCCCCCCCGACGTGGCCTACCAGTACTACCAGAACACCGAGCTGGCCAGTTCCGCCACCCCCTTGACCCTGAGCGCTGGGCAGTCCCAGACCGGCATCAATGCGACCATGGGCCCGGGAGGCGCCATCTCCGGGACTGTGACCGACTCGTCCGGTGCCCCGGTGCCCGGGATCTGCGTCTACTGGGGCACCAATGACCCCTCCGGGGCCGTCACCGGCGCCAACGGGACCTATGTCCTGGAGGGGCTGCCCCAGGGCAGCGCCACGGTGGAGTTCACCACCGGCTGCGGTTCCACCGTCAACTATCCCGACCAGTACTACAACGGGGTCGACACGGCATCTGCGGCCACGCCGGTTCCGGTCACCGTGGGGCAGACCACCCCGAATATCGATGCCGTAATGGGCGCCATCACCTCGGGGCCCCCCGGCCCTCCGGGGACTCCCAGCGGGGTGGCCGAGCCGTCGGCGGTGAGCCTCAGCTGGTCGGCACCGAGCAGCTCGGGCGGCTCGGCGGTCAGCGGGTATGTGGTCACCCCGTACATCGGTGGGACGCCCCAGCCGGCGCTGCAGACCAACTCGACCCAGACCAGCTACACGGTGACCGGGCTCACGGACGGCACCGCGTACAGCTTCACGGTGGCCGCGGAGAACGCCTCGGGGACGGGGCCGGCCTCGTCGAGCTCGGCGGCAGTGACCCCGGTGGCGCCGAATCCGGCCACCTACAACCCCCTGACCCCCTACCGTATCTGCGACACCAGAGGTGGCAACCCCTCTAACCTCTCCGGGCTGGACCTCAGCCAGTGCGAGGGCAAGACCCTCAACGCGGGAGGCACCCTCACCATCCAGGTGGCCGGCACCAATCCCAGCGGCCAGAGCAGCGGCGGGGTGCCGTCCTCCGCGACCTCGGTGGTGCTCAACGTCACGGTCACCAACACCACGGTTCCCAGCTACCTCACGGTGTACCCCACCGGGGGGGCCCGGCCGCTGTCCTCCAGCGTCAACTGGAACGGGGGGCAGACGGTGCCCAACCTGGTCACGGTGGCCCTGGGGACGAACGGGGACGTGAGCCTCTACAACGCCAACGGCAACGCCGACGTGGTGGTGGACGTGGAGGGGTGGTACGACTCCACGGGGGCGAGCGGTGGGCCATACGTGCCCCTCACCCCCTACCGGATCTGTGACACCCGGCCGCCGGTGTTCACGCCACAGAACCAGTGCACCGGGAAGACGCTGCAGGCGGGCACGACCCTCACCATCCAGGTGGCCGGCACCAACCCGCTGGGAACGACCAGCGGGGGAGTCCCGGCGAGCGGCGTTTTGGCGGTGGACCTCACGGTGACGGCGACCAACCCCACGGTGCCGTCGTACCTGACGGTGTGGCCGGCGGGGGCGACCCGGCCGACGGCCTCGAACCTCAACTTCCTGGGAGCTGAGACGGTGGCCAACAACGTGGTGGTGGCAGTGCCCCAGAGCGGGGCGGACGCCGGCGAGGTGAGCATCTACAACGCCAACGGCAGCACCGACGTGGTGGTCGACGTCTCGGGCTACTACGCCACCACCACTGGGCCGGGGCTCTTCGTGCCGATGGTGCCCTACCGCATCTGCGACACCCGGTCGACGGCGATCTCGGGGCTCACGGACAGCTGCACCGGGCACACCCTGGTGGCCAGCGGGACCTCGGGGGCGGTGCTGGTGCTGCAGGTGGCGGGGGTCGGGGGCATCCCGGCCAATGCCACCTCGGTGGTACTGAACGTGACGGTGACGGACACCACGGCGGCGGACTACCTGACGGTGTACCCGGACGGGAGCGCGCGCCCCAACTCCTCGAGCCTCAACTGGCCCGCGGGGGAGACGGTCGCCAGCGGGGTGACGGCCACCCTGGGAGCGGGCGGCGCCCTGGACTTCTACATCCCCCAGGGGGCTGCCGACCTGGTGGTGGACGTGGTGGGCTGGGAGGAGTGACCCCGGCTCCGCGCCGGACTCAGAGCTGACCGAAGGCGGGGGGAGGGCACCCTCCCCCCGCCCTCCAGTTCACAGGGTCGTGACCCGAAGGTCGCCAACGGGCGACCTTCGGGCCTGCCGCCTGCGGTACCGTGGCCCTGGTCCAGGAGTCAGGGTCGGCGGCGGGTGAATCTGGGGTCTTTGGAAGTGCAGTTTGCGACCGTGGGGTTGACGCGGCGTCCACTACTGGGCCGTCTCCCTGCCCTGGTCCTGGTCCTCGCCGCGGGCCCTCTGGGCGCCGGAGCGGTTCTGGCCGCCGCCCCGCCCCCCGCGGTGCCGGCAGCCACCTCCCCAGCGCCGGCGGCCGTGCCGTGCCTCGACCTCCCGATCAGCTCCGCGGTCATAGCTCCCGCCAGCTGCTGGCAGACCGGCCCCACCTCGATCATCGTTGCGGGCAGCCGGCCCGGCTACCCCTCCACGGGGGAGGCGGCGGTGATCGACGGTCAGGCGCTGAGCCTCTCGGAGGCCCCCGGCTCCGGTCCCCTCCAGGTGGCGCGGGCAGGCACCGGCACCGCCTGCCTGCGGCAGGCCAATGGCCAGCTCCGCTCCCTCTCACTCACCACCGGCCGCCTGGGGGCTGCCAGCTCCGGCTGCCAGCCAACCTCCCCCCTCGTCACCCCGGACCTCACCTCGACCCCGCTCACGGCCGCGCCCCAGCAGGTGTCGGGCGGCCTGCCCCCGGCGGTCACCCCCTCGTACTACGAGTACTACGGCTACATGACCGCGGGGGGGACGTCCACCACCGCCCCCTACTGCGAGGGTGGCAAGCTGGCCGACTGCCCGCTGTACCAGCAGGGAGCCGCCACCTACACCCCCAGCCCCCAGAACATCCTGGTGCTGGACTTTGGCGCCCCCTGCTACGTGCCCGGAACCTCGACCTACGGCGCGCAGCTCTTCGGGACCATGAGCTGCATCCCGGACTCCCAGCTCCTCACCCTGGTCAATGACTGGGTCTCGGGATACGAATCGGACCACGGCCCGGGCACCCCCGGCATCACCCTGGCCGTCGGGACGAGCAACAGCCTCACCGGGGCCGACCCGCCGACCTACCAGCTGACCAACTCCCAGATGCAGGCCTCCGGCCAGGCCTGGTACCAGCAGCTGGTCTCCCGGGTGTCCACCTCCGGCCTGGCGGCGCCCGTCACCGCCTGGGGGGCCAGCGACATGGAGCAGTCGAGCAGTGGCAACTGGTACGCCGGGGGACCCACGGTCGCCTGGGTCCAGGGCTACTCCTCCGCCTCCCCGGCGCAGTACACCTGCTCCCTCGCCCAGCCGGGGTTCCTCGCCGACTACGGGGACGACATCCTGGGCGGGAGCGGCAGCGCAGACGGCTGGACCGCCTCCCAGGTGTACCAGGTCGCCTGGGGTATCCCGGTGGCCTGCGCCCTCCCCGAGATCTACTACACCGGGATGGCTCAGGAGTGGGAGGCCCTGAGCCAGTGGGGCGCTCAGAACACCACCACCGGCGCGATCCAGTTCACCGGGGTGATGACCGAGGTCTACTCCGGCAGCTACACCCCTTCCCAGGGCTGGCAGCAGCTCGAGGACGCCACCTCCCAGTCGCCCCCCATTCCGGGCCTCACGGAGATCGGGACCTCGCTCCAGGGACAGCCGCCCCAGGTGACCGCGGTCCAGCCCAGCTCCGGGTCGGCGGCGGGGGGGACCCAGGTCACGATCACCGGGGCCAACCTGCTGGGCGCGACCCAGGTGTACTTCGGCCAGAACCCCGCCTCCAGCTTCCAGATCGTGAGTGCGACCTCGATCACCGCCACCTCCCCTCCGGGAAGCCCGGGGTTCGTGGACGTGCAGGTGGAGACCTCCCTGGGGACCAGCTCGGCCGGCGGCTCCGACGGCTTCGTCTACACGGCCGCCGGCGCCTATCACCCCCTCACCCCGGCCCGGATCGCCGACACCAGGGCCGGGTCCGGCCTACCGTACAGCGGTGAGGCCCCGGGGCCGGGCGGAGTCCTGAACGTGCAGGTGGCCGGCAGGGGGGGAGTTCCCGCCACCGGGGCGGCCGGCGTCCTCATCAACCTCACGGTCACCGACACCACGGCCCAGAGCTACGTCACGGCCTATCCCGCCGGGGTGGCCATCCCGGTCACCTCCTCCATCGACTTCCTGGCCCAGGACACCAAGGCCAACCTGGTGGAGGTGGCGCTGGGCCGCGGAGGGCAGATCTCCATCTACAACCAGGGGGGGACCACCCAGCTGGTGGTCGACGTGGAGGGGTGGTTTGACGCCGGCCAGCCCAGCTCCGGGGCCGGGCTGTACAACCCCCTCAGTCCCTCCCGGATTGCCGACACCCGGCCGGGGAGTGGCCAGCCCTACCAGGGGAGCACCCTCGGGGCCGGTCAGTCCCTGACCATCCAGGTGGCCGGGCGCGGTGGGGTCCCCGTCTCCGGCGCCGAGGCGGTGGTGATGAACCTGACCGCCACCGACGCCACCCAGGCCAGCTTCCTCACCGTTTACCCCGCCGGAGGCAGCCAGCCGCTGGCCTCCAACCTCAACTTCGCCGCTGGGGAGACGGTGGCCAACCAGGTGGTGGTGCCGCTGGGAGCCGGCGGCGCGGTCACCATCTACAACGGGGTCGGGGAGGTGAACGTGGTGGTGGATGTGGTCGGCTGGTTCTCGGACGGGGCGGCCGGCTCCAGCTCGGGCAGTGCGCTCTTCCCCCAGACACCCCAGCGGGCGGTGGACACCCGCCCCGCGAGCGGCTACGCCTACAGCGGGCAGGAGCTGCAGCCGGGCCAGACCCTCACTGTCCAGCTCTCCGGGCTGGCCGGACTGCCCCTCCAGGGGATGGCCGCCGCCATCCTCAACGTCACGGTCACCGGCGGGGGCGCCCCCGGATACCTAACCGTCTGGCCTGCGTCGTCCGCCCCACCGCTCTCCTCGGAGCTCAATTGGGATGCGGGGCAGACGACCGAGAACCTGGCGCTGGTCGCGGTCAGCTCCCAGGGCACTTTGAGCTTCTACAATGGGTCCTCCGCCCCGGTCGAGCTGGTGGTGGACGCGGACGGCTGGTTCGCCGCGGGCTGAGCCCTCGAAGGTGACGTGCCCGGGACGACCCAGGCGAGCTCGGGTTGCGCTGGGAGCCGGAAATGCGTGAGGGGTAGAGCACGCGGGGCCCGGGCCGGCTTTTGGCTGGCGACGGCCGTACCGCTCGCGCTGGTGCTGGGAGGTCTGAGTCCGGTGCTCGCGGCTCCCGCCCCATCACTCTCATCCGGCCGGGTTGGGGGCGCCCCCTCCATCCCCGGGGGCGACGTGCTGACAGGGCAGCTGCCGCCCTCCCAGCGGATCACCGTGACCCTGGCCTTCAAGCCCCAGGATCAGGCCGCCCTCACCACCTTCATCGCGGACCTCTCCGACCGCACCTCCCCGCTCTTCCGCCACTACCTCACCCCGGCCGAGTTCGGCCAGCGCTTCGGAGCCAGTCTGGCCACGATCCATGAGGTGTCGGGGGTGCTGTCACGGTTCGGGCTGCGCCCCGGATCAGTCCCGCCAGACCGGCTGTCCCTGGCGGTCACCGGCACCGTTTCCCAGATCGAGGCCGCCTTTTCGGTGCAGCTTCAGAGCTACCGCACGGCCAGGGGGAGGGATGCCTTCGCCCCCAACCGGGGACCGCTGGTCCCCGATCCCGCCGCGGTCCAGGCCGTCCTCGGTCTGGACACCCTGGTCGCCTACCGCCCGCTCCTCGTCGGGAGGCGGGCCAAGGTGGCCACGGCGCTGCCCTCCGGGCAGCCGCCGGCCCCCGGTGGCCCGGGGCCCCAGCCCTGCAGCGCAGCGGCCAGCGTGGCCAGCTCGGGCTACGCCTACACCGCGGACGAGATCTCCGACCACTATGGCATGTGGCCGCTGTACGGCCTCGGCGACCTCGGCGCCGGGATCCATGTGGCCCTGGTGGAGCTGGAGCCCAACCTCACCTCCGACATCTCCGCCTATGAGAGCTGCTACGGGATCTCCACCACCGTCAACTACATCCCGGTGGATGGCTTCAACGCCACGGGATCGGGATCCGGGGAGGCCGCCGCCGACATCGAGGACGTGATCGGGCTGGCCCCCCAGGCGGTGGTCGACGTCTACCAGGCCCCCAACACCGGGGAGTACCAGGACTTCCAGGCGATCTTCAACGCCAACCAGGATCAGGTCGTCTCCACCTCCTGGGGCGCCTGCGAGCCCGCGGTGGGGAGCAACGAGGCCCAGGCGGAGCAGGTCCTCTTCGAGCAGGCGGCGACCCAGGGCCAGACCGTACTGGCGGCGGCCGGCGACTCGGGCTCCACCGGGTGCCTGGGGCAGCTCGGGGCCCCCTACTCCTCGCAGCTCTGGGTCGAGGACCCGGCGAGCCAGCCCTACGTGGTGGGCGTGGGGGGCACGTCGCTGCCCTCCACCGGGGTCGAGACCGTGTGGAACGACTCCGGCACCACCTCGGGAGCGGGCGGAGGCGGGCTCTCGGGGATCTGGTGCATGCCGGCGTACCAGTACCAGTCGGCGATCCCCGGGCTGATCGGCCAGTACTCCCAGACCAACTCCGGCTGCCCCAGCAGCAGCCCGTACATCCGCCAGGTGCCCGACGTCTCCGCGGACGCGGACCCCCAGACCGGCTACGCCTTTTACTTCCAGGGCAGCTGGAACGTGATCGCCGGCGGCACCAGTCTGGCGGCCCCCACCTGGGCCGCCACCGCCGCCATGACCGACGGCTCACCCTTCTGCAGCGCCTACGGCTCAGGCGCACCGGGGGCGCTGCCCCAGGGGCTGTACCCCATCGCCGCCAGCCCCTACTACCCGAACGCCTTCAACGACGTGACCTCGGGGAACAACGACTACACCCCCTCGGGCTACTCCGGCGGGGCCTACCCGGCGACCAGCGGCTACGACATGGCCAGCGGTCTGGGCACCCCCCAGCTCATGGACTACAGCTCGACCGGGACCCCCAGCTACTTCTACCCCGGGCTGGCGGCGCTGCAGTGCTACGCCTACCGCGCCTCCGGGTACGCCGACACCGTGACCTCGGTCAGCCCCAACTCCGCCTTCTACTCGGCGGGAGCCACCGTGACCATCCAGGGGACCGGCTTCGTGCCGGTCGCGGGGGCCGACCTGGTGGTGGCCGGCTCCGTCCAGGTGGCGGCCAGCTGCTCCTCGACCACCACCTGCACGGTGACCCTTCCGCCCGCGGCGAGTCAGGGGACGGTCGACCTGCGGGTGGAGGTGGAGGACCTGGCCGAGAGCGCGGTGACCACCTCGGACCAGTTCACCTGGACCAGCAACGTGCCCGGACCGCCGGTGGGGCTGGCCGCGGTGCCCCAGGCGGGCGCCGCCGAGCTCTCCTGGAGCCCGCCCAACTCCTCGGGCACCAGCACCATCAGCTCGTATCAGGTGACCGGGACCGACCTCACCACCTCGCAGCAGCTCACCCCCAAGATGGTCTCGGGCACCCCCGTCCCCACCTCGACGACCATCTCCGGCCTGACCGATGGGGACTCCTACTCCTTCCAGGTCGCCGCCACCAACGCCTCGGGGACGGGCCCGGCATCCACCCCGGTCCAGACCCAGGCCCCCTCTCTCTACGCTCCTCTCACCCCGGCCCGGATCTGCGACACCCGGCCCGTCTCTGAGAGTGGGGCACCGGCCGACCAGTGCACCGGGGAGACCCTCGGCCCCGGCGGCTCCTTACAGGTCCAGGTCACCGGCTACGGCGGAGTTCCCGCCTCCGCCACCGCGGTGGTGGCCAACGTCACCGTCACTGATACCACCGCCGCCTCCTATCTCACGGTATGGCCGGCGGGCGGCAGCCGGCCGCTGGCCTCCAATCTCAATTGGTCCCCCGGCCAGACCCTGGCCAACCTCGTCACGCTGCCGCTCTCTTCCGGAGGCGCCATCGAGGTCTACAACGCCAACGGCTCGGCCGACGTGGTGGTGGACGTGGAGGGCTACTACGGACCCATGTCCGGCTCCGCGGGGCTGGGATTCTCCCCGCTCACGCCGGCCCGGATCTGCGACACCCGGCCCGTTTCCGAGAGCGGGGCGGCAGCCGACCAGTGCACCGGGGAGACCCTCGGCCCGGGGGGCTCGATCGAGGTCCAGGTGAGCGGCTACGGCGGGGTGCCGGCGTCCGCCACCGCGGTGGTGGCGAACATAACGGTGACCGATACCACCGCCTACTCCTACCTCACCGCCTGGCCCCTCGGGCAGACCCGCCCCCTCGCCTCCACCCTCAACTGGTCCCCGGGCGAGACCCGGGCCAACCGCGTGGTCATCCCCCTCTCCGCATCCGGGGCGCTCCAGTTCTACAACGACCTTGGAGCGGCCGACCTGGTGGTGGACGTCAACGGCTACTACTCCTCGAGTTCCCCCGACCTCTTCGAGGCGGTCTCGCCCTTCCGGATCTGCGACACCCGCTCCACCGCCATCACCGGCCAGCCCCAGGACCAATGCACCGGGAGTACTCTGGGCCCGTCCGCCACCCTGCCGGTGCAGGTGAGCGGCCTGGCCGGGGTGCCGGCCGGGGCCGCCGCGGTGGTGGCCAACGTCACGGCCACCGACACCACCGCCGCCTCCTACCTCACCGTTTACCCCGAGGCCCCTCAGCCGCTCGCCAGCGACCTCAACTGGGGCCAGGGATACACCGTGCCCAACCTCGTGGTCTGCCAGCTCTCGCCACAGGGCGGGCTGCAGATCTACAACGACCTGGGGCAGGTGGATGTCGTGGTCGATGTCTTCGGCTGGTTCACCTGAGTCCCAGCACCCCGGCTGGGACCCTCCTGGAAGTGGAAGGTCTGGCGGATAGAATTGGCCCCGCAGCCGACTAGTGGGCCCCGCCACCCGAACGTCCGGAGTGAATCCTGATACCTCTAGGTTGGAAGTGAACTCCCCCTCCCAAGGCCCACCTGAGGAGACCGGCCCGGGGCCCGCACCGTTGGACCCCGTCGGGGAGCCCACGTTCCATTGCGACCTTTACGGTGCCCGCTACTACTCCGCCTACGAGACCCTGCGTTCGGACGGTGAGGGGGCGCCGCCGGCTCCCTATCGCTGGGGGGAGAGGGTCTGGGAGGAGCTGTTCGCCATGATGGCGACCGAGATCGTCGCCCGCCTCCACCCCGCGAGCACCCTGGACGCCGGCTGCGCGGTGGGCTTCCTGGTCAAGTCGCTCCGCGACCGGGGGGTGGACGCCGAGGGGATCGACGTCTCCGACTTCGCGATCGCTCAGGTTCCTGCCGAGGTCCGGGGCTTGTGCCGTGTGGGGTCGATAACCGAGCCCCTGGGCCGCGACTACGACCTCATCACCTGCATCGAGGTTCTGGAGCACCTGGAGCCGGCGGCGGCCGCCGCCGCGGTCGCCAACCTCTGCCGGCACGCAGGGGCGGTTCTCTTCTCCTCCACCCCCGACCACTACGACGAGGTGACCCACGTGAATGTCCGGCCCCCCTGGTACTGGGCCGGGCTCTTCGCTCGGAGCGGCTTCTACCGGGACGGGGACTTCGACGCCTCCTTCGTCTCCCCTCACGCGGTGCTCTTCCGGCCGGCCGGCGCCTTCTCAGATGTCGCCGCCGACTACGAGCGCTGGTACTGGGAGGCAAAGAGGGAGCTGGCGGCGGTGCGGGCCCACCGCGACCACCTGCACTCTCAGATGGTGTCTCTGATCCGGGAGAGGGATGACGCCGTCGCTGAGAGAGAGGCTCTCCTGGGCACCAAGACCTTTCGCCTGACCGCCGGGCTGCGTCAGGCGTGGGCTCGGGCCCACGGTTCCGGCGCCGCACCAGTTGCCCCGCCTCCAGTCGTGAGCCCGCCCACCTACCGGGAGTGGATTGAACGCTTCGAACACCTGGATGACGCGGGGCGGGCGGAGCTGGAGCGGCGGCTGGCCGCCTGCTCCTACCGCCCGACCTTCTCCATCGTGATGCCGGTCTACGACCCCGAGGACTCCCACCTGCGGGAGGCCATCGACTCGGTCCTGGCTCAGGTCTATCCGGACTGGGAGCTCTGCGTGGCCGACGATGCCTCGACCAGCCCCACCGTCCGGCCCATCCTGGAGGAGTACCGGCGCCGCGACGGGCGCATCCGGGTCTCCTACCGGCGCCGCAACGGGGGGATCGTGCGGGCCAGCAACACCGCACTGAAGCTGGCGGCGGGAGACTACGTTGTTCTACTCGACGACAACGATTTGCTCGCGCCCCAGGCGCTGGCCTGCTTCGCCCTGGAGCTGGACCGTCACCCCGATGCGGTCCTGGTGTACAGCGATGAGGACAAGATCGACCTCGCCGGGGCCCGCTTCCAGCCGTACTTCAAGCCTCCTTGGAACCCGCCCCTGCTCCTCGGCCAGAACCTCATCAGCCACGTGGCGGCCTACCGGCGCCAGGACGTGGAGCGCGTGGGCGGTTTCCGGGCGGGCACCGAGGGCAGCCAGGACCACGACCTCGCCCTTCGGGTTGTGGAGCGGGTCGACCGCACCCGGGTGCGCCACATCCCCCTCGTTCTGTACCACTGGCGGGCCCATCCCGGGTCCACCGCCGGCAGCGCGGGGGCCAAGCGGTACGCGGTCCCCGCCAGCGCCCGTGCCGTCTCCGACCACCTGGCCCGCACCCGCACCCCCGGCGCAGTCGAGCCGGCGCTGGCGGGGGCGGGAACCCGCGTCCGCCGGCCGATGCCCTCGCCCGCCCCCGCGGTGCTGGTGTCCGTGCTGGCGACCGACCGGTTAGTGGCCGAGCAGTCGGCCCGTGCCCTGGCGGCCCTGACCCCTTATCCCAACGTGCGATTCCTCGCCGCCGGTCCGGAGGCCCCCTTCGCCCGGCCCGGGCCGGGCAGGCCCGCACCGGCGGAGCCGCGCGCGCTGGCCGCCCTGGCCGCAGACACCGTCCTCTGCAGTGTCGTCGCCGGCCTGGAGGTGATCTCCGAGGGCTGGCTGGAGGAGCTGGTGGCCCAGCTGGCCGACCCCGCCGTGGGAATGGTCGGGTCTCGCCTGGAGAGCCGCGAGGGACGGCTGGTTGGGGGTCCGCTGGCCCTGGGAGGCGGGGGTGAAATCGCGGCTCCCCTGGAGGGGGTGGGGCGTGCCGACGGCGGCTACTTCGGCCGGGCCTGGCTGGTCCATGAGGTGGCCGCCCTGGGGCTGGGCAGCGTGGCGGTGCGCTCCAGCCTGCTCGATTCCCTGGGCTGGGCTGCCACGGGCACGAACCCCTTCATGGACCTGGTGGACCTCTCCCTGCGGGTTCGAGGGGCCGGTCTGGCGGTGCTGTGGACCCCGTACAGCCGCCTCGGGGTGGCGGATGCCAGCGCCTCCGGACTGCCCCACGTAGGGGCGGGGCCAGGGCTGCCGCGGCTGCCGCCAGCGCAAGTGGACGGCTACCGGGCCCTGCTGGAGGAGGAGTCCGCCTACAGTCCGAACCTGGACCTCCGCCCCGGCCACGCCTTCCAGCCGGCCTGGCCCCCGCGGCGCCCCGAGGAGTGGGGATTCCTCGGAGGGCCGGGCCTCCCGTGAGGAGAGGGACGCGTGCTCAGCGTCTCCGTGATCCCCGGAGCTGGGCGGCTGCCGGGCTCCGGGATGAGGGTCGCCGCCAGCCCCTCCGACCCAGCGCCTGGTCGCAGCTCACCGGCGATGCTGCGGATGGGAGGACGGTCATTCGGCGCCGTTCGGTCCGCGCCAACTCCTGGCGCACGGGCGCCCCACGGACCAGCCGCTGGCGCGGGCGGAGGGGCAGCCGCTGCCGCCCCGGCGTCACCGTGGGACCGCCTCAGGTGATCTGGCGCATCGCGGAGCGCCCAGCTGCCCCTGCTTCGGGCCGGTCAGGGGCAGCGGTACGCTGGGAGGGAGCCTCAGGACCCGCCCCGGCGCCCACCGGGAGGTTCGTGCCGTTGAGGGGCTGGGGACGTTCACCCACCCGCAGAGGCCGGGCATCGCAGCGGATCGCCCGGCCCGAGCCTTCAGAGGAGCTTCTCGCCGCTGCCGGCAGGCGGCCTCGCCCCACGGCGACACGACGAGGCGGCCGACCAGTTCACGGCCTCCCGCCAGCTTAGGAGTCCTCCATCCGTGCCAACCCCGCAGCCGGTCAGCATTCTCACAGTCACCTACCATCCAGAGGAGAGTGTGATTTCCGGCTGTCTCACCTCTCTCCTGGGCCAAAGGCACCGGCCCCTTGAGGTTGTGCTGGTCGACAACGGTTCCGGGCCCTCCACCGAGGAGCTCCTGCGCCAACAGCTGCAGGCGCTGGAGGGCGCCGGCATCGCGACAGCGCTCCGCTGCCTTCACCGCAACACCGGCTTCGCCCAGGCGATGAACGTCGCCCTGGGCATGAGCAGCGCGCCCCTGTGCCTTCTCCTCAATCCCGACACCCTGCTTGACCCCGCCGCCGTCAGCGAGCTGGCCGCGGCGGCCCTGTCCCACCCGGAGTGCGTCGGCTTCGCGCCCAAGGTCAAGCTGCGGTCGTACCCCACGATCATCGACTCGGTGGGGATCGAGTTCGCCTGGAGCGGGGATGCCCAGCAACGGGGGCTGGGCCAGATCGACCTCGGGCAGTTCGACCTGCCCGAGCCGGTTCCCGGCGTAACCATGGGGGCGAGCCTGATCCGCCGGGCGGCCTTCGAGGCTGCGGAGGTCGGTCCCCTGGACCCCCGGTTCTTCATGTTCTTCGAGGACGTGGACTGGAGCCTCCGGGCGGCGATCCGGGGGCACGAGTTCCGCTCGGTTCCTTCGGCGGTGGTCTATCACGTGGGATCGGCCAGCGCCCAAACCAGGGCTTTCCGCTGGCGGTACGCCCTGATCGAGCGCAACGTCTACTACGCGGCCATCAAGAACTTTGAGGGGCGCCATCTCCTCGGCGTGCTGGCGCGCCGCTCGCGGGCCCACCTGCGCAACGTGAGCCACGGGAGATACCCGATCACCACCATGCGGGTCCTTCTGGGGGCGATGGTCGGGCTGGGGCGTCTCTGGCCCAGCCGGCGCCTTTTGCAGAGCGCCCGCCGGCGGCCGGACCGCGACATCTGCAGCGCGGTGCCGGTGAGCGCCAGCATGGACCTCGAGCGGTGGCGCCCCCGATACGGCTGGCGCAACGTGCTGGACAGCATCCGCCGCCTGGCGGCGGTGAGCGGAGATCCCGGCTGGGCCCGGGTCTGCTTCTACCTGGAGGCGCTGATCGCCAGCCACGCTCAGCTGCCGGCGGAGCGTGTTCTCCGGGCGATTGAGGGGCAGGTCGATGAGGTGCCGCCCGCGCTTCGTGAATACATCGGCCTGGTCGACTCGGACTAGACCGCACGCCTCCAGGCGATCCCCGCCCCGGCGAGCAGCACCAGCACCCCGAGGGCGGCCAGAGCCGCGCCGACCGTCTCGTGCGGAGGCACGAAGCTGAAGGTGACCAGCTGCCGGCCGGCGGGGAGCGGGACCCGCTGGAAGGCCGGACTGGCGGACCGGATCGCCACCTTCCGCCCGGAGACGGTTGCCGTCCATCCGGGGATGTCTAGCTCCCGCCAGAGGAGGGCCCCGGCCTGACGGCAGCTGACCTCCGCGGCGTAGGTGCTGGAGCTGAGCACCCGGCACCCGGTGGAGACGGTCATCAGCGGCTGAGCCCCGGGGAGGCGGTAGATGGTGGCCTTGGAGTCGCCGAAGACCCTCTGGAGGCCGAGGGGCTGGGGCAGCGGTCCCGGGGGGGCCACCACATACGCGACCCCGGCCCGGCGGTACCCGGCCAGGTTCTGGATCAAAGCCTGCTCCGGGGACGGGCCGGTGGAGATGGCCTGGGTGCCGCCGGTGAAGATCACGGGATTCACGTTGGGGTCCAGCTCGGAGAGGACGTAGGTGGCGAAGGCGCTGGGGATGGGCAGGTCGTTGACGTTCAGCTCCGCCAGCCCGAAGTACGAGCCGTAGTTGGGAGCCAGCGGCCCCAGGGTGAAGAATCTCTGCCCTTTGAGGTGGGCAGCGAGGTAGCGGACCGGGGCCAGGTCCACCCGGCCGCCCCGCGGAGCGGATAGCTGGGGCAGGAAGAAGAGCGCCCCAGCCTCGGCGACCACGGCCAGGGCCACGACCGCCGGTGCCCGCAGGCGGACCAAAGAGCGCAGCCGGTCCGGGTAGGCGGCCGCGACCCCGACCAGGACGATGAGGCCCAGCGCCAGAACCAGGGAGGCGCCGGCCCAGAGGTCGAGGTGCGGGGCTCCGTGAATGCGAGCGAGCTCGTGCTCCGCCGCTCCCAGCGCGATCAACAGGAAGAGCAGGGAGCTCCCGGTGGCGCGCCAGGCGATCCCCGGCGAAAGCCGGCCTCTCGCCAGGTCGTCGAGCCCCAGGGCGGCCAGCACCACCAGCGCCATCTCCCAGGAGGGCGGCGCGTATCGATAGAAGGCCACCCCGGAGAACCCCGGGAGGTGGGCGACCAGCTGGTTTACCCCGGGGACGCCGAAGGTCTTGGCCCAGGCGAGCGCCACCCAGGCGGTCAGGCCGAGGCGCAGCCAGCGCTGCCGGCCCGAGAGCAGCGCCGACCAGACGGCGATCGAGGCCAGCGCCACCAGCCCCGCGGTGGTGTAGCCGCCGATGTCACCCCAGATGGCTCCCAGCGCGCCGCTGTGGTCGAAGGTGTAGAAGCCGAAGATCGGACCGAAGACGTAGGGCATTACCAGCATCGCCACTGCCGAGCGCGCGAGGTAGACGGTCCCAAACCCGCCGGCGTGCCCCCCCACGTTGGAGTGGGGCAGGTACGAGAGGAAGGCGTCGACCAGCGGCGCGGCGAGGAGCAGGCCGATGACCCCCCCGCCCACCGCGAGGCCCAGGTAACGCCACATCTGGCGGCGCCCGAGCCCGGGAAGGCGCAGCAGCGCCCAGAGCCCCACCAGCAGTGTGTCTATGGCGGTGGTCTCGGGGAATCCGGCGTAGATCGAGCCGGCCACGCCCAGCGCCACCACCGCCCAGCCGAGGCGGCTGCCCCGCGAAGGGTGTGAGCGGATCAGCTCCAAACCCCACAGCGTCACGGGCAGGAAGCAGATGGGGGTGGCCGCTGCATTGCCCAGCCAGGCGAAGGTGCCGTTCAGGGCGAACGCCACTCCGGCGACCCCGGCTGCCAGCTCGCCCGTCCCCAGCCGGCGCATCAGGAGATAGGTGGCCAGCCCGGCCACCAGCTCGAGCAGGACATGCAGATAGAGGACGCCCTGGGCCAGGTGGAGGAGGATGGCGGGCAGGAACAGGGCCGCCGACTGCATCTCCCCGGCCAGCGGTGCCCCCAGCCCCTCGAAGGGGTTCCACCAGGGCAGCCTTCCGGAGAGCCAGTCGGAAGTCGCCAGGTGGCCGAGGGCCTGGAGGGTGAAGCCGCTGTTGGGGTCGATCGAGGGGGAGCCCGGGAGCAGCCCCGGGTGCACCCCCACCGCCAGCCCGCTGTAGAGGAGGAGGGGGTTGGTGTCCACCGCCCCGCTCAGGGCCAGGGCGTTCCCCAGCAGCACCGCCGCGGCGATCGCGACCGGGGCCACCCAGGTCCGGGCACCGGCGCCCTCAGCCGGTGGCTCCACCTTAGGTCATCTCCGGGCGGCTGCGGCGGGCAGGGGTTGGGCCGGGCCGAAGGCTGGCCGGCCGGGCCCCGGCGGCTCCGGGCTCACACCCGGCGGCGCAGCCGGTAGCGGATCAGGGCGGACATGGCGGCGAAGCCGTCGCGCCAGGTGATCTTCTTCCCCTCCGCGAACTCGCGCCCGGCATAGGAGATGGGGACCTCGTAGATCCGCTCACCCCGCCGCAGCACCTTGGCGGTGATCTCCGGTTCGAAGTCGAAGCGGTTGGACTCTATGCGCAGCCCCTGGAGAACCTCGCGGTCGAACAGCTTGTAGCAGGTCTCCATGTCGGAGAGCGTGGTCTGATACAGGATGTTGGTGGTCAGGGTGAGAACGCGGTTTCCCAGCCAGTGCGTCGGGAACATGTTCTTGCGCTCGCCGGTGAAGCGGCTGCCGTACACAACCCGGGCCTTGCCCTTGAGGATCGGGTCCAGGAGCCGCAGCCAGTCCTCCGGGTCGTACTCCAGGTCGGCGTCCTGGATGAGCACCAGGTCGCCGCGCGCCGCGGCCAGGCCGGTGCGGACGGCGGCACCCTTGCCTTGATTCCGACCGTGCGACAGCACGCGCACCGTCGAATCCTGGAGCGCCCGCAGCACCTGGCCGCTCCCGTCGCTGGAGCCGTCGTCGACGGCTATGATCTCCAGCTCCAACGGCAGTTGCACGGCTCGCATGCGCCTTATGACCTCGGCCAGCGTGGGGCGCTCGTTGTACACCGGGACCACCACCGAAAGGGTGCGGTACTCGCGCGGCGCCCGGATCCCCATCAGCTCCCCTCCGCGCCGGAACGGAGCGCGGCAAGGATGGTGGCCTGCAGCCCCTCGCGCAGACCCACCTCCGGTGCCCAGCCGAGCTCCCGGTTGGCCTTCGTGATGTCGGGGCAGCGGCGCCGGGGGTCGTCCGCGGGCAGCGGCCGGAACTCGATCGGCGACGTCGTCCCTGTAAGCTCCAGCACCAGCTCGGCCATCTCCAGCATTGTCACTTCCCCGGGGTTGCCGATGTTGAAGGGGCCGGTGAGGCCGGAGTCGAGGAGGCGCAGCTGGCCCCGCACCTGGTCGGAGACGAAGCAGAAGCTGCGGGTCTGGGAGCCGTCGCCGTAGACGGTGAGGGGCCGCCCGGCCAGCGCCTGGGCCACGAAGTTGGAGACCACCCGGCCATCGCCGGGCTGGAGCCGGGGGCCGTAGGTGTTGAAGATGCGGGCGATCCCCACGTCTGCCCCCCGGCTGCGCGCCCAGGCCATGGTCAGCGCCTCGGAGAAGCGCTTGGCCTCGTCGTAGACGCTGCGCGGGCCCACTGGGTTGACCCTGCCCCAGTACTCCTCGGACTGGGGGTGCTCGTCCGGATCGCCGTAGACCTCGCTGGTGCTGGCCATGATGAAGCGAGCCCCATGCCGGGCGGCCAGCTCCAGGCAGTGCCGGGTGCCATCGCTGCCCACCGCCAGGGTCTCGAGCGGGCGGGCCAGGTAGGCGGGCGGAGAGGCGGCGCTGGCGAAATGCAGGACGGCGTCCACCGGCCCCTCCACGGGAAGCCCGCGGCTGACGTCCGCCTCAAGGAACTCGAAGCTCGGTGACCCCTCCAGCGACTGCAGGTTCTCCCGCCGCCCGGTGGAGAGGTCGTCCACACAGACGACCCGGTCCCCCCTGGCGACCAGCGCCTCGCAGAGGTGGGATCCCAGGAAGCCG
The DNA here is from genome assembly GCA_021827985.1 of bacterium. Classification (GTDB taxonomy): domain Bacteria; phylum Chloroflexota; class Dormibacteria; order Aeolococcales; family Bog-877; genus JAJYXT01. Next base: position 27,516 of record JAKATL010000036.1, read on the forward strand.
GCCCCCCCGGTGACGACCACCCGAAGCGATCGGGCCCTCTGCTCGGCGGCGTCTGCGGCGCCGGTCACGGCCGGCCCACACCCACGTAGTGGAACCCCAGGCGGCGCAGGGCGGCCGGGTCCAGGAGGTTGCGGGCATCCACCAGGTGGGGCTGGCGCATGGAGTCCCGCACCCGCTCGAAATCGACCCAGCGGAACTCGTCCCACTCGGTGAGGAGCGCCAGGGCGTCGGCATCCGAGCACACCGAGTAGGGGTCCGCACCCACCTCCATCCCCTCCACCGGCGCCGGAGTTCCCGCCCTGACGCTGGGGTCGTAGGCGCGCACCCGGATGCCCGACTCCCGCAGCTGGCGCGCCACCTGGAGCGCCGGGGAGTCCCGGAGGTCGTCCGTGCCCGCCTTGAAAGTGAGCCCCCAGACGGCCACCGTGGCTTCCGGCCGATCCCCGGCGGCCTGGCGGATCTTGGCCGCCACCTGGCGGAGCTGGCTGCGGTTGGCCTCGATGGCCGCCTCCAGCAGCCCGAAGTGGTAGCCGGCCGCGCTGCTGATGGCGCCCAGGGCCAGGGTGTCCTTGGGCAGGCAGGAACCGCCCCAACCGGGGCCAGGGCGCAGGTAGTCGAAGCCGATCCGGTGGTCGTAGGCCATTCCCAGGAGAACGTCCCGGACATCCGCCCCCAGGTACTCGCAGAGGGTGGCCACCGAGTTCACGAAGCTGAGCTTGGTGGCCAGGAAGGCGTTGCTGGCGTACTTGATGGTCTCGGCGCTGGCCGCCGAGGTGATGAGGACCGGGGCGTTGGTGGGGGAGAACAGCGCTCCCACGCGGGCGGCCGCCTTGGGGTCGTCGGCGCCCACCACGATCCGTTCGGGGTGGAGGCAGTCGTGGATGGCCGACCCCTCGCGAAGGAACTCGGGGTTGGAGACCACCCTCACGTCCGGGCGGTTGAGAAGACGCTCCACGGCCAGGGTCGAGCCCACCGGGACGGTCGACTTGTTCACCACGACGGCCTCACGGGCCAGGTGCGGCCCGATGTCCCCGGCGACCGCCTCCAGGTAGCTGAGGTCGGCCGCCCCGTCCTCCCCCTGGGGGGTGGGAAGGCAGAGGAACACGAACTCGGCCTCCGTGACCGCGGCCACCGCCCCCTCCTCGATCGTCAGCCTGCCCGAGTCCAGCCCCTCGCGGAGGATCTCCGCCAGCCCCTCCTCGACGATGGTGGGGGTGCCCTGGCGCAGCCGCGCCACCTTCCCCGGGTCCACCTCCCCCAGGGAGACCCGGTGCCCCAGGTGGGCCAGCGACACGGCCGTGCTCAGCCCGACGTATCCGGCCCCGACGACCGCCACGCGGGCGCTCTCGACCCGAACGCTCATCGCCACACTCTCCTTGAGGGGCCGCACCGTCCGCAGCGCCTTGGCCCGTCCCCACCGGCTTCCTCCCGCGGCCCGATGATAGCGGCCCCAGTTGGGGGGCCGACCCGGGGCCGCCGGGGCGGGGGGATCATCGGGCGGCCGTGAAACGGATGGTCAAAGATGGGGCCCATTCCGACGGATGGCTGATGATCAGCCGGATCGCCGTGATGCCCGGGACCCCGGCTCCATCTCCCGACAGCACCCGGCACAGCGCCCCCGTGGAAGTCAGGTAGTGGGAGAGGTAGAGCCCGTCCACGGCGGTGCTGGTGATGAGCCGGACCGGCCCTACCACCTTGCCGTTGCTGAGCTGGAGCATGGCCATCACCGCCGTCTGGCGGAGCGCCAGGTTGAGCGCCCGCCCCTCCGGCGAGCTGCCCAGCCGCAGGGAGGCGAACTCATACGGTGCCGAGGTTTTGGGCACGGGGATCCAGCTGCCCACCCTTCCCGACTCCTGCCCAATCGGCACCTGGCGGCCCACCGCCGGCGGTCGGCGGTCCAGCACCACGCTGCCCGGGAAAGTGGTGCCACAGGAGTAGCGCGAGATCACGGTGTCCCAGACCGCCGGGGGGTCCCAGAAGAGGTACCGGGCGTCGATGTCCTCCAGGGTGACTAACAGCCGCTGAGCTCCCCCCGGGGAGGCCAGCTGGTTGGCGTCCAGGTGGTCCAGGTAGGGGGTGTAGGCGGAGTAGGTCTGGGGCTCCGGCAGGGTGTCCCAGGAGAGATGGTTCTCGATCACGTAGGCGGCGTCCCAGGGCAGCGCCGCCACCGTGTGCCCGCGCAGCGAGGCGGTTATCGAGGAGGGGACGTTCCCCACGGTGCTCACCGGCCCGGGCGGCGGGGGCGGGAAGACGGTGAGTATCCACCTCGTGCCCAAGCTCCAGCCGAAGCCGTACACGATCACTCCGACGCAGACCACCGCGCCCAGCAGAGGTGGCAGGGTGCGCCAGGAGAGGACGCTGGGACTTGCCACCGTAACCAGCCAGGCCACTGCCAGGATGCCGGCGAACAGCACCAGCACCCGCACGTTCCCTCCAGCGAATCCACCCTGCCTCACCATCCCGTCCTTCCAGGTGGCGTACAGCCAGGGCAGGCTGATCAGCACCGCCACCGCCTGGGCGGAGATCTGCCGGGAGCGCCAGCGCTCCGCGACCAGGGGCAGCCCGATCCCCACCATCGCCACCAGGGCCAGCTCCGCCAGGGTCTTCCAGTGTGCCGCCAGCGACATGGCGGCGCTGTACCCCTCGGAGATCTGCCAGCCGCCTATCCAGAAGGAGGGGAGGTCGGTCAAACGCTGTCCGGCCAGGAGCCAGATGGCGAGATAGCCGACCAGCGCGGAGGCCCAGGCCCAGAGCGCCATGGACCTGGGCCCCTCCCTGGCCCCGAGCGCCACACCGGTGAAGACCGCCAGCTCGCCGACGGCCACGAACTGATAGTCGATCTTGTAGAGGGCGGCAAAGGCGAGGCAGAGCCCGGCGCCCGCCGCCAGCCAGATGGCCCATCTCGATCGGGAGGCGAGCCAGCCGAGGGTCAGCGCCGCCAGGGAGATGATGATCGCGCGGCTCCCGGGCCCAGCGACCGCTCCCGACCAGAAGGCGGCCAGGGCCGCACCCAAGAACATCAGGCCCGCCTGCCACCCTCTCCGGCCGGTGAGCCTCCGCACCGCCTCGGCCAAGAGCAGGAAGGCCAGCGGGTAGGCGATGGCGGAGCCGACCAGGGCGACGACGGCCAGATCCGTGAGGAGCGCCGTCGGGTACTGCAGGGACTGGCGCATGAAGCCCAGCGGCCCGTAGGTGAACAGGTACTGCGGGCCGAACCTCAGGTGATCGGCGAGGGCGGCCGCCAGGCTCAGCTGCCAGGATGGGTCCAGTGCGCCCACCGCCGGCGAGGCCACCAGCAGGAGCGGCGGGATCATCAGGGCGCCGATCAGGAGGGCCAACCCGACCCAGAGGGCCAGCCATCTCGCGGAGTGCCTCTGTGGAGGCCTCCCGGCTCCCTCTCCCGCGGCGCTTGTCCCGGGGCCGGCGGTCAAGGACAGGTGAGCCCGACCTCGATCGGGGCAGTTCTGGGCTCGGGCGGCATCACCGGGCCAGTCTATCGGCCGCCTTTGGTACCTCGGGGGCGCGTCGCCGCCACGCCGTAGGCGGGCAGGCACGCCACCCCGCCTGGAGTAGGCGGCCGATGGCGAATCCGGGTCACCTACGAGGCGGAGCCCAGTTCCGCCGCGTGTTCAGGCGCGGTTTCTGGAGCTAGCGCGGGCCACCGTTCCTACTGAGTGCCAATAAGTGACACCCGGCCAAGGCGGACGGTCTTACTTGGCCTAGGGGCCACCGGTGCCACGTTTGCCGCTTCGGGTCTTACCTGGACTTGGCGGGCCTGTGTTGCCCA
>JAKATL010000037.1 GCA_021827985.1 bacterium
GCGGGGCCGTGGAGGCAGGCTGTCGCACGGTGGTTGCCCAGCGCATGAAGCTGTCCGGCATGCGCTGGAGCGTTCGCGGCGCCGCGGCCATCGTCAGCCTGCGTGCCCAGGAGTCAAGTGGCCCAACTCGTTGGCAGGAAATCTGGCAGTGGCTCCCCTACCAGACCACAGTTGCCTGACCCCCAGCTCCTACTTTTTTGTCGCGCACCCCCTGGCGGTGTTGGAGTTCAGCGATTCTGTCAGGTCATGCCGGGCGGGATCACCTTGGGCTCGGGTGACCCGCAGCAGGCAGTGGCGGGGCCGAGGCGCCGCTCCCCGCTCGACTGCCCAGCACGGCGAACAGGGCCACCAGCGCCAGCAGAGGGATCTGGGCCAGATACTCGTCCAGGCTGCGCCAGCTCAGCCAGAACCCGGCGAGGAGGAGCACCGAGGCCGCCACTCGGTACTCCCGGGCCAGCGCCCCCCAGGTCCAGATGCCCACCATCACCATCGCCGTCAGCGCCAGCAGGAGGGTGCGCGACGGCGCAGGAACGAAGCCGCCCAGCACCAGGGTGATGGGTCCCGAACCCAGGGGGAAGGTGTGTGCTCGGAGGTTCCCGACGATGGTGCCGAGGGCGTCGGGATACCGAAAGAGCCAAGGGATAACGGCGACGACGAGGGTGGCGGCCCCGGCCACCAGGCGGCGCCCCACCTGCCCTTCCTCGACCGCCAGAAGTAGGTAACCGGGGGCGAAGAACCAGGCCAGCTGATTGCTTCCCACGGCCAGCGCCAGGCACACGGCGGAGACCACCGGGCGGCGGATCCAGAGGACAGAGAGGGCCATCAGCGCGTAGGCGAAGGTCTCGCCGTTGCCGTTGGCCGCGAAGTTGACCAGGGAACCGTTCAGAAAGAGGGTGAGCAGGAGCAGTCCGCCGGCGGCCGGCCAGAGCGAACCCGCGGCGAAGATCAGCGCCAGGAGGAGCGCCAGGACGGGGGTCGCGGTCCAAATGGTTCTGGCCCAGAGGGGCAGGCCGGCGACGGGCACCATGGCCACCGGGGTCAGGGGCGGCTTCCCCAGGGGGGAGAAGAGCCGCAGACCTCCCTGGTCCGGGCTGCTGGCTGCGGCCAGGATCTGGGCCGGGGTCGGGTAGACGGCCACGTTCTTAAGGGGCCCGACCTTGAGGGGGGTGGCGAGGGTGGGCGAGACGCCCAGCGAGTTCAGGCAGGTGATCTCCGGAACCCGATAGGGGTCGGCTCCGGCGGCGATCGCCCGAGCGCCGCAGACGGCCATGGCGTTGGCATCGTCCACCAGCTCGCGGCCCCCTACCACCGGGGGTACGGCAGTGAACAGAACCACCAAGAGGGCCAGGGCGGCGAAGAGGGGGCTCATGGCCAGAAGGCGGTGGGGCCTGCAGCGGACCACCCAGGGGGCCAGGGGGCGGCGCAGGGCCAGGACCGTCAAGGCACAGAAGATCAGGAAGGCCAGGTACTCGAGGATGAAGTTGGCCAGCTCCGCTGCCCTCCCGGGCAGGTGCTGGCTCAAGAACTGGGAGTTCGAGGCCTTGAACGCCACCATGGCCAGAGCCAGGACGACCAGCCGGTCGGCCCGCTCCCCGGACGGGCGCCATGCGGGAACGAGGCGGGTCAGATGTTCCCGCACACTCGGCCCGGTCCCAGCTCGCAACTCTGCCCTCCGCTTGGATCAAACGCTCCGATGATGCGGCCACGCCACCGCCCGAGTCCAGACAGCCGCCCGGGAATAATGGGGGAGTGGATCCCGATCCTCTGACCTACCGGGACCGGTGGCGCGTGCGGCAGTACGAGATCGACGCGTACGGGCACGTCAACAACGCGGTCTACCTCAACTGGGCAGAGGAGATGGCTTCACGCCACGCGGAGGCGAGCGGCTTCGGGGCGCAGTGGGCTTCTCAGCATGGTGGGGGCTGGGTCATCCGCCACCATGACGTGACCTACCACGCTCCGGCACGCTTCGGAGATGAACTGGAGCTCATGGTCCAGGTCGAGCTGATCCGCGGCACCCGGGGGCAGCGCCGGACGACGGTGCACCGGGCCTCGGACCACCGCCTCCTGGCGGAGATTTCGACCGAGTGGGCCTGGGTGCGGCTCTCGGACGGGAGGCCGGCGCCCGTCCCCGAGGAGCTGGTGCGGGTGGCGGCCCCGGCAACCGCTGCGACGCTGACCAGACGGGAGGACCGGCGGCGAGCAAACCCACGGTGAGCCGTCCCGCCTACCAGGCATAGGCCTCGGGAGCGGCGCCTCCCGGGCCGGGGAAGATCTGGTCCAGGCGGGCCAGCTCGACATCTCCCAGCTGGACATCGAGTCCCCGGGCAGCCTGAGTCAGCTGCTCCTCCGTCCTCGGCCCAATGATCGGAGCGGTCACCCCGGGTTGGGCCAGGAGCCAGGCCAGGGCCACCTCGGCGGGCTGCCTCCCGATTTCCTGGCAGAGCTGCTGGTAGGCGGCAAGCTGGTCACGATGCCTCTCGCCACGGGCCCTGGTCTGGGCGTCTGAACGCCTCCCCACATGGTCCACCCCAGGTGCGCCACCCAGGATGCCGGAGGCCAGAGGGCTCCACGGGATCATCCCGATCCCGTACTCGCGGCAGGCTGGGAGCACCTCCAGCTCCACCTCGCGGGAGAGGAGGTTGTACAGCGACTGCTCACTCACCAAGCCCTGCGTTCCCCGGGCCTGCGCGTGCTCCTGGAAGCGCGCCAGGTGCCAACCGGCAAAATTCGACGAGCCAAAGTAGATGACCTTGCCCTGCTGGCGGAGAAGTTCGAAGGCCTCCAGAGTCTCGTCCACCGGGGTGGTGCGATCGACATGGTGCATCTGGTAGAGGTCGATGTGGTCGGTGCGCAGCCGGCGGAGAGAGGCCTCGCAGGCGCTGATGATGTGCCGTGCCGACAAACCTCCCTCGTTGGGCCAGTCGGAGGTGCGGGCGAAGACCTTGGTCGCCAGAACCACCTTCTGCCGGTGGTCGCCCTGGCTCAGCCACTCCCCGACCACCTCCTCGGTGAGGCCGATCCTGACGGCGCGCCCGTACACGTTGGCAGTGTCGAAGAAGTTGACCCCCATCCCCAGTGCCAGCTCCATGATCCGGTGGGCCACCGGCGGCTCGGTCCTGGTCCCGAAGTTCATCGTGCCCAGACAGAGCCGGCTCACCGTCAGACCCGAGCTACCCAGATGCACGTGTTCCATGATCAGCGGTGTCCTCCCAAAGTGATGGGGTCCAGAAGCGAACATCGACGCCCAGACCCATCATCACGCCCAGGGCGGCCCAACACCGCGGCAGCCGGGGAACGGGTCCGCCGCCACCATGGAGCCCGCCACGGTCTGAGACTTTGGTCACCCCCGGATTCCGCCACTTCCGGCCTTCCCGGCGAAGGCGTGCCGGACGGAGGTGAGATGAGGTATTGACAGCTGGGACGGGGGATGAGACAAGTACCGGCGGTGGCCGCCGCCGGGGCGGCTCCGGGTGCAGCTGGCTGGAAGGCGGAGAGTACGAATTGCGCGGTCCGCGCCTGGGTCCCCCTGGTGCCATGAGCGGCTGCGGACCGCGGAGCGGCGGTGGTTTCGCTCGTCCAAACTCGGCGAAGTGGACAGGTCAGGTGGCATTGAGCTGGCGGGTCGGCGCGCAGACGGCCCGTTTCGAAACGGCTCCCTGTCGGGCTTGAGTTTCCCGTTGCGGCGCGGTGCCATCCGGCCCCTGATCGGCCGGATCCCGGCGGCGCGACGCCTCCAGTGAACGAAATCGGGCACCATGGCCCTGCGGTGTCCGGCGATGAGCCTCTGGGTGAGGAGGCGGAGTCGGCCCTCCTCCCGTACGTCCCCGGGCTGGCCCTGGCTTGGGTCGCCGCCGGCTCAGGGGAGCTGGTCCGGGAGGTGGAGGGCACCCTCGCCTTCGTCGACATTTCAGGCTTCACCAAGCTCACCGAGATGCTGGCCTCGCGCGGCAAGGCCGGTGCCGAGGAGCTGACCGGATACCTGGACCGGACCTTCGGCAGCCTGCTCGAGGTTGCCTACGCCAATTCCGGTGAGCTGGTCAAGTGGGGCGGGGATGCCGTTCTGGTGTGGTTCACGGGGCCCGAGCACGCTCAGCGGGCGGTCGCCGCCGCCTGCCAGATGCAACGGCGGATGACGCGGCTGGGCAACCTCAGGACTTCGGCGGGCCTGTCGACCCTGCGCATGTCGGTGGGTATCAACAGCGGGCTGTTCACCTTCTTCCTGGTGGGGACGCGGCACCGTGAACTGCTGGTGACCGGGCCGGCGGCGACGGTCACCGCCCACATGGAGGCGGTCGCGGAGGCCGGCGAGATCGTGGTGAGCAGGGCGACCGCCCGCCACCTGGATCCCGACATGCTCGGAGCTGCCAAGGAGGACGGGGTCCTCATCGCCGGCCCACCCCGCCTGGCGGCACCGGCTCCAGCCCCGCCGGCTGACCCGGGAAGCTACCGGCCCAGCCTCAGTCTGCCCAGCGGCCTGCGCACCCACCTCCTGGCCATTCCGGTCGAGAGCGAACACCGGCAGGTGGCGGTGGCGTTCCTGGAGTTCGGGGGGGTGGGCCAGTTCCTGGCCGACAGAGGCGTGCACGAGCTGGCCCAAGAGCTGGACCTGGTGGTGTCGCTGGTCCAGGAGGTGTGCGAGGCGCACGGCGTCACCTTCTGGGAGACCGACATAGCCGAGGACGGGGGCAAGGTCATGCTGGTTTCGGGCGCCCCCCGAGCCACCGACGATGACACGGGACGGCTGCTGGTCGCGGTCCGGGAGATCCTGAACCAGGTGAGCGGGCTGAGGCTCCGGGCGGGGGTAAATCACGGCCGTGTCTTCACCGGGGACTTTGGCCCCTCCTACCGCCGCACCTACTCCGCCAAGGGAGATGCCATCAACCTCGCCGCCCGGCTCATGGGGCGCGCTGCCCCCGGTGAGCTTCTCGCTTCCGAGGCCGCGCTGGGGCGCAGCCGGATCCGCTTCCAGAGCGAAGAGCTGGAGCCGTTCCTGGTCAAGGGTAAGTCCCAGCCGGTCCACGCCCACCGGGTCGGATCCCCGGAGCGGAGCGCGGCGGCGCTGGGGACACAAGGGCCGGACCTGGTGGGGCGGGACAGCGAATTGCGGCTACTCGAAGAGCGCCTTGTCGCCGCGGCCAACAGAGAGGGCAGCTGCGTGGAGCTGGTGGGGCCGCCGGGAATCGGCAAGTCCCGGCTCCTGGAGGAGCTGCGGCGGCGGGCCGCGGGGGTGTCAGTCTTCTCGGTGGTATGCGATGAGTACCGGTCGATGCTCCCGTATGCGTCGATGGGAGCGTTGGGACTCCAAGCGCTAGGAGTGGATCCCGGGTCTGCGCCAGAGGCGATCGGTCGGGCGCTGACGGAGTCGGTCCAGCAGCTGTCACCCCGGCTGGTTCCGTGGCTCCCGCTCCTCGCCGGAGTGATGGGAGCCGAGGTGCCCCCCACCCTGGAGGTGGACGCCCTGGAGGAGCGCTTCCGCCGAGAGCGCCTCGAGGATGTCGTCCTCCAGTTCATGACCGCGGTACTGGCCGGCCCCACCCTGATCCTCTTCGACGACACCCATTGGATGGATGACGCCAGCTCCGGGTTGGTTCGGGCGGTGATCGGCTCACTCTCCAGCCGACCCTGGTTGCTGGTCCTTTCCCGGCGACCGCAGGATAAAGGCCTGCTCACAGAGGGTCTGGCTCACGTCGTGAGCTGGGAGCTGAAGCCCCTGGGTGAGTTGGCTGTTGCTCAGCTTCTGCTCTCCGCCACCAGCCAGCAACCGCTCGCGCCGCACGAGCTCCGAACCATCTCGGAGCGCGGCGGCGGCAACCCCCTGTTTCTCCTGCAATTGATAGAGACCAGCCAGCAGTCGGGCTTCGGCACGTCGCTGCCGGACACCGTCGAGGAGGTGCTGGCGGCGCAGATCGACCGGTTATCTCCGCCAGATCGGCGCCTCCTGCGAGTGGCCTCCGTCCTGGGACTGCAGGTCTCCATACCGGTGGTGGAGGAGATGACGGAGGAGGCGCTCGACTCGGAGCGGCTGGGCGCCCTCGAGGAGTTCCTCCCTGCGGACGCCTCGGGCAACCTGCGCTTTCGGCACAACATGCTGCGCGACGCGGCCTACGAGGGGTTGCCCTACGCTCGCCGGAGGGAGCTGCACGCGAGGGCCGGAGAGGTGCTGGAACGGCGGGCCGGTGGCGAGGCAGCAGAGATCGCCGGCCTGCTCGCCCTGCACTTCGGACACGCTCTGCAGCACCGACCGGCCTGGCACTATGCCCGGCTGGCCGGTGATCAAGCTCGGACCGTGTACGCAAGCTTCGAGGCGGCCACCTTCTACGATCAGGCTCTCGAAGCGGCCCGGGCCTTGGGGGACGTCGCCGCCTCAGAGCTGCTCCAGGTGGCCGAGGCCCTGGGAGACGCCCGGGGAAGGCTTGGGGAGTTCGCTAGCGCCGCCGAGGTCTATCGGGCCAGCCGGCGCTGGGCCAAGTCGGGGCTGGAGCAGGCTCGGATCAACTTCAAGATCGCGCTGGCAACCGACCGCGCCGGCAACTACCGGCTCACACTTGGGACCCTGACCCGAGCGGAAGGCAGCCTGGGGAACGCGCAGGATCCGGAGGCCGCCCGCCTGCGCGCGGAGATTCGGGCCCAGTACGGCCTCGTGCGCCACCGGCAGGGACACAGTCAGGACGCCGTCAACCACCTGCTGGACGCGGTCAGGTTGGCGGACTCCGCCGGCGCCCCGGATGTTCTGGCCACGGCACTGGTCCACCTGGACATCGCCGAGCTCACCCTCGGACGCGGGGGGGGCAGCGAGCACGCCAGTCGGGCGCTGGAGATCCTGCGTCGCTTGGGGGACCAGCCCTGGCTGGAGGCACGGGCGCTCAACCAGCTCGGCATCCGCGCCTACTTCGCCGGCAACTGGCCCCAGGCGGTGGACTTCTACACCCAATCGTGTGACGCCTGCCGGCGGGCGGGGGACGAATGGACCGCGGCGGTCGGAGCCGGCAACATCGCCGAGGTTCTGGCGGACCAGGGGCACGTTGAGCGAGCCGCGACGATTCTGGAAGAGGCCCTGCGCACCTACCGGGCCGCCGGCACGCCCACCTTCATCAGCTATGGAACCATGCTGTTGGGCAGGCTGGCGGCGCGACGCGGAGACACGGAGAGGGCCCTGGACCTTTTGGCACAGGCCCGCGCCCTATCGGCCAGCGACGGGGAGAGCCTGCAGGTACTGCAGGCGGACGCCGCCCGAGCGGAGGCCCTGCTCCTTTCGGGGAACTTCTCGTCAGCCGTGGAGGTTGCCCAACAGGTGCTGCGCGACGCCGCGGGTAGCCCCGGGAGCGATCCCCTGGTGGCCTGGATGGAGCGGGTCCTGGGCCTGGCGCTGTCGGGCCAGGGGGAGCATCTCGACACCGTCTTGGCGCACCTGCGGACCTCAGTCGAGATCGCCCGCCACCGGGGCGCACGGTACGAATTGGCGCTGTCGCTCAAAGCGCTGGCGGACCTCTGGCCCGGCGCCGGGCCGGAGGTCCGCCAGGAGAGCTTGGAGCTCTTCGATCAGTTGGGGGTGGTCGAGACCGGCCGTGGGCCTGGGCCGGCTCACGCCAGCCCAGGCCCACGGCTGATCACCAATACATCGGGTCGCCGCCGCCCGTGCCGAAGGAGCTGGTCTGGATGACCACGGTCTCGGAACCGGCGCTCCACGAGTAGGAGGAGATGCAGGCGGTGAGGGGAAAGTCGAAGTGCCTGGTCACAAACCGGTACACGTGGTTGTCGCAGGTGTAGAGGAGCCCCTGGTAGGGGAAGCTGGTACTCCCCTCCACCGGCCGCCAGGTCGGGAACCGCTGGTCGGCCCCGAAGCAGACCGGGGTATTGTCCGCGTCCTGGTCGCGGTTGCTGAAGAAGGACGGCGGGAAGGTGAGGGTCACCGAACCACCGACGGTCGAGGTGGCCGTGACCGCCAGGGGATCCACCGTCCCTCCGTGGGAGACGAGCGAGTCGCAGTTGAGGGTCCCGGTGCCGAAGGCGGCGGTCAGAGAGTAGCTCGGGACGTTGGTGTTGGTGTTGACGCCGCCATTCACCCCGGTGCTCGGGCTGAGGGCCTCGGACTGGCAGCTGCCGGAGCAGGTCACCGTAGAAGTTGGGGATTCGGTGACGGTGACGTCGCCGATCGCGGGCCCGCAGTCAGTGGTGTTGCTCGGGTCGGCGGTGAAGGTGAGAGTCGAACTCGTGGAGCCCTGGGCGGCAGTGAACGAGTACGTCTCGGGAGTCCACCCCATAGTGGAGTAGCTCCACGAGGCGGGCTCGGGAAAGGTGTATGCAGTTCCCAACCCTGTCGTATCAATTGGCGCGGCCGGGGCGTCCACCCAGACGGTCTGCACGGGAGTCGGCCCGGAGCCGGGAAGCTTGCAGGCGGAGTTGAAGTTGCCCGACAGCTCGAACTTAACGTCATACGTTGCACCCGCGGTGGTCGGGAACGTCTGGGCGATCTGCCCATTGGCAGATGTGTACTTCGAGTTCGCGGTCCCATTCATGTCGATGCTGTATGAGGTGGAGCTCGGCTGCGACCAGTAGGTGTTGATCCAGTCGACGCTGTTCTGGGTGACCTTCCAAGGGGCTATCGAGCTCGAGTCGCCCGCATACAGAGTCGTGAACGGGCTCGCGCACGTCGACCCGCTGACGGAGCAGGCAAAGTTGCCGTTCTCAAAGCCGCCTGCGCTTGCGGTCACAGCCGGACCTAGGACCACAAACGCGGCCAGCACGACGGGTGCGGCAGCCAGCAGTTTCGTCTTCACCTAGGCACGACCTCCCGACCTGCGCCGACAGGTCGCAAATCCCGGGTGGGGCCCGCCAGTGGCTCGCTGCAGCCCAGGCGGCCGAAATCACAGGCTGCAGGTCATCGCCTCCCCAGGTGGCAGTCAGGTTAACGGAACCTCAAGTGACGGTCAAGTGACGGGATGACACGAAAAAGTCAGGTCGCGTGGCCTCCCCAAACGGGTTCGCGGGAACCGCCGACCGCTTTGGTCCCACCTGCCTCCTTCCCGCCGGAGGTCCGGTGAAGCGGTCCCGGGTGAGCCATCGGCTGCCGTCCTCTGAAGTGTGGGCCCCCCTTATCGTTACCGGCCCAACATAATCGGGGCATGCGCTACATCGACGTGGACGGCCGCCAGCTCTCAGTGGTCGGCCTGGGTTGCTGGCAGTTCGGCGAAAAGGGATGGGGATACGGCCGGGACTTTGGAGAGGCCGAGTCGCTCGCGATCGTGCGCCGGGCGCTGGAGCTGGGTGTCACCCTGCTGGACACCGCGGAGATGTACGGACGGGGGGCCAGCGAGCGGCTGGTCGGCGAGGCTCTCACGGGAACGGCGGGCGATCGCTTTCTGGCCACCAAGTTTCTGCCCGTGGTGCCACTCCCCCAGGTTCTCATGCGCCACCTGCACCACAGCCTGGAGCGGCTGGGGGTCGAGCACCTCGACCTCTATCAGCTGCACTGGCCCAACCCCCTCTTTCCCCTCGGCGTCCAGGTGGAGGGGCTGAGACGAGCGCTGGGAGAGGGCCTCACCCGCTACGTGGGCGTCAGCAACTACTCCCTCTCCCGATGGCGCCGGGCGGAGCGCCTTCTGGGGGTTCCGATCCTCACCAACCAGGTGCGCTACAACCTGCTGCACCCCCAGCCGGAGCGCCGGCTCCTCCCCCAGGCCCAGGCGACCGGACACATCGTCGTTGCCTACAGCCCCCTGGCCCAGGGAGCGCTGAGCGGCCGCTATCGCCCGGGCAAAGGCCCTGGTGGCGTGAGGCGGGTCAGCCCCCTCTTCACCGAGGAGGGCCTCCAGGCGGCGGCCCCGGTGGTCGAGGTGCTGCGGGAGGTCGCCGCCGGGCGTGATGTCACCCCGTCCCAGGTCGCCCTCGCCTACCTGATCTCCCAGCCCCGAGTCGTGGTCATCCCCGGGGCCAAGTCGGTGGCCCAGCTGGAGGCCAACGCCGCCGCCGCCGACATCCAGCTGAAGGACGATGAGCTGCTGGCCCTGCGGCGGGCATCCGACCTGTTCCGCATCTCCTGGCCGAGGGTGAGCCGGCAGCTGTTCCGGAGCGCCAGCGGTAAGGTGGAGTCAACGTCCTGACCGACCTGGCGGGTGACGCGTTCTTCAGCGCCCGTGGCGGAGCCGTGACAGCCCCCGGCTGACTTCGGGCGCAAGATCCAGGCACGGGGACGGTGCGCGCTGCTCCAGGCCCCGATCTGGAGGTGCGTACATCACCACGAGAGCCGCGCACGGGGGCGGGCACGCGAGCCGCAGGGCCGACCTCTCGCCCCCCTCCGAGCTTTTGCCCCGGCTGCGCTGGAGCTTCCTCGGGATCGCGCTGCTCAGCCTGGTCGCCGCTCTGGTGGCGGTGGACCTGGGGTCCCTGGCCGGGGTCACCGCCCGGCTGCTGGCGGCGGCGGGGGCGTGCTGGCTGGGGTTCTCCTGGGTGGCCACCTACCGCCGCGGCCGGGCTCAGGTCGAGGAGGACCTGGTCTCCGCGGCCGCCCTCACCGCGCTGGTGGCAGGGCTGGCCTCTCCGCTGTACTCGGTGGGGGTGCTGGGAATGGGGGCGACCCTCAGGTCCCTGTACTCCCGCCCCCGGGGAGCGGCGTGGGTGGCCGCGTATTTCCTCGGCCCCTACCTGGGCGGTGTGGCCCTGGACGGGGGTGCCCGATCTCTCTCCGACGTCGGGACCACGCTCCTTTTGGGGCTCTCGGGGGTGGGCATCGGGGTCTTGGTGGGGCAGCTGCTGAGGAGTGCTGCCGACCGCCACCAGCGGGTGCTGGACCTGGCCCAGGAGCTGCGTCGCGCGGGCGAGGTCCTGGCCGGGGCGGTCAACCCCGGCCTGATCGAGCTGGCCCTGCTCCGTTCCGCGCAGTCGGTGGCCGCCGAGCTGGCGGGGGCGCAACTCGTGCTGGTGCGGCTGGTGGGAGCGGCTGTCACGGTCTCCCGGCCCCTGCGGGTCGGTGAGGAGCCCGGTGGGGCCCGTGCCGTGGCTCCCGGTACGCTGCCGTCCCCTAGCCTCCGCTACTTGCTGGGGGCGGGGGGTGCGGCGCCGCCGGGCTCCGGGGCGGCGATCCGCGAGTTTCTGGGCGTGAGCGCGCAGCTGGACCAGTTGGCCGTGGCCCCCCTCGGTCCGCCCGGGGAGTCCCGGGGCTCACTGGTCCTGGCGTCCGCGGGTCCACCCCCAGCGGAGCTGATCGACTCTTTAAGGGTCCTCGGCGCCCAGGCGGGCCTGGCCCTCTCGCGGGCGGAGCTGTCGCTCACCATCCGCCAGAGTGAGGCTCGCTTCCGCGGGCTGGTGCAGAACTCGACCGATCTGGTCATCGCCGTGGACCGGGACGGCGAGGTCACCTACGTCAGCCCCTCGGTCGAGAAGTTCCTCGGCCGCCGCCTGCGCTCGGGGCGGCTGGATACTCCGTCGGACACGGTCCACCCCCAGGACATGGCCCGCGTGCTAGCGGCTCTCGAGGGCGCCGCTGCCGCCAGCGGCTCCTCGGCACTGCCCGAGTTGCGGGTCCGCTCCAAGGAGGGCGGCTGGCGGGTTCTGGAGCTTCAGGCCACCAACCTCCTGGCAGACTCCGGGGTTGGAGCACTGGTGATCACGGGTAGGGACATCACCGAGCGGCGGGCCCTGGAGGACCAGCTCCGCCACCAGGCCCTCCATGACCCCCTCACCGGGCTCGCCAACCGGGTGCTGCTGCGCGACCGTATCGACCACGCCCTCCACGCGCGGCGGCGCCGCCTCCCCCTGGCCCTGCTGATGATCGACCTCGACAACTTCAAGAACATCAACGACAGCTTCGGCCACGCCGCGGGGGACTCGGCTCTGCTCGAGGTGACGCGTCTCGTGGGCGCCTGCCTCCGTCCGGGGGACACCTTCGCCCGCCTGGGGGGAGACGAGTTCGCGATCCTCCTTGAGGAGGTGGCGGCCGAGGAAGCGGAGAAGGTGGCGGAGCGGATCACCGACAGCCTGCGCCGGCCGGTGCGGCTTCCCAACTGGGAGGAGGTGGCCGTGACCGCCAGCATCGGGCTGGTCACCTGCGAGGTGGCCACCGACCCCGAGGTGCTCCTGCGCAACGCGGACATCGCCCTCTACGCGGCCAAATCGGAGGGGAAGGGGGGGCACGTGGTCTTCCAGGACTTCCTCCATCAGCGCGCCGTCCACCGGATGCACGTCGAGAACGGCCTCCGCCGGGCCCTGGAGCGTGACGAACTGGTTCTCCACTACCAACCCATCGTGCGGGGCTCGCTGAGCGACATGGTGGGGGTGGAGGCGCTGCTGCGCTGGCGCGATCCGGAACAGGGCTTGGTGATGCCCCAGGAGTTCGTCGCCATCGCCGAGTCCACCGGGCTCATCGTCCCGCTGGGGCGGTGGGTGCTGAGCCAGGCC
This sequence comes from bacterium, assembly GCA_021827985.1. Taxonomy (GTDB): domain Bacteria; phylum Chloroflexota; class Dormibacteria; order Aeolococcales; family Bog-877; genus JAJYXT01. The sequence goes on from JAKATL010000037.1 coordinate 12,397, forward strand.
TGCCACCAGGTGCGGGCCTGGCAGCGGGCCACGCCGGCGTCCCGGGACCTGACGCTGGCGGTGAACGTCTCCCCCCGCCAGCTTCAGGAGGAGGAGATCATCTCCCACGTCGAGTCGGCGCTGGAGACCTCAGGCCTGGCGGCGTCCTCACTCATCCTGGAAATCACCGAGAGTGCCATCGCCAGCAACCCTGGGGACGCCACCGAGCGGCTCGCCCAGCTCCGCCGGCTGGGCGTGCGGGTGGCCATCGACGACTTCGGCACCGGCCAGTCCTCTCTGGCCCAGCTCCAACTGCTGCCGGTGGACTGCATCAAGGTCGACCAGTCCTTCGTCCGCCGGCTGAGTGACGACCCCACGGCAGCCGCCTTCATCCAGAGCATGGTGGACCTCGCCCTGGCCCTGCGCCTGGAGGTGGTGATCGAGGGGGTGGAGTCGGCGCGCCAGGCCAAGGTCCTCCGCTCCATGCTCCCCCAGGCGAAGTTCCAGGGCCACCACTTCGCCCCGGCACTGGGTCCTGAGGAGCTCGGCCGCCTGCTCAGCGGCCGGCGCGGAGGGCGGAAGCCCCGCATGTCCCGTCGCCCAGTGGCGCACCTGCCCGGTTGAGCTTCCCGGCTCACTCCCCGAGCAGCCAGCGCTCCAATCTGCGCCGGAAGAAGAACACCCCAACAAGGATCAGCACCGCGGCGGCGACAGCCAGGGCCAGGGTGGCGGCCCCGACCGCGCCGCTCGCCTTCTGATAGGCGTGTCCGAGTTCAAAGCCCAGAAGGCCGTAGGCGGTCGCCCAGGCCGCGCCCCCGAGCACGTTGAACGGCAGGAAGAGCCGGTAGGGCATCTCCCCCACCCCTGCGAGGAGGGCGCCGAAGGTGCGGAGCAGGGCGATGAACCGGGCCACCACCACGGCCAGCGGTCCGCGGCGCTCGAAGAAGCGCTGGATCAGCTGTTGGCGTCGCGCGGTCAGCCCCACCCGGGCCCCCCACCTGGCGACCAGCTCCCGATCCAGGAGACGGCCCACGCCGTAGCCGAGGTTGTCGCCCAGCACCGCCCCGCCGAAGGCGCAGAGGATCACCACCGGAAGGCTGAGCCGACCGGTGTCCGCCGAGTAGGCGGCTCCCAGGATAAGCAGGGTCTCCCCGGGAAACGGCACGCCGGTGCTCTCCAGGAGCGGGCCGGCCAGGACCGCGGCGTACCCGTAGGTCTGAAGCAGATGGTCCGGGCTGAGGTTCAAGTCCTGGCCCCCTCCCCCTGGTCGGGGAAGAGTGGCGGGGCCGCGGCCAGGGATTCCTCGGGGGGTGGGTATCCCAACTGCAGCAGCTCGGCCATCTGCAGGCCGTTGATCACCGCATAGTTGGCGCGGTTGTTGTTGAAGAGCAGCTGGACGCGGGCGGCGGTCTCAGCCAGCCGGGTGATCGAGGGCACCCAGTCAGCCAGCTCCTCCCGCGAGTACAGGTAGTCGAAGCGGTCGCCGCTCCGGCGGCCCTTCGCATACCAGGTTGCCCGGTTGCGCCCGTGGAAGCGCACCACGACCAGCCGGGGGTCGGTCACCTGCAGCAGCCGAGGGAACGAACCATCCCCCAGCTGGGGCTCATCCACGAGGCAGAGGGAGACTGCCCGGCTGCGCAGGAACACGAACGCCGACTCCGCACCGGGCTGGGCCCAGCTGCGGTGTCGGAACTCGAAGACCAGCAGGTCATCGGGGTGGCGGGAGCGGATCCGCTCCAACCGTTCCAGGCTCTCGGCGCCCCTGGTGAACCAGGGGGGGAACTGGTAGTGCATCGCCACCAGCTTCCCCGCTTCGCGCAGCGGCTCAAGGCAGGCCAGGAAGCGCTCCACCTCCTCGGGTGTGGGCTCGCGGGCGCGGCCGTCCTCGCGCTCGTGGTAGGTCAGCGAGCGGTAGGCCTTGACGTTGAAGCGGAAGTTGGCAGGGGTGACCTCAGCCCAGGCAGCGGTCCGGGCGGGGGGAGGGATGGCGTAGTAACTGCTGTCTACCTCCACCAGGGGGAAAAATCGGGCATAGTGCTCCAGCCGACGCCCCGGGGGCAGCCCCTTGGGGTAGAAGCCCTCGTGATCGCTCCAGTTGCAAGTGCCGACGGTGACCTCGGCGCGCACCCGGTCATGCTCGCAGATGGCGGCCCGGACGCGGTACGCTCCCTGCCATGAGCACGGCCTTGACTCCGCGACAGGTCGGATTCCTCCGTCGGCGCCAGTTCGCCCACGTCGCCACCGTGAACCCCGACGGCAGCCCCCACGTGACCGCCCTCTGGGTGGACACCGACGGCGCGGCGGTGCTGCTGAACACCGCTCTCGGCCGGGTCAAGGCCCGCAACCTGGAGCGCGACTCCCGGATCGCCATCTCCCTCGTGGACAGCGAGAATCCCTATGACTCGCTCACTATCCAGGGGCATGCCGAGCTGATCGAGGAGGGGGGCGTGGAGCACATCCGCTCCCTCAGCCAGAAGTACAACGGGGATCCCAACTTCCCCCTGCAGCCGGGGGAGAGACGCGTGATCATCCGGGTGGTGCCGGAGCGGATCGGGGGAAGCTTCCACTAGTCGCCGACCACGGCCCGGCGCGGGCCGGCGGACTCGACCAGGCTGGGACCGGTGCTCGTGGTCCTGCCTCGGCGACTTCCTGTCAGCCCCCCGCGACCTTGCGGGACACGGTCCGCCCCAGGCGGGCCGCCAGCCGGTCGATGGCCGGAGCGCCGGGGTCCACCGGCTGTGGGGGGCCGAAGGGTTGCCGATCGGGCGGGATTCGCTCCAGCATCGGCGCGGTGAAGGCGAGCGCCTGCTCTGCCACCTCCTCGGGGAACGCGGGCGTCTGCCCGGTGGCCTGGGCCAGGTCCCATCCATGCACCAGGATCTCGGTGACCCGGAGCCCGAAGGCGACCGCTCCGGGAACGGACCCGAACGGCACCTGGACCACCCTGTCCATCACCCCGGGCCGGCGGAAGGCCGCCAGTAGCCGCGCGGCCGACTCGCGGTACGCATCGGGCAGCGCTGCCCCTCCCGGAGGCAAGCCGGGCGCGTCCCCTCCGAGGGCTCGAGTGAAGAGGTCATTGCCTCCGATTAGGTGCTCGGCCACCTGACGAACCGTCCACTCCGTGCACGGCGTGGGCAGGTCCCACTGGTCTGCGGTGATGCCGTCGAAGGTCGACCCGGTCACCTCCAGGCTGACCTCCAGGGACCCCGTTGCATCTCTGGGCAAGAGGCGCACCTCCCATCTACCGGCGCAACTGCCTCAGCCTATCAGTGGGGCCGCCGCCGTGCCGGCCAGCGGGGCGGGAGCCGGCCCGGCCGAGCGGATCGCAGAGCAGACGATCACAAGAGCCAGGTCGGCCCTTAAGAGGGCGACCGTCACCGGGGCGCGACCTGCGGTTGGGAGCCAACCTTCGGCCCCGTCGACATGGAGGGGAACCGGAGGGGCCGACCTCTCAGCATCCGGTCAGCCGGGTCTGACCGGTCCCCCTCCGGCGCCTGCCGCGGCGTTGGAGATCTCGTCAAGATCCCGTGATGTCAGCTGCATGGTTCCCGCGCCCACCCATCCATCCACCTGGGAGGGGCTCCTCGCGCCCACGATCGCCCCGGTGACCCCGGGCCAGCTCAAAGTCCAGGCCACGGCCACGGCGGCCACGGTTTGCCCATGGCGGTGCGCGATCGGCCGCAGCGCCTCGGCCAGCTCGAGGTTGCGAGCCAGCCTGGTCCCCTGGAATTCGGGGTCACGCGACCTCCAATCGTCGGAGGAGAGCGAGGCCGCCCGATCCCAGGAAAAGGCCCCGGTTAGCAGCCCGGCCTGCATCGGGCTGTAGACGATCACCCCGGTGCCGTGTTCCCGGCACCAGGGGATGATCTCGGCAGCCGCCTCCCTCCTGATCATGGAGAAGGGGGGTTGCAGCGAGTCGACGTGGCCTAGGCGCTCGGCCGCCTCCAGCTGGGCGCGGTCGTGGTTGGACAGTCCGACCCAGCGGACCTTCCCCTCGCGTTGCAGATCCAGCAGGCAGCCCCAGTACTCCTCGAGGGGTGTCCCGTCCTCCGCCGGCCAGTGCATCTGGTAGAGGTCCACCCGCTCCACCCGGAGACGTCGGAGGGAAGCCTCCAGCTCGCGGCGAATGGACTCCGGCCGCCCCACCTCCTTTGGCTCTCGACGGTGGTCGGACTCATCCCACACCAGTCCGCACTTGGTGAAAACGTAGGGGCGGTCGCCCGCCGCGATCCCCTCCAGCGCCTGCGCCACCACCTCCTCCGAGTGGCCCAGTCCATACACCGCAGCGGTGTCGATCCAATTCACACCCAGGTCCAGGGCGCGGTGGATGGCGGCGATGGAGAGCTCATCGTCCTGCGGGCCCCAGGAGAAGGCCCACCCCGACCCACCTGCGGCCCAGGCGCCGAATCCCACCTGGGTGATCTCCATGTCGGTGCGGCCGAGCCGGCGCCGGGTCAGCTCCATCGCCGGCCCCTACACTCCACCAACTTTGGTCCTCCCTGCTTCACCAAGGGCCCTGGTCCTGCGAATTGGCCACACGGAGAGCCTCAACATAGGCTGAGCGTAGCTCAGCCGGGCGGGTGGCGGCGGCGGCCCTGGTGCGGATATCCGCCAGCCGCTGCAGTCCATGTGCTGCCATCCAGCCCATCAGCCCGTCCAGCAGAGACCGGGCGTGGTCCGGGCCGTGGCGCAGGAGGGCCGAGGTGGTCATCACCGCGTCGGCACCAGCCAGCAGATAGCGGATCAGGTCTTGGGTGGACTCCACCCCGGAGCTCCCCGCCAGGGAGGCCCTCACCCTTCCCCGGAGCAGCGCGATCCAAAGCCGCGGAAGGCGGCCATCCATTGGAGTGGAGAGCCCGATCCCAGGGAGCGCCCGTCCGCTCTCCGGGTCGATCTCGGGTTGCAGCCAGCGGTTGAAGAGGATCAGCCCGTCGGCACCTGCGCGGTCCAGACGAATCGCCATCTCGCCGAGGGAGCTGAAGTAGGGCACCAGCTTCACCGCCACCGGGACCCGGGCTGCCGCCCTGGCGGCCTGGACCGCCTCCAGAAGCCGGGTCTCCACCTCCCCCGACGTCGTCTCCAGATCCGCCGGCAGCTGATAGAAGTTGAGTTCGATGGCCGCGGCTCCGGCCTCTCCCATGGAGCGGGCCAGCCCGGCCCATCCCTCAGGGGTCGCGGCATTGAGGCTGGCCAGCACCGGTATTCCCACCGCCCCGGCTGCCCTCTCGATCAACCTCAAGTAGGCCTCCGGGGAGGAGGCCGGAGCGGCCGTCTCGGGAAAGTAGGAGAGGGACTCCGAGAAGACGTCCGACCCCTGGTCGAGCAGCATCCCCTCACGGCGCTCAGCCTCCAGGATGTCCTCCTCGAAGAGCGACGGGAGCACCACCGCTCCGACACCGGCCTCCACCAGGCGGCGCACGCCGGTCACAGTTCGGGAGAGCGGCGACGGCGAGGCGACGAGGGGATTGCGCAGGCTGAGCCCGAGATAGGTTGCGGTGAGGTCCATCAGCTGGAGCGCCGGGCGTCAGCGGCGAACGCCGCGGCGGGCCGGGAGGCCATCTCCTCATAGGTGGCCCAGCGCCGTGCCACCGCCTCCGCCCCCAGACGGGCCAGCCTCTCCGCCTCCTCCGGGTCAGTCCGGGTGAGCGAGGAATAGCGGATCTCCCGCCCGGTGTACTCGGGAAGGGGCAGCCGGGGGCGCGGGGAGTCGAGGAGGAAGGGGTTGCCCCCCTCGCGGCGCACCACCGGGTCGTAGCGCAGAAGGGGCCAGTAGCCGCTGGCGACCGCCCGGTACTGCTGGTCGAGCCCCTTCTGCATGTCGATGCCGTGGGCGATGCAGTGGCTGTAGGCGATGATCAGGGAGGTCCCGTCGTACGCCTCCGCCTCGCGGAAGGCCCGGAGGGTCTGCTCCGGGTCGGCGCCCATGGCCACCCGGGCGACGTACACGTTCCCATAGGCGATCGCCTGGAGGGCCAGGTCCTTCTTCTCAGCGGTCTTGCCGGCGGCGGCGAACTTGGCCACCGCCCCCAGGGGAGTGGCCTTGGACATCTGCCCCCCGGTGTTGGAGTAGACCTCGGTGTCCAGGACCAGGATGTTGACATTTCGGCCGCTGGCCAGGACGTGGTCCAGCCCCCCGAAACCGATGTCGTAAGCCCAGCCGTCGCCCCCCACGATCCAGACGCTGCGCCGGACCAGATGGTCAAGGACAGAGCCGAGGTCCTGGGCCGCTGCGCCCTCGACCTGGGCCAGCCGCTGGCGCAGCACCTCCACTCGCTCGCGCTGGGCGGCGAACTGCGATTCGGTGCGCTGGGGGGCGCTCAGGGCCTCATCTACCAGCTCCTGGCCCAGCTGCGGGCTCAGCTCGGAGAGCCGGCGGCGGGCCAGCGCCAGCTGGCGGTCGGCGGCGAGACGCAGTCCGAGGCCGAACTCAGCGTTGTCCTCGAACAGCGAGTTGGACCAGGCCGGCCCGCGCCCGTGGGCATCCTTGGTCCAGGGGGTGGTGGGCAGGTTTCCGCCGTAGATCGAGGAGCACCCGGTGGCGTTGGCCACCACCAGCCGATCTCCGAAGAGCTGAGTGAGCAGCTTGAGGTAGGGGGTCTCGCCGCAGCCGGCACAGGCTCCGGAGAACTCAAAGAGGGGCTCCAGGAACTGGGCCCCTCGGACGGTGCCGAAGTCCACCCGAGATCGGTCAGGTACGGGCAGGGACTCGAAGAAGCAGATGCTTGCCCGCTCGCGCTCCAGGATGGGCGAGATCTCCTCCAGGTTGATGGCCCGCCGTGCTGGGTCGTGAGGATCGGTGATCGGGCAGGCTTCGAAGCAGAGGGCGCACCCGGTGCAGTCCTCCGGGTACACCTGCAGGGTGTAGGCGGTCTCCGGCAGGCCCCGGGCATTGAGCTCTCGGGACTTGAAGCCGGAGGGCGCCCCGGCGAGTCGGGCCGCCGGATAGAACTTGGAGCGGATCACGCTGTGGGGGCAGACGAAGCTGCAGTTCCCGCACTGGATGCACAGGTCGGGGTCCCAGCTGGCGACCAGCTCCGAGACCCGGGGCTTCTCATACACGGCGGTCCCCGTGGGCCAAGTTCCATCGGGAGGCAGGGCCCCCACCGGGACCTCGTCCCCGTGGCCCGCCATCAGCCGGGCGGTCACCTCGCGGACGAACTTCGGGGCGCTCTCGGGCACGGGAGCGATGAGCGGGCGCTCTGAGGTGACGGATGTCGGAACCACCACCCGTTCCAGCCTCTCCAGCGCGGCGTCCACGGCCATCAGGTTGGCCCGCACAGTCCTGGATCCGCGCCGCCCGTACGTCTTCTCGATCGCCTCCTTGATGCGGGCGACCGCGACCTCCCGCTCCAACACCCCGGAGATGGCAAAGTAGCAGGCCTGGAGGACTGTGTTGACCCGGCCCCCCAACCCCAGGTCCCGGGCGATGGCACCGGCGTCGATCACCCAGAAGTTGATCTCCTTGTGGAGGATCTCCTCCTGGACCAGGCGGGGCAGCTGGTCCCAGACCTCGGCTGCCGAATAGGGGGTGTTGAGCAGGAAGGTCGCCCCCCTGGCCGCGGTGGCCAGCACGTCGACCCGCTCCAGCAGCGAGGGGTGGTGGCAGCCCACGAAGCCCGCCTCCCGGATCAGGTAGGGAGCCCGGATGGGCTCGGTGCCGAACCTCAGGTGGGACACGGTCTGGGAGCCCGACTTCTTGGAGTCGTAGACGAAATATCCCTGGGCGTGCAGCCCCCCCTCTGTGCCCAGGATCTTGATGGTGTTCTTGTTGGCGCCCACCGTGCCGTCGGAACCGAGTCCGTAAAAGAGGGCCCGAGAGGTGCCCGAGGGCTCCACCTGGAAGTCGGGGTCGTAGTCGACGCTGCTGTGCGAGACGTCATCCTGAATACCCACCGTGAGGCGGCGCCGGGGAGTCGGGGAGCGAAGCTCCTGGAACACCCCCTGCACCATCCCCGGGGTGAATTCCTTGGACGCAAGCCCGTAGCGGCACCCGACCACCAGGGGGAGGCTTGGGCGCTGGCCCCGGGCATGGGCCTCGGCGAGCGCCGTGCTCACGTCCAAGAACAGCGGCTCCCCCTGGGAGCCCGGCTCCTTGGTGCGGTCGAGCACGGCGATCCTGGTGGCGGTCTGAGGGATGGCCCGGAGTAGCTCGGCTTCGGGGAAGGGGCGGTAGAGGTGCACGGTCACCACCCCGACCCGCTCCCCTCCGGCCACCAGCGCCTTCACCGTCTCCTCGGCGGTCTGGGCGCCGGACCCCATGGCCACGAGGACCTGCTCGGCCTCCGGGTGCCCCGAGTACTCCACCAGGTGATAGCTCCGCCCGCTCACCCGGGCCAGCTGATCCATCGCCTCTTGGACCAACTGCGGGGTGCGGGCCAGATAGGGCGAGCTGGCCTCGCGAGCCTGGAAGGCCACGTCCGGGTTGTGGGACGTGCCCCGGATCACCGGGTGCTCAGGGGAGAGCGCCCGCCCGCGGTGTTCCAGGATCAGCTCCAGGGGAACCAGCCGGCGCAGCTCCTCGTCCGACAGAAGCTCCACGGTGTTGAGCTCGTGGGAGGTGCGGAAGCCGTCGAAGAAATGGATGAAGGGGACTCTGGCCCTCAAGGTGGCCAGCTCGGCCACCGCCGCCAGGTCGTGGGCCTCCTGCACTGAGGAGGAGGAGAGGAGGGCGAACCCGGTCTGTCGGGCGGCCATCACGTCGGAGTGGTCGCCGAAGATGGACAGAGCCTGACCGGCGATCGCCCGAGCCGCCACATGGATGACCGTGGAGGTGAGCTCGCCGGCGATCTTGTAGAGGTCGGGAATCATGAGCAGGAGCCCTTGGGAGGCGGTGAAGCTGGTGGCCATGGCACCGCCCTGCAGGGCCCCGTGCAACGCCCCCGCCGCTCCCCCCTCGCTCTGCATCTCCACCACGGCCGGGACGCTGCCATAGACGTTGGGTCGGTGCTGGCTGGCCCACTCGTCCGCCAGCTCGGCCATCGGAGAGGCCGGGGTGATCGGATAGATGCAGCAGACCTCGTTGAGACGGTAGGCGGTGGACACGGCCGCCTCGTTGCCGTCGACAATGGCCCTCATGAGGCTGGCTCCGGCACCATCTCGATGGCGTGCACCGGGCACTGCTCGAAGCAGCTGCCACACCCGGTGCAGCGGTCATAGTCGAAGCGGTAGCGGAGACCCACGCCCAGCTTGATCACCGCGTCCTCCGGGCAAGAGCCCAGGCAGCCATCGCACTCGAAGCAGTTGCCGCAGGAGAGGCAGCGGCCGGCCTCGTACTGAGCCGCCGCCGGCGTGAGCCCGCCAACCACCTCGTCGAAACCGGCCACCCGGGACTCAACGGGCAGGACCGGTTGCCGGCGCTGGTGGGCATCGCCGAAGTACCAGAGGTGGAGCTCTGCGAAAGCGGCCTCAGGATGCTTGGCGGAAGGCGACTGAACCCGTCCGGAGAGCCAGGCATCGATGTTGCGAGCCGCCTTCTTGCCATGGCCGACCCCCACGGTCACGGTCCGTTCGGCGGGGACCATGTCACCGCCGGCGAAGACCCCGGGACAGCCGGTCATCATGGTGGGCGAGACCCGGACGGTGCCGTCCTTCTCCACCTCCACTCCGGGGACCCGGCGAAGGAAGTCGGTGTCGCTGTCCTGACCCAGGGCGAGTATCACCGTGTCGGCCGCCAGCTCCTGATAGCGGCCGGTGGGCTGGGGGAACCCCTTTTCGTCCAGCTCCATCTCCTCCACCTTGAGAGTGGGGCCGTCGAACGCTTTGATGGTGCGCAGCCAGTTGATCCGCACGCCCTCGCGCTCGGCGTCCTCGGCCTCCTCCTCGTGGGCGGGCATCTGGGCCCTGGTGCGGCGATAAACGATCAGCGCCTCATCGGCGCCCAGCCGCCGGGCGGTCCGGGCAGCGTCCATGGCGGTGTTCCCCCCGCCGTACACCGCCACCCTCCTGCCGATCAATGGCCGCTCACCCGAGGCCACGCTCCGGAGGAAGGAGATGGCGTCCACGATGCGGCCCGCATCCTGGGCGGGGATGTCCACCCGCTTGGAGAGGTGCGCTCCCACGGCGACGAACACGGCGTCGAAGCCCCCCTCGCGCCGCTCGGCCTCCAGGTCCTGGACGCGGTGGCCGGTCGTGATCCTCACCCCCAAGCGACGGATCCTCTCCACCTCGGCGTCCAGGACTTCGCGCGGCAACCGGTAGGAGGGGATCCCATAGCGCATCATCCCTCCGGGCTGATCTCCGGCGTCCCGGATCTCCACCTCGTGACCGCGAAGGGCCAGGTGGTAGGCGGCCGAGAGGCCGCTAGGCCCGGAGCCGACCACCAGCACACGCCTTCCCGAAGGGGAGGCGGCGGGCAGGTACTGCCACCCCCGCTCCAGGGCGAGGTCCCCCAGATATCGCTCCACGGCGTGGATGGAGACGGCGTCGTCCAGCTCCGCCCGGTTGCAGACGCTCTCACAGGGGTGGTAGCAGACCCGTCCGTGGATTGCGGGGAGCGGGTTGTCCGCCACCAGGATCCGCCAGGCCTGCTCGGACCGCCCGGCCGCCTGCTCCGCCAGCCACGCCTGAATGTTCTCCCCCGCCGGGCACCCGGCGTTGCAGGGCGGCAGCAGGTCGACGTAGACCGGACGCCGCGTGCGCACTGGACCCGCCATGACCGCGCCGTGCGCCAGGTCTGGGACCCGCGCCAAGTCCTCCCCGGTGCCGCCCGAACGCTGCGGGCCGGCCCCTCCCGCGGCCCCGCCCTCGATCGAAGATGTCATGGATCCGCCCCCCTAACCTCCACCATCGTACTAGCCGGAAGTTCCTGGGGATGTTGAAGTGAACCGAGTTCAGGAATCGGCTGAGATGTAGCCACACGGTCATCGGCAAAGTCGGCAGGGCCTGAAGGCTCCGATGGGTCGGGCCAGATCCGGGGGGAGCCCCTCTGTTCAGGGCGGGACCCCGGAAGAGGGTGCTCTGCTACCGGCTGCTGCCAGCAGTCGGGCTCAGCGACCGCCTCCGGGCGCAGGAGAGCTGCCTGCTCGGTGGCAAGCCGGGGTCCGGGTCCGCCTTCTCGCCTACAGCCCCAGGAGTTGCAGCGCCCTGGTCGGATCTCGCCCAGCCCAGCGGCGGCCCCGGGCGATGTTGTCCTCTCCCACCAGGCGCAGCGCCCCGATCGCCAGGTTGCGCAGACTCGCCATCGCATGCGGGGAGCTGCGGGTGCGGACCTGGGAGCCGTCCTCCCCCATGGTCACGTCCCGGACCCAGTGGAGCCGGTTCTCGATCTCCCAGTGGCCCCGCACCAACCTCATCAGCCGGGCCGGGTCGGCTCGTTCTGGCGTAAGGCTGGTGACCCCATAGGCAGTCTCCTGGGAGACCGGGGTCCCGTCCAGGGCGAAGACCTCCCTCGAGATCCGGAACACCTGGCCCACGTGGGGGAAGGGGGAGGGTGCATCAGGACCAGCCAGGTACTGGTTGAGCGCGCTGCTGGCCCGCAGCCCTCGGCGCTCGAGCCGGCCGTGGCCCTTGCTCACCTCCACCAGCTCAGGGGGAAAAAGAGCCCTCGTCCAGCGCCTCCAGGGTCTCCTTCAAGCCCGGCTGGTTGTCCTTGACCGTGAACACGTAGTCCGCACCCTTGCCCGCCACCAGGAAGTGGGCGGGCTCCACCTGGGCATGCATCGCGTCCGCGGTCACCACCACCCCTTCCAGGTCCAGCGGCTCCAGCAGCGGCTGGAAGGCGGTGATCTCGTTGGTCTTGTGATCCACCTCCCGCTGGGCTACCACCACCCCCTCCCGATGCACCATCGCCGCGAACAGGTGAACCGCCTGGCCATCCTCCTGGCGGGCGCCCCGCACACTCTTGCCGTCCACCGCCACCGCCAGCTGGCCCTCCTCGATCCGTCCCTGGCGCACCTCCTCCTCCAGCCAGCTCCCAATCGCCCGGTCCAGCGCCTCCACGTTCACCGCCTGCAGCGCCCGCCGCACCGTCGCCTCGTGGGGTGCCACATACCTGCCGGTCCTGGGGTGGCGCCGCGCTCCCAGCCGCTCCAGCACCTCCTGGGGCGCCTCCTGCGCCCACTCCCCGATCGCCACAAAGCTGCTCGCCACCAAGAGGATCGCCGCCAGCCGGTGCCGGATCCCCCGCGCCTTGCGGTGGTCCGGCAACTCCTCCAGCTTGGCCAGCAGGCTTCCCCCGCCGGTCAGCCGGACCCGGTTCAAGTCCAGCATCGCTGCCTTCCTCCTCGCTCCCGAGCTGGGAATGCAGGGGTGATCGAAGGCTGAGCTCAACAGCCCGCTCGCATCGCGCCGCAGCTCCCGCAGCCAGCACACCTTCGCCCTCCCATGGCGGTGGTACCGGCCAGCCGACCGCCCGTACCCCTGGGTCTCTCCCAGCCGCTGGAAGTTTGCCGCCGCATAGCAGGTCCCCCGGTGCCGCGCCGGGTCGGTGAACGTCTCCACCGCCACCACCGGGTGCCCGTAGGCCACCTCGTAGTCGCCACTGACCCGCCGCAACACCTGCCCCAGCACCTGGGAGGCCAGGTTCGGCCGCCCGTAAACGCCAGCCGAAGGTGAGGCGCTACTGGGTGTGGCCGACCGGCTAGGGCTCGGCCACTTTGACCTGGTCGGGCATTCCCTGGGGGGCTGGCCGCGGGAGGCTTCGCCCTGGATCACGGCGACCGCGTGCGGCACCTCATGCTGCTCAGCCCGGTTGGGATCTCGGCGCGCCTGCCATGGATCTGGAGCATGTCGATGATCCCGGGCATCACGGACCTGCCGGGGGCAGCGGTCCGGCTCCAACGGGCCCGCCAGAACGCCAATCCCGAGGCAAGGGAAGTGGAGGTGGCTGGGGCCCAGCTCGACCCTGACCTGGCCCGCTACCGGTACCTGGTGGGCCGCCGCTTCGCCCGCGGGGCCGACCTGGAGGTGGTGCCAAGGGTGATGCGTCCCTTCGGGTTTAGGCCCGAGACACTGCTCCTGCCTGGACTGGATGCCGTGGCCGAGCGCACCCTGATTATCTGGGGGGATCGGGACAACCAGGTGGCGATGGCCCCGGCCCGGGCGGAGCTCCAGCGCCATCCCGCGACCACGCTCCGGGTGCTGGCGGGCGCTGGCCACCTGCTCCCATTCGAGGATCCCGGCGGAACCGCCTTGGAGGTCGCCCATTGGTGTGGCGGGGTCGGAGCTTCGACCTTGGCGACGGCCCCCACATCCACGAACCCAGCCGGGGGCGCGACCCAGATGATCCCAGAGCCTCATTCACCAGGCCGGCGACCGCCAACTGCAGCCCCGGGGCCGTCCGGACCACCGTCGGGGCTCGCCGGAGCAGACGGTCCAACGGTCCCTCCAGCAGGTAGTGCAGGGTCGCGGCGGTCCCGAGGGCCAGGAGGATGAACAGCGCCAGCCGTCCGGTCGCCCACCAGTGGCCGGCGTTGTGCCACCAGCCGAAGCGGCTGGTGAACAAGTAGAGCGGCTTGTGAATCAGATACAGGGCGAACGAGGACTCGCCCAAGGCCACCAGCAACCCGGATCGCAACCAGGATGACACCCTGCGCAGATCCTGGGTGGCGCCTGCCAGCAGGAGCACCGCCAGCCACGGGATGACCGCCAGGGCAACAAACGGGCGGTCCAGGTACTGGCCGGTCGAGACCGTGTACTCGGTGCAGGCGAAGGCGACCAGGCCCAGGCCGGCGAGGGCCATCATGGTGGTCGATCGCGGCCAGCGTACCTTGAGGCCCAGCACCACCGCCCGGGCCAGCAGCATGCCCAGGATGAACTCCAGCAGCCGGTAGGGCGGAAAGATGAAGAAGAGCCAGAAGTAAATGTTGCCTGGCATCTTCAGCAGCGCCGCCACCACCGGCGCTCCCACCTGGATGATGAGCACGCCCGCGGCGGTCAGCCCCAGCCCGCGCCAGCGCAGCCGTCGCACCGCGAGGATCAGAAGAGGGAACAGGAGGTAGAAGAACATCTCGCAGGAGAGCGACCAGCTCACGCCGTTGCCGCCGAAGTACCAGCTGCCCTTGGGCCACCAGGCCTGGATGAGCAGGATATTCGCGACCTGTCCCACCGTCCCCGGAATCCGCTCCTGGGCGGCAACCACCGTGAACGCGAAGATGGTCAGAAGCAGAGTGAGTGGCCAGATCCGGGAGAACCGGCTCCACCAGAACCGCCCCGGTTTGGTACCAGGCTTGGACCAGGTGAGGACGAAGCCGGAGAGCAGGTAGAAGAAGGTGACGCCGGTGTAGCCGTACGCCTCGGTGACGTCCACCGTGTTCGACTTGGTGAAGTGATAGCCCACGTGCACCAGCACCACCGCCAGGGCCGCAAACACCCGCAGCCCGGTCAGGCGCCGCAGGTGGGTCGGGCGGCTGGCGTCAGGAGGGTCGCTCACCTCTAGGGGGCCGACGACCATTCCGGTGGGGCGGTTGCGAGCGGATCCCGGGGCAGCCGCGACGGCTCCGGTCGGCGACAGCGCTCCTCGGGTCGAGGGGTGGTCGGACTGCGCCATGGCATGCACCTCCACTGGCGGCCACTGAGCGTATGCGCTGGCCTGATCGATCCTCCTAATGCCCGGGCGGGGCTGGCCCGGACTCTTCCCTAACGTCCCAGCTTGACCTCCAGCCCGCCTTGGTGTTGGCTGGGGATTCCCTGAAGGCAAAGTGGACAGCCAGCTGCCGGTGGCGGCACGTGCCCGGTCGAAGCTCCGGTGGCACCGCCTTTCGGCGCCGTGGCAGTCGCCTCTCCACATCCGCCGCCAGTTGCGCCGGCTTCGGTTGCGGGCAGGGTCTTCTGGCAGGCGGAAAACCAACCGGCGGCCGAGAGTCAGGAACTTGCCGCGGGGTATGCGGCAATTGAGCGACACCTTCGCTCGGGAGGTTCACATGCGTTTGGATAGATTCACGCAGCGCAGCCAGGAGGCTTTGGAAGAGGCCGCGCAGCTGGCGACCAGTTACCAGTACCCTGAGATCGATCCGGAGCACCTGCTGCTGGCGCTGCTGCAGCAACCTGATGGGACCGTGGCCCCATTGCTTCAGCAGTTGGAGGCCGAGCCCGCCCAGATGAGAGGTCGGCTGGTGTCAGATCTCAAGTGCCGACCCCGGCAGCGGGGGCGACCCCGGTTCCCTCCCATGACCTGGAGCAGGTGCTGCGCCAGGGTCAGCACGTGACCGATCCCAACCCCGAGAGCAAGCTTCAGGTGCTGGAGCGCTACGGCGTAGACCTCACGCACCGTGCCCGTGAGGGCAAGCTGGACCCGGTGATCGGCCGCGACGAGGATATTCGCCGGAGCATGCAGGCGCTGGCGAGGCAGACCAAGAACAACCCCGTTCTCATCAGGGATCCGGGCGTCGGCAAGACCGCCATTGCCGAGGGGCTGGCGCAGCGGATCGCCAGCGGGGACGTGCCGGAGACCCTGCGGAACCGTCGCCTGGTGGTGCTCGACCTGGGGACGTTGGTGGCGGGGACCAAGTTTGGCCGGAAGTTCCCGGGGATGTTGAAGTGAACCGAGTTCAAGAGTTGGCTGAGATGTAGCCATGTAGCCACTCGGCACTTGACAGATGGCAGGGAGCGTGGTAATATCTCTACGTGGCCAAGCCACGTGGCAACTCCATGCACATCGACCGCATCTCCAGCCACCAGGGCAGCCACGTCAGCTACCTGCTCCGCCAGTCCTACCGCGACCAGGGCAAGGTAAAGCACCGCACCCTGGCCAACCTCACGCCTTTGCCCATGGCTGCCATCGACGCCATCCGCCAAGTCCTCCAGGGGCGCCCAGTCGGAGACCTGGAGGAGGCGTTTGAAGTCCTGAGCTCCAAGCCCCACGGTCATGTGCTGGCGGTGCTGGGGACCCTGCGCCAGCTGGGCCTGGACCGGGTGCTGGCCACCCGGCCGCAGCGGGAGCGGGAACTGGTGGTGGCGATGGTGGTGCGTCAAGTGATCCGTCCCAGCTCCAAACTGGCCACCGCCCGGAGCTGGCAGAGCACCACCATGGGCTCGTTGCTGGGGGTGGAGGATGCCGATGAGGACGATCTCTACGCGGCGCTGGACTGGCTGGGACAACGCCAGATGCAGGCGGAGGCGCAGTTGGCCAGCCGGCACCTCCACAACGGCAGCTTGGTGCTGTACGACCTGACTTCGGTGGTGGTGGAGGGGCGGCACTGCCCGCTCGCCCGCCGCGGCTACAGCCGGGATGGCAAGAAGGGCACGCTGCAGGTGGAGTTCGGGATATTGGCCGACTGGGAGGGCCGTCCGGTGGCGGTGGAGGCGTTCGCGGGCAACACCTCGGACCCCCAGACCGTGGCCGCCCAGGTGGAGAAGCTGCAGCAACGCTTCGGCTTGGAGCAGCTGGTGATGGTTGGAGACCGGGGGATGTTGACCTCGGCGCGGATCGAGGCGCTCAAGGAGCTGGGCGGGATCGACTGGGTGTCGGCTCTCAAGGGGGTCCAGCTCCGGGCCTTGGTGGAGGACGGGGAGCTGCGATTGGGGCTGTTCGACCACCAGAACCTGGCCGAGATGGTGTCCCCCAGGTTCCCCGGGGAGCGCCTGGTGGTCTGCAAGAACGCAGACCTGGCCCGGGAACAGGCCCGCAAGCGCGAGGAGCTGCTCGCGGCCACCGAGCAGGAGCTGGAGAAGGTGGCCGCTTCGGTGAGCGCGGGGCGGCTCAAGGGCCAGGACAAGATCGGGGTCAGGGTGGGCAAGGTGCTGAACCGTTACAAGGTGGGCAAGCACCTTTTGGTGGAGATCACCGACCATAGCTTCTGCTTTTCCCGGCTTCTGGAGAACATCGCGCGAGAGGCGGCTCTGGACGGGATCTACGCGATCCGCTCCAGCCTGAGCCCGGAGCACAGTAGCCCCCAGGAACTGGTGCGGATATACAAGTTCTTGGCCCGGGTGGAGCGGGCCTACCGGACCCTGAAGTCGGTCGACCTTCGGGTCCGGCCGCTGCGACATCGCCTGGAGGAGAGGGTCCGGGCCCACATCTTCCTGTGCACCCTCGCCTACTACGTGCGCTGGCACATGGAGCGGGCTCTGGCTCCCCTGCTGTTCCGGGATGAGTCCCCCCCAGTTGCGGCCGACCCGGTTGCCCCGGCGCAACGCTCGGCGGCGGCTCAGGAGAAGGCTCAAAGCCACCAGCTGGACGACGGCACCCCAGCCTACGACTTCAGCGGACTCCTCGACGAACTGGGCACCCTCACTCGCCAGCAGATCCGAGTCGGTGACACCACCTTCCTCAAGGTCGCCACCCCCACCCCTCTCCAGCAGCGCGCCTTCACACTCCTAGGCGTCCCCATCACCGCGTAGCCAGACCAAGCCACCCCGCGGTGATCTCATCTGATCTCACCCTGACTCGGGAACGTCCGCCTAGCCCAATACCGTTTACTTAGGCGACAGACTGTGGTATTGTCGTTGGGATGGCTCGTGCAGGCTGGGTGAAACCAGCTACTGACCAGCGTCTCTCTGACCACATCTCGATCGGGGTCCTGACCCGGATTTTCCCTCCCGAGGTGGTAGATGCGGTGGTAGCAGCCACGGGACGCGGGGAGCATCGGCGCCGACTCTTGCCAGCGCGGATGGTGGTGTACTACGTGCTCGGCCTGGCCCTCTTCAGCGACGCCTCGTATGAGGAGGTGATGCGGCAA
Organism: bacterium; assembly: GCA_021827985.1. Taxonomy (GTDB): domain Bacteria; phylum Chloroflexota; class Dormibacteria; order Aeolococcales; family Bog-877; genus JAJYXT01. The sequence goes on from JAKATL010000037.1 coordinate 29,991, forward strand.
CTGGTCGAGGGCCTTGCCTGGTGGAGCGGCTGGCAGACCCGGTGGACGGTTCCCACCAAGGCGGCTCTCTTCCAGGCAAGGCGTCGGCTCGGTCCAGAACCACTGGCCGCTCTGTTCGCTGCGGTGGCTCAGCCGGTGGGGCTGCAGACTACACCGGGCGCGTTCTACCGAGACTGGCGGCTGCTCAGCCTGGACGGTACCTGCCTGGACGTCACCGATACGCCAGCCAACGCGACCGCGTTCGGCCGGCCAGGTGCGTCACGAGGCAACGCGGTCGGCGCCTTTCCCCAGGTGCGGCTGGTGGGCCTAGCCGAGTGCGGGACCCGTGCGCTTCTCCAGGTGGCCCTCGGGCCTTACACGATGTCGGAGCGTCGCTTGGCGGATCGCCTGATCCCAAACCTGCCATCAGGGACGCTGGTGCTGGCCGATCGTGGCCTGTACAGCTTCGAGCGCTGGCAACGGGCAGCGGCGACTGGGGCGGCGCTCTGTTGGCGGGTCTCCACACGGATGCGACTGCCCCGGG